>JAFZUY010000048.1 GCA_017618075.1 Lachnospiraceae bacterium
TCAACTCCCATAATTCGAGCGCTATCTCTTATAGACATTCCATCCAAAACACGCTGAACGGCTTCACATTTTTCTTCAAAAGTATATTTAGACATAAAAACACCCCGAATGTTTTTGTCTAACATTCGGGGTGCAGTTCAAAAACCTGAGTTCTTTTTTATGATATAATTAAATGCATTAAGTGTAGTCATATTTGCATTATCTGTAGCAAAGTATGGAAAAGAGGTCGTCCTTCCTTTAGTATCTCTTTTAGGAGGGACGAAATATATGAACAAACGAAAAACCGTCTTGAGTCTGATTATTATCTTTGCCATAACGCTTTGCTTACAGAACAATTTATGGGCTGCAGGCGGAAATGATATTGAGAGCGTTATTAAACAGTATCAGCGGGAAACAAAGTGCGAAAGCGTAAGCGTTGTCGTCTTTGATAACGATGAAATATCATATTACGGTGATAGTGAGGGTCTTTATCAGATAGGTTCCATGACTAAGGCTTTTACCGGTCTGGCGATTCAAAAGCTGATATGTGAAGGACTTGTGAATGAAGATGCATCTGTATCTGACTATATTGAAGGATTTGAGGCTTTTTATGAGTCTAAAAGGGTTGACATCACCGTAAGAAATCTGCTTGAACAGAAAAGCGGATACACAAATATCGAAAAAGACTATCCGAGTGCCACGGAAGCAATGACACTCTCTGAATGGGCAGACAGCATCTCCGGTCGTGAGCTAAGCTTTATGCCGGGAACGGAGTATGCTTATTCAAATGTGAATTATAACCTGCTGGGCTTAATTATAGAAACGGTTTCAGGCCGAACTTATCGGGAATATATGGAAACAGAGATACTTATCCCGCTTGGATTAAAGAATACTTTTGTGGGAAAGCCCGACGGTGATGGGATTATTGAAGGCACAAGACTTGGATACCGTCATGCGTTAGAATTTAAGATTCCCGTAAAAGAAGCAAGCATACCCGCAGGATATTTTTATTCCAATGCAGAGGATATGGGGCGTTGGATTGAAATATGGACTAAAGGCAACGTACCTGAGGATTTTAAAGAAGCACTGTCAAAGACCGGGGACCGATTGAAAGAAGAAGGCGATTATTATTCCGGTTGGGAACTTTTCGCAGATGGCGTAATGGGACACTCCGGAGGCACACCAAATTATTCTTCAAGGATTGTATTTGATGAAAAGAATCAGACAGGTGTCTGCGTTATTAGCAATCTGAATGTAGCAGCTACCACGGACAGTTTATGTAACAGCATTTTGGATATTGTATCCGGAAAGTCTCCGAATGGATTAAGCGGAGATATATGGACGATATTTGATAAAATCTTTGTTCTTGTGACAATAATAGGAGTGCTCATTTTCCCTATCATACTCGCCATTAAGAAGAAACCTGTGCTCATTGCATTTGATGTGATACTGATACCTCTTCTTACATTAGTGCTTATACTGTTTCCGATAATATTCGGAGCAGGAATGAAGGAAATTGCCTTTATCTGGGCGCCCTGGAGCCTCACGGGAGGGTTACTTACCATCGCAGCAGATATTTTAGGAGCTACTGTAAAACTTTTTTTAGGAAATAAAAATGGAAATCATAACAAGACAGGTAAAAGAAAAACCACTGACCGTCACAATTGAATATCCGGAATACAATGAATCCGTTTCAACACTGGTACGTAAGATCAGCAGCATGGATGTAAATTTTTCTGCAAGTATAGACGAACGTCAGGTGAAGATTGGACTTTCAGAGGTTTATTATATCGAAAACGTTGAACGAAAACTCTTCATTTACACCATAAAAGAAGTGTACCGCCTCGATTCTTCTATGGCAGAGGTTGAAGCAATGACTGCAGATACCGATTTGGTCAGGATATCAAGAACATGCATAATGAATACGAATCATTTAAAAGAAATCAGGCAGTTAAAGAACAGCCGTCTTGAAGCGGTGCTTGATAACGATGAGATGCTTATTGTTTCAAGAAAGTATTTGAAGGATATAAAAAGGTTTTTCCAGAAAGGAAGAGTATGAAGAAGATTCTAAAAGATACCTGTATATTGGCAGCATTGATGATCCTTTCTGTTTTTTCGATTTCAATAATATGGTCAGGAATCACTGATGAGATTGGTCTGGTTTTAAAGCTGTTTGGACTGGCATTTATCATTGCGGTTGCAAATTTCCTGTTTGATGAATTTGTAAACTTATCAATAGTAGTGAGTTATATCATTAAGTATTTTGCGATAACAGGCATAGTTATGCTCTATGGTTTTATAGTTGGCTGGTTTTATCCGAGCAATTTCTGGATGGCATTTATCTATGTTGGTGTAGTTCTTGTATTGGCGTATTTTATTGACAGTTTCATAGTAAAAAAGGATATTAAGTACATAAATTCGAAGATTGCCGATCGGTCAAACGAGGCAAAATGACGCTGGGGGACGGGGGTTTAGTGTCATTTTTCTCTCCTACGAAAAAAAATTTAATATTTTCTGAGTAAAATCTCCACTTCCTGCAATTAATTATATAGAAGGGGTGAAAACTCTTTGTGTATAATAATTATGTCGAGAGAAAAGGGGATATGTGGAGATGAATAAACTACTGGAAAAGAATAAACTTGTTTATGCTATATTTCTTTTATATACGCTTAATGCATTGATTGTCGTGCTAAGTGCCTGGGCAATCAACCTGCATCGGTTTGAACTTGATTTGACGATTTCCCATTATATAGGCCTTCGCCGGTGGACTGCTTTTATGTACGTAATCGTTGCGGGAAGCATGGCGGTCCTGGCCTCAATACATGTAATAAAAATTAAGATGAGCGTATTCAAAAAAATACTGTATATTCTGGCATTTGCCTGTGTATTCGGATGCGCCGTCTGCCCGATGAACAGAGACTGGAACAATACGGTTTCGAATATACATCATATAATTGCCCACACTTTAATGTACAGTGGAGCAGTCACATTTGTATGGATGCTCATAAAACCATTAGACATTGCGCAAAGAATATTCGGTATAATTGCAATCGTCTATTCAATACTGTTTATTGCGCTCCTTGTAATTGCAAAGGTGAGTTTTCTCAACAATACGGTTTTCATCTGGGAGAACGCAATTATCTATCTGTTTATCGTGGAAATGGCACTGGAGAAGAACAAAGAATAAGGTGGATTTTATGAGTTTTTCATGCATCTTACCGCCCGTAAATGCATCTTATCCTGACCAATATTGAACGACATTTAAGGCTGTCATATAATCACCTCAACAAAAGCAAAAGAGGTGATAAATATGGCAGCTTTATTTTCGAAAAAACCCCTGAATAAAAAACGCTTCATCATAAAAGTATCAATAATTGCAGTGCTTATAGCAATTGTTGCTCTTGCTGTTTTTCTGTTTAGGAAATACATAATAACAGATTACCGGGGACGCGCAGTGACCGGACCTTACACGGTTGCAGAGGCAAATGCAATTCTTATAGATACATCCAGAGTGGAAGAGTTCGAGGACGACGGTTCTTTTAGGGAAGTTCCTGTACATTTCTATTATCCCGAAGGAGCAGATGAAAAGATGCCTTTGGTAATCTTCAGTCACGGCGCATTCGGATATTATCAGAGCAATACTTCGACATATATGGAACTGGCAAGCAACGGCTTTGTGGTAGCAAGCATCGAGCATCCTTATCACTCGATTTTCACGCACGATTCGACGGGCAAAACAATCATCGCAGATAGGCAATTTTTAAGCGATTCAATGAATATCGGATCAAGCGATATTTCCGAAGCGGAAGCTTATAATATAACATCCGAATGGATGAAGCTTCGTATTGCGGATATGAACTTTGCAATCGATTCTCTTAAGGCCGGAAATACCGATAAATGGTATATAGACGAAGAACAGAAAGCCGGAGTTTTAAAAGCCGTAAGCCTTATTGACTCTGCTAAAATCGGACTTATGGGCCATTCATTAGGCGGCGCCACAGCGGTAACCTGCGGCAGAAGAGAAGACATTTCCGCAGTAATAGATCTGGACGGCACAATGCTCGGCGAAAACATCGGGATAAACGGCGAAGAGGTCGTCATTAATGAAGAACCCTATCATACGCCTCTTTTAAATTTTCAGAGCGAGGAACATCATGCAGACGCTGTTGAAGCAGAGAGAATCGGATATGTTTACTCCAACAATGTCATCATAAAAAACGCAGATACAGCATTTAATACTTACTTTCAAAACAGCGATCATATGAACTTTACGGACCTTCCGCTTTTCTCACCTTTTCTGGCTAAGAAGCTCGGAACAGGAACGGTTGACAGCGGTGAAATGATTGATTCGTTAAATGGTATTGTGCTGAGATTTTACGAGTGTTATCTTAAAGGGGAAGGTGACTTCACAGTAAAAGAATATTATTGAGGCACGTATGGAAATAACTGTTAAAAAGATTGGTGAAACCGAAAAAGAATATATAGAGATCGGGTGTCACAAACATGACGAACACGTCGATGAGATTGTTCGTTTCATTAAATCCCGCGAAGGGATTTTAAAGGGAACCAAGGATGACCGGCAGTACAGCATTGCACTTCCCGACATTCTCTACATCGAGGCGGTGGACGAGCGGACATTCATTTACACGGAAAAAGACTGCTTCGAATCAGGCAGGCGTCTGTATGAATTTGAGGAAGTTTTGTCGGGCAGAAATTTTATGAGAATTTCGAAATCCGTCGTTGTAAACTTAATGAAAATCAATCATATTAAACCGTATTTAAACGGAAGATTTTCCTGCGTTTTAACGAATAACGAACAGGTGATTATTTCACGTAAATACGTTCCTGATGTCAGAGAGAAATTAAAAGGAGGTTCGTTATGAAAGAACACTTAAAAACATGTCTTGGAAATTTTTTCATATGCGTAACACTCATAAATGTTGCTATATTGGTGCTTGGCTGTATGCTTGAACCCGAAGTGAAATTCGGATATGAAGTTTTTGTATATCCGTTGATCTACGGATTTTTAGGCACCTTGCCCGGACTTGTAATGTTTTCGCGCAAAGAACTGACAATAGGGCAGACTATCGTCCGTGAAGTAATACAAATGTTTTTGGTTGTCGCAATCATTGTCGGTTTTATGTTCGGAAGATACATAAACGTTCCGGGCGCGGCTCCTAAAATAATCGGAGTGGCGATAAGTGTTGTAATTATCTACATTCTGGTGACTTTTTTCGGCTGGCTCATTGATTTAAGAACGGCCGATAAAATGACTGAAGAGCTTAAGAATTATCAGGAAAAAATGTCCAATATGTGTTAAAATAAATGTATCTTTTATGAAGAGGGGTTAACACTATGGTAGTAAAATCTAAAGCAACAGAAGTATCTGTTTACAGAAACAGCGTATCCGTCACACGTGTGGGCTCGGTTTCACTCCCTGCGGGACGCAGCATAATCTTTATTCAGGGCATGAGCAAGTCTGCGAAAAACGACAGTTTTTCGGTTAAATTCCCGACGGAAATTCATGCAGTGAACATTCAGGTTGTAAGTTATGAAGAAACCGGCGAAGATCTTGAATCCGAGAAAATTGCAAAGGAATTAAGCGAGCTTAACTACAATGTTGAGACTTATTCCATGCTGATTGAATTAAGAAAAAAGAACGGCGATTTTTCATCCAGAAAAGACATATCGGTGGAAGATCAGGAAAAGTATTTAGAGAGCCTTCCCGAGAAGCTTTTCGGCCTTCGCGAAACCATCAATAAATTAATCGACGAAAAAGAAAAAGTAAGCGAAAAATTAAAAGATGCCGAGGCTGAAGAAGAGAAGCCTTTAATCATGGTTGAACTTGAATGCGAGAAAGAGGGCGAATATCCTTTTATCCTGCAGTACCAGGAAAACTCAGGCAGCTGGGAGCCTAAGTACGAAGTACGTTTTACGGGCGAAGGAAATCCGCTGGACGTATATATGAAAGCCAAAATCATGCAGAGTTCGGGCGAAGACTGGAAGCAGGTTAAGGTTACGCTTTACACGGGTAATCCTTCCGCATCACAGAGCATTCCTAGTCTTCCGAGCGTAAAACTTTCCATCTACGAACCGCCTGTAGAAAGAGCCAGAGGCAAGGGCGCAATGATGGATATGGCAATGGTTGGCGGCGGTCAGATGATGGCAGCAGCAGCGGCTTCTCCCATGATGGGCATGAATATGATGAATATGGCTATGATGCAGACCGCTCAGGCAACCGTTTCCGAAGAAGAAACAATGACTGCATTCGAACTGCCTGATTTAAGAGATTTGTTAAGCGATACGGATGGAAATATTGCTAATCTTCAGAGCTTTAAGGTTGATGCAAAATACAATTCGCTCTGCATTCCCTGCGTAAAGGATACAAGCTTCTTAACGGCTACAATCACATCGGCAGACTGGCCTCTTCCCGCAGCGAACGCAGCCATTTACCTTAAGGAAGTATTTGCAGGCAACGTATACGTTAATCCCGACAGCGAGGAAGAAACCTTCATACTTTCGCTCGGCCAGGATGAGAGACTTAACGTCATCAGAAAAGAGCTTCCCTGCAAGACTCAGGACGTATTCCTTAAGAACCAGAAAAAGAAGTCTCACGAATACGCCGTCAAGATTACCAACAAGTCTTCAGAAAGCATCAAAGTGCTCATAAAAGACACTATTCCCGTTTCGACGGATAAAACCATTACCGTTGACGCAACAGAGCTTAGTGGCGGCGTAATCAACGAAGAAAACGGTGTTATCGACTGGGAAGTTGAGGTTGCAGGTAAATCATCTGAAGAAATCAAGCTTGCATACACAATCACCTGGCCTAAGGACAAGCAGATTAACCGCTCTACAGATTACGTTCCTGTAGCCGGCTCCAAGAAGTGTCCTTCCTGCGGAGCTTCGGTTTCCGGCAAATTCTGCCCTGTCTGCGGCGCACCCGCTAAATAGACTGTAAAAGTGTCAATTATTATTTATAATTCCCTTGATGCTAAAATACCGATGTTTGATTAAATCAAATGCCCAAAATATAACTTGACAATCCGTAAAGGCGATATTATGATATCGTTTGAATAAAGAATCTTCGGGGTCGGGTGTAATTCCCTACCGGCGGTAACAGTCCGCGAACCGCTTCGGCGGCCGATTCGGTGCAATTCCGAGACCGACAGTAAAGTCTGGATGATAGAAGATGCAATTAAGATTGTTATTGCAGGCTCCGTTATTTTTGCGGAGCCTTTTTTAGTGTAAAAATGAAGATTCCTTATTTACTAAAATCCATACTCAGAAAGCGAGGAATTTTAAATGAAATTTTCAGTCAAAAAACTCACCACACTTGCCATGCTTGCTGCAATCGCATATGTTTTGATGGTATTTATCAGAATACCTCTTATGCCCGCAGCACCATTCCTTTCATATGATGCAAAGGATGTTTTCTTTGTAATTGCCGGTTTTCTTTTCGGACCTTTGGAGAGTTTAATTGTTATCATTCTTGTATGTTTCTTAGAAATGATTACAGTTAGTTCTACTGGAATTTGGGGGTTTGTAATGAATGCCATAGCAAGCATATGTTTTGTTCTTCCTGCAGCGTTAATTTATCGCAAGAAGAAAACACTTCCATTTGCTGTAGTAGGACTTGCATCTGGCGTTATTTGTATGACAGCTTCAATGATGCTCTGGAATTTGCTTATTGTACCTATCTATATGCCCGATACAAGCAGAGCTGATGTATTAGTCGCTCTTCCTGTAATTTTCCTTCCTTTCAACCTCATAAAAGCAAGTATCAACATGGCGCTGACATTAATCATCTACAAGCCCATTTCAACAATCCTTCACAAGTCAGGCATTCTTGAGGAAAGAAAATCCGCCAGCGAAGAAAACACAGAGGAAAAGAAATCTCACAAGTTTTCACCTCTTGCAATCATCATCGGCGTTGTTCTTTTGGCAATCTGCCTTGCAGTTATTTTCTTCGTACTCAGATAGAATAGAGCACTTTTTAGTTCATACTTTTACATCAAAAAAGAAGAGGTTTATTGCCTCTTCTTTTTTTACGCGCAAAAAGCAAGAGAAGTCATAAACGCGCGTAGAAAAGAGAAGCCCAAGCCGGAAAACAACGCGCAAAAAGCAAGAGAAACCTCAAACGCGCGTAGAAAAGAGAAGTCTGAGCCGGAAAACTACGCGCAAAAAGCGAGAGAAACCTCAAACGCGCGTAGAAAAGAGGCGTCCGAGCCGGAAAACTACGCGCAAAAAGCAAGAGAAGTCTCAAACGCGCGTAGAAAAGAGGCGTCCGAGCCGGAAAACTACGCGCAAAAAGCAAGAGAATACTCAAACGCGCGTAGAAAAGAGAAGCCCAAGCCGGAAAACTACGCGCAAAACAAAAGAAAAGCACCGCGAGCATGTAGCAGCTTCGCGGTGCTGGAATATCATTCATTAATTACAACTTATTTCAGCTTAAACAGCGTTCCGATTACGCCACGGCCGAGGGATGCGCCGACATTTCCGCCGAGGGTCTTGCCGAACTTGCCGCCTACGGCGCCGCCGAGTGCCTTGCCTGCTTCACGGCCTACTGTACCGGTTACGGAGCTTGCAACTGACTTGCTTGCGCTCTTGATGGCTTTGTTTCTGTCATCGATCTTTTTCTGAGCAGCCTTCTGTTCAGCAAGTGCAGCTTTCTCTGCAGCCTTCTGCTCAGCGAGAGCCTGTTTCTCAAGTGCTTTCTGCTCAGCGATAGCAGCCTTTTCAGCAGCCTTCTGAGCCTCAGCTTCTTCTTTGAGTCTCTGCTTTTCGGCAGCGGCTTCTTCTGCAGCCTTTACTCTTGCTTCTTCATCAGTGATGGCCTTTCTCTGAAGGAATTCGTAAGCCGAATCTCTGTCAACTGTCTCGATGTATTTTACATAGAGCATATTAGCCTTAATTGACGAATCTCTTACGTTGTCGTCGATTGCGCCCATCTGGCTTGAAGGAGGCAGGATGTTACACTTCTTAACGATTGTGGGAACAGCCTGTTCATCGAGAACGGATACGAGTGCTTCGCCAATACCGAGAGAGGTGAGTGTTTCAAATGTATCGAATTCGGGATTTTCTCTGAAGGACATACAAGCAGCCTTTGCATCCTTAAGCTCTGTAGGTGTGTAAGCACGAAGAGCATGCTGGATCTTGGTACCGAGCTGGCTTAATACGCCGTTAGGGATATCCTTGGGATTCTGTGTAATAAAGAAGATACCGACACCCTTTGAACGGATGAGTTTTACGATCTGTTCAATCTTGTCAAGCAATACCTTTGATGCGGAATCAAAGAGCATATGTGCTTCATCGAAGAAGAACACGATTCTGGGCTTCTCAAGATCGCCTGCTTCGGGAAGTGTTTCGTAAAGTTCCGAGAGCATCCAGAGAAGGAATGTCGAATACATTGTAGGATTATTGATAAGCTTCTGGCAGTCGAGCACCTGAATGTTGCCTTTGCCCGTAAAATCACAGCCGATCCAGTCGCGGATGTTAAGCGCGGGTTCGCCGAAGAATAAATCTCCGCCTTCACTTTCAAGCGCGATTACGGCACGGATGATTGAGCCGAGAGACTGTTTTGTAATATTTCCGTATGTAAGTGAAAAGTCCGATGCGTTCTCGCCCACGAATGTAAGCATGGAACGAAGGTCCTTTGTATCGATTAAAAGAAGGCCGTTGTCGTCGGCAATCTTAAAGATAACTGTTAAAATATCGCTCTGAACTTCGTTAAGTCCGAGAATTCTTGCTAAAAGAAGCGGACCCATTTCACTGATTGTGGTACGTAGAGGCAATCCTTTTTCACCGTAAACATCCCAGAAAGTTGTGGGGTATGATTGGAATTTAAAGCCTTCTTCAGCCAGACCGAATCTTTCTATTCTGCCTTTCATATCTTCTGTTTCAATGCCGGGATTACACATTCCCGCGAGATCGCCCTTAACATCGGCTAAAAATACGGGAACGCCGCACTCTGAAAAGGACTCTGCGAGCACCTTTAATGTAACGGTTTTACCTGTACCTGTAGCACCGGCGATCATACCGTGACGGCAGGCCATTTTAGGAGATACGAATACTTTTTCGTCACCTGATTTTGCAATCCAGATTTTACTGTCGTTATACATTTTGTCACCCCTTTATATGTTATTTTTTGGAATACACCATTATGAAGTAATTATATTATAGTTTGTCCATTTTTTCTATATAAAAAATGAGTGGGTTGTGATAAAATAACTGAGAGAAAATGAAAAGAGAGAAAACATGGAAATCTGGAAACACAAAATACAATACTACGAAACAGACAAAATGGGTGTGACTCACCATTCCAACTACATCAGATGGATGGAAGAGGCCAGAGTTGATTTTATGGAGAAAATCGGCTGGAGCTATACGATACTCGAGGAAAACGGAATAATTTCTCCCGTGACGAGCATCGAGTGTAAATATGTCGCAGGTACGACATTTGCCGAGACTATTTCGGTTGAGACCTCCATTGAAGAGCTTAAAAACGTAAAAGTCAGAATCAATTACGTGATGAAAAACGAAGAAGGAAAGGTTGTCTGCAAGGGCGCGAGCGAGCACTGCTTCCTTGATACGAACGGCACCTTTATTTCAATCGCAAAAAAATTCCCCGGATTTTATGAAGCCCTTTCAAATTCCATGGAAAAAGAAGACTGACACTGTTTGGACCGTTGCGTAACGCTTCGGTCTTTTTGTGAATTTATGGGAGAGAATATATGCAGTACAGAAATGATAAAAACGGCAAACCGATATCACTCATAGGCTACGGCTGTATGCGTTTTACGAAGAAGGGCGGAGCCATCGATTTTGAGAAGGCCGAGAAGGAAGTTTTACGAGGTATCGAGCTCGGAATTAACTATTACGACACCGCATACGCATACGGCGGATCGGAAGAGTGCCTCGGCAAAATCCTTGCAAACAACAACTGCCGTGACAAGGTAAATATCGCAACCAAGCTTCCTCAGTACCTCATAAAAAAAGCAGACCAGATAGATAAATACTTCAACGAGGAACTTCGCAGGCTTCAGACAGATTACATCGACTACTATCTGATGCATATGTTTACCGACATTAAAAACTGGGATAACTTAAAAGAATTAGGCATCCTCGAGTGGATTGAAAACAAAAAGAAATCCGGCGCCATCAGAAACATCGGTTTCTCATACCACGGCGACACGGATATGTTCATAAAAATACTGGATTCCTATGACTGGGATTTCTGTCAGATTCAGTACAACTATGTCGACGAGCACACTCAGGCAGGAAGAAGAGGCTTAGAGGCAGCAGCCGCAAAGGGCATTCCTGTAGTCATTATGGAGCCTCTTCGCGGCGGAAAGCTTGTAAATCTTTTACCCGATGCTGCCAAAAAGCTCATAAAAAACAATGCCCACGGCTGGTCAAGCGCAGAATGGGGCTTAAGATGGCTCTGGAATCAGCCTGAAGTAACATGTGTTTTATCAGGTATGAACTCGCTTGAAATGGTCGAAGAGAACGCCCGTATTGCAAGTGATGTTAAAGCGGGAGCGCTGACTGAAGACGACTATAAGGTATATGAGGAAATCAAGCGAATCATCGGCGAAAAGGAAAAAGTTGGCTGTACAGGCTGCGCTTACTGCATGCCCTGTCCTCACGGCGTAGATATTCCCGCAACCTTCCTCTGCTACAACAAAATGTACTCAGAATCCAAGTCCGAAGGCAGATTCGAGTATGCAAGAAACATCGGTATGAGAGAAAAGCCCGGATTTGCGACACTTTGCGTCGGTTGCGGCCTCTGTGAAAAGCACTGCCCTCAGCATATAGCCATCAGGGAAAAGTTAAAAGAAGCGAACAAGGCTTTAAGACCTCTTCCCTACAGAGTTGCGACCTCTTTCTTAAGGAAATTCACGATACATTAGGAAAAGCGTGTCTTTTATGATAAAAACCGGCAGCTTTTTTACGATTAATTTACATAAAACTCCGGACATCCCTTAAACAAGCCGTTTCAAGCCTTATATATACAAAATACTTGAAAGAAAGCCCATTTTGTGAGAAAATATTATAGTTTTGGAGTTTTTTAGAGGATAAATATGAAGATTACAGACAAGATATTTGGAACACACTCAGAGAGAGAAATTAAAAGAATAAATGACAAGGTAGATGCCATCGAAGCTTTAGCGCCTCAGATGAAGGAATTAAGCGACGAACAGCTCCGTGCCAAGACCGACGAATTCAAAAAGCGTCTGGCAGACGGAGAGACACTGGATGATCTCCTCGTGGAGGCATTTGCGGTTGTAAGAGAAGCTGCTGTCAGAGCCATCGGATTATATCCCTTCAGGGTTCAGCTTATCGGCGGTATTATTCTTCATCAGGGTCGTGTGGCCGAAATGAAAACAGGTGAAGGTAAAACACTCGTTGCAGTACTTCCTTCATATCTTAACGCACTCGAAGGAAAAGGTGTCAACATCATCACCGTCAACGATTACCTTGCAAAGCGTGACGCGACCTTAATGGGTCAGATACATGCATTCTTGGGTCTTACGACCGGCTGTGTATTAAACAGCATGGAAAGCGATGAAAGACGTGAGCAGTATGCTTGCGATATTACTTATGTTACGAACAATGAAATCGGTTTCGATTACCTTCGTGACAACATGGTTGTATATAAGGAACAGCTTGTTTTAAGAGAACTTAACTTCGCCATCATCGATGAGGCCGACTCGGTTTTAATCGATGAAGCAAGAACTCCTCTTATTATTTCGGGTCAGTCCGGCAAATCAACCAAACTTTACGAAGCAGCCGATTACCTTGCAAGACAGATGAAGCGTGGTGCCGATCTTGAGGAACAGTCCAAGATGGATATGATTCTCGGTATTGAGCAGGAAGAAACAGGCGACTTCATCGTTAACGAAAAAGACAAGGCAGTCAATCTTACCGCAGAAGGTGTTAAGAAGGTTGAGCAGTTCTTCAAGATTGAAAACCTTGCAGATCCCGAAAATATTGAAATTCAGCACAATGTAATCCTTGCACTTCGTGCTCACAACCTTATGTTCCGCGATCAGGACTACGTTGTAAAAGACGATCAGATTGTTATCGTAGACAGCTTTACCGGACGTCTTATGCCCGGACGTCGTTATTCAGACGGTTTACATCAGGCTATTGAAGCAAAGGAACACGTAAAGGTTAAGAGAGAGTCAAAGACTTTAGCAACCATTACATTCCAGAACTTCTTTAATAAATTTAAAAAGAAAGCCGGCATGACCGGTACCGCTCTTACAGAAGAGAAGGAATTCCGTGAGATTTACGGAATGGACGTTATCGAAATTCCGACCAACGTTCCCGTTATCAGAATCGATGAGAACGATGCGGTTTACAAAACCAAGAACGGAAAACTTAATGCCATCTGTCATGAAGTTGAGGAATGCCATAAGAAAGGCCAGCCCGTGCTCGTAGGTACAATTACCATCGAAGCATCGGAAGAACTTTCCAGAAGACTTCAGAGACGTGGCATTCAGCATAAAGTATTGAACGCTAAGTTCCATGAAATGGAAGCTCAGATAGTTGCCGAAGCAGGTCAGAAGGGTGCGGTTACAATCGCAACCAACATGGCAGGCCGTGGTACCGATATAAAATTAGGCGAAGGTGTACCCGAACTCGGAGGCCTTAGAATTATCGGTACGGAGCGTCACGAATCAAGACGTATCGACAACCAGTTGAGAGGTCGTTCAGGACGTCAGGGTGACCCCGGTTCATCCAAATTCTTCATTTCACTTGAAGATGACTTAATGAGACTTTTCGCATCAGACAGACTGATGGGTATCTTTAACTCCCTCGGTGTTCCGGAAGATCAGGAAATCTCACACAAGATGCTTTCACGTGCGGTAGAAAACGCACAGAAGAGAATAGAGAACAACAACTTCGGTATCAGAAAATCACTTCTCGAATATGACCAGGTTAACAACGATCAGAGAGAAATCATCTATGCCGAAAGAAACCGCGTGCTTAACGGCGACAGCATGAGAGACACCATTTACAAATGGGTTATCGATGTTGTAGAAAATGCAGTTGATTCTTCACTCGGTGAAGATTCTTCATGGGAAGACTGGGATCTCAACGAACTCAACATGGCCCTTCGCGCAGTTGTTCCCGTAGAACCGATTACTCCCGAAAAAGTTAAGGGTCTTAAGAAAAACACGCTTAAGCAGATGTTAAAAGAAGAAGCTGTTAAACTTTACGAGGAAAAGGAAGCTCAGTTCCCCGATCCCGAAGTTGCGCGTGAGACCGAACGTATTGTACTTTTAAAAGCTATCGACCAGAAATGGATGAATCATATCGATGATATGGAACAGTTAAAGCAGGGTATCGGAATGGTTGCCTATGCTCAGAAGGATCCCAAGGTTGAATACAGAATGACCGGTTTTGACATGTTCGATGCAATGACCGAAGCCATCAAGGAACAGACAGTATTCATGATGATGCATGTGGTTGTTGAAAAGAAACTTGAACGTGAGCAGGTTGCTCAGGCAACCGGTACCAACAAGGACGACACAGTTGTCAGAGGACCCAAGAGAAGAACGGAAGACAAGATTTATCCTAACTCTCCCTGCCCTTGCGGATCGGGTAAAAAGTACAAAAACTGCCACGGCAGAATGTAATAAAATATTTTAAACAGGGGGTACACCATGAAATTAGCTTATCAGGTTAACGACAAACCAAAATTCGGACAGGTATTGATTTTCGCACTTCAGCAGTTACTTGCTATTCTTGCTGCAACAATTGCGGTTCCTGCGATTATCGGCAACGACATGTCACCTTCGGCTGCACTTTTCGGCGCAGGCGTAGGTACACTTATTTATCTTTTATTTACAAGATTTAAGAGCCCCGTGTTCTTAGGATCTTCATTCGCATTTTTAGGATCAATGTTCGCAGCATTTGCAGGCGGCGTATCAATGTCACTCGGATATTTAGGTCTTATCCTCGGTGCAGCATTTGCCGGACTTGTATATGTTGTTATAGCTATCATCGTTAAACTGGTAGGTGTTGAATGGATCAACAAACTTATGCCCGCAGTTGTTATCGGACCTACGGTAGCAATCATCGGACTTTCACTTGCAGGAAATGCAGTAGGCGATTTATTCACAGGTAAGGTATTTGATGCAGAAGGCAATCAGTGCGCATCTACTTATGTATGCCTTGTTTGCGGTCTCATCACACTCTTCGTTACAATGCTCTGCTCAGTATACGGCAAGAAAATGATGAAGATGATTCCTTTCATCATCGGTATCGTAGCAGGTTATGCAATCGCAGCTGTATTTACACTCATCGGTTTTGCACAGGGTGTTGACGAACTTAAGATTATCGATTTTTCAGCATTCGCAAACATGCAGTGGTATCCTGATTTCACATTCGTAAAAGCATTCTTCGGCGGCGCTTACAACTATGGCGAAGTCGGCAGCATGGGTGCTTACATTGTTAAGATATTCATGGCATATGTTCCCGTAGCATTCGTAGTATTTGCTGAACATATTGCAGATCATAAAAACCTTTCTTCCATCATCGAGAAAGATTTACTTAAAGAGCCGGGCCTTCACAATACCCTTCTTGGCGACGGTGTTGGTTCAATGGTTGGTGCATTCTTCGGCGGATGTCCCAACACAACATACGGCGAGTCAATCGGCTGCGTAGCTATTTCAGGAAACGCTTCGGTTATCACGATTCTTTGCACAGCATGCATGGCTATCATCGCATCATTCGTGGCTCCGTTCGTAACATTCCTTGCAACCATCCCCAACTGTGTAATGGGTGGTGTATGTGTAGCTCTCTACGGTTTCATCGCAGTATCCGGTCTTAAGATGATTCAGAAATCCGATCTTGAAGACAACAGAAATCTCTTCACCGTATCTGTAATCCTTATCGCAGGTATCGGCGGACTTTCCGTTAGCTTCGGAAAGGTAACCATCACTGAGGTTGCTTGTGCACTTATACTTGGTATTATCACAAATCTCATTCTTAAGGGTGGTTCAAAAAAAGATAAAAAGGAATAAACAGAGGTAGTAATGAGCGAAACCACTAACGAAAACAAATTTGTTTACGGAGTTCTTGATAAGTTTGAACTTAAAAACTCCGCCACCGACGTTGCTGTTGTGGGCAGGGTAAAAGGAACTCTTAAAAGAGGTGACAAGATCTTCATCACCAACTACGGTGACGATGATGACGAGCTTGTAGTATCAAGCGTCGTTGCTCTCGAAATCGAAGGCAAGGAAGCCACGGAAGCAACCGATTGTTTTGTTGCGGTCAGAATCCGCGACGGTTTATCCGAGAACATCAAGCCCGGTTCTGTCATCCACAGTGAAAATGCAACAGAAGAAGAAATTCATATAGCATATGTAACAGCCATCGGTGATTCATATGTAGGAAGAAGAGATCTCGAAATCTACGAGACCGAGCTTTCAATCATGAGTATCACGGACTGTGCGGAAAGCTGGAGAATATTCATAAAGCTTCATGAGAAAAAAGAAGGCGGCTTTACCAAGGAAGAGATTAACGATTTTAGGAGAAAAATCAGCGTTATCTCACGTTCTTTGGGTAAAAAGGTTCTTGCTGCAGACGAAATTTATGTAGTAATGAGCAAGCGTACAGGCGAGCCTTATATGTTTTCAAGAACAAACAAATTCAAAGACGATTATGTATGTTCACCCCCTGAAATTCATATTTTCTCAAAGCCTTACAAGGAAATGGGCGAAAAGCATTTTCCTTCAGATTTGTTTGAAATTAAAAAGATTGAAAACGGCGAGAACGGTACAGGCATAAAGGATTTCCTCTTTGACGCGTTTTATTTAAACGGTGCAATGGGAATGAGAGTTAACTTTGAAGTCTGCGCAATCGGCGCTGAAAATATCATTCCGAAGCCCAACTACTTCGGTATGAAGAAGAGTGAAATACCCGTTACCAATCCCAATCTTGTAAGATGGATGCTTTTAAGAAGCCAGATTGCCAATCCTACAACAGATGCGGAAAAGATGGTGGCAAAGATTTACTACAGATTCTTTGCAACTGAAGCCATGAAGGCTGATTTCGTTATTCCCGCAAAGGTTGTTGAAGAAGGCGAGGCGGTTAACAACGAAGAAGTACCTGAGGATTTAAAAGATGCCAACGGTATGGAATTAAAGAGACTTCGTTTCCCCATTATGGTCGGAAAGAACACAAGAAATCTTGTATTTCTTTTCACTGATATGAAGAGACTTCGCGGAATGTATGATGAAGAGTGGTCTGCTTTCTCACAGAAACTCGAAAAATTCACCGATATTTTCGATGTAGGCATCAACATTTCCAAAGAATATTCTCTCGGCTGCTACGTCAACAAAGATACTGTAAATGAGATAAAGAGAGTGTTCCTCGGAGTTAAGCCCGAAGACATCGACGACTCAGCAGTGTTACAGACTCCGGACGGCAAACCTTTACCCAAGCCCGAGGAAGGAAAAGACGACGATAAAAAGGCTGAAGAATAATATTTAAATTAAGGATTTACATTTTATTATTAAAGTGTATAATGAATAGAAAATTTTAATATATGAAAGGAGATAGTAAAATGATCGATCCTAAAACTATCAAATGGGAAGAACTCGGTTTTGGATATATCGAATGTGCTTATCGATATGTTTCAAAGTTTAAAGACGGAAAGTGGGATGACGGCGCGCTCGTCACCGATTCAAATATAGTACTAAACGAATGTGCTTGCGTATTTCAGTATTCGCAGTCATGTTTCGAAGGCCTTAAGGCTTACTACACAAAGGATGGCAACATCGTTTGCTTCAGACCTGACATGAACGCAGAAAGAATGTATGATTCTGCATTAAGACTTGAAATGCCTCCTTTCCCCAAGGATAAATTCGTAGAAGCTTGCGAAAAAGTTATCGCAGCCAACAAGGATTTCGTTCCTCCTTACGGAACAGGCGCAAGTCTTTACTTAAGACCTTTTATGTTCGGCTCAAATCCTGTTATCGGAGTTAAGCCCGCTGACGAATATGAGTTCAGAATTCTTGTAACACCCGTAGGTCCTTACTTCAAGGGTGGTGCAAAGCCTATCACAATTAAGGTTTCTGACTTTGACAGAGCCGCACCTCACGGAACAGGCCATATCAAAGCAGGTCTTAACTATGCAATGAGCCTTCATGCAATCCAGGTTGCTCACAGAGAAGGATTTGCAGAGAATATGTATCTCGATCCCGAGACAAGAACCAAAGTTGAAGAGACAGGCGGTGCAAACTTCATCTTCGTTACAAAGGATGGTACACTTGTAACACCTAAGTCAGATTCAATCCTTCCTTCAATCACCAGAAGAAGTATCTGCTACGTAGCAGAGCATTATCTTGGCATGAAGGTTGAGCACAGAGAAGTATTCTTCGATGAAGTTAAAGACTTCGCAGAATGCGGTCTTTGCGGTACTGCAGCAGTTGTTTCACCCGTTGGCAAGATTAACGACCACGGCAAAGAAATCTGCTTCCCTGCAGGCATGGAAGAAATGGGTCCCTACACCAAGAAGATTTACGATACACTTACAGGCATTCAAAGATGCGAAATCGAAGCTCCCGAAGGCTGGATAAAGGTTATCAAATAATTAATCATAAAAGCATTAAAACGGCAGTTTAAGGCTGCCGTTTTTTATTGCAAAAAGCCCTGTATTGTGGTAGAATAGGGCGAATTGAATATGAAACGGAAGGTGTCAAAGCGACTTTGGTCGGCTTTGGTGAAAAGGGAAACAGGTGAGAGTCCTGTGCGAACTCGTCACCGTGATTACGGAGTTTATGCCAATATGCCACTGGTAACGCGGGAAGGCGGCATAGGTGTTGATGTATGAGTCGGGAGACCTGCCTTTCGCTGTACGCGGGGTTTTCCCCGAGCCACGAGTAACTGGTTGTACGAAAAGGACAAGGGTGAGTAATTACCCGGATTTTCTCATGTTCTTTTTTGCAGACCTTTATCGACTCGATAGAGGTTTTATTTTGTATTTAGGGGTTAAATACATTAGAACTTATTGTTCAAAGGAGGCAAAATGAGAAGAAAATTTTTAGCAGTACTTTCTGCTGTGACTGCAGTTTCTTTACTTTTTTCAGGTTGTTCTTTAACAAACTCAATCATTAAAGAAACAGAGCAGCAGATTGAGGAAACCAAGGAGAACCTTGAAAAAGAGACAGAAGCAATAGGTGAAGATCTCAACAAAGCTACGGAAGATATGCTTAATGCTTTTTCCGGAGAAGGATTAGAGACTGAAGAGCCCACTCAGGAGGAAATTGATCAGGTGAAAGCTGATGAAGTTGCCGCACTTATCGATGCTATCTATGTTCAGGAAAGAACAGCAGATACAGACGCACAGTGTGAAGCTGCCAAGAAGGCTTGGGACGCACTTACAGATGAGCAGAAAGAGCTCGTTGAAGGTGAAGAAGCAGATCCCGATTACTTTGGAAGAGACACAGGAGATGCAAAATTGGATGATGCAAGAAATGCTGATGAAATCGGTGAGAACGAAATCCTTGTAGTAAGCTTTGGTACATCTTTCAACGAGTCCAGAGCAGAAGATATCAAGGGTATCGAAGATGCACTTCAGGAAGCATATCCTGACTGGTCGGTAAGAAGAGCATTCACAGCTCAGATTATTATTAACCATGTACAGGCAAGAGATAATGAGTTTATAGATAACGTTGACCAGGCTCTTGAAAGAGCTGTAAATAACGGTGTTAAGAACCTTGTAATTCAGCCCACACACCTTATGCACGGTGCTGAATACGATGAACTTATGGATGCACTTGCAAATTATGAAGACAAGTTTGAAAGTGTTGCAGTTGCTGAACCTCTTCTCGGTGAAGTAGGAAGCGATGCAACAGTAATCAATGCCGACAAGAAGGCTGTAGCTATCGCTGTAGCTGATGCAGCTGCTAAGGATGCCGGATTTGACAGCATTAAAGCTATGCAGGAAGCAGGCGTTGCACTTGTTCTTATGGGACACGGTACAGCTCACGAGGCTAAGGTTTCCTACAGCCAGATGCAGACACAGATGCAGGAACTCGGCTATGACAATGTATTCATCGGTACTGTTGAAGGCGAGCCTGAAGAGACAGCTTGTGAAAATGTAATCGATGCGGTAGCGGAAGCAGGTTACAAGACAGTAGTTTTAAGACCTCTTATGGTAGTTGCAGGCGATCATGCAAACAATGATATGGCCGGTGAAGACGAAGATTCATGGCTTTCAATGTTTAACGCATCAGGAAAATTCGACAAAATCGACACTCAGATTTCCGGTCTGGGAAGAATTGAAGAAATTCAGAAGCTCTATGTAGCTCATACTAAGGACGTCCTTAAATAAAACGATTCTCGGCGGAAGTTAAATCACGATTTAATTTAATTTCCGCCGATTTTTTCTTATTTCGGGGGAATAATATTAAAATTTTTATCATAAAAGATATAAAACGGAGAATATGAAATGAAAAAAACTTTACTTTATCTGGCAGGTATTATTACCTCGATAGCACTTCTTGCAGGATGCGATATTAAAGGCGCACCTGAAATGATTAATTTAGATGACGAAACAGAAGTTTCCGTCGAAAATGAAATAAAAGACGAAAAAGGTTCGGTTGAGGAAATTGAAATAACGGAACCCGAGGTTTCAAAACCCGAAGAAACTGAATGCGAACTTGAAGACGGTGTTTATATTGCTGATTTTGATACAGACAGCACAATGTTTCATGTAAATGAAATGCTTGACGGCAAGGGAGAACTTACCGTAAAAGACGGTAAGATGACCATTCACATTTCACTTCCTTCAAAAACAATTCAGAATCTTTACTACGGACTCGCTGAAGATGCGCAAAAAGATGGCGCTGTTTTACTTGAACCCACAATAGACACGATTGATTATAATGACGGAACTACGGAAGATGTTCACGGATTTGACATTCCTGTTCCTTATCTAGATGATGAATTTGATGTTGCCCTTATCGGAAAAAAAGGTGTCTGGTACGACCACAAGGTTTCTGTTTCAAATCCTGTATTAAAGGGTGATGACGAAAGCGGCAATTCAGATGCCGAAACAGTTTCCGTTTCTGAGGGTGATTATACGATAGAAGTAAGCCTTGAAGGCGGTTCGGGAAAGGCTACAATTACTTCTCCCGCACAGATTAAAACAAGTGACGACGGAAGTCAGGTAGTGCTTGTTGAATGGAGCTCACCCAACTACGATTACATGTTGGTTGGCGAGGAAAAATATTTACCTGTAAATCCCGAGGGAGAAAACTCCATTTTCGAAATTCCCGTAGCGAATTTTGATGAGCCCTTAGAGGTTATTGCGGACACTGTTGCGATGAGCAAACCGCACGAAATAGAGTATACTCTTATCTTTCATTCTGATACAATGAAAGAGGTTGAATAAGAGGCGAAAAATGCTTAAAAAATTTAGCATAATTTTTTTATCAGGAATTCTAATGACAGGACTGGCGCTCTTTGCAGGGTGCGACAGTCCTTCTTCGGATTTTTCGGACTTTGTGCCGATTGAAAACATCGGTTCAAAAGAGTTTTCAGAAGAGTCTGATAAAGATTTTTACGGTCTTAAATATTCGCATTCCTTAGAGACCGAATACGCCAAAGTTTTTACGGTAGATTATTACGAAGAGGGATATGTTTTACTGACCGTAAAAGAGGATGATTCAAAATATTTAATCGTTCCCGAAGGAAAGAGTATTGAAGTCGGCGAAGACGTAACAATCATCAAAAGACCGATTGAAAACATTTACCTTGTATCCTCATCTTCGATGGATATGTTCGTCGGAATCAATGCGCTTGATAATATAAAATTTTCGGGCAAAGAGGCTGACGACTGGTACATAAAAGAAGCAGCGGATGCAATGAACGAAGGCAAAATCGTTTACGCCGGAAAATACAGCAAACCCGATTACGAACTGATTGTTGCAGGCGGCTGTGATCTGGTTATTGAAAACACAATGATTTATCACTCGCCCGATGTACTTGATCAGTTAAAGGTTTTTAACATCCCTTACATCATCGATTATTCAAGCTATGAAGAACATCCTTTGGGAAGAGTTGAGTGGATTAAGTTTTATGGTGCTCTCCTTGGAAAAGAGGATGAAGCGAAGGCCATTTTTGATGAGGAAAAAAAGATTGTAGATGAGATAAAAGAAGGCGAGAATACAGGCAAGACTGTAGCATTCTTTTACATTACTTCGAACAATCTCGTACAGGTAAAAAAATCCTCCGACTATATTCCGAAAATGATTGAAATAGCAGGTGGAGAATATATATACGATTATCTTGATGACGATTCTTCAGCGAAGACTACCGTCAATATGCAGATAGAAGAGTTTTACAAAACTGCGAAGGATGCGGACATCATCATCTACAATTCCTCGATAGACCAGAGTGTGGATACGCTTGAGGATTTGTATGCGAAATGTGATTTGATTAAGGATTTTAAAGCCACAAAGGAAGGCAATGTCTGGTGCACTACGCATGATATGTATCAGCAGTCGCTTTCAACGGCGTATATGACAGAGGATTTGAACAAGGTATTTAACGAGAAATATGACGGTTTGAATTATCTATACAGACTGGAGTAAATTCAGGTAACTTATGGGCAAAAAGAGAACATTCAGGTACATAATTGCTTTTGCGGTGCTTGTTTTGGGCATCTGTGTTTTCTTTGTGCTTAATGTGTGCATAGGCAGCGTAAAAATCTCCGTCAAGGACGTTTTATCAGCTTTAAGCGGCCGTACAATAGACGAAACAATCAATACAATTATCTGGAACATAAGACTGCCCAGAACCGTTGCAGTATTTATTTTAGGAGGTGCACTGGCACTTTCCGGATATCTTTTACAGACATTTTTCCACAATCCCATTGCAGGTCCGTTCGTGCTCGGTATATCATCGGGCGCTAAAATGTGCGTGGCTCTTGCAATGGTATTTCTTTTATCAAGATCCCTTAAAGCAAGCAGTATAACACTTATATTGGCAGCATTTGTCGGCGCAATGCTCTGTATGGGATTTGTTCTTTTAATGACCAGAAGAATCGATTCGATGGCGCGCCTCATCGTCTGCGGCGTAATGATCGGATATATCTGCTCTGCGATAACCGAACTTGTCGTTACATTCGCATCGGACGCAGATATAGTTAATCTTCACAACTGGTCGCGCGGTTCGTTTTCAGGCATGACATGGGACAACGTAAAAGTTATGGCGGTTGTAATTGCCGCTTCTTTATTACTTGTATTTCTTTTATCAAAACCCCTTGATGCATACAATCTCGGCGAATCCTTCGCTAAAGGCATGGGCGTAAATGTTAAGGTTTTAAGAGTATTTATCGTACTTTTATCAAGCCTTCTTTCAGCATGCATCGTTGCGTTTGCGGGACCTATTTCCTTCGTCGGAATAGCAGCGCCCCACCTTATTAAAAAATTGTTTAATTCAAGCAAACCGCTTCTTTTAATACCCGCGAGTTTCTTGGGCGGAAGTCTGTTCTGCTTATTCTGCGATCTGCTCGCAAGAAACCTGTTTGCACCGACGGAACTTAATATAAGCACTGTAACCGCGGTATTCGGAGCGCCGATTGTAATCATCATTCTTCTTAACAGGAAAGAAAGGGGGCAGTCATGACGGATATTATCAAAACTGAAAAACTGACTATCGGTTATAACGGAAAGCCCCTCATAAAAGATATAAACATCGCGATTAAAAAGGGCGAAATCATAACGATTATCGGACCGAACGGCGCCGGAAAATCAACGCTACTAAAGAACCTTGCAAGACAACTTGATCCGATTGAAGGATGTGTATATCTGGAAGATTTTAAGTTGTCTGAAATGTCAGGCAGCGAGCTTTCAAAAAAGGTTGCAATTCTTTTTACAGACCGCATAAAAGGCGAAATGATGAACTGCTATGATGTGGTTGCAACCGGCAGATACCCTTACACGGGATATTTCGGATTGCTTTCCGCGAAGGATAAAGAGATAGTCGAAAATACAATGAAGCTCGTAAAAGTCGAAGAGCTTCGCGAGAAAGATTTTAAGAAAATAAGCGACGGTCAGAGACAGCGAATCATGCTTGCAAGAGCACTCTGCCAGGAGCCTGAAATCGTGCTTCTTGATGAGCCCACATCATTCCTTGATATAAGACATAAGCTCGAGTTTTTAAGCATCCTTGAGAAGATGAAGGAAGATAAGAAACTGACTGTAATCATGTCGGTTCACGAGCTTGATATCGCACAGAAAATATCTGATCGAATCCTTTGCTTAAAGGGCGATACGGTAGATAAATTCGGAACGCCCGAAGAAGTGTTTACCGAAGAGTATATCCGCGATTTATTTGATGTTGCGGAAGATATAAACAAGTACGCAGAAGAGAAGAATATAAAACTTTTCTAGTTAACTGGACTGAAAGAATATTATGGCAAAAGTAATCATGGTGCAGGGTACCATGTCGGGGGTAGGAAAAAGCTTCCTCGTGGCAGGACTTTGCAGAATCTTTAAACTGGACGGATATCGCGTGGCTCCCTTTAAGTCACAGAATATGGCGCTTAATTCGTACATCACGGATGAAGGGCTTGAGATGGGTCGCGCTCAGGTAATGCAGGCAGAGGCTGCAGGCATTAAGCCCAAAGTTTGCATGAATCCAATCCTTTTAAAACCCACGGATTCAATCGGTTCGCAGGTAATCGTAAACGGCGAAGTCTTAGGACAGATGAGCGCGAGAGAATATTTTGCGTATAAAAAACAACTCGTTCCCTGCATAAAAGAAGCATTCAAAGAGCTTGAAAAAATCGCAGACATTATCGTAATCGAAGGCGCAGGAAGTCCTGCGGAAATAAACTTAAAAGAAAACGATATCGTAAATATGGGCATGGCCGAGATAGTTGATGCGCCAGTTTTATTAGTAGGAGATATCGACAGAGGCGGTGTCTTTGCGCAGCTTCTCGGAACAATAATGCTTCTTGAAGATAAAGAAAAAGACCGCATAAAGGGCCTTATCATAAATAAGTTTCGCGGGGATAAAACCATACTTGATCCGGGCATCGATATGCTCGAAGAAAAGGGCAAAATTCCTGTAGCGGGCGTGCTTCCCTACATGAATGTAAGGCTTGAGGATGAAGACAGTTTATCCGACAGATTTGACAATAAAAAACATGGCGTGATTGATATTGCAATCGTTCGTTTCCCGAGGATTTCTAACTTCACGGACTTTAATGTATTTGAGCAGAATTCTTCGGTTTCGTTAAGATACGTTACATCACCCGAAGAACTTGAAAGCGCGGATATGATAATTTTGCCCGGCAGCAAAAATACCATCGGCGATCTTAAATGGATGCGCCAGAACGGTATTGAAGCAATGGTTAAAAAGTGCGCTGAGAAAGCGCCTGTATTCGGTATCTGCGGCGGTTTCCAGATGCTTGGTAAATCAATTGACGATCCAGACAAAATCGAAGAAGGCGGCAGCATAAACGGCCTCGGACTCCTTGATATCAAAACTGTTTTAAAGAGCGAAAAAACCAGAACGCAGAAAACCGGGTTTTTAAATGAAATCGGCGGTGTTTTATCAGGCCTTTCAGGACTCGAATTTGAAGGCTATGAGATACATGTGGGTGAGACAAGCGGAAATTCTTCGGACATTATCTGCAACGGAAATATCTACGGAACCTACATTCACGGTATCTTTGACAAAAAAGAAATTGCGGAGACGGTTATTAAAACTTTGGCTGATAAAAAGGGTGTCGAAATCAGTGATGATAATCTGATGGATTATGCTTCTTTTAAGGAAAAAGAGTACGACCGCATGGCGGATATTTTAAGAGAACATCTCGACATGGAGAAGATTTATGGAATGCTTAACGAAGCAAGACTTAACTGAATATAAGATTGCTGCTTTGGATGAAAGCATTCGAGCAAAGATAAAAGCACACTGGGACGATGTCGCCAAACCTTTGGACGGAATGGGCGATTTTGAAGACTTAATCTGCAGGATTGGAACCATTCAGAAAAGCGAAGATGTAAAGCTTGATAAAAAGGCTCTGCTTATAATGTGTTCCGACAACGGCATCGTAAAAGAAGGTGTGAGCCAGAGCGATTCTTCGGTTACTTTGTCGGTTGCAAAGAACATGCTTAAAGGCAAATCATCGGTCGCTGTAATGGCGAAAAAGAACGGCATTGATATGTTTGTCTACGATGTCGGAATCGACAGTGACGAAGAGCCTGAAGGCATCATAAATGCAAAGATAAATAAGGGTACGAAAGACTTTTATATAGAGCCTGCAATGAGCGAGGAGGAAACGCTTAAGGCGATTAATCTCGGAATAAATCTTGTTAAGGAATATCGTGATAAAAACTACGACATTATCCTTACGGGTGAGATGGGCATAGGAAATACAACGACCAGTGCGGCGGTTTGTTCTGCGATATTTGAAGGCGATGAAACAGATAAACTCACAGGCCGAGGCGCGGGACTTGATGATGATAAGTTCTTTAACAAGAAGCGAATCATCAGAGAATCGATTGAAAAATATTCACTTAAAACTGCAAATGCTTTTACGATTCTTTCAACCGTCGGAGGCTTTGATATTGCAGCTTTGACAGGTGTTTGTTTAGGCGGAGCAATGTACGGTGTTCCTGTGGTTCTGGACGGTGTGATTACTATGACCGCAGGACTTGTGGCTGAGAAGATTTGCCCGGGCGTTAAGGACTATCTGATTCTCTCGCACAAGGGGAAAGAGCCTGCATCGGAAATGATCTCTGATGCACTTGGATTAAAGGCCGTAATCGATGGAGATATGGCTCTTGGCGAAGGAACGGGTGCTGTGATGATGTTGTCTCTTTTAGGAGATGCACTCTGTGTATATAACAACGCGGCGAGGTTTTCGGAGATTGAAGTAGAGAATTACATACGTTTATCAAAATAGTATTGGTGGGAAAATGATTACATTAGTTTACGGCGGCAGCGCATGCGGAAAATCGCAGTATGCGGAAGACACGATCTGTCGTTTGAGCGAGGGAAAAAGTAAATACTATATCGCCACAATGCTGGTCGGCGACGATGAGGAAAACATTGAGAGAGTCGAAAAGCACAGAGAGATGCGCAAAGAAAAAGGCTTTACGACTATTGAGCGTCAGGTCGACGTTAAGAAGGCTCTAGACGAAATGGCTGATTCAAAAAACGCACTGCTTGAATGCGTTTCAAATCTTGTTGCCAACGAAATGTTTTTCGACGGAGAAATTATCGGCAGAGAAGATACCGTAAAGAAGGTTAAGGACGGTATTTCAAAGTTAGCTGAAGGCACTGAAAATCTTGTGGTTGTTACAAACAATGTTTTCGAATCGGACTCAGATTATGATGAAATTACGCTTTCCTACATGGATGCGTTAGGCGAGATAAATGCGTATCTGGCAACGCTTGCGGATGAAGTTTACGAAGTGGTTGTGGGAATACCTTTAAGGATAAAATAATGCGGCTTATCAAATCATTTTTAATTGCATTATCGATGTACTCAAAAATCCCCGTACCGAGGACCGAGTGGAAGGAAGAAGACATGAAATATGTGTTCGTCTTTTTCCCTTTGGTCGGAGTAGTTATCGGTGGTTTAATATTCGGCTGGTACGCGCTTTGCAGATACCTTGAAAACGTACCGGAAATCTGCAAAATTTTGGTCGTTGCTGCAATACCCATTATTGTTACTGGCGGCATTCATGTGGACGGTTTTATGGATACAATGGATGCGTTTCATTCGTATCGTGAAAGAGAGAAAAAACTTGAGATTTTAAAAGATCCGCACATCGGTGCATTTTCGGTTATTATGCTTGCGCTTTACGGACTTATTTTCTTAGGAGCAGTATCTTTCGTAAACGGATTTGAAAGTGTTTTAACGCTTTGCATAGTATTTGTTTTATCAAGATGTGTGAGCGGATTCTGCGCTATTTCTTTTAGGAGCGCAAAGGAAGGAACGCTTAATCTTTTTGCAAAGAATTCATCGAAGATTGCAGTGCAGATTATTACGCTTTTGGAAGCGGTTTTATGCATCGTCGGAATGTTTTTTGTTAATCCGATTTTTGCTCTGGGAATAATGTTAACGACAGTTCTGACAATCGTTTATTACTACTTTAAAACCAAAAAAGAATTCGGCGGAATCACGGGTGATACTGCGGGATATCTTTTGCTTATCACAGAGAGAAATGCGCTGGTTGTTTTAGCGATTATGATAGTTATTTTGGGGAGAATGAATTTCTATTTTAGGTGAAACTATGAAACTTATTATTGGCGGTTACGCACAGGGGAAATTTAATTACGCGGTTACAAAATATAGTGTTTCAGAAGACCATATATTTGACAGTACAATTCCGACAAATGAAGAAGCAGAAAAGCTTACCGGAACAATCATTGTCTCAAGCCTTCACAAGTGGATAAGAAAGCGCATAAAAGAGGGTGGCAGACCTGAGGAGGAAATTTCTTCGTTCGTTAAGAAAAATCCGGACTGCATTATTATCTGCGACGAAATTGGTAACGGTATCGTTCCGATGGATCCGTTTGAGAGAGTTTACAGAGAAAGAACCGGACGTATACAGGTTAAGCTGGCTGCTGATGCGGAAGAAGTGGAGAGAGTCGTATGCGGAATAGCGCAGAAGATAAAATAAAACTGATATTCGTTCGACACGGTTTAACGCCCGCCAATGAAGGACGCAAATACTGTGGCAGAAGAAACGACGAGGATTTAAGTGAGGCAGGCATAAAGCTTGTTACTGCCCGAAAAGAATCCGGCATATATCCCGATGCGGATATCGTGTTTGTATCGCCTAAGAAAAGGGCAAAACACACCTCGGAAATAATCTATCCGGGTGTTGAAAAAATAATTATGCCTGAATTTGATGAGATGGATTTCGGAGATTTCGAAGGAAAAACTCATGAGGAATTAAAAGATACGCCCGAATACAAAGCGTGGATAGAATCGGACGGAAATCTGCCTTTTCCCGGCGGTGAAAGCAGGGAAGATTATTCCATTCGTGTTGGCAGAGGTTTTGAATGTATGCTTCAAAAACTAAGCGAATACAAAGAATGCGGAAGGGTATTTTCTAATGTTGCGATAACAGCTCACGGCGGAACTATAATGGCAGTTTTAAGTAAATATGCCAATGAAAGTTATTTCGGAAGCATGGTTGCAAACGCCGGAGGATTTGTATGTGAAGTAAATCCCGAAGATGCGTATTCCCTGAAAGTGACAGAAAGATTTCCCGACAGATGATGAAAGTTTCTTTTAGGATGATTGGATAATATTTGGTTAAATGATTAAGACAATTCTTCTGTTTCATATAATTGCATTTGTACTGGGTTTTTTTCTGGATCTTCTGATAGGAGATCCGCACTGGATCTATCATCCTGTACGATTAATCGGACTGCTCGTAAGTCTTTGTGAGAAGATTTTTTTAGGGAAGAAAAGCAAAGCGGAGAGCGATTCAATCTGCGAAGAAACTTCAGGAAAGACTGATGATAAAAAGGCTGGGGACACAAAGATTTTCTTTGGATTATTAACGGTAATCACAGTTTTGTTTATTACCCTTTTAATAACCGGAGCACTATGTTTCTGGTCGTTTTATTTCAACAAATATTTAGGTCTCGCAGTCGAAGCGATTCTTACTTACTTCATACTCGCAACAAAGAGTCTTAAAAGTGAGAGCATGAAAGTGTATAAGGCGCTAAATACAGGTACTCTTGAAGATGCAAGGCATGCGGTATCCATGATAGTGGGCAGAGATACAGAGAACTTAAGTGAAGAAGGTGTTGTAAAAGCTGCGGTAGAAACCGTTGCGGAGAACACTTCGGACGGCGTAATTGCTCCTATGATTTTCACCGCGATAGGCGGACCGGCTTTAGGTTTTTTATACAAGGCCGTAAATACAATGGATTCAATGATAGGATACAAGAACGATAAGTATCTGTACTTCGGAAGAGCGGCTGCAAAGCTCGATGATTTTGTTAATTTCATACCTGCCAGAATAAGCGCTTATTTTATGATTTTTGCTGCGCACATAGGCGGTAAGGATTATGACGGCAAGAGAGCGAAAGAAATCTTTAAACGCGACAGATTCAATCACGCAAGCCCGAACTCCGCGCAGACCGAATCCGTATGTGCGGGCGCACTTGGAGTTAGACTTGCGGGTGATGCTTCATACTTCGGTAAAATTGTCAGTAAACCGTTTATAGGCGATGCGACAAGGAGCATTGAAAGAGAAGATATAAAAAGAGCATGCAGACTGATGTATATTACAGCGTTTTTATGCATGATAATCTGTACGGTGATACTCCTTGCAGTCTGGGAAATCTGCTTTTTTGTAATAGGATTTTAGAGAGGAATTTACCTTGAGCGAAACAATCCACGGTGGAGACGTTTACAGAAATAAAGTGAATATAGATTTTTCGGTCAGCATCAATCCCTGCGGTATTCCTGCGAAGGTAAAAAGCGCATTAAACGAGGCGTTTGATTCACTCGAAAAATATCCGGATATCCGCTGCGAAAACCTTACAAAAGCAGTTGCAAGAATGCTTACCGTAAAAGAAGAAAACCTTGTGTTCGGAAACGGTTCTTCGGAACTTTTTATGGCAGTTGCGAATACGTACAAGCCAAAGAAAGTTCTGATCGCCGAGCCTTCCTTTTACGGTTATGAATATGCCTTTGAAGATAATGCGGAAAACGTAATTTATTATTATCTTAAGGAAGAGGATAACTATAGATTAACGAAAGATTTTCTAAATGCACTGACGGATGATTTGGATTTTATCATTCTTGCAAATCCAAATAATCCGACCGGCGCGCTGATTGATGATGATTTGCTAATCGAAATAGTAAAGGCTGCAAAGGATAAAAACATAAGAGTAATCTTAGACGAATGTTTTATCGAATTTACGGACGGAAATCATTCGCTTGTAAGTAAGGCAGATGAATATCCGAACCTTTGCATCATCAGATCTTTTACGAAGATATTTGCGATTCCCGGAGTAAGGCTCGGATACTTTGTATGCTCTGATTTAAGCTTTAACGAAGCGGTAAAAAAGCATTTGCCCGAGTGGAATATTTCCGTATTCGCACAGGCAGCAGGATGCGCCTGCACAGAGTGTGAGGATTATGTTGAAGCATCTAAAAAAGTATTAAGAGAAGAGCGCGATTTTCTTTTATCGGAATTTAAAAGACTGGGCATTAAGGCATACGATTCCGCATGTAATTTTATCCTCATAAAAGATACAAGAAAGCTGGACGAAGAATTATTAAAACAGCAGATTCTTTTACGAAACTGCTCAAATTTTAAGGGCCTGGATGAAGGCTATTACAGGATTGCGGTTCGTACGCATGAAGAGAACAAACAGCTTATTGAAAAGCTGGAGAATTTATAAATTGAATTGATGAAAAAGATTCAGAGAATTGAAATCAACAAAAAGAGGGATTTACTTTGGAACTGATTGATAAAATCGAAAGGCTTCTCCCTTCGGATATCGAGAAAAGAAGTTTTGAGATTATAGGCGAAGAATTAAATAAAATGGGCATTGTATTACCTGCAGAAAACGAAAGTGTGATTAAGCGCGCAATTCATACAAGCGCTGATTTTGATTATGCGCATACGCTTAAGTTTTCTGATGACGCTGTAAAGATTGCCTGCGACTTATTGAGAAACGGAGCCGATATTGTGACAGACACCAATATGGGTCTGACAGGCATCAGCAAAAAGACGCTCTCAAAATACGGCGGAACCGTGCACTGCTTTATGGCAGATGAGGATGTAGCTTCAGAAGCGAAAGAAAAGGGCGTGACACGTGCGTATATCAGCATGCAGCGAGCAGCAAAGATTGGCAAACCTATAATCTTTGCAATAGGGAACGCACCCACAGCTCTTGTAAGTCTGTATGAAATGTACCAGAGTGACGAATTTAAGCCTGATTTTATCATCGGAGTTCCCGTAGGTTTTGTGAATGTGGAAGTATCCAAAGAACTGATTATGAGCACGGATATTCCGTACATAGTCAACGAAGGCAGAAAAGGCGGAAGCAATATCGCCGCCGCAATTTGTAACGCATTACTTTACCAGATGTGAAAATTATGAGAAACGGCTTTACGACCGGCAGCTGTGCGGCAGCGGCTTCAAAGGCTGCAGTGTACATGCTTTTAACCGGCAAAGAGAAAAAAAGTATAACGATAGACACTCCGAAAGGGATTTCGTACAACGCCGAAATCCTTGATATTAAGATGAGTGAAAAAGAGGTTTCCTGCGCTGTTAAAAAAGACAGCGGAGATGATCCCGACGTGACTAACGGAGCACTGATTTATTCGACTGTTTCTTTTATGGACGGTGCTGAACAATCCGTAATCATCGAAGGCGGAAAGGGTGTCGGAAAAGTCACCAAGCCCGGACTAGACCGCCCTGTCGGAGATGCTGCGATTAATACCGTTCCGAGACAGATGATTGAAAAAGAAGTACTCGATGTCTGCGATCTGTTTGATATAAAAGAAAGCATAAAGGTAGTTATATCAGTTCCCGAAGGCGAAGAGATTGCAAAGAAAACCTTCAATCCGAAGCTTGGAATTGAGGGCGGAATTTCCATCATCGGCACCAGCGGAATTGTTGAGCCGATGAGCACACAGGCAATACTTGATACGATTAAAATCGAACTCAAACAAAGAAAAGAATTGGGCTTTGATTATGTGGCTGTATCGCCCGGAAATTACGGCCTTGATTTTATGAGGGATACATACGGCTACGACCTTGACAAGAGTGTTAAGTGCAGTAACTTTATCGGTCTTACGGTTGATATGGCTGTTGAGCTTGGTTTTAAAGATGTCCTGTTTGTCGGACATATCGGAAAGCTCATAAAAGTAGCCGGCGGTATCATGAATACGCATTCAAAGGAAGCCGACTGCAGAATGGAAATTATTACGGCTCTCGGCATAAAGCACAAAGTTCCCGTAGAAACACTTGAAAAAATATTAGACTGTGTAACTACCGAAGAAGCAGGAAAACTTTTAAAAGAATGCGGTAAGTGCGACGAAGTATTTGAAGATGCGGCCAAGAAAGTCTGTGCCAATCTTGAAAGAAGAGCGCAGGGTAAGATTAAAACCGAATGTGTTCTTTTCTCAAAAGAACTTGGCGAGCTTGCAAAGAGTGATGGCGCAGCGGATTTTATAAAGAGACTTACTTCTGAATAAGGGAGAGAAAATGGTTTATTTTGTAGGCGCGGGATGCGGAGCAAAAGATCTGATAACGGTAAGAGGAATGAGGCTTTTAGAAGAAGCCGATGTCATTATCTATGCAGGCTCCTTAGTTAATCCCGAACTCCTTGAATATGCAAAAGAAAATGCTGAAATACACAATAGCGCCCTGATGACTCTCGAAGAAATTATCGAGGTAATTAAGGCTGCGGAAGAGTGCGGTAAAACAACAGTCAGACTCCACACCGGCGAGCCAAGCATTTACGGCGCAGTCAGAGAGCAGATGGATGAACTCGATAAGCTTAATATCGCGTATGAGAGCTGTCCGGGTGTCAGTGCATGCTTTGGTGCCGCATCAAGCTTAAACCTCGAATATACGCTTCCTGATGTGTCACAGACGCTTATCATTACGCGTATGGAAGGAAAGACTAAAGTACCTGAAGGCGAGAGCATAGAAAGCCTTGCATCACATCATGCATCAATGGCAATTTATCTTTCAACAGGCCTCCTAAAAGAGTTAAGCGCTCACCTCATAAAAGGTGGATACACCGCAGATACTCCTGCAGCCCTTGTTTATAAGGCAACCTGGGACGATGAGAAATCATTTATCTGTACAGTAGGCACATTAGAAAAAACAGCAAATAAAAACGGCATCACCAAGACTGCAGTGGTTTTAGTCGGTGATGTTTTGACACATACAAATTATGAAAAATCAAAGCTTTATGCGGCTGATTTTTCCACGGAGTTTCGTGAGGCGAAAAAATAAATGAAGCTTGCAGCTATTTGTTTTACGAACAACGGAATAAAGGTTTTAAAAAGACTAAGCGCTTTGTCTCTTTTTAAAGATGACAATTTAGCGCTTTATTCAAAATGCTCTTTTGCTGAAAATGCCGAAGGTATTATTGCCACAGAAGAAAGCTTAAATGACTGGACTAAAAAGAATTTTTACAAAAACGATGCACTGATTTTTGTTGGTGCAGCGGGAATTGCGGTACGCGCAATTGCACCTTTCGTTAAAGATAAATTAAATGATATTCCAGTAATCGTAATAGATGAAAACGCCTCCTTTGTAATCCCCATACTTTCGGGCCATATGGGCGGTGCAAACGAGCTTTCCAAAAAGATTGCAGGGGAATTAAATTCAGAGGCTGTCATTACGACCGCAACCGATATAAACGGCAAATTCGCAGTGGATGTGTTTGCAAAAAAGAATTCGCTATTTATAGAAAACAGGGACGGCATAAAAGAAGTATCGGCCAAGATCTTAGCCGGCGAAGAGATTCTTTTATCAGCTCCCGACGGAAAGATTGACGAAAGTAAGCTTCCCGAAGGAGTAAAACTGACAGAGTATCCACCTAACAAAGCGGATATTCTGATAAGTGATAATAAAGCTTATAACAGAGCCAAAATCGTTTTAAGACCGAGAGAATATATCCTTGGAATCGGCTGCAGAAAAGATAAGGAATTTGAAGAAATAATAGACTTTTTAACTGAATGCTTAAATGAAGAGGGTATTGAATTCAGTGACCTTTATGCGATTTCGTCGATTGATTTGAAAAAGGACGAGGAAGCTTTAAACATGCTTTCACGCTATTTAAAAATTCCTTTTGTAACTTTTACGGCGGATGAGTTAAATGCCGTAAAAGGCAATTTTTCATCGTCTGATTTCGTAAAAGAAACCACAGGCGTTGACAATATATGTGAGAGAGCAGCCGTTCTTCTCGCAGGTGAAGGCGGAAAACTATATTTTAGGAAGAAAGCGGGCAACGGAGTGACGGTTGCATTTGCGAGAAGGGAATGGAAGATAGATTATTATGAATAAGATTTTTGTGGTCGGAATGGGACCGGGCAAAGAAGAATTTATGACGCTTCAGGCAAAGCAGGTTTTGGCTGAGAGCGACTGCATTGTCGGATATACCGTTTATCTTGATATTCTGCCCGAGAGTCTTAAGTCAAAAGAACTTATTTCCACTCCGATGAGGCAGGAAGTTAAAAGATGCGAAATGGCTTTCGAAGAGGCCATGAAGGGCAAAAAAGTTTCGATGATCTGCAGCGGTGATGCAGGCGTATACGGAATGGCATCGCTTATGTATGAATTAAGTGAGAGATACCCTGACGTTGAGATAGAAGTGGTTCCGGGAATTACGGCTGCGCTTAGCGGTGCGGCAGTTTTAGGAGCGCCTGTAAATCATGATTTCTGCATCATTTCCTTAAGCGACCTGCTCACACCCTGGGAGAAGATAGAGAAGAGATTAAAGGCAGCAGCCGAGGGAGATTTTGCAATAGCAATTTACAATCCTTCGAGTCATAAAAGAAAAGATTATTTACAAAAAGCCTGCGACATACTGCTTGAGAGCATTGAGGAAGAGAGACCGTGCGGGCTTGTGAGAAATATAGGGAGAGACAATACCGAGAGTAAAGTTTTGACCCTAAAAGAATTAAGAGACACCGAAGTTGATATGTTTACGACCGTTTTTGTGGGCAATTCGGAAAGCCGCATCATTAACGGCAAACTTATTACCGGAAGAGGATACAAAATTGAAGGAAATACTGATATTCGCGGGAACGACTGAAGGCAGAAGGCTTTCTGAGATCCTTTCAAAAGAAAAAATTAAACATACAATCTGCGTAGCAACCAAGTACGGAGAGGAAGTGCTTGAAAGCACACCTTATCTGACAATTAACTGCGACAGAATGGATGAAGAGGCTATGCGTGATTTCCTTGTTAAGGGAGATTTTTCGGCTGTTTTTGATGCCACACACCCTTACGCGAAGGAAGTTACAGCAAACATAAAAGAAGCAGCAAAAGAGACTTCGGTGCCTTATTTCCGTGTTAAAAGAAACACATGTGCCAAGGAGACTTCAAATATACGCTTCTTTTCTGATGTGAAAGAATGCGCCAAAGCTTTATGCGATACAGAGGGAAATATTCTTTTAACCACGGGAAGCAAGGATTTAAAAGAGTTTGTGTCAGAGGTTTCTGCAGAGAGAATTTATGCGAGAGTAATTCCCGGTGCCGAGAGCATTGCCATTTGTGATGAATGCGGAATTAAAGGGCGTCATGTAATTGCAATGCAGGGACCGTTTTCTGAGACTCTTAATGAGGCTTTGATTGATGAGTTTAACATTTCTGTTATCGTCAGCAAGCAGAGCGGTGCAGCAGGCGGATTTGATGAGAAGATTGAAGCGGCTTTAAATAAAAATATAGCGGCATTTGTTATAGGCTGTGAGGACGAAGAGGGTATTTCCCTTAAAGAAGCATGTTCAGAAATCGGTAAAATCACCGGCACAGAGATAAACCTTAAGAAAACGATAAATATTTCGCTCGCCGGTATCGGACCGGGCGGGAAACAGGCATTTACACATGAAGTGACCGAAGCGGTCAATAACGCAGATATTCTTATGGGAGCCGACAGAATGCTTGAAAATATCAGACATTCGGCAAAAGCATACCCTTATTACAGAGCTTCTGAGATAATACCTTTTATCGAATCACTTTGTGATGCGGAAGATTTGAAAGAAGAGACTAATATTGCAATTCTTTTCTCGGGAGATTCTTCATTTTACAGCGGAGCGACATTGCTTTTCAAAGAACTTGTTTCTTTACGTGAGAGAACGGACATTGATGTAAAGATTGACATTCTTCCCGGCATTTCCTCGCTTTCGTATATGTGCGCAAAACTTGGAATAAGCGCTCAGGACGTAAACATCATAAGCCTTCACGGTAAGGAAGTTACAAATCTGGCATTAAGAATTAAGCCTTACGAAAAAACATTTATGCTTTTATCGGGCGTTAAGGATGTAAACAGAGTCGGAAAGTGTCTTTTAGGAGCAGGACTTGACTGCGATATTTATTTAGGCTACAGACTTTCATACGAAGATGAAGAAATAAAGAAATTAAGTGCATGCGAATGCGAAGAGCTTTCAAAAGAAGGCCTCTATTCCTGCGTGATCATCAACAAGGCGGCCAATGGCAAAGCTATGGCTCCGGGAATGGCTGATGATGAATTTATCCGTGGCAAAGTTCCGATGAGCAAGGAAGAAATCAGGGAAGTCAGCATCTGCAAGCTCGGGCTTAAGAACGACAGCATCCTTTACGACATCGGAAGCGGTACAGGCTCCGTAGCGGTCGAATGTGCGCTTCTTTCAAACGACATAACCGTTTATGCGATTGAGTGTAAGGACGAGGCTTTAGAGCTCATAGAAGCCAATAAAAATAAGTTCCTGCTTGATAATATCGAAATCGTAAAGGCAATGGCGCCCGAAGGCCTTAAGGACTTAAAGAAAGCCACACACGCATTTATAGGCGGCAGCAAAGGCAATCTTAAAGAAATCCTTCAGACCTTAAAAGAAATTAATCCCGATATGAGAGTTGTTATAAATGCAATCAGTCTCGAGACAATCGGCGAATTAAGCTACATCCTAAAAGAATTCGGTGCAAAGGCCGACATTGTTCAACTTCAGGTCAGCAAGTCCGATGAAGTCGGTTCGTACCACCTTATGAAAGCACAGAACCCCGTATACATCTGTACGGTTGAATTCAGGTAAAAATATGAACGTTAAAAGAGTTATGATAGCGGCGCCAAAGAGCGGTTCGGGCAAAACCGGAATTACCTGCGCACTGCTTAAAACCCTCAAAAACAAAGGAATAAAGACGGTTTCTTTTAAATGCGGTCCCGATTACATCGATCCGATGTACCACAGGAATGCCCTTGGCATACCCTCGTACAATCTGGACACATTTTTTACCGGTGAAGAAAAGACGCGAAGCCTTTTTGCAAGAAATGCTTCGGGCTTTGATTTTGCCGTGTTTGAAGGAGTTATGGGGCTTTTTGAAGGAGTCGGAGGAGTTAAATCCGAGGGTTCATCATACAATCTCGCTGAAGTCACAAAGACTCCGATAATACTTGTAATTGATGCCAAAGGCATGGGAAGATCTGTAATTCCCGAAATCCTCGGCTTTAAATCCTATGATAAAAAAGACCTCATAAAAGGCATAATATTAAACCGTACTTCCGAATCCATGTTTAATATCTTAAAGCCCATGATTGAAGAAGAGTGCGGAATTTCCGCAGTCGGTTTTATTCCGGATATGAAGGACCGTGCTTTTTCAAGCAGACATTTGGGATTAGTTACGCCTGATGATACGGATAATTACGATGAGGTTTTGGAAGAGCTGACAGGTTATTTTGAAAAGAATGTTTCTTTCGAAGAACTTGAAAAAATAGCTTCTCAGGCAGAAGAGATTGAAGACTGTTCTTTTGAAAAAACAAGTAAAGAAGATGCAGAATCACCTGTAATCGCTGTTGCAAAAGACGAGGCATTTTGTTTCTTTTATGAGGATAACTTAACAGAACTTAAAAACGCAGGCGCAAAATTAGTATTCTTTTCGCCTATTCATGATGAGAAGATTCCTGAAAATGCGGACGGCCTGTATCTTCCCGGCGGCTATCCCGAGCTTCATTTGGAGGAGTTAAGTAAAAACACTTCGATGCTTGAATCCATCCGCAGTGCATTTGAGAGAAAAATGCCTGTTTTCGCAGAGTGCGGAGGCTTTATGTATCTGCAGAAAAGCATAGAAGATAAAGACGAAGAGGTTTACATAACTACAGGCATCTTTGACGGAGAACTTAAATACAAAGGAAAACCCGTCAGATTCGGATATGTTTCAATGAAAGAAAAAAGCACGAATTTCCTTAATGAGGGCGAAGAAATAAAAGGCCACGAATTCCACTATTACGACTGCGACGATAACGGAAGCGACGTAATCTGCACAAAGCCCTTTACAGGCAAAACATATGAGGCGGTTAAGACTAACGAAAACATCTGGGCGGGCTTCCCGCATCTATACTTCCCGTCAAACCCTTCATTTGCCGTAAATTTCGTGAAAAAGTGTGCCGAATTCGCAAGAAAATAAAAAAAGTCTTTCAATTTGCCTTGATAATGATATAATTCTAAAGGTTAATTTTAGAAAGATTTAGGATAGATGAAAAAAGTATTTGAATTTTTGAAAAAAGAAATAATGCTGACGGTGGCCGTACTCGCTGCCGTCGTTTCTTTGTTTATTACGCCTCCCACAAAGGCGCTCATTAAAGAGATTGACTGGCATACGCTCGGCACTCTTTTTATGATGTTATGCGTCCTCGAAGGCTTTAAACAGGAGAATATTTTTGAGCCGGTAATTAATTTCAGCAAAAAGTTTAAGACTATGGCAACACTTTCGCTGTTCTTAATTTTCGGCGTTTTCTTTACATCGATGTTTGTTACAAACGATGTATCTTTAATTATCTTTGTACCGCTTACCATCCTTTTATTCAGAAAGGGTGACAAAGAAAAATACATCCTACCCGTTATTTCCATGGAAAACATCGCAGCCATCAGAGGCTCGCTTTTAATGCCTTTCGGTAGCCCGCAGAACTTATTTTTATTCGGACAGACGAATATCAGCGTATGGCACTTCATGCTTCACATGTCGCCTCTCTGTGTCGGCTCAGGCATTCTTTTAATTATATTCGTGCTCGTTTTATACAGAAAGAACGTAAAAGAAGAATTCAAAACCGTCGAGATAGAAGAGGATAAAAAAGAGCCTGTCAGCACTAAGATTAAGATAAGGAAAATCGCTTATCTTTTGCTTTTCGCTATGATTATTCTTACAATCGTGACGAGAACAAAATACTGGCCGATAGCCGTTGCAATCGTTATAATTGTGATAGCGGCCGTAAATATAAAGCTTTTCGTACTGGTTGATTATGTATTGATCTTTACGTTCCTCTGCTTCTTTGTTTTCTCATCATCAATCGCGGCAAACCCGAAGATATCGGAGGTTTTAAACAAAGCTGTTGCAGGCAACGAATACTGGTGGGCAATAGGCTTAAGCCAGATAATATCAAATGTTCCCGCATCGATTGTGCTTTACCCTTTTACGAAGAATTTTGCGGGACTAATTTACGGCGCAGATACCGCGGGCCTTGTATCCTTAATCGGATCGCTCGCATCGGTTATTAATTACAGAATTTATGTCAGAGAATATCCCGACAAAGGCTTTAAATTCATCAAAGTATTCACGCTTGTAAGCTGGGCCTTTTTCATCATAGTTGTGATTCCGGGATTTTTCCTAAGCAGATGGAAGTTTTTCTAAGAGGGGTTAAAAATGAAGGTTAGAAGAGCAGAAAACAAAGATATTGAAAAGATACTTGATTTGCTTATCCAGGTTGATATGGTGCATCATAACGGAAGACCGGACATTTTCAAAGGTCCCGTGACAAAATATGACGCCGAGCAGCTTAAAGACATCATAAAAGACGATAACAGACCTGTGTTTGTGTGCGAGGACGACAACGGCCTTGTGTTAGGACATGCATTCTGCATTCACCAGCAGGTTTTAAATCATGCGGTTTTAACCGACATTAAGACACTTTACATCGACGATATCTGCGTGGATGAAGCTGCAAGAGGTAAGGGTGTCGGAAGAATGCTGTATGAGCACGTTAAAGAATATGCCAAAGAAAAAGGCTTTTACAATATCACTTTAAATGTCTGGGAATGCAATCCCACGGCAATCAAATTTTATGAGAGCATGGGCTTAAAGCCCCAAAAGATAGGAATGGAAACCATTTTATAATTACCAAATTAAAAACTCCTGCAAGCCACTTGCAGGAGTTTGGAAGGTAGAAAATGAAATGAAAAAATTTATGATTTGTTAAAAGGTTTCGTGTCTCTCTTTGTTATTACAGTTATTATATTAATTTGTAAATATGAATACTGTTTGACAAAAATGTATTAAATTTGTAAACAATTATGTATTAAATTGTGAACAAAATAACAATCTCGTTCATAATTTACTGAGAATTTTCTATACAAACTTCGACCATATCGGCCAGTTCTTTCCTGTAATCATCGTCTAAATCCAGGGTTTTAAGCACTCTTTTTACATGTTTAAAGTCTTTGCCGTTCACATATTCGCTTCTACGAAGGATCATTCCAAATTCCGCAACAGCCGCCGCAAACATAAAATCATCGGAAGGATTGCTTGTGACATCTTTTTTGCCGATGCTGTATTCAAGTAAGTTTGAAACATCACCTGCAGGGGCTTTGTAACGGATTTTAAGGGTTAACCATTCGTCGGAGTTCTTTGCTGTATCAGTAAGAGAACTTGTCTGATATTTAAGACCTGCTCCTTCAAATGTATTCTTGGCAGGTACGATTTCATAAAGAACCGTTACCGAATGACCTGCACCGATTTCACCTGCGTCTTTTGTATCATCGTCAAAATCTTCAGTGTTAAGCATTCTGTCTTCATATCCTAAAAGACGGTATTCTTTAACATATGCAGGGTTAAATTCAACCTGAAGCTTCACATCCTTTGCAACGGTCACCATATTAGCGCCGAATTCTTCAACGAGAACTTTTTTTGCCTCTGAAGGAGAATCAATATACGCGTAATTTCCGTTACCGTCATCTGCGAGTGTTTCGAGTCTTGAGTCCGAATAATTACCCATTCCGTAGCCTAAAACAGATAAGAAAATGCCTTCTTCAGCTTTCTCTTTAATCAGTTCTGAAAGTTCGCTTGCGCTTGTGATTCCGAGATTAAAATCACCGTCGGTGGCAATGATTACTCTGTTGTTTCCGTCTTTTATGAAGTTTTCTTTTGCGATTCTGTAGGCTTCTTCAATACCGCCTGCACCGTTTGTGCCGCCATATGCGGTAAGAGAGTTGATTGCTTCTTTTATGGTGTCTTTGTCTGCGCCGCTTACGCCTTCAAGAACCGTCTCATTTCCGCTCGCATAGGTTACGATGGATACTCTGTCTTTCTTGGAAAGGTTATCGACCATCATACAGAAAGATTCCTGAACAAGGGGGAGTTTGTTGTAGCTGTACATGGATCCGGAGACATCGATGAGCAGAACGATGTTTGAATCATCAGCCGCCTTGTAGTCTATCTTTTCTGTCTGAAGGCCGATACGAACAAGTTGGTGGTCTTTATTCCAGGGACATGTGGAGATTTCTGCATTTACTCCGAAAGGTTCGCCCTTTTTGGGTCCGTCATAATCGTAGTTAAAGTAATTTACCATTTCTTCGATTCTGACCGCGCCCTGAGGGATGGTCTCGGGAATATAATTTGAATAAATGAATCTTCTTATATTTGCGTATGATGCGGTATCCACATCGGCGGAGAAGGTGGAAAGAGGAGATAACGATACGTCCTTAAAAGGATTTTCTTTAAGTGCGTCATATTCCTCGGTATTAAATTCTTCATCAAAGTCATAAGTGCCGTATCCGAAGGCGGCTCCGCCGTATTTCTGATATGAAGGCGGAACGGCTGTAGGTGAAGCGTTGGCAGCATTTGCGGAGCTTGCACTTGAGGTTGTTGCAGCCGCTGACATTGAAGCACATGAAGACATTGTCATCGATGGTCCCGCGGTGTAATAATTGTAAAGAGGATGGTGCTCATTATCGTCCTCTGCGACTTCTTTTCCCGTACATGCAAAAAGCGTCATTACAGCCATTGAAACGGCCATAACACGCATAAAATTCTTTGTAAAAGTCTTTTTCTTAATCATAATTTTTCATTCCTTTCCGAATTTGTTTTCTGAATATAAAACAATGATTGGAGAAATTCGTTACAAAGAATTAAAAATTTGGTAAAATGTACTCGGGCGCTCCTCAAAAGAAAATGAATATTGGAGGGAATTTACATGTTTGATTTTAAATATTTCACACCGACCAAGGTTGTGTTTGGAAAGAATACAGAGAGCAAGGTCGCAGACCTCATAAAAGAATTTGGCGGCACAAAGATTTTAATTCACTACGGCGGCGGAAGCGTTGTTCGTTCAGGCCTTTTAAAGCGCGTTACAGATACGCTTGATGCAGCAGGAATAAGCTATGTTACATTAGGCGGAGCGGTTCCGAATCCCCATCTCGGATTAGTATACGAAGGCATTGAGCTTTGCAAAAAAGAGAATGTTGATTTCCTTCTCGCGGTAGGCGGCGGAAGTGCCATTGACTCAGCCAAGGCAATCGGCTACGGCCTTGCAAACGAAGGAGATGTATGGGACTTTTATGATTACAAGAGAAAAGCCGAAGGATGCGTTCCTTTGGGCGTTATCTTAACAATTGCCGCTACAGGAAGCGAAATGAGTGATTCCTCAGTTATTACCAAGGAAGAAGGTCTCGTAAAGAGAGGCTACAGCTCTGATTTCGGACGTCCTAAATTTGCGATTATGAATCCCGAGCTTACAATGACTCTGCCTGATTATCAGACAGCATGCGGATGCACGGATATCATGATGCATACAATGGAAAGATATTTCACACAGGGCGGAAATATGGAGATTACCGATGCGCTCGCAGAGGGTCTTTTACGCACAGTTAAAAAGAATGCTGTTATTCTTCGCGACGATCCTAAAAACTATGAAGCGCGTGCAGAAGTTATGTGGGCAGGAAGCCTTGCACACAACGGCCTTACAGGCTGCGGAAACGACGGCGGCGACTGGATGACTCATAAATTAGAGCACGAGCTCGGCGGACTCTATGATGTGGCTCACGGTGCAGGCCTTGCGGCAATCTGGGGCAGCTGGGCAAGATACGTATACAAGAACTGCCTTCCGAGATTCAAGAAATTTGCGCTTAACGTAATGGAAGTTGAAAATACAGGCACGGACGAAGAAATCGCTCTCCGCGGTATCGAAGCTCTGGAAGACTTCTACAGAAGCATCAATATGCCTACAAACCTTCGTGAACTGGGTGTTAATCCTACCGAAGAAGAGCTTGCGCTTATGGCTAAGAAGTGTGCAATCGGCGTAGGCGGTGAAATGGGCTCTGCGAGAGTACTTAACGAGGCAGATATGCTTGCAATTTACAAGGCAAGTGTATAAGGAAAAACTATGTTTAAACTATGGGTTAAAGAAATAAAAGATAATCATCTCTTAAAAGATGTCACAATAGAGGATACCACGGACGATACCCGTACGCATAAAATAATGCATGCCCTTGAAAAGGCCTGCGTTGGCTTTGATCTGGCGGTTCCGATATGGCTTGACACGAACGTAAAGGAATTCAAAAGACATTCGAGAACGAGGTTTTACAAGGATTCATTTATCGAGAGCGTAGAGTTTGATTATCTTGAAATACAGATTTTGGAAGAATAATTAAGTAAAAGCAGGAGGGAGAAAATCCCTTCTGTTTTTAGGGAAAAAAGAGGTAAAAAATGGAATTTGTAATATCACATCTTTCTAAAAGTTACGGTAAGCATCAGGTGTTAAATGATGTTGATTTTACATTTGAAGAAGGAAAAATCTACGGTTTGCTCGGACGAAACGGAGCCGGCAAAACCACGCTTTTTAACTGCTTAAACAGCGATACCGAGATTAACTCCGGAAGATTCTTTTTTAAGACAGACGATAAAGAAGAAAAGGTCGATGCGGACGATATCGGATATGTTTTATCAACGCCCACAGTCCCCGATTTTTTAACCGGCAGAGAGTTCATCAAATTTTTTATCGACATTCACTCAGAGACCATAAAAGATGTAAAACCCATCGACGAATACATGGATTACGTGAGAATTCCCGAGGATACGAGAGACCGCCTCATGAAAGATTATTCTCACGGTACCAGAAATAAAATGCAGATGCTCATCAATATGATAGCGTCTCCGCGTCTTATGCTTTTAGACGAGCCTCTGACGTCTCTGGATGTTGTGGTTGCCGAAGAGATGAAGGATATTTTACGAAGCCAGAAAGAAGGCAGAATAATCATTTTCTCCACGCACTTGCTGGATATAGCTTTAGATTTATGCGATGAAATTGTTCTTTTAAACCATGGTCAGCTTGAGGTGGTTGATAAGAGCAATCTTGATAATGACGATTTCAAAATTAAAATAATCGAGGCCCTTAAAGATGCAGAAGACTCTTAATACATTAAGAATTATTTTAAGTATTGAAAATACGGTAAATATCAACGAAATACTGAATGCGATAAGGCATATTCCGTTTATCGGAAAATACATTCCGGAAAAGATTTACGGTCTGTGGATTATAAAGTTTTTAGCGACTGTTATGTCGGTTATTTCGGAAGTTTCAAAAGCATTTTTCGGAAAGCTCGGACTCTTTGTGCTTTTGTTCTTTGTATCAGGCTTTGTAAGTGCTTTTGAAAGACCTGATCAGCCGATGGCTTTTATCTACGGATTTGTCATTATATCCATAGGGTTAATGTTTATTTACAACATATTCAGGAACACGCCCGAGGGAGAATATGCTGTTTTTCACATGGATATGGATGCGAAAGAATATGTTAAAGCCAGGTTTTTATATGATTCCTTTAACGTAATTTTAGGATATACGGTATTCGGTATTCCTGCGGCTCTTTTAGCAGGCGTTAAGTGGTATATGGCGATTCTTTTACCGCTTGCAGGCATAGGATTTAAAGTAGCTCCGCTCGGAACAGAGATGAGCATTTACGCGTTTAAACAGTCACTTGGAAGAAAGAAAAACAGAAAAGGCGTTCCTGTAACTTTAGACGGAAACTTAATCGTAAATTCGCTTATTTTTTCTGCCGTATTTTTCTTCGGATGTATAGGCGGCGGACTGATCTTATTTTATAAGTTCTATCTGCCGGTTGTGATTATTTATCTTTTATCAGTTGTTGCTATTGCCCCGGGACTTTTCCTTATGAAAAAGTTCCCGTTCGAACTTTATAAAACCGCTCTTTATGCTGACAAGGTCAGAGGCGAACTTATTAAGAAGCAGCAGAAAAAGGAGATGGGGCAGAACTTCGAAGTTACAATAAATGAGGCCGAAGGCAGCAAACGCGGTTCAAAAGGATACAAATATCTTAACGAAATTTTCTTTAAAAGACACGCTGCTGTTTTCTGGAAAAACCAGATTATTCCGATTGCGGTTACCGTGCTTGGAATAGCACTGATGAGCCTGCTTTTATACTATGAAATTACCAGGTGCGAAGATGTTATGAGTGAATCGGTTTTAAGGTATTTATTCTCGAAACATCCGGGCATTTTTATCTTCATACTCAGTATTTTTAACACAGGCGCATTTATGTCGAGAGCAATGTTTGCAAGCTGTGATTCGTCGATGCTTGTGTACGGCTTTTACAGAACGCCTGAGTCTCTTAGGAAAATGTTCAGACTAAGAGCATTTTCGATATTTAAGTTTAATATGATTGTATCTTTGCTGATGATGATTTTCGTTATTGTAACGCTTGTTTTAACGGGCGGAGAAAGGTACTTCGGAGAATATATTTCGGTTGTAGTTACAATCACTTCTTTTACAGCGCTTTTCTCTTTGAGGCACCTGACGATTTATTATATCTTACAGCCGTATTCGAGAGATTTTATGATCAAATCAAAGCTTTACGGATATCTTGCGTTTATATACGGAGCAGTGTGTTTCGTAATTATGTTTATACCGATGCCCAATGCGATTACCGCTGTTGCGGGTATCGTAATTACAGGCGTTTATTTCGTCATTGCGGACAAGCTTGTTTATAAGTTTGCGCCTAAGACTTTTAAGATAAAATAATTAATTGGAGATAGAAAAATGCTTATCGCAATCTGGTATGTTTTACTTGGCTTTTTACTCTTTTTCGGCGTTAAATTCTGCAAAAAGGGAATGTGGAACGAAGACAATATGTCGCTTAACACGACCAAGTGTTTCCTTGGTTTCTGCGCCGTAATAATCGTATTTCATCACATCTCACATATGACCTGCGCAACGTGGTTAAATCCGAAATATGTGCGACACGGATTTGATATTTTTGTGACCGCAGGATATCCGATGGTTGCAATGTTCTTCTTATGTTCCGGTTACGGACTTTACAAAAGCGCGAAGGCTAAGCCTGATTTTTTTAAGAGATTTATTCCTGTTAGATTTATCCCTATTCTGATTCCTTCGGGACTTACAATGCTAGTATATATGTATTTTATGCACTTAAGAAAAATACCGTATAAAATCGATCCGCCGTTTGCCGTAAACGGACACGACACATGGCATCCTTATATCTGGTATGTTCCCTGCATGCTTTTGCTGTACCTGCTTTTCTATATCGGTTTTGGTCTGATTAAGAAAGACTGGGCGGGAATTCTTGTAGTGGCTTTAGGCACGCTTGCTTACATTATTTGCGGCATTGTATTCCGGTACGGAACATGGTGGTTTAACACGCCTCATATGTTTTTGCTCGGTATCCTCCTTGCAAAGTATGAGGATAAGATATTTGCGAGATGTAAAAAGTTATACGCGTTAAGGCTTGTAATTACGTTGATTATCTGGCCGATACTTTGGTTTTTGGGAAACAATGCAGGCGGACTTTATCTTATGATTTCCAAGCATCAGTACAACGGTGTATACGGCTACAGATCGGAACTTGTCGGATGCATCTTCCAGGTTTTGTATACGCTTGTTTTTGCATATATGTATTATCTTTTAAGCATGAAAATCAAGGTCGGTAACAAAGTGCTCGCATTCTTCGGAAAGTTCACTTTGGAACTTTACCTTGTACACGGAATCTTCATTCACATGTTTGGATTTTACATGCTTCAGCAGGGCAAAAAGCCTTTGTTTTATATCGAAAATGTTTCGCTTTTCACACTGGTTGTTTTGGCTTTATCGATACCGGTTGCATTTGGCATAAGTCTATTGGATAAGAAGGTCGGACAGCTTTTAAGACCTAAAAAGAAAAAAGAGGAATAAAGTCAAAAAAGGGGCAGTTTTAGTCAAATATTCGGAAGTAATATCATGGGTAATGTCTTACTATAATCTTAGAGTGTAAAAGACAAGGAGGACATTATCCATGAAGATTATAAGTGTTGTTAACGGACCTAAGAATATATCCGCTATCGTTCAGGGATGCATGAGAATGCCCGCTTTAAGCAAAGAGGATGCCGCAAAGGTTATCCGTACTGCATACGACTGCGGTTGCGATTGCATGGATTCTTCGCCATCCCGCTAAGATGCAGGCTATCATCGGCACCATGAACCCCGAGCACATAAAAGATGCATGTAAGGCAGCAGACGTAAATCTCTCGCATCACGACTGGTATGAGCTTTATCTGGCAGCAGGAAAATATCTGCCTTAAAAGAGTAAATGAATAAAAAGTTAATGTATAAAGGAGGGTAACATGAACGACACATTAAAGGTTTTGGAATCAAGAAGAAGCTGCAGAAACTTCAAACCCGACATGGTCAGCAAAAAGGACCTTGATTCAATCATCAAAGCCGGAACATACGCCGCTACAGGCATGGGCAAACAGAGCCCGATTATCATTGCAGTAACAGACAAGGAAACCAGAGACGAACTGTCACGCGAAAACCTTAAAATCGGTGGCTGGGACCAGGACTTCGATCCTTTCTACGGAGCACCTGTAATATTAATCGTTCTTGCAAACAAAGATATCGGAACTTATGTTTATGACGGCTCGCTCGTAATGGGCAACCTTATGAACGCTGCAGAAAGCCTTGGCGTAGCAAGTATCTGGATTCACAGAGCAAAAGAAGAGTTCGAGTCAGACTTCGGCAAAAAACTCTTAAAGAAGTTAGGCATCGAAGGAAATTATGAAGGCATCGGACACTGTGCTCTCGGCTATGCAGCAGAGCCAGCTAAGGAAGCTGCTCCGAGAAAAGAAGATTACGTTTATTACATTTAGTTTTTTCATAACCAAGGAATTACTCCTATAAACCCCATAAAAATATCGTTCCCTTGTGGCTGGGGGAACGATATTTTTTATAATATAACCGGCAAAACTTTTTCTTCAATGAATTCAACTCTGTCGAAGATTCTGGGCTTGAATGTTCCTGTAATGCCTACAGATACGTTCTTTTCTTTGTTTATGTAGATTATGTTTCCGCTGTCACCGATGGCAGCAAATACTTCTTTGTCTTCATAAGGTTTGTACCAGAGATATCCGTACTCCATGTATCCAAACATCTTATCGAGTTTAAGACGGGGAGTGAGCATTTCAATAATCCATTCTGACGAGATAATCTGTTTGCCGTCGTATTTGCCTTCATGCAAAACCATCTCTCCGAGTCTTGCAAGGTCTTGTCCGGTAGCGCAGAGTCCCCAGCCTGCAGTTACGGTATCTTTAGGATCTGAGTACCATTCGTTTTTTCTCGGCCCTTTGTTCATAAAAAAATCAAACTGGTCCTCTTTACTGCTTTCACCGTGAATGATATGTTCGGGAATTCCGAGCGGAATAAAAAGATTCTTGTTCGCAAAATCAATGCATTTCTCACCTGAAGCATTCTCGATTATTCCTGCTAAAATCTGTATTCCCAGAGTGGCGTATTTAAATTCACCCGTAATGCCGTTGCGTCCTCCTAAGAAATCCAGAGTTGCTTTCGTCCAGTCATCTGAAGTGCAAATCTTCGTCCAGGGTTCTGATTTGTATTTATAGGGAGCAGTCATTGTCAGAAGGTGTTTTATCGTAACATCATAAATGGTTTTCTCACCGCGCTTAACCTCATAGTCGGGGAAGAAATCCATTACTTTCTGATTTACGTCTTTTATGAGTCCTTTATCAACGGCAATTCCGGTAAGCAATGCCATAACGCCTTTGGTTACGGAATTCACGTTTACAGGATCTTCGGTTTTGAATCTTCGCCATGTGTCGTTATAAATCACTTCTCCGTTTTTAATGGCTTGAATCTGGCAGATGTTTCCTGCATTTCCGGTGCTTATTTCTATGAATTTGTGTAAAGATTCCCGGTTCATTTTATCCTCCTCTTATGTTTGATTTGGACGTCCTAAAAAAATGCTAAGTTAATTTAAAATTAATTTCAAGTTATTTTTTGAAAGAAATTTTAGTGCTTATTTGTATACAGTCGGCATATATCCAAAACAGTGATTTTATGGTATAGTTTTATGGTGTGAGAAAACAGAAAAAAGGAAGAAAAACATGACTAAGGTACTTTTTGTTTGCTGGGGCAGGATATGAGATAGAATATAATATCTCCGGGAAAGCCCTAAAATCAATGGTTTCAAAAAAACAGACGGAAGTTTTATACCGTTTTTATACCTTTTTAACTTTAGTTTAGAACCGCCTCAAATATTTTTCTATAATAGAATGCTATCAGGTCTTGATAGCAGTATTTCCATAATAATTTATATACACACCCTGATAATAAACGATAGTAAGATAACTACTGAAAGGCACCTATGTTTATGGTAAAATAAGCTTAATGACAAAGAAGTATTTGTTTATGAGTATAAGTTTACAAATTAGAATTGCATAAGTTTTTCCGGCTATTGCGGCCGAAGGAGGTTACAAATATGAGTAGTCTTATTAAGACGGATGAGGAATATAGAAATTGGATAAAAGAAGTTTCCAAACGTTTTAGACATAGTCAATTGAAGGCTGCAGTTAAGGTAAATAGTGAAATGCTTCGATTTTATTGGGAACTTGGCAGAGATATTGCGATTATGAGTGAAAAAGCGAAATATGGATCGGGCTTTTATAATACGATAAGTTCGGATTTGAAGGACGTATTTCCGGATATCAAATCGTTTTCGACAACAAATTTGAAATATATGCGTTATTTTTACGAAATGTATCCTTCGGCCTCGGAGAACCATCCCCAGGTTGAGGACGAATTATTGATTGACGGAAATCGTCCCCGGTCTGGGGACGATTTGGAAATGGTATTCTGCATTCCGTGGGGACATAATAAATTGATTATTGATAAGTGTAAAGAAAATCCCGAGAAAGCTCTTTTTTATGTGAAGAAAACGCTTGAAAATAACTGGTCAAGAGCGGTGCTTATGAATTTTCTTGATACAGATTTATATGAACGGCAGGGAAAGGCTATCACCAATTTCAGTATAACCCTTCCGGAAGAAAAAGGTGAGCTCGCGCAGGCGATTACGAAGGATCCCTACAATTTTGATTTTATTTCCATAAGAGAAAAATACAATGAAAAAGAACTTAAGGATGCGCTCCTGGATAATATCGAGAAATTTCTTATAGAGTTGGGGAACGGATTTGCCTACGTCGGCAGAGAGGTAGAACTTAATATTGGAAAAACAGAGAACTTTGTTGATCTTCTCTTTTATAATTATAAACTTCATTGTTTTTTTGTGGTTGAGGTGAAAATCGGAGAATTTCAATCCGGAGATATGGGACAACTCGGAACGTATATGGTTGCTGTGAACCACCAAATTAAAGGAGAAGCAGACGGGCCGACATTGGGACTTATCCTCTGCAAATCAAAAGATAATGTAAAAGCTCAATATGCTTTGGAGGCGAGCAGTCAGCCGATGGGAATTGCTGTATACGACATCAACAGATTTCTTCCGGAGGATTACAAATCATCCTTGCCGACGATAGAAGAGATAGAAGCCGAGTTTAAGGGATAACCAGAGGATAAAAAATGAATTATTGTGAAGAATGCATAGTTTATCAAATTCAAAATGACAAATCGAAACCAGATTTTTGTGAAAATTGCGGAATAATACAAAGGGGTGGAAACTTGGTGAATATGGGACTCCATATTTGCAATGCTCAAAATGCGGATATTCCATCGGGGTAGATTTGAATACTCCTTGCGAATTAGATCATTCTTTTCATAAAAAATATGAGATAGAAATAGCCTCATCCGAAGTATTACCCAGCCAGGATGTATTAAAGAAATAATCTAAGTTGTTAGGGATACCAATTTTGCAGGCACGGAAAATATTTGTTGAAGGCTTTAAGACCGAGTTGGAAATTGAAAAGGTTTATTGTCTTACAGAGATATTACTGGATGCTAATCATTATAAAACAGAAGGGTATGGGAAGCATATCAGACTGGAAATGATATAATTAAATGCGTCCGTGCAGAGAACGTTCGGGTTAAACCGAATTATCCGGAAACTCTTTTTCGTGGCGTGGTCTGTATGCTTTAAGAAATGGATTGATGGAGGTGTTGTTATGCCGCATATAGAAATCAAGTGTTATCCTGGAAGAACAAAAGAAAAAATGTGCAGAGGAAGTAACAAAGGCTATTACGGAAAGTTTGGGCTGTGATGCATCCAGTATATCTATAGCAATAAAAGAAATAGAAAAGGCAGACTGGAAGAAAGAGGTTTGGGATGCACAAATAATTCCGGACAACAATATCTTGTATAAGAAACCTGGGTATAATTGTGATTAGGTAGTGAAGCAAATCTTGGTTTTACTTCCTAGAGACACTTTATTTTGAAGCAAAGACCGTGCCTAAAATCATAAGAATCAATGCAATAAAAAATATTGAATTTGGCAATTGTTTATAGAGCAATAAAGAAATAAAAGCTCCTATGAATGGGGAAACGGCGTAGAAGGCACTGGTTTTTGCCGCACCAAGATCTTTCTGGGCACAGATGTAGAAATACACGCTTAATCCGTATGCAATGAAACCCAGAAGAAGAGCAAACAGGATATATAATGTAAGTTTAAAATGTTCGTTTGTTAACAGTCCGACGATAACGGCTCCGGTTCCGGAGCCGATTCCTTTTATAATGACTATTTTAATAGGATCTTTTGAAGAGAGTTTTCTCGTGCAGTTGTTTTCAAATCCCCAGGCAATACAAGCTAAAATGGCAAAAAGTGAATAGCGTGTAAACGTGAAGGATGCGGTGGACTCGAAAGACAGCAGGATGCATGCCATAGTAATAAACACAATTCCTATCCATAGCCTAGCGGATATTTTTTCTTTGAAAATCAAGAGCGCAATGATAGAAGTTGCAACAATTTCAAAGTTGTTGATTAATGAAATGTTTGCGGCAGAGGAGTTTAAGAGTGCAATCATCAAAAGAACAGGCGCTATGATATCAAGAAGTATCATACCGGCAATGTACGGAAAGTCTTTGCCGGTTATTTTTTCTGAAACGGGTATTTCTTTAGTTGTTTTTCTTTGCAACAAACCAAGCAGGAACATTCCAAATCCTGCACCGAGATACAGGAACCCGGCCATAAAAGAAGGCGGAATCTTAGTCATAAGGATTTTAGAAAAAGGTGTGCTGAGGGCGTAGAATGCTGCAGCAAGTATGGCAAAAAGGATCGCTTTTTTCTTCATAATATTATGCTTTCCTTAAAACTATAAGTTGTGCGTAATGGTCATATTTGGTGTCTACAGGAACAAATCCGTATTTTGCAAATCGACTGACTGTTTCCTTCGATGAGTTAAATTCGCCGTTTAATCCGTAAACCAGGGCGTTAATTATTTTTCTTGGTAAAAACGGAAATCTGGGATCGGCGAGATAGAGTATTCCTCCTGATTTCAGAATTCTTGAAGCCTCGCGAATAAATGCATCCTTGTCAGCGAAATGATGATATGCCATACATGCGGTCATAACATCAAATGAATCATCGTCATATGGAGTCTTGTCACATGAGCATTCTCTAATATCCATATCGGGACATTTGTCTTTTGCTACAGAAAGCATTTGTGGTTCAATATCTATTCCGTGACCATTTATGTTTTCAATATTTGAAAGAGTTTTTAAAATGGTTCCTGTTCCGCAGCCGACATCAATTAAGTTTTGGCCGGGTTTGAGAGAAATGTTATCGTAAATAAGTTTGTAAAATTTACGGGAGAGTTTTCCTTCAAAGCCGTAATCGTATTTTTCAGCTCGATTATCAAATCTAAAATCTCTTTTTTTCATAAATCCCTCCAAAATATCGTACATTGTGTTCGATAAAATGATATAATGATTTTTGGAATCAAAACAATAATCAGAAGTTTGAAAATGTACGATAATGAACAATTTCGGAAAAATGTTCGGAAAGGTAAACTATGGACAGACGACAGATGAAAACAAGAGCAGCGATTTTTGACGCACTTTCAACCCTTTTGAAACATAAGAAATTTGAAGATGTTACGGTTCAGGATATCATCGATGAAGCAAATATAGGACGAAGCACTTTTTATTCTCATTTCGAAACCAAAGACAGTTTATTGGAAGAAATGTGTGATGAAATGTTTAAACATGTTTTTTCGAATGATTTGTCGCCTGAAAAAAGCCATGATTTTTCGAAAGACGAAAAAGATATTTCAAGTCAGCTTACACATGTTCTTTGGCACATTAAAGATCACTCAGGGAATATAAAGGCAATCATGAATGGCGAAAGCGAGAAAATGTTTACCGGATATTTTAAAAAGTATTTAGAAGATGCTTTTAAAGAACATATTCGGCACATGCCTTATGGTGTTCCGGAGGATTTTAAAGAACAGTTTATTATCGGAAGTTTTGTGGAAACTGTAAAATGGTGGATTGCGAACGGGCTAAAAATGAATCCGGAAGAAGTTGTCGGTAATTTCCTAAAAATGGTTATTCGTGTATAATGATGTCTTAGAGTAAGATTGTGGTTTTCCGTACTAGAAGGGGTTTTATATGCTTACAGTTAATCTTTATTATACAGGTGAAAACGGAAACGCTCGCAGGTTCGTTGAAGAGATGGAAAGCAGCGGGATTGCGGATAAGATCCGTGCTGAAGAAGGAAATGTCAGATATGAGTATTTCTTTCCGATGAAAGATCCCGAGACGGTTCTTTTGATCGATGCATGGGAAGACCAGGAAGCAATAGATAAACACCATGCCTCACCTATGATGAAGACTATCATGAATCTTCGTGAGAAGTACAATCTGCATATGAAGGTGGAAAGATTCATTTCTGATGATATGTCATCGTCAGATGAGAAATTTATACGCAATTAGATTTTGGTTTTGCGTACTACCGCAGAATAATTATCTTACAGGACAAACAAACAACTGTTTGGCGGAACAAATGACGATTATGAGGAGAAATACATAATCGTCATTTTTGTGTGAAAACTTAATCTTGACAGTGATTAGATTGTTTGCTATCATCTAAACAGTGATTAGATTATAGGAGATGAAGATGAATACAGAGAAAAATAAACCTTATCATCACGGTAATTTAAGGCAGGAACTGATTGAAAAAGGGCTTGAATATATTAACCGATGCGGCGTGGAGAATCTTTCAATGCGTAAGCTTGCAGAGGAAATTGGTGTAAGTCCTGCAGCTCCGTATGCACATTTTAAAAACAAAGAGGCCTTTTTGGAATCCACTCGTGAATATATAACGGACAGCTTAACGGATGCGTTACAGGAAACACTGGAAAAATGCACACATCAGGAAAGGATTTTGGTAGAACTTGGAAAACGATATGTATTCTTTTTTCATGAAAATCCGTTTTATTTCCATTTTTTGTTTACGACCGTAAATAATGATTTAAGCACCAATAAAGCCTTTGGTTTATTTGAGAGTGTTTCTTCGCAGATTCTGTCAGAAAAAGATGCGGGCTACTCCGGGAAAGAAATACGAAATAAAACCATAGCAATGTGGGCTTTGGTTCAGGGCATAGTACAGATTTCACTGGTTGACGGCGTGTTTAATAAAAAAAGAATGGACAAGGAAATTGAAGAAATCATTTGTTCACTGGAGGTTTAAATATGATTGGAATATATATGAGCGGAACCGGGAATACGAAGCATTGTCTGCAAGTTTTGCTTTCTAAGCTGGAGCCTGAAGCGGAGATGATTCCGGTTGAGGACGAGTGTGCGGCAGAAAAGATTAAAGGAAATGAAGATGTTATTCTTGCCTATCCGACACAATTTTCCAATGTTCCATATATGGTCAGAGATTTTATAAATTGCAATTCCGGCATATGGCACGGGAAAAAAGTGTTCCTAATGACGACTATGGGTGCATTTTCGGGCGATGGAACCGGCTGTGCAGCAAGGTTGTTAAAAAAGTATGGGGCAATGATAATCGGTGGATTACAGGTTAGAATGCCGGATGCGGTATGCGACAACAAAATGCTGAAAAAAACTCTTGAAGAGAACAAAAAAATAGTAGCAGAAGCGAATGAGAAAATAATAAAAATGTCAGACAGCATAATTAATAATCATAAATATCCGAGAGAAGGGTTAAGCGTAGTGGCGCATCTGGCCGGACTTTTTGGTCAAAGGTTATGGTTCTATAACAAAACAACCGATTACAGTAAAAAACTGAAAATTGATGATAACTGCATTGGCTGCGGATTGTGTGTGAAAAACTGCCCGATGGGAAATTTGTCATTAAAAGACGGAAAAGCTGTTTCTGCGAACCGATGTGCAATGTGCTATCGTTGCATCAGCACATGCCCAAAGCAGGCAGTTTTACTTCTTGGGAAGCATGTGTATGAACAATGCAGATATGAAAAATATGCAACTGAGAATTTTCAGTAACGTTTATTAGAAACTGAAGAACCTGAAGGATGATGACTCTTCGGGTTTCTTTATGGTAAAATTTATTATGTTAGGAATGCTATTTTTGGTTTTCCGCACCAACGCTTAGTAATTATCTTTAAATAAAAAAGGCTAGAGACGAAAGGTTGATTGCATATGAATACGGTCAGTGGAGATGCTTTTTCTCTGCTGACCGTTTTTTAGAAAGTTGTAATAAAATAGTTGACAAGTTCTAAACAAGGTGATAACATACACTTGTAACATAAAACATTACAAGATAAACAAGGAGGTTTCCATTATGAAGATTGCAGTTGTAGCAGCAAACGGTCGAGTAGCACAGAAGGTTGTTAAAGAAGCACAGGAGCGTGGATTTAATGTAACCGCATACGCACGTGAAGATGAGAATAAGTCCGGTGCGGCCACATATATTAAGAAAGATATTCTGGACCTGACAAAGGAAGACTTGGCAGGCTTCGATGCTGTTGTTGATGGCTTTGGCGCATGGGAAGAGGATAAGCTTGGTGGTCACGTTAAGACTTCTCAGCATCTTTGTGATATCCTCTCCGGAACGGATGTCCGTCTTCTGATCGTGGGTGGTGCAGGCAGCCTCTATGTAAATCCTGAGCATACGGCAGTTGTATGTGAAGGACCTGATTTCCCAGCGATGTTCCTTCCTCTTGCTAAGGCTCAGGGAGAAGAACTGGCAAAGTTGCGTGAGAGAAATGATGTGAAGTGGACATTTATCAGTCCTGCAGGCGATTTCCAGGCAGATGGTGAGAGAAGCGGAAAGTACATTCTTGCCGGTGAAGAACTGACGCTTAACAGCAAGGGAGAGAGTATCATCAGCTATGCAGACTATGCAATCGCAATGGTTGATGAAATCGAAAAAGGCAATCATATTCACCAGAGAATCAGCGTAGTAAGAGAGTAGTATTGACAGCTTGTAACATCTGCGTTGACAAGCCTCGTGTAAACAGATATATTATTGAAAACAGGTTTTCAATAATCAGGTATTCTTGAAAGCAAGTTTTCAAGAATCAGGTATTACAAGCAGGAGAGTAGATCAATGCAGATTACAAGCAAGTTTACAATCGCAGTGCACATTATTACTGCCATAGATTATTTCAAGGATCATGAGAAAGTGACAAGTAATTTTCTGGCCGGAAGCGTAGGTGCAAATCCGGTTATTGTCCGGAATGTCATGGGCAACCTGAAGGAAGCCGGCATTATTGATATCAGCCAGGGCAAGAGTGGAATTACCCTTGCGAAAAGGCTTGAGGACATTACGTTCTATGATATATATAGGGCAGTAGATAGTGTGAGCGATGAAGGACTTTTCCATTTTCACGAGAATCCAAATGCAAACTGCCCGGTTGGAAGAAATATTCATAAAGCAGTGGATGAGAAGCTTCTGAAAGTGCAGCAGGCTATGGAAGCTGAGATGAAACAGATTACCCTTTCAGATGTTGTTGAAGACACGAGAAAAGGGATCCTAAACGAAACAGCATAACAGGCAGCTGAGAATGATGTGAAGGTCTCCGGAGATATTTCTTCGGAGACCTTTTAAGAAAGAAGGCGGGAAGAATGGAAGCAGTGGATTATCTGGCTTATATTTCAAAGGTTATTCATACAACTATCGTAGCTACCGTGGATGATGAAGGGCTGCCGGTTACGGCTGCAATTGATATGATGGATAGCGACGAAAACGGATTATACTTTCTTACGGCTAAGGGTAAGAACTTCTATGACCGTCTGATCAAAAGAGGGTATTTGGCGCTGACGGCAATGAAGGGTGAGGATACTATGTCGAGTGTGGCGGTATCTGTCCGGGGCAAGGTCAGGGAACTTGGGTACGAGAAGATACCGGAGCTTTTCGAGAAGAACCCGTACATGCATGATATCTATCCGACGGAAGAATCCATGCATGCGCTGACGGTGTTCCAGATTTATGAAGGTACGGGTGAATACTTTGATCTGTCGAAAAAGCCGATCGAGAGATCAAGCTTTGCATTCGGTGGCGAGGAAAAGAAAGAACAGGGTTACTTCATAACGGATGCCTGTATCGGATGCGGATCATGCGTGGCGGTGTGTCCGCAGAACTGCATCATTCAGAATGAAGTGCCCTTTGTGATAAAGCAGGAAAACTGTCTGCATTGTGGGAACTGCATGACAGCATGTCCTACAGGAACGGTGGAAAGAAGGTGACGGCTGATGTCTGAGATAATTACACAGGAACAGAGGCTTGATTTCCTCGTGGAAGAGTTCAAGGCTGATTCCAATGAATATAAGAATCTTGAAACACCAAAGGATACGGAAGGGAAAAGACGGATTCTCCGTTCGCTTATGAATATCCGTATGCCAAAGGAAATGGCGGAAGAAGTTGTGAAAGTTCAAGATGAATATCTGAAGGAAAGAGCCACTGATAAAGGAATCGTGGAGCTGTCGGAGATCCCGGATATTCGTGAAGGTATTTCCATCTGGCAGGGGGATATCACAAGGCTCGCCGTGGACGCAATCGTTAATGCGGCTAATTCACAGATGCTTGGATGCTTTGTCCCTATGCATACCTGCATTGATAATTGTATCCACACCTTCGCAGGAATCCAGCTCAGGGAAGAGTGCAGCAGACAGATGAATCAGCTTAGGATCAAATACGGAAGGGATTATGAACAGCCTACGGCGGTTCCGATGCTGACGGACGCATACAATCTTCCGGCGAAGAAGGTGATCCATATCGTAGGCCCGATCGTTCAGCACAAGTTAACACCGGCACTTGAAAAGGATCTGGCTGACTGTTACCGGAATACCCTTGATATGTGCCTGGATAATGGGCTTAAGAGCGTGGCGTTCTGCTGCATTTCAACCGGAGTATTCCATTTCCCGAATAAAAGAGCTGCAGAAATTGCGATGGAGACCGTGCAGGGATGGCTAAGGGCGCATCCGGGTCAGATGGAAAGGGTGATCTTTAATGTTTTCAAAGATGAAGATAAGGACATCTACGAAGGACTTTTATCGTGAGATGCCTAACGGATATGAAGAATCTATCAGAAGGGGGATGAGTGCGGTGAGATACTTTAGCAGAAACATCTCTTATGGCAAGGGCACAAGGGAAGAGCAGATTGCCAGACTGAAAAAAGAAATTGAAACTGCCGATGCAATAGTGATCGGAGCAGGTTCCGGACTTTCCACTTCTGCCGGACTTACGTATAGTGGAGAGCGCTTTGATAAATATTTCTTTGACTTTGCAAAGAGGTTTGGAATCAGGGATATTTACTCCGGTGGGTTTTATCCTTTTCCGGACGACGAAACGCGTTGGGCGTGGTGGGCAAGGCACATCTATTACAACAGATACATTGATGCTCCGAAACAGGTATATCGGGAACTGTTTGAACTTGTGAAGGATAAGGATTATTTCGTCATCACAACAAATGTGGATCACCAGTTTCAGAAGGCAGAATTTGATAAGAAGCGCCTGTTCTATACACAGGGGGACTATGGTTTATTTCAGAGTGCGGATGGCCATGTTCAGAAGACCTATGATAATGAGGAATGGGTGATGAAGGCGATGGAGGCTCAAGGCTTTGTAAAAGATGAAGCGGGTGTGTTCCAGGTGCCGGAGGACAAGGGGATTACTATGAGAATACCAACAGAAATAATCCCGAAATGTCCTGATGACGGTTCGGATGTGACGATGAATCTTCGTGCAGATGATTCCTTTGTGGAGGATGAAGGCTGGCACAGGGCTTCGACGGCTTACTCGGATTTCCTGAGAAGACATGAGAATCTTCATGTGCTGTATCTGGAATTAGGCGTTGGAGCCAATACTCCTGTGATCGTCAAATATCCATTCTGGCAGATGACAATGGCGAATGATAAGGCTGTGTATGCCTGCCTGAACTATGGCGAGGCATTCTGTCCGGGAGAGATTGAGGATAGAAGCATCTGTATAGATGGTGATATAGGAGAGGTGCTGGCGCGATAACTCGAAAGCTAATGCACTATGTTAAAACATTAACTACTGTGGAAAATGGATTTTAAGTTGTAAGGACCTGAAGAGTGATGACTCTTCAGGTTTATTTATGGTAAAATGTAGCTTGTTAGGTGTTCTAATTTTGGTTTTCCGCACCAGTGGGAGATCATTAACTTTTAATAAAACGCTCCAAGGGAGATGCGAATATGTGGTTTTGGTTTGCACTTGCTTCTGCTGTATTTGCAGCATTGACTTCGATACTGGCCAAAGTCGGCATTGAGGGGGTTAATTCTAATCTTGCAACGGCGATCCGTACAGTAGTTGTGGTTGCTATGGCCTGGGGAATGGTTTTTATAACGAATTCCCAGGGAGGAATAGCTACTATAAGCAGGAAAAGTTGGATATTTCTAATCCTGTCTGGGCTGGCTACCGGAGCATCATGGCTGTGCTATTACAAGGCTCTGCAGATGGGTGAGGCTTCAAAGGTAGTGCCGATTGACAAGCTGAGTGTAGTTATTACTCTTGTTTTGGCATTTGTATTTCTTCATGAGAAGTTTACACCCAAGTCGGTGACAGGGTGTCTGTTGATCGGAGCAGGAACGTTGCTGATGGTTTTGTGATCGATTGCTTTTGCAAGTGAATCAATATTTCAGAGGTGAGAATGAATGAAATGGTTTTGCAGGCATTGGTATGAAGTTGGGCTTTTTCCAGCGGGATTAGCGTTTGTTTGTTTGATCGTCCGGTGGGAAGATTTTTCAGTACTTCAAAGAATCAGTCTGGTCAATTTCATAGGGATTCTGCTCCATCAGTTTGAAGAATATGGCTTTCCTGGGGGAGCACCGGTGTTCCTTAACAAATATATGCGTGGCGGTACAGAACGATATCCTTTGAATCAGTTTTCGGCTATGATGGTTAATGTTCTGATAGCTTATATCTGTTATTTACTGCCTGTGTTTATGCCTGATATTTTATGGCTGGGGATGGCGCCTATCCTGTTCGGGTGCGTTTTCCAGGTCGTACTTCATTTGGTTGTGTTTTTCGTAAAATTTCATCGTATTTATAACTCCGGCTTGGGCGCAGTGCTGCTTATCCATGTACCTTGCGGTATTTTGTATATTTATTATGTTGCATCTCAAAGCTTGCTGACAGGCAGAACATGGTTGTTTACCGTGCTTTATCTGGTTACGATGATTGTGTTCACTGTTCTTATTGGACAGAAGCTCTTTTCCAGAGAGGATAGCCCGTATCCTTTTGATGAAAAAGAAATCGAAGCCGGAAATAGATTTGCAAAAAGAATGGGGATTAATGAATTAAAGAATACAGTTTGAAGTACTTTATCTCGCAGTATAAATTAACACGATATGCCGGAAAGCATTATCCCTTCCAGCGATCATGTTTTCTGAAATTCTTTAACGAAAAGTCACGAGGTGTTGATCCCGTGGCTTTTTTGAACGAACTGATGAAATGACTCACGGATGAA
>JAFZUY010000049.1 GCA_017618075.1 Lachnospiraceae bacterium
CATCCTGAGCCAGGATCAAACTCTCTATAAAAATATGTTTGAATTTAATCCGTCCCGAATAAACTGCTTAGCTTATTCTTAACGTTTACTTTAGGTTTCTTTCTCTGAAATTACTCTCCATCTTAAAGATGGTTTTTAGAATTTTCAGGGTTGCATTGCTGTTTATTTGTCAAGGTTCTTTGCACTCCCGTTTTTTTGGCAGTGCTTGATTAGTTTATCACTTGATACATTGAATGTCAATAATTTTTTTTAAAATTTTACGTTACTTTTTACTAAAAATATATACATTCGCATCAGTGACTAAACTGCACTAAAAAAGTTCCTCGTTTGGGAACTTTCTTTCGCGGAGAAGGAGGGATTTGAACCCTCGCGCCGCTATTAACGACCTGCACCCTTTCCAGGGGTGTCCCTTCAGCCTCTTGGGTACTTCTCCAGATAGCTAAATCAATACATACTTATTCCTAAAATATAAAAAGCGGAGAGGATGGGATTCGAACCCATGCGCCCTTTCGGACAAACGGTTTTCAAGACCGCCTCGTTATGACCACTTCGATACCTCTCCGAATAGCGTTAATTTCAAACGCAAGTGATAGTTTATCAAATTTGAACTTTTGTGTCAATAAAAACTGTATAAGATTATTGTAAATCTTTCGGAACGGTTATTTTAATGTTTGAATAGTCGCCCTCTATCAGTTTTACTCTCACATCGGAATACATTTCAACGACCTGTGCATCATCGGTAACCTGAACCTTTACTTCTTTTTCAAGTTCTTCAATTAACTTTGAATACGAATCCAAGGCGAGCTTATATTCAAAGGTCTGAGGAGTCTGCATAAAATATACGCTCTTCCTCTCAGGTGTTGAAATCACAAATCCGTTATCGTCCGCAATCTTTACAGTATCGGTTGCCTTTACGGATGTAACAACTGCTTTGTATTTTTGTACTTCTTCAATATTTCTTTTTATTATTTCATCCGAGACATAAGGTCTGGCGCCGTCGTGGATTAAAACATAGTCCGTATCCTTACATGCTTTAAGACCGTTATAAACGGAATTGTATCTTTCGGCACCGCCTTCGCATACTGCGGATACTTTTGATAAGCCGTATTTTTCTACGAATGTTTTTATGATGTATTCTTTGTCACCTGCGCCGCAGACAATCACTATATCGTCCACAGGAGATTGTTCGAAAGCAAGCAAAGAATGAGCAAGCACAGGCTTGTCCTTAAGCATCATATACTGCTTGGGTATATCGCTGTTCATTCTTTTGCCGGTTCCGCCGGATAAAACTATTGCAGTGAATTTACTCATATTTCATTCCCTATATTATACGCGTTCTCCGAGTTTAAGATTGGGAACGGCATTTAAATCCAGTCCGTGTCTTACGCCGCTTATATATTCAAAATATGCAGCCGAACCGATCATGGCCGCATTGTCCGTACAAAGGATGGGTGGAGGAAGGAAGAATTCAATATCTCTTTCCTTACATGCATTTTCAAACGCTTCTCTGAGTCCGCTGTTTGATGCCACTCCTCCTGCAATCGCAAACTTTTTAAAGCCGTACTGATTTAACGCTTCCATGGAATGGCCAACCAGTACATCGATTACTGCCTGCTGGAATGATGCTGCCACGTCTTCCGTAACTATTGTTTCATTGTTCATGGATGCGGTATTCAAATAATTTAAAACCGCAGATTTTAATCCCGAGAATGAAAAGTCGTATTCGCTGCCGCCGACCTTGGCTCTCGGAAACTTAATTGCTTCGGGATTGCCTGATTTGGAAACCCTGTCGATTTTGGGTCCGCCGGGGTATCCCAAGCCTATTGCTCTGGCCACCTTGTCAAAGGCCTCTCCCGCTGCATCGTCTTCGGTCTTGCCTAAGATTTCGTATTTGCCGAAGTCTGCTACTTTTACGAGATGTGTATGACCTCCCGAAACTATGAGGCACATAAAAGGAGGTTCAAGCTCCTTATTAGCTATATAGTTTGCACAGATATGTCCTTCGATATGATGCACGCCTATAATAGGAAGATTCGCTCCGTATGCAAGTGCTTTTGCAAAAGACACACCGACCAAAAGCGGTCCGACTAAACCCGGTCCGTATGTAACTGCTATCGCATCCATATCTTTTAACTGCATACCGGAATCGGTGATGGCTTTTTCAACCACCTGATTGATTTTGTCGATATGTTTTCTGGATGCAATCTCGGGAACAACTCCGCCGTAAAGTGTATGAAGATCTATCTGTGAATAAATAACATTCGACAGAACTTCTCTTCCGTTTCTTACGACCGCTGCTGCCGTCTCATCGCAGGATGATTCAATTGCCAAAATATTTATGTCTGCCATTTAAGAAATATCTCTTTTCTTTTATTATGCTTCGTCATATCTTAAATCCGCACTCATTCCGTCCTTGGCCGCAATGCTTGCAGGGAAAATACTTCTTGCGTTGTCAATGTATTCCTTGGGTTTAAAAAGTGACGGGCTGTAATGTGTAAGCCACATTTCCTGAACATTTGCTTCCTTGGCCATCGTGGCTGCCTCGGCAAATGTCATATGCTTATGCTCTTTTGCTTTCTCAAGCATCTCAGTATCGCCGTACATTCCTTCGCAGATAAAAAGATCCGAATCTTTTGCGAAAAGAGGAATGTTCTTGCAGGGTCTCGTATCCGTGGTATAGGTAACCTTGATTCCTTTTCTCGGAGGACCCATTATCATATCGGGTGTATAGATACCTGTTTCGTCTTCAATGGTTTCGCCCTTCTGAAGTTTCGACCAGTAGTTAAGCGGAATATTTAATTCCTTCGCCTTATCGGAATCAAATCTGCCTGCGCGGTCAATCGAAATGCTGTAGCCGTAACAGGTCACATTGTGATTAACTTTAAACGCATCAATATGAAAATCTTTAAAATCGAAACTCTTCGAGTCGCCGTCTATTTCAATGTAATTGATTTCAAAAGGAAGCTGGGGCGCAATTATTAAAAGTGACTCAACCACTTTTTTAATTCCCTTGGGTCCCGCCAAAGTAACGGGCTCGGTTCTTTCGGAATTGCCCAGTGTTAAAAACATTCCGGGAAGGCCTGAAATATGATCGGCATGAAAATGGGTGAAAAGAATCAGGTCTATAGGCTTAGGGCTCCAGCCTTTTTCTTTTAGGGCAACCTGAGTTCCCTCTCCGCAATCGATAAGCACGTTTATTCCGTTGTATCTGACCATCAGTGATGTCAGCCATCTGTGAGGAAGCGGCATCATTCCGCCGGTTCCGAGTAAACACACTTCAAACATTTTATACCTCTTTGTCGCGAAGCCAGTAAATCGCCGCACCCTCAGTGGGATTGGAATAAAACTTGGGTCTTATTCCTTCGAATAAAAAACCCTTTTTCTCGTAGAGCTTTCTGGCTGCGTGATTGTTTTCCCTTACTTCCAGAGTAAAATCCTTTACTCCCTTTTTTCTTCCTTCTCCTAAAAGAGTATCAAGAAGGTTTGATGCCAGACCTTTTCTTCTGTACTCCTCTTTAACCGATACATTCATGATATCGGCCGTATCGATGCTTATAATCATTCCTGCTGCCGCAACGATTAGATTGTTTTCATCGTCGCGAATTGCAAAATACAAAGCATCGGGATTATTTATTTCTTCTTTAAGAGAATTAAGACTCCAACCATCGGAAAAGTTTTCTCTTTCAAGTTCGGCAATTCCTTCGACATTGGTCTCATTCATTTTTTCCGTAATAAACATTTTTAATTTGTTCCCTGCATGGCCTCTCTCTCACGTTCGGCCTGGGGCTTTCTTAAATAAACAGGTGAAATGTCCGCTGCCTTTTTTGCAAGACCTTCATTTGCAAATATCTCTGCGAGCGCTGCAACATTGGCTGCGTTCTGATATGCGTTTGCCGCATTCGGTAATGCATAATCAACCTTCAGGCTTTGAGCAATCATATCTTTATATACCGGAACTCCGTCGCCCGTAAAGAAAACCTTTTTGCCCATTGCATTAAGTTTTTCTAAAAGAACGGATAATTCACAGTTAACAGGTTCAATGACCGTAACAGGTTTTGCCGAATTTCCTTCAAACGAATAACCTGCAGCATAAACCTGCGATCTTCTCGCATCCATAATGGGAATGACTATTCCCTCTGCGCCGGGCCAGTTAAGTGCTAACGCTTCAAGAGTGGATACATCCACAATTTCTTTGCCTATGCTAAGTCCCAAACCCTTGATGGTTGCAACACCGATTCTTAAGCCCGTAAAAGATCCGGGTCCGTTGGCACACGCAAGATAATCAATATCGTTTAAATCAATCTCCAGAGTTTTTACCATCTCATCAAGCATAGGTAAAAGAGTCTGCGAATGAGTCTTCTGATAGTTGATATTTATTAATCCTTTTATCTTTCCATCCTCAAGATATGCAACCGAAGCTACAAGTCCGGATGAATCAAGTGCAAGTATTTTCAATTCAGATAACCTTCTTTTGTAGTTTTTGTAATCGTAATTTTCCTGTAATCGTTCCCTTTGGACAAATCTTTTATGATGTTAACAACGTAAGTTCCTTTGGGAATTATCTCTTCTATGATTCCGGCCCATTCGATAATGGTGATTCCGTCGGAATATACACAGTCGTCAAATCCGACCTCTTCCATCTCCTCAACGTCGCCGATTCTGTAAACATCAAAATGATGAAGAGGCATTCTGCCATTATAATACGATTCAAGAATTGTAAAGGTAGGGCTTGTTACGTGATCCGTTATGCCTAGTCCTTTTGCAATTCCCTTGGTGAAAACTGTTTTGCCGACACCGAGATCACCGATTAAAGCTATGACTGTTCCGGGGTTTGCATTTTTTGCAAACTCTTCGCCCATCTTTAGGGTCTCGTCTGCGGAATTAACTTCGAATATGCCTTCTTTTATGATTTCTTCCATTAAAGACCCCCGAATTTAATCTTAACTTTCGCGGGATCCATATGAGTGTTTATCATCATAAGGACGTCTCCGGTTTTATCGCCCATATCTTTTTTAGGGAATATAAAAGCGGAATTCTTGCCCGTGTATACAAAATAACTCTGTCTGGTATTGCATGCTTTCACGCAGTCACTCCAGGGAATGGTCTGCTCCTCGCCCTGTGCGGATACGGTGATTCCTTCGTCGTTTAAAAGATACGAAACCGGCTCCTTGAAGAAATCAATCATCTTAACTTTCATAAAAGAAGATCGTAAAAGACTGATGGGAAGGTAAACAATTAAAAGAATACCTGCCACAAGGTAATACCATGTAAGATATCTGGCAAATAAAAATATAAATACAACACCGAGAGCCGTGGCCATAATCGACACCGGCTTTTTATACGAATGCTGCAGATTGAAGTCATATAATTTTGAAGTTGTCATCTGTACGTCGAATCTGACTTCCATGGGATTACCTTTCCGTGAAATCAACACATAAAAATTCAATTTACAGTATAATTTCAAACCGTTTATTTTTCAAGTGCGCAATAGAGCCGGGCACCCTTCGGGAGCCGGGCACTGATTATAATCAATAAGGGACGGTCCTATTTGAACCGTCCCATGTTGTTTTAATGTTGTGCATTTTCTGACGCCTGTTTCTTGGCAAATCCGGCACGCTTTCTTAAAGTTGGATCAAGAATCTTCTTTCTTAATCTTAAATGCTCCGGTGTTACTTCGAGAAGCTCGTCGGTATCGATGAAATCGATTGCCTGCTCAAGACTTAATATCTTGGGCGGTACAAGGTGAAGTGCCTCATCCGCGGATGATGAACGTGTGTTGGTAAGATGCTTGGTCTTACATACGTTAAGTTCAATGTCTTCAGCCTTGGGACACTGTCCGATGATCATGCCTGCATAAACCGTTTCGCCGGGTCCGATGAAAAGCGTACCTCTCTCCTGTGCATTGAAGAGTCCGTATGTTACACTCTCGCCGCCTTCAAATGCTATAAGGGAACCCTGCTTTCTGTACTGGATATCTCCCTTGTAAGGACCGTAGCCTTCAAAAAGTGTATTCAAAATTCCGTTACCCTTGGTATCGGTTAAGAAATCTCCTCTGTATCCGATGAGGCCTCTTGAGGGAATTAAAAACTCAAGTCTAGTGTATCCGCCCGAAGCGCTGCCCATCGTAACAAGTTCGCCTTTTCTCTGTGAAAGCTTTTCGATTACACTGCCCGAATACTCTTCGGGAACATCGATATATGCACGCTCCATCGGCTCTAAGAGTTTGCCGTTCTCGTCTTTTTTATAAAGAACCTCTGCTTTGCTTACCGCAAATTCGTATCCTTCTCTTCTCATGTTCTCAATAAGAACCGAAAGATGAAGTTCTCCTCTGCCCGATACCTTGAATGCGTCGGTGCTTTCAGTTTCTTCTACTCTTAAGGAAACGTCTGTATTAAGCTCTCTGAAAAGTCTGTCTCTTATATGACGGCTGGTAACATACTTTCCTTCTCTGCCTGCAAGAGGTGAATCGTTTACGATAAAGTCCATTGCAATTGTAGGCTCGGAAATCTTCTGGAAAGGAATAGGGTCGGGATTATCCACGCTGCAAAGCGTATCACCGATATGAATATCGGATATACCGGAGATTGCAACAATCGAGCCAATGCCGGCTTCTTTTATTTCCACTCTTTCAAGTCCGTCAAATTCATATAACTTTGAAACTTTTACTTTTCTTGACTTTTCGGGATCGTGTGCATTGACGATTACAACATCGTCGTTTGTATGAATCACGCCTCTGTCGACTTTACCTACACCGATTCTTCCGACATACTCGTTGTAGTCAATGGTACTGATAAGAATCTGTGTGCCGCCTTCGGGATCTCCTTCGGGTGCAGGAATATAATCTATGATGGTTTCAAAAAGCGGAGACATATCAACCGCTTCATCAGACAAATTCTTTACTGCCGTTCCTGCCTTTGCGGATGCAAAGATAAAAGGACAGTCAAGCTGTGAATCATCGGCATCAAGATCAAGGAAGAGTTCAAGTACTTCGTCTACAACCTCTTCGCTTCTAGCTTCGGGTCTGTCGATTTTGTTTACGCATACAATTACAGGAAGCTTAAGTTCGAGTGCTTTTCTTAAAACGAATTTGGTCTGGGGCATGGGGCCTTCAAATGCATCTACCAAAAGGATTACACCGTTTACCATTTTTAATACACGTTCTACTTCGCCGCCGAAATCCGCATGGCCCGGAGTATCTATAATATTAATCTTTACGCCTTTGTAATTAACTGCCGTATTCTTCGAAAGAATTGTAATTCCTCTTTCTCTTTCGATATCGTTTGAATCCATGACTCTCTCGGCTACTTCCTGATTATCCCTGAATACACCGCTCTGTTTTAAGAGGCCGTCTACCAGAGTCGTCTTGCCGTGATCGACATGAGCTATTATTGCAACATTACGAATATCTTCTCTTTTCGTAATCATATTCTCCTCCGTAAAAGAATCAAAACAAAATAAAAACGACGTGTTTAAAAAACACACCGTTTGAGAGTATAGCACCTGAAAAGTATTGGTGCAAGAAAAAAATATTTTAATCAGTGTTTAACGAAAAACTTACCGATGATAACAAAGATAACAAAAACTATTACATTAATGCATACAACCGTCGCACCAATCGGCGTCGAAAGAATGATGGATGCAATGATTCCCGATACCGCGCAGAATACTCCGACAACGCCCGAGGCGATAACAACCGACAGGAAGCTTTTAAATATTCTCTCCGTTGATAAAACAGGGAATACAATCAGTGCCGAAATAAGAAGCGAACCGACAAGCTGCATGCTTAAAACTATAACAACCGCAATTATAATTGATAAAAGAATCTTATAAAGATTACATCTTATACCTGTTGCGGATGCAAAGCTTTCGTCAAAGGTAACGGAAAAGATTCGATGATAAAAGACAACGAAGAATGCCACTACCACGAGGGAAAGCACTATGCATAAAATAACATCTCCCGTTGATAATGTCAGAATGGACATCGAGCCAAAGAGCGTCGAACACACATCTCCCGAGAGGTTTGCGGTTCTTTTATTCGGAACAATATTTAAAAGAAGATAACCGAATGCAAGAGCTCCTACAGAGAGCATAGCTATCGCCGCATCTCCCTTAATCTTCTTTTTATCATTTGAACCCATGAGAATAACCGCTACCAGAATAGTCACGGGAAGTACCAGTATCATTTTATCTGTGATGGAAAATACCGTTGCGATACAGAGTGCTCCGAATGCAACATGAGAAAGACCGTCTCCGATAAAAGACAGTCTCTTAAGTACAATGGTCGTTCCAAGAAGCGATGCGCAAAGTGCAATTAACGTTCCTACTATCAAAGCATTTCTTACCATGGAACGAGACAGATATTCAGCCAGTATAGTTAAAACAGACATCCGCCGTTCTCCTTAATAAATTCATGCTTGGTACAGAATACGCATTTTTCTTTGCCGATATGCAAAATGTGTGTTGCATATTTTTTAGCAGCTTCCAAATCATGCGATACCATTATTATTGTTATCTTTTCTTCTTTGTTGATTTTATAAATGAGTGCATAGAGCTGTTCCTGTGCATAGGGGTCAAGTCCTGCTACAGGTTCGTCTAAAAGAAGTGCCTTTCCTGTGGCGCAGAGCGCTCTCGCAAGCAGAACTCTTTGCTGCTGTCCGCCGGAGAGCTCGGGGTAGGATCTTTTTGCAAGATCTGTTATTTCAAGTTTCTTCATGGCTTCCATTGCCATGTTCTTTTCTTTTTTACCAAAAAACGGACGCCATCCCAATCCGTTCAGGCATCCCGAAAGTACTATTTCATATACGGTAGCGGGAAAATCTCTCTGGATAAAAGTCTGCTGGGGAAGATAACCGATTTCTTTCTGCTTGAGATTGTCACCGTATACTATACTTCCGCCCATGACTTTTTCGAGTCCCAAAATACACTTCATCAGTGTGGATTTGCCCGATCCGTTTTCTCCGACAATATAAAGGTAATCACCTTCGTTGATTTCAAAATTGATATTGTCGGCAACTATTCTTTTTTCATATCCGACAGAAACGTCGACACCTTTAATCTGTGCCATATAAATCCTATTCCTGTTTTAATGCATCAAGATTACTCTTCATCAGAGAATAATATGATGCACCTTCTTCTATTTTCTTTAAACTTACACACTGAATCGAATCGAGTATGACTACTTTCGCATCCTTACCTGACTGATCTATTACCGTGTCCGCAAGTTCTTTATCTCCGCTTTCAGTGATATACACTACATTCTCGTCCGAGTTTCCAAGGCATTCGGAAAGTTCAACCACGGGAGCAAACGAAAGATTGCTCTCACTGCTGCAGCCCGGAAATGCTGCCATGTAACTAAAATCATAATCCTCTGCCAAATATCTGAAAGGAAATCTGTCAGCTATTATAAGTGTGCGCGGATTAGTATTAAAATATTCTTCATACTCTTTATCAAGTTCGGAAAGCTTTTCTTTATATGAAGTTATGTTTCCTGTGATTTTTTCCGAAGCAGAAGTTTTATCCTTTAAAGCATTTCCGATAACGTCCACACATTTAATACTTCTTTTAAGGGAAAGCCATATGTGTTCATCGTACGCTTCTTCTTCCTCTTCCTGGGCAACAACTATTCCCTCATCGTTTTCAAGGAGAATGTCTGAAGCGATTTCATCCATGAGACAGATGTCCGTTCTTTTATCGCTCGGATGTTTTTCGGAATATTCCTTAGCCCATTCTTCTGACTCACCGCCGATGTAAATAAAAACATCGCAGTCCTCTATATCGACCAAATCTTTTACGGTGGGCTGATACGAATGCATATCCGTACCGTCGTCCTCTAAAAGAATCACTTCAATGTCGTCGCATTCTTTTATGATTTCTTTGGTCCAGTCATATATGGGAAAAACCGTACAGACAACAGTAATTTTGTTATCCGCTTTTCCTGATACTTCGCAACCGGTTAAGAAAGTTAAAAGAGCGGCGAAAAGAATTATTGTCTTTATTAATAAACTTTTATTCCTGTTTTTCTTCATCTTCCTTAACTTCTTCTTTTGTCTTGCTTTCCTTGGGCAGATTGATTATAACGGCTGCTCCGATTGCAACAGGTAAAACAAGAAGTGAAATAAACTGGGATGTGGATAATGTACCGCTGCCTAAGTTAAGCGCGCCTCTCGGGTCTGCTCTGAAAAACTCAACGATGAATCTTCCGATTGCATAAAGTATTACATAAAGAACACTTATATTACCATTCTTTTTGTTCTTCATGGAGAAAAGAAGAAGGATACCGCAAATAGCGAAGTCTCCTGCTGCCGAGAAGAGCTGTGTAGGCCATACCTTAATACCTGCCATCGCATGAGGTGAAGGGAAAGTGACACCGAGGAAAGAATCCGTCGGTCCGCCGTAGCAGCATCCTGCTAGGAAACATCCCACACGTCCGAATCCCTGTACCATTGCTATGAAAGGAATTATAAAATCAATATACTCCAGCGCATTAATCTTTTTAATCTTTGCATATACAAAAATTGCGCCAAACCCAAAGATGATTCCGCCGTAAGCTACAAAGCCCGAGAAAATCTCAGGGAAGCCGATTACGTTCTTGGGATGTGTAAAAAGTTCCTTGTAGCTTACTATGATGTAAAGAATCTTGGCACCAAGGAAACCCGCAACAACACCTATAAGTCCGAGGTCGGTAATCACATCCTGGTCAACATTTTTCTTTTTGGCTCTTAAAAGACAAAGACCCATGGCAATGATAAAACCTAAGGCTATCATTACCGAGTATCCGTGAAGAGTAAATTTTCCTATAGTTAATAAATCGTTATGCATAATCTTTTTTCTTTCTTTTTTTCTAAATTAAAGAAGTGTCTTTCTTAATTCTGCGCCCTCTTTTTCCATAAGGAGTGCGGGTGCAACATCAAATATTGTCTTGCAGCCGAAGTCTTTCTTGTTTGCAAGTCTGTAAGCTGCTCTTGCGTATGCTGTAAGAACACAAGCTGTGAATTCGGGGTTGGACTCAAGCTTAAGAGAGAATTCCATCATATGATTGGTCTCTTCGTTCCAGCCTGTCTTGCCGCTTCTTAAAACAAATCCGCCGTGAGGAATGCCTGAATGGTTGGCATTGAATTCTTCCTCGCTGATGAAGTGTACTGTTGTATCATAATCTGCGAAGTAGTTGGGCATTGTAACGATTTCCTGCTCAACAGCCTTTGCATCTGCGCCTTCTTCAAGAACTACGAAGCACTCTCTTGTGTGTTTCTGTCTTGTGGTAAGCTCAGGGTTTTCACCGTTTCTTACACTTTCAAGTGCTGACTCAACAGGGATTGTGTACTGCTTAGCATTCTTAACGCCTTTGATACGTCTTACAGCGTCAGAGTGTCCCTGGCTTACGCCCTTGCCCCAGAATGTATAATCCTTGCCGTTTGTAAGGATTGCATTGCCGATAAGTCTGTTAAGCGAGAAGAGACCGGGATCCCAGCCGATTGAAATGATGGAAACCTTTTCGTTCTCAAGACATACCTTATTTACATTCTCGAAATGCTCGGGAATCTTTGCATGTGTATCAAATGAATCTATACAGTTGAAGTACTTTGAATACTCCGGAGTCTGCTTGGGCAGATCTGTAGCCGAACCGCCGCAGATGATTGCTACATCTATTTTATCCTTCCAGTCAGCGATATCTGCAACATTAACAACCTTTGCGCTTTCTGTAAGAATCTTTACACTGTCGGGGTCTCTTCTTGTGAATACTGCAACAAGTTCCATATCCTTGTTCTGCTTGATTGCACACTCAACTCCGCGTCCTAAATTACCGTAACCAATAATTCCTATTCTGATGCTCATATATAAAGCCTCCTTTAAATTACATACGAGTACATTATATTTTTATTTGTTTTTTTATGCAATTATTTTTTATTATAAGAGGCTTCAGGGCCCTTTTTTACGGCAAATCTTATTTCGTCGGTGTCTTTCCCCAACCTCGTGTCGTTCACATTTCCCGCCTCGTCCGTCGTGGAGACCGATATTGTATATATGCCGTCTTTAATAAATAAGTCGTTACTGAAAATATAAGTATAGGTATAACCCTCTTCGCTTTTTTCCTCTTCAAGACGATAATCCGTGCCGTAATTAAGATTGATTACCCTGGCATTAAAGGCAAATAGAATTCTTGCACTTTCGGTATCTACTTGGCTTAAATTCTTTTCCGTAATGCTAAAATCTGTTATTTCGTCCGAAATTCGACCTATTTTCTCTTTGTTTTTATTATCCAAATCGAATACCGATCCTTTTCGATTTATCATAAAAGAAATAACCCGCTCGATCTCATTCCCCGCCTCATCCGAAAGATAAACATTTAAGGTATAGTAATCATCCTTAAAAGAATTAAAATCAAATATGTTTATTCTCTTTTCGTCTTCCGCGAAAAAGTAATCGTATTCATCCAAACTGTTTTGGCCTTTAATCTTCACTTGGGATTTTTTTGTATCGAGCCATTCGTCTATAGCATATATATTTATATTAAGTTCACCGTTTATTGTCTGTCCGTCTTCAATTCCCTCTGTTATTATTTCGGGATCGGTATAATCCTGAATATAAACATCACTCTTATAAGTGCTTTCGTTTCCCGCGGCATCTTTTATGCTTATACGGAAGCTGTCTTTCCCTTCCTTAAAAACATATTCCTTATTTATTTCTCCAACCATTTTGTTGTCGGTTATTTTCACGGTTGCTTTTCTTATCTTTGAAGTAAACTCTTTATCGGCATCGGTTATTTCGACTTTTATTGTTGGTGGGATCGTATCCTTTTCTTCACTTAAAACATGTATGTGAAATAAAGAACAAAAACAAAATAAAAAAGATAAATAAACCATCGCGGGAAAAATATGTAATTTTGTTTTACCGTTTTTTTCTTTCACTCTTCGCTCTCCTGTTTATCTTTTCTATCTTTATCAGTTTTAAAAATGCCATTATACTTTTTTGAAAAATTAAATAATATGCACAGAGAAACGCGGATACAACGGAAAGCGAAATAAAGATAATTTCAATTAAATCAATATGTTCGCTTAAAATATTCTTCAACATAATCAAGCTCTCCTTTGGCTTCTTTTATCCTTATTAAAATTCCTTCTCTTTCCTTTTCAAATTCTCTGCCACCGTTTTCTTCATTTAAAATCTTTTCGATATATCCAAGCTTATTTTTCATTTCATCAATACTTATTCCTTCCCTGTAAAAATCCGCACTGTATGCAAGAACCGAATTCGCATATAACGAATACACTTCTATTCTTACAACACTTTCCTTTTCCGATACATCGTTTAATATTTCATTTAAATCGGAATAATATTTCGCATACATTCCCGCATCTTTTCCTTCTAAAATCATCATCTGTATTTCCGATAAGAAATGGCCTATTCGCGAATAAACATCTATGTCTCCTTCATCGACGTATGCCATGTCAAACCAGTATGTCGAACGCCTGTAGTTCTCGTTTTCTTCATTTATGTCTTTGTAATAAAACAGATATATTCTGCCAAGTGATTCACATACTTTTTTATATTCATCCTCTTTTATTTTTCCTGCATCCCTTTTAAGCAAATCTTCAATTTCCCCGCATTCATTATCATCAAAAACATAATCATTTTTATACTCGTCCAAAAGACGTAAATACCATTCGCCGCACGGTTCTTTTTCTATCAGTTTAATCAGATTTTCTTTTCTTACATTTGAATCAGGTGATTCACATGCACCCTTAACAAGCACTTCGTATTCCGCTCTGTTTGATTTAAATTTCGTGCAAAGAAAAATGCCTGTTATTGATGCAAAGAACATCAGCAAAAAGAAAAAATTTTTACTCACAATCCTCTTTAATCTTTTCGCTTCCTTTTCATTTAGAGTTTTTATTTTGTTTAATGCTTTAAGCGCAGTATCGGCACTTCTATATCTTTCATTCGGATTAGTTTTAAGACACCTGTTTAAGAAACAAATCATTCCGGGCGAAGGTTCATTTTTTAATATGTATTTAAGCGTCGCACCAAAGGCATATATATCTCCTGCAAACCCGACATCTTTTCCGATTAGCTGCTCGGGTGGTGCAAAGTTTTTACTCGCCATATTGTTTTCCGATTTCTCAAACGAAAAAGAAATACCGAAATCAATCAACTTAATTTCGTTATTTTTCGTAAGCATGATATTGGACGGTTTTAAATCACGGTAGAGTATATTTTTCGAGTGTAAAAATATGAGACAGTCGAGTATCGTGTTGCCGATTTTTATAACTTCGTTTTCACCAAACCCTCCGTACTCTTTTACATATTCTTCCAGATTTAAACCGTCAATTAAATCCATCACCACACAGTATGAATTTTCTGTTCTTAAAATATCCACGATTCGTGGCAGAGCAGGGTGATTAACATTTTTTAAAACAAATGCTTCGGCATAACCTGCGTTTAGAAATATCGCATCTTTTATGATGATTTCTTTCATCGCAAGGTATGTTCCGACACGCATATCTTTAACCTTATAAACTCTGGACATACCGCCGCTTCCGATTATGCATTCAACCCTGTATCTGCCGATTAGTTCACCTTTTTTAATCATTTTTTATCCTCTGAAATTCCGACAGATTAAATTGTTTAAATGGGAAAAATAAGATTTGCTTTCCGATTTGAGAATTAAATCAAAAAGCGCCACAACTCTTCGTTGTGACGCTAATTTTACTCTTAATAGATTAATTTGTAAATGACGTTTTTATTCTTCCTCTACAGGGTCATAAGTTTTAAAGAAAATATCTCTCTCAATGATATAAATATCTTTGTGATCGTCTTCCCTGCATGCAAGGAAATCTCCGGGTTTTCCGAGATAGTAGCTCTCCTCATCCCATGCTGTAAATACCTTTTCAATCTTACGCAACTCTTTTGCATATACACTGGAAGTATCATGATTGATGCAGGCTTTCGCATGCGAAACTAAGTTTAATACTTTTCCTTCATTCTTTATGTGAATGGCAGGCTCGTATTCTCCCTTGAATACATACTCTTCTTCAAGCACCTGATAGGTATCAAAGAATTTCTTTTTCTTAATGGGCCAAACCTCTCCCTTAAATCCGATGAGAATATAGAAATTGCCGTCAACCTCTATATCAACATCGCCTTCAATAGTTCTTATGGTAATCGGAGTTTTAGCCGGAAGGATTTCAGACAAATCGACAAATCCGCGGATAATGGGCTTTTTAACATATTTCTTCATGCCCTCAAGCGATATCTCGTAATCCTTGGCGTAAATAATTTCGCTGTTTGCAAAATATCTGTCGAGTCTGTCACGAAGATATTCATCCACTTCCTGATCACCGTGGTGTCTAACAAAAAGATCTTTATCAATATAACCACCGGATTTTTCAACATGACCGCCGCCCGAACCGATATTTTCGGTTAAGTAATCCGCAAGTTCGTTTGCTTTTACTTCCTTGGTACAGCTTCGAATGGATAATTTAAATCCTGCATTTAGTTCATTATAAACAACCGATACTTTTACTTTGTCAACCTGCAGTGCAAGGTCATTAATAAATCCAAGAATATTGGGATCGCAGGGTTCCGAATAAACTATTAAGTATTCGTACTCTTCGTTGAAATCATAATGAATCAGCGCCTGGCCCGCAATTTTCAATTCGGGAAGCGAAATATTTGAGTTCGTAAAAGATTTTACCAGCGATTTTGAATACTTTACGGAGTCAATCATATCTCGGTCGAGAGGGTGACTGACTTCCATGAAGTTGCCGGTATCGGTCATAAGTCCGTAGTAAAATGCCGTACTGAGTTTAATATTGTCATCAATGAAAAAGCCTTCTTTCATCATCATTGACCAGATAAGAGTCGAACAGCTGCCAAGGTAGGGAGCTACTTCTCTGTAATCACCCACGCCCGTGCCCTGATGATGGTCGATAATCGCAACGGTTTTCGCCTTAAGATTACTTACATTGCCTTCGCCGTGCTGGCAGTCAACGGTTATTAAAAGCGCATCACCAAAATCCGTATCCTTTTCAACATATTCAATCGGAATATCGCATTCGTTAATCATAAGCACCAGATTGGATTTCTGAATCTGGCTTCTTCCGCTGTACACGATTTTTACATCCTTACCGTCAAACGAAGAAAAGTAAGTATAAAGTCCGAAAGCAGATGCAAGCGCATCGGGGTCCGGCGTGTCATGCGGCTGAATAATAATCTTGTCAAATTCTAACAGTTCTGAAAGTTTCATTTTTTCTCCAATCCAAGTCTTTTCATCATTTCTTCGTTCATCTCATCCACAACACTCTGCGGTCCGATGATTTTGGCGCCTTCTCCGAGTCCGAATATCCAGCCGAAAAACTGCTTGCTGACATTTACGTTTTCGATTACAAGGAATTTCTTTGCGCCTGTTTTGACTATGTTTACGTCTTTGCCGAACTTATCGATTACAACACCCGAAAGGGCGTTGTCAAACTCCATTTTTACTCTCTCGGTGCGTCCTGCATACATTCCGAAAACTCTTCCCGAATATTCGGAAATATTAATCTTTTTAAATTCCGACAATCCTTCTCTTCTAGCTTCCACAAGACTCATTTTATTCATCTTGTCGACTCTGAAATGCTTAATCTTTTCATCCAGAGAATCATAAGCAACCAGATAATAATTTTCGTCATTCCAGATTAGAGCCCACGGAGAAACATAGTAAAATTCTCCGTCTCTTTTATACTCGATTTCTTTTTTCGGATTGTAATTAAAATATCTGAATCTGATCTGGCTGTTTTCGGCTATCGCTGAATGAATCATATCGACATTAATGTAAATACTTTCATTCATCGTCTTGACTCTGTCGCCGACCACAACCTGTCTTTCAAGCTTGCCCGCGTTATATGCACTTGTTAAGCTCTCAAGTTTTTTAATCAGTGCTTTGGACTTTTTATCCGTAATAAATTTCGACGCGGAAACGGAATCAACAAGAAGTTTTAATTCTGCCAGTTCGAATGTTCTCTCCCCTAAGAAATAACCATAGTATCTTCCGGAATCATCACCGATTACGTCATATCCGAGTTCGCGAAGCGCTTCAATATCCGTATAAACGCTTTTTCTTTCTGCGGATACATCGTAGCTTTCAAGCTCACTTATAATCTGTGACATGGTCAGCGAATGATCCTCATCCGTCAGTCTTTCCAAAATCTTAATCAGATAAATCAGTTTGAATTTCTGATTGTTTCCCTTTGCCATAATTTTCCCCTCATAAAAGATTTATTCGGTTTTTTTCTCCTCGCCGTTTCCGTTGTCAAACTGCTTGGATATTTCCTGAGGAAGTTCATCCAGAGGCTCTGACTTCGGTCTTGCGGTATAAAATCCCTGAATATAATCCACACCGTATCCTGTAACGGCTTTTAATTCTTCTTCAGTCTCAACGCCTTCACCGACAACTCTCATATCGTTTAATTTTGCGAACTCGATGATGTTGTTGATGAAGAGCTGCTTGTTGGAATCCCTGCTGATATCCTTGATTAAGAATCTGTCGATCTTAACAATGTTAGGCGTATATCTTAAAAGATTCTGAATGTTACTCTGTCCCGAGCCGTAATCGTCTACGGCAAGCTGACCGCTCATATCATCCACGGTCAGAGTTTTAATCTTAAAGAGTTCGCCGTCGGAAATCGAATTCTGCTCTGTGATTTCAAATACGCAGTACTTAATGTAATCCCTGTATTTTTCTGTGAAGAGTTTAAAGTCTTCGTCATTTAGGAAATGACCGGGAATACTGTTGATAAAAAGTCTCCTGCCTTTGAATTTGTCAAAATGCTTTACGTAATAATCCATTATTCCGAAGAGGGTCATCTTTTCAAGTTCGTAAAGCTTTTTATATTTAGCCGCTGCCTGCAAGAGAACAAGCGGTGAAATATCCACTCCGCCCGATGTTCTCATCAGTGCTTCGTATGCATATATTTCGCCTGTGGCCGCATCAACGATGGGCTGGAAATGGTATGTTAAAAGTTTCTTGTTTAAGACAAGCATCAGATCGTCGTAATGATCTTTTGAATCCTCGGAAAGTGCATCGTCAAGATAATTCTTTCTCTTGTCATGAAGAATGTTAAGATAGAGTTCGCCGTATGCAAGTCTCATCACGGAACGAAGGTCCGAATCCCAGCCTTTGCCTTCGATGGTATATCCTACGTTAAGCTCTAAATCGTAATCCTTATACTTCGCGGGATTATGACTTTCAACAGCTTCAAGTAAAGCCTTTACTTCGCTGTTAATAATACTCTTTGCTTCTTCGGGATCGTTTAGATCTCCTGAGTAATCTACCACAGCAAATTCATCATCGGAGATACGTGCGACGAATTTCTTTCTTCCTGTATTTTTCGAAAATGCTCTCGCGATAAGTCCCGCAACTTCTTCTATTTCGCCTACTCCGTAATTCTCGTAAATGTATTTGTATTTATCGAGTTTAAAAATCGCCATGGCAAATGCGGAAAGATGATTTTCCGTTTTGCCGGAGAATTCGTTGAACCATTTTTCAAGTCCCTTAAGGTTTGAAATCTGCGTCATCGGATCTAGGAATGCAGCCTGTTCAAGTTCCATCTGCATGCCTTTCTGAATCATTCTGGTATAGATGGTTCCAAACGAAAGGTTTAAGGCTCTCGACATTCTGTTTACACGGTTTGCCATGTATCCGATATCGCTTGTTTTATAAAAATACAGTCCGTACTGATAGTCCTCAACATAAAGTGAATTAACCACGAATACGGTCTCGTCTTTTAACCATTCTTCCGCATCGGGAACAATCAATTTAAGGTCATCTTCCATGAGTCCGAATTCTTCCTTGCTCTCGGATGAAAGGATAATATACTCATTCGAATGATCGATATCAAGATTGCTCTGATACATGATGTTAAGCGATTCGAAAAGCATCGATCTGATGCATAAATACGATTTGTCACCCAAATTGTAATTAACCAGCGCATCGAGCATTTCGGGAAGATTTTCACACATAAGGAATTTATCCGCACCCGCAAATACATAGGATTCATGTGATGAGAAATCTCTGTTTATACGCATGCATTCAGCCATTCTTTCCCTGTAGTCGGAAAAGTCTTCTTCGCTCGGACATCCGCAGGATTCATTGTAGATTACCTTGTACGGAATCTTAACAATTCTCTTCTCTGCTTTGCCTGAAAAAATCTCTCGTAAAATATTCGCACAAGCAAGTGCCTCGCCTTCAATATTTCGTCTGACAGTCGTTATATTGGGTATAAAATATTTACCCTCTTCAATACCGTCATAGCCTGTTACAATAACATCTTCGGGAACTTTATATCCGAGTTTTTTAAGCTTTGTACAAACCGCAATCGCCATAATATCGTTGGCGCAGAAAATCGCTTCGGGCGGTTTCTTTCTTTCACGAATTATTCTGTCGACTTCCTCACATGCCGTCGTATCTTTAAACTCTCCGTATCCGACCATGCTGTCGTCGAAGTTGATGTTTTCATCGCCGAGAGCTTTTTTGTAGCATGCAAGTCTGTCAAGCGTATCGGGGTCCCATCTGTATCCGCCCATAAAGAATGTATCTTTTGCGCCGTGGTCCCTGATTACGTGTCTTATAAGATTTTTGTAAGAGGTTTTGTAATCGTCCGAAACGCAGAAACATCCCTCGTTTTCGGAATTGATCAAAATTACCGGAACATTCTTTTCCCTGGCTCTTGAAATAAGCTCGGAACCGCTCTGTTTATTCGCAAGTCCCCTGTCAAAAATAATCAGGCAGTCTAAAATATCATAGTTGATGATATTGTATACGCTGGACGCGCCCGAATCATAAATACTGCCGTCGTAAACGCTCAGAAGACTATTGAAAACAATCAGTTTGAAATTCTCTCTGACTATTTCCTCGTTAAGCATTTTGACAAAATCGGACTTAAATCCCGTATGAACAGCCGATATGCACAAACCGATAATTTTTTTCTTTCCTATCATTGCAAAACCTCAATACAAAACCATTTGTATGTTAACTAAACATTGTAATAAAGGTCGAATTCGGCAGGATGAGGTATCTTGTTGATACCGGCACATTCAGCCTTTTTAACCTTTATGAAATTATCAATAAGCTCTGCAGGGAATACATCGCCTGCCTTAAGATAATCATTGTCTTTTTCTAAAGCTTCAAGCGCTTCGTCCAAAGATGTGGGAAGACCCGTGAGTTTTGCCTTTTCTTCCTCGGGAAGATTGAAAAGATTGCAGTCATAAGGACCCCAGCCGTTTGCATGAGGATCAATCTTGTTTAACACACCGTCGATACCTGCCATTAAAATTGCGGCATATGCGAAATAAGGATTACATGTCGCATCGGGGTTTCTTAACTCAAATCTTCTTAATTCCGGAGCTTTTGCGTAAGCGGGGATTCTTATAACAGCACTTCTGTTGCTTGTAGCGTATCCTACAGTTACGGGTGCTTCAAATCCGGGCGTAAGTCTCTTAAAGGAATTGGTAGAAGGATTTGTGATTGCACATAAAGAAGCAATGTGTTTTAAAATACCGCCCATAAAATAATGAGCCGTCTCACTTAAATGCGAATAACCGTTGTCATCTGAAAATACAGGTTCTCCGTCTTTTAAAAGAAGCATGTGAACATGCATTCCGCTTCCTGCCTCGCCGTATACGGGCTTGGGCATAAATGTTGCGGAAAGGCCGTATCTTGCAGCCACATTTCTGATGATGTATTTAATTAAAACCGTAGCATCGGCCATTTTCGAAAGTTCGCCTAGCTTGGGTTCAATTTCAAACTGTCCTGCGGCACCTACTTCGGGATGATGATATTTAACAGGTATTCCTGCTTTTTCAATCTCAAGAACCATTTCGCTTCTGGCTTCAAAGCTTGTATCCTGAGGCTTTGCGATATGATATGCCTTCTGTTCCCTGATGACATTTCCCTGGCCTTCGTATGCGCCGTTCCAGGGTGCCTGTGCCATATCGATTTCGTATGAAACCGCATTATGGGATACTTCCCATGTGACTTCGTCAAAAAGATAGAATTCAAATTCGGGAAGAATCTTCATTGTATCAGCTATGCCGGTACTCTTTAAATAATCGATTGCAGCATTAATGATGTTTCTAGGATACTGCTTAAGCGGTCTGTTGTTCGGATAATCGATAATCATCGCATTACCCGTCATTGAAAGTGTGGGAATATCGCAGAAAGGATCGATAAATGCCGTATCCGGATCCGGAATAAATACCATATCGGATTTTTCAACTACCGCATAGCCGTAGTTTGATGCATCAAAGCCGATACCGTTTTTCATAATACTCTCATCAAAGCCTGTAGCCGGAATGGTAACGTGGCGGAAATTTCCGTTGATATCCACCATTTTAAAATCGACCATTTCGATTCCGTTCTCTTTGATCATGTTAATGACATCATTAACTGTCTTGCCCATATGTAACCTCCCTTAATATATAAAAATCTTCCTTTTGTTTTTTACTGTTGGCAGTACTCTCCGTATTCGCAACCAACATTTCTGGCTTCGATTACATCGACGAGTTCAAGACCCTCCCTCTTTTTCTCGTATAATTTGAGTATCGCTTTTCCTGTGCCGCCGTTCCAGAGACGGTTATGCTTTTTCGAACCGTCGGGTGCAACATAGTTTACAAAAAGCATTTCTTTTTTGGGGCAGACAACATTTATCTGCAAAAGGCTCTTTTTGTTTTCAAGCCAAACTTTCCAGATAACCTTGTCCGTTGTTTCGTTGCAGGTAAATCTCTGTCTTGCCAGCGTCCAGGGCTTTGAGAAATTGTAATCGTATTCCCTGCCTTCGTAGAAAAGACCTCCTAAAAGCTTGCCGTCCAAAGCAACTCCGAATACTCTCGGTCTTCCTCCGCCTACGTCAAAAACACTGTTCGTGAGCGTCTGTTTTTTGACTCTTGAGTACAGATTGTTGGATGAAAGCCAAAGCCATGGTGATGTGAAATCCCTGCCCCAGTTTTTGTCTGCGTATCCAAAGCATTTATCGGGTATAACATTGTATTCCCTGCCGTTAAACTTAATGGTTCCGCTGTACTTAGTCTTCATGCCTTCCGCATGCCAGTACATATCAAATGCCTGAAGCTCACGCATTATCTTGCCTGCGCCATATCCGACATTATATGAAATCTGTTTTTCGATAATAATTTTCCATTCGATTTCGCCTGCATCACACATCCATTCCGGATGGCGTGAGGCACCGCCCTTTGATACCTTTACGATACCACAGGTTTCATTTTCGCTTAAAAAGCAGTTGCCCGCTTTGATTATAAAAGGAGTACCGGGTCTGATAATGACCTTTTTGATGCCGTAGAATCTGTGAAGCTGAACATGTTCCTCACCCCAGCAGCCGGCTTTGATCATGACATATGAGGGTTTCTCATTTTTGCTTCCCCCGCCCTGAGTCTGTCCAAACACGGGATATTTCTTCCCGTACTTAGGATTAATTACAAAAAACTCAATAAAAAATGCCTTCTCTTCTCCTGTTGCCGCATCTACTGCGGTAAATGAATGCCACCACCAGTCATATCCCTTTTTGCCAAAGGATTTGTTTAACATGAAGGCATCCCTTTTTTCGTCATGAATATTGAACATTTTTAAACCTCCCGCATACATCAAAATTATAACACATTTTTAAGTAGATTTTAACTATAAAATATAATATATAAGCGGATGGTCAAACTTTTTTGGAAATTAAAAATGACCGGCATTTCCGCGTTTTCCACGTCATATCGGTCATTTTCTGTTTGTTTTCGTTTGAAATAAAATTAAATTGTGATTTAACTTTTAATGTATTTATTTTAGTTCAAGGCTTTTCCGCTTATTCCATCTCTCCTAAGCCTTCATTGATACCAAGGATAACAATACCTACGATAACTGCGATAACGCAAGCGTACTGGCTGGCTTTAAGCTTCTCTTTTAAGAATATTCTTGAAAGAATTACGGATACGATACAGTATGATGCAATCATCGGAGCTGCCAGCATAGGCTTTGATGCCATTGCAAATACGTAAAAGATCTGTCCGAATTCCTCAAAGCATGCAGCAGAACCCTTAGTTCGAAGTTCCTTTAAAGCGAAAGGATTGTATGCCTTCTTCGTTTTGATAAGCATAAAGATATAACACACGATACCCGCAAGAAGGAATGTAAGTCCGTAAAGAATAAGTACATCAATTTCACCGAGTCCGAGGCCTGTTTCCTCGTCAAGGATGATTCCGTCTGCAGCGGTTCCTATTGTATCGAACAGACAGTAAATAATCGGGAATAATAAAGCAAGTGCTCCGAACTGATATTTTCTGTTCTTTTTCTTTGCATCGTCGGATTTGACAGCTTCGTTTGCTTCTTTTCTGGAAAGTCTGTTTTCAACGATTGCAAGAGCAACAACGCCGGCGATAATGATAACCGTACCAATAATGTTTAATATCGAAAAATCTCCGAGATCGTCGTTGATGGTTCCTGTAATCAGAAAGAATATCATCATTGCAATCATCGAAAAAGCGCCTGATGCATTCTGTATCGGAGAAATAATCGATACTTCAAGATATCTTAATCCCGCATATCCGACTACCATTGAGATAATGTATGCTAGTGATGCGGGAGTGTACTTAACGGCGTTTATAACAAGACTTTTTAAGTTAAATCCGCTCTCTGAAAACGGAAGCAGGATAAGTGCGACAACGCCCATTACCAGGCCTACCCATACCGCAATTTTCAAATGAGAATGTTTATCTGTTTCGTCAGTCCCCATTTTGTAAAACAGATCGGCGCATCCCCAGCCGAGTGTTGCAATAAGCGCAAAAATAAACCAGCTCATTTCAAGTCTCCTTAAGATCAGTAATATTTTTTTTATTCATTTGCCTTTTCGGCAACAAGATTGGAAATCCAAATTCCTTTCTTGATCATAACATAGCCTACGATTACTTTAATTATTTCAAGCGCCTGCACACAAATAAACAGTCCGTAAATATTCATGCTTGTGTAACGGGACAAAACAAAAGCGGATGTGGCACAGACGGTCCATGAGAACACCGAATCGAATATAAAAGTGATAAAGGTTTTTCCGCCGGAACGAAGCGTAAAATACAGCGAATTCAAAAATCCCTGCATGGGGAAGAAGCACGCTGTTATAATAATAAACATTCTGGCCATTTTCTTGGCCGAGTCGGTCGTATCGTAAAGAGTCGGAAACCATCCGGAAATTGCTATAAGAATTGCGGAAAGAATCAGGCAGACGAGCGCGGTAAACCACATAAGAGTAACCGAACTTTCCTTTGCCCTTTTGAATTCTCCCGCGCCGAGCAACTGTCCCGCGACTATTCCGACCGCATTTCCGAGAGCTATGAATACAACATTTAAAAGATTGCATATAGCATTGGAAATATTGATTCCGGCCAAAACATCCAGGCCTCTCGTCGAATAGCATGTAGTCATGAACGCTATGGCTCCGGCCCAGAGAAACTCGTTAAGCATAATCGGCGTGCTCTTTTTAAGAATCGGCAAAATCATAGCCTTATTTTTTATAAACAGAGTTTTATAGAGTCCTTTAAGGAAGAGATGCTTTTTGCTTCTTAAATGCGACCATATTACAAGCACGGAAAACTCTGATACTCTGGCGATAAGTGTAGCGTATGCCGCGCCTGCAACGCCAAGTCTGGGAAATCCTAACTTACCGAAAATAAGCAGATAGTTAAATACCACATCCACAACAACGGATACAATTCCCGCCACCATCGGTTTGAAACTTTCATCCGTTTCCCTTAAGGTTGTTGCATAAACCTGCGTAATTACAATAAAAGGAATGCCGACAGCCCTTATTCTGAGATACTCTTTTGCAAGGCTTAAAGTCAGTGCGGCATCAATATCTTTTGCCTGTCCTTTCATGTAAAGCCCCAGAAGGAAAGTGTCAAAATTGTAAAACGTCAGTATTCCCAAAAGACCGATTATTATGGCAATCCAGAATTTTAATCTGAATACGTCCTGCACGCCTTTTATGTCTCCGTTGCCGTAATACTGTGCGCCGAATATTCCGGGACCGGAAAGACCTCCGAAAAGCGCAAGCCAGAACACAAATAAAAGCTGTCCCGATATCGAGATAGCTACTATTGCTTCTGTGCCGAGGCTTCCGACCATAAGATTGTCGATAAGTCCCACGGCATTGCTGATTCCGTTCTGAATCATAATCGGAACTGCAAGCAGACATGTTTTTTTGAGTAAATCTTTATCTATTCTTATTTTTGTTTCCATTTTTTATGATTAATCCGTATTGGTTAAATCAGGTTTTTTAGCCGTGCCCGATTATTTTATCATACCTGATATGAAAATTTCCAGTCCTATTCCTATAAGAATTATTCCGCCGAAAATCTGGGCTTTGGTCGAAAACTTATCTCCGACTTTTTTGCCTATGAATATTCCAACCATACATATGGCGAAAGTCACGACAGAAATAATGCCTGCGCAGAGAAGCGCCTCCAAAATTCCGTACTCGGCAATTGCAAAACCTGTGGAAAGTGCATCTATTGATGTTGCTATTCCCTGAACAATCAAAAGCTTTACGGTCAGAACTTCCGCTGCTTCTTCCTTATCCTTGTTCCTTACGGCTTCTACTATCATCTTAATTCCGATAAAAGCAAGAAGAATCAGTGCAATCCAGGGAATAAATTTTTCAAATATCTTAAAGTATTTTACGATTGTGTGAACGCAAAGCCATCCTATTAAGGGCATTGCGGCCTGAAAGAAAGCAAAGACGCCTGCTATTGTAAGCGACTTTGAAGCTTTCATTTTAGGCTCGTTAAGACCGTTCGCAATCGATACCGAAAAGGCATCCATCGCCAGTCCTACACCGAGTAATATGCTGTTTACGATTAAAACCACAATGTCGTTCATAAAACCTCTTATTGTCAACAACAGGCGCGGGAGGTATTTCTCCCGCGCCCTTTTTTTATGATAAAAACTTTTAACTTACATTCCGGATGAATAGTTGGGTGCTTCCTTGGTGATATGAATATCGTGAGGATGACTTTCTTTTAAGGATGCAGCGGAAATCTTAACGAATTTTCCGTTTGTCTTAAGTTCCTCAATGGAAGCAGTACCGCAGTAACCCATACCGCTTCTTAAACCGCCGATTAACTGGAATACGGTGTCTTCAAGTCTGCCCTTGTATGCTACTCTTCCTTCAACGCCTTCAGGAACAAGCTTCTTTGCATCGGTCTGGAAGTATCTGTCTTTCGAGCCGTTTTCCATAGCTGCGATGGAACCCATGCCTCTGTAAACCTTGAACTTTCTTCCCTGGAAGATTTCATATTCGCCGGGAGCTTCGTCACAGCCTGCAAACATTGAACCCATCATACATACGTTGGCACCTGCTGCAATTGCCTTGGTCATATCGCCCGAATACTTGATACCGCCGTCTGCGATAATGGGTATTCCGTATGTCTTGGCAACATCGTAGCAGTCCATGATGGCTGTAATCTGAGGAACACCGATACCTGATACGACACGTGTTGTACAGATGGATCCGGGTCCGATACCAACCTTAACGCAGTCTGCGCCGGATTCGATTAATGCCTTGCATGCTTCGCCTGTTGCAACGTTACCTGCAATAACCTGAAGATCGGGATAATTCTCTTTAATCATTCTTAAGCACTTAAGAACGTTTTCCGAATGGCCGTGAGCGGAATCAAGTACTACAACGTCTACTTTAGCGCTTACAAGTTCTTTAACTCTGTCAAGAACATTGGCTGTGATTCCTACACCTGCGCCGCAGAGAAGTCTTCCCTGTTCGTCTTTCGCGGATAAAGGATATTTAATTGTCTTTTCAATATCTTTTATGGTAATGAGTCCGACAAGATTGTAATTGTCATCTACAATCGGAAGTTTCTCTTTACGAGCCTTGGCTAAGATGTTCTTTGCTTCGTCAAGAGTAATACCTTCCTTGGCTGTTACAAGGCCTTCGCTGGTCATGGACTCTTTGATTAACTTGGTCATGTCGGTTTCAAACTTAAGGTCACGGTTCGTGATGATACCGACTAACTTTTTATTTTCCGTAATGGGTACGCCTGAAATTTTAAATTTGCTCATCAAAGCATCCGCATCAGCGAGTGTATGCTCGGGTGAAAGTGAAAACGGATCGGTAATAACTCCGTTCTCGGATCTTTTTACCTTGTCGACTTCTTCAGCCTGTTCTTCAATAGACATGTTCTTGTGGATAATACCGATACCGCCCTGTCTTGCCATTGCAATTGCCATACGGCTTTCGGTAACGGTATCCATTCCCGCACTCATCATGGGAATGTTCAGCTTGATGGTCTTGGTAAGATACGTGGAAATATCCACCTGGTTAGGTATAACCTGTGAATAACCGGGAATCAGTAAGACATCATCAAAAGTAATTCCTTCCTTGACTATTGTACCCATTACAAATCCTCCTTATTAAATAAATTTTATAGTTATCGTAGATTTACGATTTTTTGACCTTCTGCGGATAAAATCTGACGATGGGCGTCATAAAATCATCGCTTAATGAAACGAGAATTTTTCTTTTGCCGTTGTACCAGAGCTCGTAAACCTTGGTATCGTCAGTATCTTCTCCTGCGCTGTAATCGGTAACGGCAGCCTGTCTGTTGGCATAGCCTCTTAAAGCGTCGCTGCCCTTAACGGCTAAGATTTCCATTTTATTTAAATCAATCGTATCAACCTGTTTTCTTGAGTTGGTATTGTATATTCTGTCAATTCTTATCTCTTTGTCAAGATATGTGTACTCGTATTCTACGGACATTCTTCTGAAATATACGAAGAAAGATGCGACACCGCCGGCCACAATACCTATAATAAAAAAGGGGCTCACCAAAATCGCCGCCGGCAGCGCAAGGACTGCCACAACCAAAAATGTGTACCCCAACACTTTATTTAAAACACTGTCGCGCTGCTTGATAAGCAGCTCTTTCATGGTTTCGCTCATTTTTTACCTCGTACAAACTGAGTGTCCACTAGTCACTTTTCTGTCTCAAAAATAAAAATATTAGACATATTCTATAATATTTGAGATTTTCTTTCAAGCCCTATATTGCTTTTTATTTGTAACTTTTTTAAAATATTATTGTTGCAGGCGTACAAACGCTCTGCCTTAGGTATTTTCGGAGGGCGCAATGCTTTTTAACTCATATATTTTCATACTAATATTTATTCCTTTGTGCCTTTTGGGATACTTTCTTTTAAACCGCTTTAAACTCCGCATTGTAGCGCAGTGCTTCCTCTTCGGAATGTCTTTGTGGTTCTACGGATATTTCAACTACTGGTATCTTTTTATTATAATAGCGAGCATTTTAATCAATTATTTCTGCTATGTATATATAGGGAAACTTCGCGAAAAAGGTGGAAGCGGTAAAGGCTTAATGATTGCCGGCGTGGCAATTAACCTAGCTATCCTCGGATTTTTCAAATATACGGACTTTTTTATCGATACGGTTAATCACGTATTTAAGAGCGATTTCGGTCTTTTACATATCCTGCTGCCCCTCGGCATCAGTTTCTTTACTTTCCAGCAAATTTCTTTTATAGTCGATACCTACAGAGGTCAGGTCGGCAAATACAATTTCATATATTATGCTTCGTTCGTTGCATTCTTCCCCCAGCTTATCGCGGGACCGATTGTAACTCACGACGAAATGATCGGGCAGTTCCTCGATGAATCCAAAAAGAAGCTTGATTTCGACAATCTGACCAAAGGCATTTTCATGTTCACGATAGGCCTTTCAAAGAAAGTTCTTTTGGCCGATGTGTTCGGAAGCGTGGTTAACTACGGATATGTGGCACCGGAGCGCTTGACCTTCCTTTCCGCATGGGTGGTTATTTTATCATATACCTTCCAGATTTATTTCGATTTCTCGGGCTACTGCGATATGGCTTTGGGCCTTGCGAAGATGTTTAATATCGACATTCCTTTAAACTTTAATTCGCCATATAAGTCCGTCACAATCACAGAATTCTGGGACAGATGGCATATGACTTTAACACGTTTCTTCACAAGATACGTCTATATTCCTCTTGGCGGCAACAGAAAAGGCAGAGTGCGTACATATATTAATGTATTCATCGTATTTCTTTTAAGCGGTTTCTGGCACGGCGCAGGCTGGACATTCATCCTCTGGGGTGTAATGCACGGCGTATTCGTTATTATAACAAGGCTCATAAAAGATATTATCGGCGATAAAAAAATCGCCAAACCCGCTTTGTATATCTCGCGCTCAGTATCATGGATAATTACATTCTTCTTTGTAAACATTACATGGGTGTTCTTTAGGGCAGAAAGCATCGGCAACGCACTCTTCGTCTTAAAGAAAGCATTTTCATTTAATACGGGTGCTGCAGGCCTTGTAGTCGATCCGATTATTCATGGTGCTTTTAAGACGCCTGAGATGGCAGAATTAATGGCATTAACCAATATCGATACAAAGTTTCCCAATATCCTTACCTGGGGCTTCTTAATCGTATCGTTTGTTATCGCAATCTTCCTTCCCAATTCAAAGAAGATGTTTGATAAATTTAAGCCTGGTGTAATTACTTTGATTTTTACGATTGTTTTCTTCGTATGGAGTTTCTTATCCATCAGCGGAGTAAGCACGTTCCTATATTTTAACTTTTAAACCAAAAAGGATTACAGATGAAAAAGAGCAAAGTATTCCTTACAATTTTTATAATTGCTTTCGTGATTTTAGTATCGCTTCCCGCGGCACTTGTTGTTTACGTGGATCCTTATTTCCATTATCACAAACCGCTTGAGGGAAAGAACTATATTTACAGAGACCAGAGATATTTAAATGACGGAATCGTCAAGAATTTTGATTATGACGCAATGATAACAGGAAGTTCAATGACCGAGTGCATGAGACCGTCTGTAATGGATTCACTCTTTGGCACTAAGGGAATCAAGGTTCCGTTCTCGGGCGGAAGTTACCTCGAAGTCGGCGATTTGGTGCGAACCGCATGTAAAGAAAATCCCAATCTTAAAATGGTAGTACGCGGACTTGACTGCAACCGTTTCTTTAATACCAAGGATGATCGCGATTATGAAGCAGATTCATATCCTACATATCTTTATGACAATATTATTTTAAACGACACGAAGTATGTATTCAGCAAGAATGCAATCGTAGATGCGGCCCTCATATTAATCCGGCGTGGTGAAGCTGCACACTACTCTTCAATGGATACATATTCAAACTGGAGCGCAGATTATAACTACGGAAAAGATGCTGTGTTAAAATCATACTTTCGTGAGAATGTAACTCCCGCAGAAACTCAGGTTCATCTGACCGACGAAGAAAAACAGATTATGTATGAGAATATTACTGCGAATGTAACAGACATTGCGGACGAAAATCCTGATGTAGAGTTCTATCTTTACTACACGCCTTACAGTATCTATTACATAGATTATTATAAAAGACTCGGCGAACTCGACAGACAAATAGAAGCAGAAAAGTATATTACTTCCCTGCTCCTTGATCATGAAAACATTCATGTATATTCATTCTATATGCAGCATGAATTAATCGAAGATTTAAATAATTACAAAGACCTTGCCCATCACGGCCAGGCTGCAAGCGATATGATTCTTAACTGGATTTATGACGGCACGGGCGAGCTAAGCAAAGATAATTACGATGCTTATTATGATGAACTTCGTGATTATTATTTCAGTTTCGATTATGATTCGGTATTCTAAACGGATAATATGCAATACATTTAAAAACCGGTATGACAATTCATACCGGTTTATTTTAATTATTCTTTATTTATCTTTCTTAATCTTTTTAAAATGCTCTTTTATCTTTGTCTCATATCCGAGATCACCCGGCTTGTAGAAATTAAGATCTTTCAGTTCATAAGGCAGATACTGCTCTTTTACATAGTGATTCTCGTACAGGTGCGGATACTTGTATTCGACACCGTGTCCGAACTCTGCCGCACCGGGATAATGTGCATCTCTTAAGTGTGGAGGGATTGGCTGGTTGCCGGTCTCTGCTACGACTTTATGTGCTTCTTCGAGAGCAATAGTGCAGGCATTGGATTTGGGCGCACATGCAAGATAAATTGCCGCTTGTGAAAGAATAAGTTCTGCTTCGGGAAGGCCGACTCTTTCAACCGCAAGGGATGCGTTGGTTGCAACCACAAGTCCCATAGGGTCTGCGTTTCCGACATCTTCCGATGCAAAAATCATCATACGTCTTGCAATAAATGTTACACTCTCGCCCGCCTCAAGCATTCTGACCAAATAATACTCTGCGGCATCGGGGTCTGAACCACGCATACTTTTTATAAAAGCGGAAATTGTATCGTAATGATTGTCTCCGTCCTTATCATATTTTAAGGTTCTTTTCTGAACGCATTCTCCCGCCACTTCAAGAGTGATGTGAATCTTTCCGTCCTCTCCCCTGGGCGTTGTCATAACGGCCAGTTCAATGCCGTTTAAAGCCACTCTCGCATCTCCGTCAGCGGTATCTGCCAGGAATTCGACTGCATCATCATCGATGACTGCATCCATCGCACCAAGACCTCTGTCGCTGTCGGTAACAGCCGTTTGGATAAGCGATTTGATATTCTCTTTTGACAAAGGAGATAGTCTGAAAATATTCGATCTTGAAACCAGAGCCTTATTAACTTCAAAGAAAGGATTTTCTGTAGTCGCTCCGATTAAAGTAATCGTACCGTCTTCAACATAAGGCAAAAGAAAATCCTGCTGGGCTTTATTGAATCTGTGTATTTCATCGATAAATAGAATCGTTTTACGCCCCGTAAACGCAAGTTCCTTCTTTGCACCCTCTACTACCTCTTCCATATCTTTCTTGCCCGATATGGTGGCGTTAAGCTGCTTAAACTCGGCCTCAGTGGTATTGGCAATAACTTTGGCAAGCGTGGTCTTACCGCATCCGGGAGGACCATAAAAAATAAGCGAACCTATACGGTCTGCTTCTATCGCTCTTCTAAGCATTTTGCCCTCACCCAAGATGTCTTCCTGACCTACAACCTCATCAAGAGTTCTTGGTCTCATCTTGCCGGCAAGGGGAGCTTCTTTTTTAAGATTCTGTTCTTTGGCAAATTCAAAAATATCCATAATTTCGATTTATCTTATTTAAACTGATTTTGCGTGGAGTCATACTTAAATCCTACTGATTCAAGTTTGCTTTTGATATCTTTAATATCAACATCAAGTCCGTCCGAAAGCGCATCTAAACTTTCGTATTCGTCACGCAGTTTCATATTTATAAAACTCAGTAAAATAAAAGGATCCTGAGGTAACATATCTCTTCTCTTCCTTTCAGACCTTTCCCTGATTCTCCAATATCTTTTTCTTAAAATAATCGCCGCGCTCCGCAAAATTCTTAAAATATCCGTAGCTTGCAGCCGCAGGGGAAAGTACCACAGCATCGCCGGAGTCCGCATATTTTAAAACAACTTCCAGCGCTTCGTCTATATCCTTGACCTTTTTGCAGTTAAAAGGTCGCTCAGCCTCTTCGTAGATTCTCTCGCCCGTAGCATATGCACAGAGGAATATGATATCTCTCGCTTCTTTTATGAACTTAATCAGTTCTTCGTAACCGATGCCTCTGTCCATACCGCCGATAATTGCAATTTTTATGTTCGGAATGCTCTTGCAGGCATTGATTGTTGCAAGAGGGATTGTCGAAATCGAATCGTCGTAATAATCGATGCCGTCGACATTTCCGATAAACTCTAATCTGTGAGGAAGTCCTTCGAATTTTTCAATCTCCGTGATTGTATCATCCTCGTTTAATTTAAGCCCGCTGACACAGACTTTCTTAACAAATTCTGCGTTCCACTGATTGTGCTGACCGAGGATTTTTAAATCATATTTATGCTCTTCGAATTCGGGGATTCTGTATTCAAGGCCGCGCATGTTAAGTCTGGGTACGCTTTCGCCCACGAATATTTTATCGCCGGGAACCTGATACTTGCCGATGTTCATTTTGGCAAGAGCATATTTTTCGAATGTTTTGTAATAATCAAGATGCTCTTCGTATAGATTTAAAAATACGGCAAAGTGAGGCGATACGCGTACGTTGTTAAGCTGATGACAACTCATCTCCATTACTGCGATTGCCTGCGAATCCGAAGCCATTTCCTCATAATAATCCAGGCAGGGAATACCGATATTTCCTACCAGAACGACTCTGTTTGAAATAAGATTTGAAAGAACGTGATAAAGCATACTGGTAGTGGTACTCTTGCCTTTGGTACCTGTGATGCCTATCACGCGGTCTCTGAACTCTTCTAAGAAAAGTTCGGTCTGTGAAGTGTATTTTTCATCGGGATAGTCTCCGGGAATGCCGGGACTTTTTATGATAAAATCGTATCCTTCTTCATTTAATTCTTCGGGCTTTCCTTCGAATATTTCTATTTTTGAAGGTTTGCAGAATTTTTTAAGAAAACCTTCTGTGGATTTGCCCTCTATACCGTAGCCCCAGATGAGTACGGATTTGTTATCAAATTTTACGGTTATGCTCATTTCTTTTATCCGTCTTTACGAAAGTTTTTTAGGTGCGCTTTCAATCGCATATATTACATCATCAAGCACTACTAAATCATCTAATAATTCAGATCCGACATCTCCGTTATTTAAAGGAAAAATGGCTTCGATTCCGATATGATCCATACGACCGCTTCTTGATGAAACAACCATAAAATTCTTAGCCTTAAAATCTTTTTCAAGAATTTTAAGGAATGAATTAACTTTGTTTTCGTCTCTTAATTCAATGTATATCTCAACATTTTTTCTGCGCTCTTTTTTGTCGTTTTCAAGCGTATATAAAACCGAGGTTGCAATAAGCACAATAACGGTACATGTGCATGCACCTACGTAAAATCCGAAGCCTGTTGCGATACCGATTGTACCTACTGCCCAAATACCTGCCGCTGTGGTAAGTCCGACGATATGATCTCTTCCTTTGGTAAGAATTGTTCCTACACCAAGGAAACCTAAGCCCGATATAACCTGCGCGGGAATTCTTGCGGCATCGGAATTCAAATCAAGATTAAGAACAATGTACTGAGCTATCAGTGAAGTCATGCTGGCGCCGAGGCATACCAGAATATGCGTTCTGAAGCCTGCAGGTCTTTTGTACTTTTCTCTTTCAAGGCCTATACATCCTCCGAGGAAGCCTGCCAAAAGAAGTCTGATGATAACGGTTACTGAGTTAAAACTCTCAAGAAAATCGATTACCTGAGTCATATTCACCTCCGGGTTTATTTAACGCCCTACAAAAAATAATTATATCATAAAATGCGTCTTTCAAAAAGAAATACTCAAAAAACGACATGCAGTCGCATGCCGTTTTTTATCAGTCGGTTATTCTTCTTCTGTATTCGGAACCTTCCATATATTTTTTCTCCAAATCCGCGCCTCTTCTGTTAAACTCAGGATGGTTAATATAGAACTTTTCCTTTTCCTTATACATGTTTTCGTCAGCTATATGCAAAGCTTCCCTTACCTCAAACGAAGCATCCACGAAACAGCTTCCTATCGCGAATTTTATACGGTCTGATTCTTCCGAACATTTTCTTACATTATCGATCATAGAATTGAATTCCTCTTCTTTTTTGTTTTCCACAATAATAAGGAATTCGTCTCCGCCGACTCTGTAAATATCCGTGCCTTCAAAATTTTCTTTTAGGAGCTCTGCCGCATCTTTTAGGAGCTGGTCTCCCACACGATGACCTTCACGGTCATTTGTGGCTTTTAGGCCGTTTAAATCCACAAATGCAACGCCGTAAGGATTCTTGATTACATAATCGCCGTTTACGATATCGGTAATTCTGTTGTTCATCGCATTACGGTTTAAAACATTGGTAAGAGAATCAGTTACGCTCTGGGCTTTCATTCTTTCGTAGTTGAGATAATTGTTGATTTCCGCTGCTAAAAGAAATGTTGTTATCTCGAGAATCTGCTTGATATTTATCGTGTTGGATGCATCAAAATTAGTTGCCCAGATATATCCTATGGTTTCATTGTTTGCCCTTAAAGGATACAGCACGAGATTTGTAACGTGCGCAATTTTAAGCGAATCATACCATGCTTCGTTCTTCTTTTTTAATTCTTCCAGTTCTGCTTCGTCATGGATGATATAGCAGTTGCTGCCGGCAATCAGATCATCCCAGGATTCGATAATTTTCAAGAAATTATCATCCAGATAATCTTCCATTCTTCTGGCATCTTCGCCCTCTACTATACTGTGAGCAAGCACGGTAGCAGTTTTGTTTTTTAAATCCGTCAAAAGAACGCAGCATCTGTTGGCTTTGCAGGTTATTCTGATATCCTCGATAACCGATTCCATTGCCGCCTTAAAATCTGACGTTTCATGAAGCTTTACACTGGTCTTAATTACCTGTGCCGCAGTCTGTGCCGTAACATCGCTTAATTTTTCTCCCTCCGCATTCGGAGTCATGTCATAAGAGAATAAACTGTATCCGATATTTTCGTCTTCGGACACTAACGGCATCATAAAAATATCCATCCATGAATTGTATCTTTCCGCATTTACATATGCATGAATAAGCCTGTTTTCAAATATGCATCTTGCGGTCATTGCCTCAAAATTATAGTCGCGATAAATGTACTCATAATAAGGACGACCCGCAACAAAATCTTTCGGATCCACATTTACAGACTTAAGATATAACTCGTTTGCAGCCTCAATACATGGCTCTGAATGTGTGCCGTCAGGATTGGTTTTAATCGAAATGACGCAGGCAAGCTTTTTAAAATTGTTTACAAATAACTGATAATCCAAAAAAATCCCCTCCGATTTTTTCATACTCCACCATATTATTTATCGGTTACTATTATCCTATTCTTGACAAGAAAATTCCAGTTTTTTTATAATTTATACAGTATTTCGGAGGCAGTTATGGGAAAAGAAATAGAAAGAAAATTCAAAATCAAAGAAATGCCCGACTTAAACGCTTATTCTTTTAAGTGTTTGGAGCAGGGTTACCTTAATACAAAACCCGTCGTAAGAGTCCGCAAAGAAGACGACACATATTATCTTACATACAAGGGAAAAGGCTTCTTAGAGAGGGAAGAATACAATCTTACGCTTAATAAAGAGTCTTATGAACATCTTATTGCTAAAGCAGACGGTCGGATTATTACGAAAAAAAGATATCTCATTCCTTATGAGAATTACACTATAGAGTTAGATGTTTTCGAAGGCGAGCTAGCGCCTTTAGTTTTCGCCGAGGTTGAATTTGAAACTGTTGAAGAAGCAAATTCCTTCACTCCGCCTTCATGGTTCGGAGAAGATGTTACCGAAGATAAGAACTACTCTAACGCACATCTGGCGTTATCATAGAACCAGAGGGACGGTTCTTGTGGTTCAAAAAAGTACCAGGGGGACGGTTCTTCTGGATCAAACAAAAAACTTAAGAGCGGTGCCACATAATGCACAAGCGGGTAATATGGATCCGTCAGTGCTTAATGAGACGAGCATGAAATGCGAAGTCGAATTTAGCATCTGTTACGGAGACATCTTTAGCGAGAGCGTGCCCGCGGTGTATTGTGTGGTCACCGCTCTCTTACATTAAAAAAGAGCCAGAAGAAACGTCCCTCTGGCTCGATTTATTAAACTCTCATTTCTACGATAGGACCGCCCTTTCCTTCGATGTAATCTCCGGTGATGGTTACGGTACCTATGTTTTCATCCTTTGGAATTTCATACATGATGTCGAGCATGAATTCCTCGATGATGGCGCGGAGTGCTCTGGCACCCGTGTCTTTTTTTATTGCCTTCTTGGCAATGGCTCTTAATGCGGAATCATCAAAAATAAGTTTAACTTCATCGAGTTCGAGAAGCTTTTGATACTGCTTTAAGATTGCGTTTTTCGGCTCTTTTAGGATGTCTACGAGTGCATCTTCATCCAGGCTGTCCAGGGGACATATAATCGGAAGTCTTCCGACAAATTCGGGAATCATTCCGTACTTTTTAATGTCTTCCGTGGTTACCTTGTGAAGAAGTTTTTTATCTTTATCGTACTTGTCTTTCAGTTCGCTGTTAAAACCAATGCCTGCCTGCTTTGTAAGACGTGCTTTGATGATTTCCTCCATATCGGGGAAAGCACCGCCGCAGATAAAGAGAATATTTCTCGTATTAACAGTGGTCATCGGAACCATTGCATTCTTGCTTGTAGCACCTACGGGTACTTCTATCTCTGCTCCTTCAAGAAGTTTTAACATTCCCTGCTGAACCGATTCCCCAGACACATCACGGTGATTGGTGTTGGGTTTCTTTGCAAGCTTGTCGATTTCATCGACAAAGATAATACCGCATTCTGCTTTATCTACATCGTTGTCAGCTGCAGCAAGGAGCTTGCTTACAACACTTTCGATATCATCGCCTATATAACCTGCTTCGGTAAGTGCCGTCGCATCGGCGATTGCAAGCGGCACGTCAAGAAGCTTCGCAAGAGTCTGTACGATATAAGTCTTACCGCAGCCCGTGGGACCGAGCATTAAAATGTTTGATTTTTCTATCTCAATCTCATCCATTGTGTCGGTTGCGACTCTTTTATAATGGTTGTAAACGGCAACGGATAAGATCTTTTTGGCTTCTTCCTGACCTATTACATATTCATCAAGCTTAGCCTTTAATTTGTGAGGCGCAGGAATATCCTTAAGCTTGATAATGGGCTCTTTTTTCTCGTCCGGATTTCTCTTCTTAATCTTAGTTCTGGGATTGATATTTCCACCCATCAAATCGTTAAGATTTAAGAAAAATGTACCGTGAGGAGTAGCCGGACCTTTAGGCTTATCGTCCTTCTTTTCTTCCTTCTTTTCAGGCTCGTCTTCGCCTGCTTCTTTTATGATTGTTGCCTCTTCTTCAGTTTTGTTTTCTTTAATACCTGTCGGTGATTCGTTAGGATTTACGCCGCCCATTCCCGGAAACATTCCGGCCAAAGTGGCAGGATCCATTCCAAGCATATCCTTATAAGGGGATTGATTTAACATGTCGGTGCTCTTTTGCAGGCAGTCAATGCATATGCAGAGTGAGTCGGACATTTTAAGCATTTTCCCCGCTACACTTTCGGTTCTGTGGCAGACCGAACAGATATCTTCGTATTCGTTGTTCATCTTGTCTCCTGATTAGTCTCTTTTATTTGCCCTGAAGCGTTACTTCAATCGTAAACTCCTCATACTCGGTTCCGTTGTATCTTTCATAGGTAATATGGACTTTGCTGCCCTTTGCATACGAAGCCAGATACTTTTTAAATTCAGCCATTGATACAATGGAATCGCCTTCAAATTCGGTAATGATGTCGCCACGCATAAGTCCTGCCATATCGGCAGTACCGCCGGGAACAACTTCCGAAATATAAACGCCCTTTGGAATAACGGCACCCTCGTTTGTATAGAGTGTCGAATTTATTTCAACTGCCGAAATACCAAAGTACGACTGCTGGTCCTCGGGTAATTCGGTTAACTGCTGCTTGTTCATAAGCTCACGGATAATGGGGTCTGCTTCATTAATCGGGATTGCATATCCCATACCTTCTACCGCATTACCGAAGAGCTTATCGGAGTTGATACCGATGAGTTCACCCTTCATGTTAAGGAGAGCACCGCCGGAGTTACCGGGGTTAATCGCTGCGTCGGTCTGAATGAAATTGCCGGGTTCGCCGGATTCAGTAATGATTTCTCTGTCAAGTGCACTTACTACACCTGCGGTTACGGACTGGCCGTATCCTAATGCATTACCGATTGCAACAACGCCTTCACCGACCTTTGTTTCATCGGAATTGCCGATAATTGCTATCTTTATACTGCCGAGTGTTGAATCGCTTAACTCGGATAAATCAACGGCTACAACAGCAAGGTCCATTGAGACCTTTTTGCCTTTAACCGTTGCGGGAGCATCCGTTCCGTCGCAGAAATTAATGGATATCGTCTTGTTGTTTTCAACAACATGATAGTTGGTGGCAATAAGAAGTTCCGTATCGGACTGACCAACGATAATACCGCTTCCTGCACTTTGTCCCTCGTATTTATATCCGTTGTAATCATAATCTCCGACCACATTGATTGATACGATGGCAGGCATACAGTTTTCCGCTACTTCCGCTACCGTATATCCTTCGTTTGACATAACGATATCTTCAACTTCTTCGATTATTTCTTCCTGTTCTTCAGGTATATTGGCGTGGAAATCGTTCTCTTTGTCATTAGGCTTTATCGGATCCGAAGGTCCGGGAGTAAATGTGGTCTGGGAAGGAGTTTCGCCGACAACCGCGGGAACAACAAGCTTGTTCGAAACAATCGCAATGCCTGTATATGTAACACCTGCGCACACTCCGAACACTATTCCCAAAAGAATTATCCATAAAACAGATAAAAATTTATTAGGTTTTTTATTCTCTGAACTCATAAATAACACCTCCCGTCGGAGAAAATTTATTTAGTTTCTACTTTATCGTTTTCCTTTTTCTCTGTCTTTATTTCAGGCTCGTTATCGCTCTTCCATGCAACTTCCCTGTTGGTGGTAACAGCATGTGAACGGTCTATCATCTTATCCTTGGGACGAACCTTTATTTCATCCCTTAAAGTTGATTTTCTGCCGATTTCCTTATAAGGGTCGGTATTGCTTGATGCCTTATGTACCATTCTGCCATCCTTATACTCTGTTTCCGTAATACCGTATCCTGCATGGAAATTAATTTTTTTGTTGTTTTCGTAAACATCCTTGCCAATCCAGTACTCGGGAAGCGATGAAAACCTGGTAAGTAAAAACCTTGGCAAAAACTCATGAATAAGACCTAATCTGTAGCCCATAAACTTGAATCCGCTGTTCATGATAAGTTTGGGTATAAGATAAGCTTTTTTTCTTTTTTTAAGATGCTCGATTGTCTTGGCTACCAGCTTCTTTCCTTCGCCGACGGAGGAAACATCCTTAAACACATCCGGATAGTCCGCATGTGATACACCAAGGTCGAAGTTTCTTTTAAACAGCGCAATATTTCCGTAATCATGCGAATGAATTACTTCTGCACTGGCAGTATAGGCAATTTTATAACCTGCCTTAATAAGGTGCGCGGCGTAAATCATATCCTCGTTGAATATTACATATTCTTCGAATCCGCCAAGTTCTTCATACACATCACGGTCATATGCCGCGCAGACATTTGAGCAGAAGAAAGTCTTGATTCCGAGTTCATTTATATCAGATACGCTTTTAAGCCTCGATTTTCTTGGGTAATTGAAATTTCTTGTAAATCTTTCTATTTCACCGGAGTTTTTCTTTGCCACCTGTCTTGCATAAGAAGCCGCTGCTTTTCCTGTAATAATGGGGTTGATGAGCTTTTCAATCATCTCCTCGTTTTTAGGTACGGCATCATCCGTCATCATAACAAAAATATCGGCCTCTGATCTTAGGACGCCGTCTCTTCTTGTTCTGCCGTGATTGAACTCTCTTTTGGAAATATGTGTAACATGAACATTGTCGTACACCTTGTCCAGAGGATGATTAAACATCAGCTCCGAATAATATCTTTCCTCGGTGTTCATCACTATTATTCTGTTGATCGGATACGTCTGTTTCTCGAGCATATCAATAAGCTTTATAAAAGATTCTTTAGGCTTATATGCAGGAATAATGACGTCTACAATAGGATTCTCTCTCATATATTTCAAAAAGGTCTCCATATTTTACTATGGAGACCGCTTTCATTTTATTTTCCGTACATCGCCGCTTCGGCTTTAATCTTTTGTGATAAATCCACAACCGTATCGGAAGGAGTATACTCAATTCCGGGATACAGGAATTCGTGCAGTTCTTTTACATTGGATTCAAGATCTTTTGGAATTACACAATCTCCTTTATTACCAAGAAGTCCTGACGTCTTATTATCTCCGAACGGGAAACCGTCGGAAGCCACAATGTTGTATTTGGAAGCATCACTTGCCAAAGGAATTATTTCCTTGTCCAAATCCATATTGGTAGCTATATAAGGGAATACGTCTGTACAAATCTTGGAAATCTGTACGGGATCAATCTTCTTGGCCTTTACCACTATCTGTGACAATACATCACGCTGTCTCTCGGTACGCTTATAGTCTGCACCTGCCGTATAACGGATACGGCAATATGCAAGTGCCTGATAACCGCTTAATGTCTGAAGTCCCGTATTCTCTACAGGAATAAAATCATCTCTGAGATCTACTTTGGTCTCAGTCGAATACATCGATCTCTGATAGTCATTTAGGTATTTTATCTCATTCTGCTGAATATCAATATCTACACCGCCAACAGCATCAATGGTATTCATTACACCGTCAAATCCGACCGTAACAAACTGCGTAATATACAAATCCAAATTCTGATTAAGCATATTCAATGCTCTTGCAGGTCCGCCGTAAGCATAAGCAGCATTACATTTCTGTAAATTAACTTTCTTTTCGGAATCATCTTTTGTCGGTTCCGCAATATTCAAGAGCGTATCTCTGTAGACACTGCAAAGTCTTGTTTCACCGGTCTGATTGTCAATTGCACAAATGATAATGGTATCGGTTCTGGTACCCTTCTCAAGCGTTCCGTTACGTGCATCAACTCCGAAAAACGCCAAAGTTGTATACGTTTTTTTGATTTCCTCAACGATGGGGTCGTCCTCTTTGACGTTTGTTACAATCTCGTTCTCGGGAAGATCATACTTCTGAACACCGGTTTCCTCATCCGTTGCTCTGAAAGCATAAATAAGAACTACGATTACGGCAACAAGTACTAAAGCTTCAACACCGATAATGATGTTCCTTAATACTTTATTGCTACCCTTTTTCTTTCTTCTTTTTACGTTTCTGTTTCCGTTTCCTCTTGTCCTGTCTGACATCTCCAAATCCTACCTTGGTAGCCTCCTAATAAGCATTTTTGTTGACAAATCCTTTAAGGAATGTCAAGAGAATAATCTGAATATCCAACCCTATAGTCCAGTTCTCAATATAATAAATATCGTACTCTACCCTTTTTCTGATGGAAGTATCTCCTCTGTATCCGTTTACCTGGGCCCAGCCGGTAAGACCCGGTCTTACCTGATGCTTTACCATATAACGGGGAATTTCTTCCTTAAACTGCTCAACGAACTGAGGTCTTTCAGGTCTCGGTCCGATAAGAGACATATCGCCTTTTAAAATGTTGAAGAACTGCGGAGTCTCGTCGAGACTTGTTCTTCTTAAAAACTTTCCGAAGCCTGTAACTCTCGGATCGTTTTTGATGGTCCACTCTTTTTCTTCTTCTTCCGGCTTTTGCTCAATCATAGTTCGGAACTTGTACATCTTAAAGACTTTGTTATGAAGTCCCACTCTTTCCTGAACAAAGAGCACAGGTCCGTCTTTTCTGCTTTTAATAACTATTACCGATAAAAGCATTATGGGAGAGAAAACTATAATGGCAACAAGTGCACCTATTATATCAAACGCTCTCTTTAAATACCAGTTAAAGGTACTGGTCAGCGGAACTCGTCTTATATTAATAACCGGCAGTCCCGATAAATCTTCCGTGTAGGGTCTGGACGGAATAACCGAATTGTAATCAGGTATAAACTTCGTGTGTACACCGGATTTTTCGCATTTTCCCACGATTTCCTCAAGTCTTTTATAATTCTTAAGAGGAAGCGCTATGGCTATTTCGTCAAGCTTGTTCTCGGGTAAAATCTCTTCGAGATTATCTATTCTTCCGAGAACCTGTATTCCTTTGTAGTAAGTTCCAGCCGGAACATCGTCATCCAAAATTCCTCTGATACGATATCCCCACTGAGGATTGACAAGAATTCTGTCTATATACTGCTCGCAGGCTCTTGAATAACCCACGATAACTACCTGTTTGGCATTGTGTCCGACTTTCCTTATATGGGAAAGAATCCTTCTGACCGCAAATCTGTATGCAGTCATTAAAACCACATTGAGTACTGCGAATACGATAATCAGCGAACGCGAAAAGTTGGGCTGATTGATCAAATAGAGTACTACCAGGAATATCATTGCCCCGATGACATTTGCTTTGATGACATCAAAGAATTCACCAATCAGGGAAGACATTCTTTTGGGTTTGTAAAGGTTCAGTGTTGCAAATATGGCAAGGTATCCCGGAATAATGAAATATAGGGCAAAAAAGTAAGTTTTCATCGGTAAGACACCCTGGTCTACCGGTGTGAAAATCACCATTCTGCCGTACCATGCCAAAAAATATGCTAAAGCCGTTACTAGAAAATCAAGCACAACATGCAATCTGTTAAAAAATGTTTGATTGTCCTTAATCATAAGCAACTTGCGTCCGTTTACTCAGACGCCCTCGAATTATAATGATACAATACGAAATTGTTTTTTTCAAGCCTAATAAATTATGTTCTTTATCATGTCAAACTCTATCTTTAAGGCTCTTTTTCGCTTGGCAGAGTCGAAAACAATTTTCCTTGCTCTCTCACTCTCGCTCTTCTTAACTTTTCTTCCTTCTTTGATTCCGGCTCTGTAAACTTTGCCCAAGCCTTTTTTTATAAAGAAAAACTGTTTTATTATAACGCCCGCTTCCATCGCGGGGAAATTTACTATCTTTTGTAAAACCGTCTGGTTTTTGAATCTTACCAGAATGGAGTTTCTTGCCGCAAGTTTTACTTTGTATTCGTTGTACCTTGAACCGCTTGATGCACTTCCCTCATGGAATACCTTAGCCGAGGGTTCATACTTATTGGTATATCCGTAAATGCGTGCCCTGTAACCGATATCCACATCCTCCAGATAGGAAATATGATTTTCATCAAAGAGTCCGAGTTCTTCTAAAATGCTCTTCCTGTAGATAGCCGCTCCGGCACATGATGAAAAGATTTCCGTAGGTTTATCGTGGCTGTCGGCAAACTTGTCCTTGCCCCTTGTTCTGGCCCATCCTAATATATTATAGAAATCTCCGGCATTATCAATCAGCGCATGATTGAAAGCCGAGAGCATTTTGCACTGAATGGAAAATGTGCCATTACCTTCCTCGTCCATAGCTTTTACGAGAATGCTTAAGCAGCCGTCGTCCACATACGCATCATTGTTTAAAAGAAATACATACTCTGCGTCGGAAGCTTTTATTCCGTCATTTACCGAAGCCGCGAATCCGCGGTTTTCACTGTGCTTTATAAACCTTGCTCTCGGATATCCCGAAACTGTCTCTTCTATTCCTTCCACTGTGGAAGCATCATCGACAACAATAATGTCATAATCCGTAAAGTCCTGCTTATCAAGTGCCGCCAGACATTTTTCCAGATACATTATTCCGTTGTAATTGGGTATTACTACACTTAACTTCATAAGGTTAATTACTCCCGCTTGCGCTCGGGATCGTATAAAATCTTATACCCAAGTTCTCTTACCTTCTTGCAGAAAGCAAGGCTTATATCCACATAATCGGGAGCATTTTTCGCAAGTTTCGATTCTACCATCTCATCATAGAGTTTTTCAAGAGCCGGATTTATTCTCATGTTTCTTACATCGCCGGCCTCAACCTGCTGTATGAGAGAACCTCTGTGCATATATCCGCCCATGCCCTTGGCAAGTCCGCGGTACAATACGGTTCCGTCTTCTCTCATAGCTCCTCCGGAAAGCTTGCCGAATTTATAAATAGGTCCGCATACCATTCCGAGTTCGGGTCTCGTCGTGAAAAGAAGGTTTTTATATTCAATATGATAAAATCCCAAATGAGATGTATGGCTTACCGTAACGGCCCAACCCATTGTCTTGCAGAAATCATCCACTGCACGACGTCCTGCTTCGTATGCATATTCTTTGGCATCCGTATTACCCGCGGTTGAATTTGCATGACATCTCCAGTGATATAAAATCTTGGGCACGTGAAGAATTCTCTCCTCAGGGTCGTCCATACTTTTTACCGCTCTTAAGAAAATATCGTAATCCTGGGCGCCGTCATATTCGGGACGGAACAAAAGATCCTGAATCAGGTTTCTCTCCAGGAATGTAAGATGACAGATATAGTTGTTTGTCAAAAACATATCCAGATTGAAATTTGGCTTTCTGTTCGGCTCAAAGAAAGATTTTCCTTTAGCATCCGTCTTGTCTTCGTCCGAATAAACAAGCTTAGCCCTGTATTCGTTTGTTACAAGCGCTTTGGACATATAGTAAAGCGCATCGGGAGTTAAAAGATCGTCGTGATCGAGTACTCCGACATAGTCGCCTGTGGCAACCTTTACGCCTTTATTAATGTTCGCTGAGATTCCTCCGTTTGAAGTAAGATGAATATATCTGATAAGGCATCCGTCGTAATCGTAAGATACATCTGTGTCTGCAGAAAGCCTGTGAATGCTTTTTACATCTTCATCACTTAAAGCTCTTCCCGCAGGTCTGTCTCCGTTGACCACTCCGGTCATGTTTTCGATTTCATCCATGAGTCTTCTGTTTCTCGAACCGTCCACCACGATGAACTCCCAGTTGTTGTATGTCTGTCCGAGAACGCTGGCAATCATTTCATCGAAATACATAATATCAGTTTCGAACGCAGGAACAACCAAAGAAAACTTGATGCTTGAAGAAAATCTGCTGCTCCATGCTTTCTGTGCTTTTAATTCTTCAGTTGTGGCAAGCTGATATCTGAAGCTTTTAGGAGGTTTGCTAAGCGCCGTATCCGCTACGGCTACAGCTGTCTTCTCAATTCCGTTTCTTCTTAAATATCTGTTTGCTTTTCCGTACAATTCGTTTGCCTTGGCCATTTCCAGTCTCCGTTATTATGCAAGTTTACTCTTAAGTGCCTCTGTTAATTCTGCTACTTTCTTCTTTGCGTCTTCAAGGCTCTCGCCCTTTACACCCATGTAGAACTTAATCTTGGGTTCTGTGCCCGACGGTCTTGCGCAGCACCATCCGTCATCCGAAAGTTCAAAGTAAAGAACGTTCGAAGAAGGAAGTCCTGTTGAGCTCTTTTCTCCGGTAGCAAGATCTATTCTTTCATCCTTTGTATAATCTCTCATGGCGAGAACTTTCCAAGCACCGAATTCTTTGGGAGGATTGGCTCTTAAGTTCTCCATGATGGCTGCGATCTGTTCGCTGCCTTCTTTTCCTTTCATAGTGATTGTATAAAGGTCTTCTTTGTAGTATCCGTACTTCTCATACATATCAAGCATCATATCCCATACAGTGATGCCCTGCTTCTTGCAGTATGCTGCAACTTCGCAAAGACACATAACAGCAACGATTGCGTCCTTGTCTCTTGCATGTGTACCTGCGAGACATCCGTAGCTTTCCTCGAGACCGAATACATAATTGTTTGTACCTTTTTCGATGAACCACTTAATCTGCTCGCCGATATATTTGAATCCTGTAAGGACTTCAACTTCTTTTACGTTGTATGTCTTGCAGATAACGTCTGCCATGTTGGTGGTAACAATTGTCTTAACAAGCGCAGGGTTCTCAGGCATAAGACCCAATTTAGTACGCTCTCTCAAAATATATTCTGCGATAAGCATACCTGACATATTCCCCGTAAAAGGAACGTATTCGCCTGATTTTGTATCGTATGCGTAAATACCGAGTCTGTCGGCATCGGGGTCTGTAGCAAGAACAACATCTGCTTTAACCTCTTTTGCAAGCTTAAGTGCAAGTGTAAATGCCTTGGGATCTTCGGGGTTGGGATATTCAAGTGTGGTAAAGTTGGGATCCGGCATTTCCTGTTCGGGAACTACGATAACATTTTCGAATCCGAGTTCTTTTAAGATTCTTCTGGCAGGTACATTACCCGTTCCGTTGAAAGGAGTATAAACAATCTTTAATTCCTTGCCCATTTCTTTTATAACTTCGGGATGGATAATCTGCTTCTTTAATTCAGCCATAAAAGCATCATCTATTTCCTTGCCTGTCTGAATATAAAGGCCTTTGCTTATTGCCTCTGCCTTATCCATTGTCTTAACTGTATGATAATCGGTTACGTTTTTAACGTATGTAATGATGTCTTTATCTCTGGGGCTGGTAACCTGAGCGCCGTCTTCCCAGTAAACCTTGTATCCGTTGTATTCGGGAGGATTGTGGCTTGCTGTAATTACGATACCTGCGGTACATCCTAAATATCTTACCGAGAATGATAATTCGGGTGTGGGTCTTAAAGCATCAAAAACATATGCCTTGATTCCGTTAGCTGCCATACAGAGCGCAGCTTCATCCGCAAATTCGGGAGACATACGTCTTGAATCGTATGCAATTGAAATACCCTTGTCTTCAGTACCCTGGGCAAGAATATAATTTGCAAGACCCTGTGTAGCCTTTCTGACGGTATAAAGATTCATTCTGTTGGTTCCCGCACCGATAACACCTCTTAAACCGCCCGTACCAAATTCGAGTTCTTTGTAAAATCTATCTTCTACTTCCTTGTCATCATTTCTGATTGCAAGTAATTCTTTTTTAGTTTCTTCGTCAAAATAATCGTCTTCAAGCCAGAAATTGAACTGTTCCCTGTAATCCATAGTATTTGCTCCTTTACAATTATTGATTTTTGCGCATAAGCACACACTATATATTTTAACTCTTTTTTACATTAAATACAACAAAATCAAGTCCTCCTAAAAGAGAAAAAGCAGTCCGAAGACTGCTTTTATAAACATGTGATATGAAATGCCAGAAGTAATATGTTTCTTAATACCCACTGCCCCAGCAAAATGCCTATTCCCACGAGGATTGTTACCGTTACGGGGAAGCCCTGAAATCCAAGTTTCTTTGTGGTTTTCACCAGTATTGTATTGATCATAAATACCAGATAATCGGCATATGTATACGGCACAAAAGGATTCATCAGAATACTCTTAAGTAAATGACCGTGTATCATGTGGTAAAAACTTCTGGTTCCGCCGCATCCCGGGCAGTATAAGTGGATAATACTGTATACCGCACATTTCATACCGCCGTCGATCAGATAATCTCCCAGTACGTAAAACAATACTATCGCAGGTATCGTCAGTATTCCGAATACTATACCGAGTTTAAACCATGTATCGGTAAGATCATCTTTAAAAAGGCGCTCGTTCATATTAATTCATCGATTTTGCGATGTTGACGATAAGGATTATCAACCAAACAATAATAACGATAAATGCTGCAACGATACCAATAATACTTGTAATTAAACCGCCTGTAGCAGGACCTGCTGATTTTTTCTTCTTAGCAATGATACTTAATATCAAACCAACAATACCTAAAACGCAGTTAAGGCAGGGGAATGCGCAGCAAAGAAGTGATGCGATACCTACGATAAGACCTGCAATTGAAAGGCCTTTTGAACCGCCTTCAGCAACGGCTTCTTCTGCATCTGCAGCATAGCTGTAAGTAACCTGTTCTGCCTGTTCTACTGTTTCCTGTACATCCTGAACGGGTGTCTCGTTTAAATTGTTGTTATCCATATCTTTTTCCCTCCGGATTGGTAAAAATTTATATGTTTAAACAAACATATTATCAATTTAATTAAACGTGACTGATATCCGTAAACATTGCGAGATCCATGTCAATGGTGCAGATGTCATTTAAGTTGAGGTCGTGAACATTATTGTGGCCTGTGCTTCTGCAGATGTCCATCAAATCTTCGGTCATACTGTTGGCCATATCGATGTCAAAGCCTTTTTCAACAAGTACGAAATTAGCTCCGAGTGCAAGAATCTTTGCAAGTTCTTTTGCATCCTTTAATGATTCAACACGTACTAAAATCTCAAGTTTTGAATTAACTCTGTTAAGATAATTTCTTGCTCTTCTTAATGCGTAAGGAAGAATTCTCAATGAAATATCATTTAAGATAACGTAATCAAGTTTTGCAAAAACGCATGCTTCCAAATCGTCTTCGATTCTTCCGGCAACAAGATCGATACCAATGGGTGCGCCATTGTATCTTGCTCTTGCAATTTCAACTTCTTCCTTAAGTTCTTCCTTGCTGGAAAGATTAGGAATATGTCCGTCTTCACCCTTTACAAGAACCAGTGCCTGATTTGTGTAATTCTCTGCCTTGGTGTTGTTGGGAATATGTTCTCCCCAGATAAAGAGTTTTGAGAAGCAGAAAGGCTGCAATACTTCTACAGGACTTGCCGTACGTGCACCGAGTACAGTTCTTGTTTCAACTTCAGCTTCTCTGTCCAAAGGAAGAGGATTGCACTGAGCGGGAAGAAGAATAATATTTTCAAGACCGTATGCATTGTTGTGGTCTGCAAAGCGGTAATCTTCAAACAGTTTCTTCGCATTGGAATCATAAATAACCGTATACTTGGGATCTCTCTTAAGAACAGAATATTCTACGGATGATCCGTCGGGATTGGCTACGTTTTCGTCAAGACTTATATAATCTCTTTCTTCGTCTTCTTTTTCGCTTTCAGGCTCGGTGAAGAAATCTTCTTCTGTCTCAGCTTCAGCCTCAGGCTCTGCTTCAGGTTCTGCTGTCTCTTCTGACTCTGCAGTATCTTCTGCTTCGGTTTCATCTTCAGCTTCTTCGTCACCGGCGAATGCTGCTGCCATACCTGCTACCGCTGCCGCACCGGCAACACCTGCAAATGCTGCTGCAGCTCCAAGACCTTCACCTTCTTCTTCAGCAATTGTTTCTGTTGCATCTTCTGCAAGTTCTTCTGCTGCATCAAATATATCTTCAGCTGTTTCTTCGGATGTCTCGGCAATTTCTTCTGCTGCGTCTTCTATTGTTTCTTCCGAAGCTTCTGCTGCATCTTCTGCCTCTTCAGCTGCTTCTTCGAATAAATCTTCTGCTTCGTCAGTTTCTTCTGAAGTCTCTTCAGCTTCTTCACTTTCTGCTGCTTCTTCTGTTGCCTCTGCTTCTTCGCTTTCTGCTTCTTCTGCAACTTCTTCGTTTTCTGCCGATTCGGCTTCTTCCTCTGTCGCTTCGGCTTCTTCGCTTTCTGCTGATTCTTCGTCTGCAGTTTCTTCTGCAACTTCATCTGCAGTTTCTTCTGAAGCTTCTTCGAATTCGAAAGGTTCTTCGTTATCTTCTTCAGCAGTTTCTGCTTCGTCTGATGCTTCTGTATCTTCAGCTGTTTCTACTGTTTCTTCATTTTCATCGAAAACTTCTTCAGTATCTTCGGTTAATGCTTCTTCTGTATTATCTGCTTCTTCAGAGTTGTCTGCAGAATTTTCTTCATCGTTATCGAAGTCAAGGAATACTACTCCTTCATCTTCGTCTTCGATTTCGCCGGCTGTCTCTTCAGATTCTTCTGTATCTTCTGCAGTTTCCTCAGCCTCTTCTGTAATTTCTTCTGCAGTTTCTTCTGCAGTTTCTTCATTTCCTTCAGCTGTTTCTTCAGCAGATTCTCCTGCTTCTTCAAATGCGAACTCTTCTTCGTTCGCTTCTTCTGTATTTTCTTCGGATGCCTCTTCGTTTTCTGCTGTTACTTCAGCATTGTCTGCATCTGCTTCGTTGAAGAAATCTTCTGCTTCTTCCGATATCTCTTCTTCATTTATTTCTTCTGTTGTCTCAGTTTCTTCTTCGGAGGTTTCTTCTGCAGTTTCTTCAGATGCTTCTTCGAAAAGATCTCCGGCTTCATCTGCTTCTTCTTCGCCTGCTTCTTCAACAGTCTCTTCTGCAGTTTCTTCGGATGATTCTTCTACAGCTTCTTCAGCTGATTCTTCTGCATTATCTTCAGCTTCTTCAAAAAGATTATCTGTTTCTTCTGTTTCTGCAGTTTCTTCAGTCTCCTCGGAATCAGCTGCTTCTTCATTTTCTTCAGCTTCTTCTGCAACTTCAGCTGTTTCTTCGTTTTCTTCAACTGCTTCTTCGCTTACTTCTTCTTCGGCCGCTTCGGGAGTTTCTTCGAAAGAAAGAGCTTCGTCATCGTTGGGAATTACAACTTCCTCGTCCTCTTCTTCCTCTTCTTCCTTCTTAGGTTCTGCGCCTACCACCTTCTTGATGGTTCCGAGTCCGTCACCATAGTAAGGAGCGAATTCTTTGTTGTTTTCTTTGTTCTTTGCTTCTTCTTCAGCCTTAAGTTCTTCTTCGGTCTTTACGGGCTTGCCTGAATAGAATGTTGAAATAATACCGTTGTCAATTCTTTCGTCTTTTTCTTCAACCTTTGTTTCGCTTGAAGTTTCGTTGTCAGAGTTTTCTCCGCCGATAACTCTCTGAACACTGCCGACATGACTGAACGAGAATGCAGGCTTTTCTTCCTTCTCTTCAGCCTTCTCACTGTCATCTTCTTTTTTCCAAAATTCCTGGCGCTTCTCGATTACGAATCCTCCGGCAGAAGCACTTTCTTCTGTACCTTCTTCTGCCTTTTCTTCGGCAGCTTCTTCTTCCTTTGCATTCTCTTCAAGGATTTCGTCTATGAAATCTTTATGCTCGCTCTTGGGCTTTTCTTCTTCGGATGTAAAGCTCTCAGCCTTGGAGAAAAGGCTTGCAAAATCAGGGCCTTCGTTATCTGACTCGGGCTTTTCTACATTGGGCTTTTCTTCCTCGGATGAGAATCCTTCAGCTTTGCTGAATAAATTAGTAAAATCGGATGTTGAACTCTCGCTTTCAGGCTTCTCTACATCGGGTTTTTCTTCATCAGAAGAAAACTCGCTTGCCTTTGAGAAGAGACTTGCGAAAACAAGATTTTCATCATCCGATTCGTTCTTTTCGGGTATTTTCTTTTCTTCGGCAGACGAAAACTCGCTTGCTCTTGTAAACAAGCTTTCAAAATTGGGGCCTTCGTCACCTGCCTCAGACTTAACTTCTTCGGTATCTTCTTTTTCTTCTGAATTCAGTTCGGCTGTTTCTTCATCAGCTTCCTCGAAAACAAAATCGTCTCCGTCATCGAATTCGTCTTCTTTGTTCTCATCTGCTTCGATTAATTCGAAAGCGGATTTGTCAGCATCACATATGGGACAACTGTATAAATTATCAAAGGTCTCACCGGCCTGCTGTTCGTCAAAAACATAACCACATATTTTACATTCATATTTTGCCATTAAAATGCCCTCCCACAAGCATAAACCTAATCTCTTATATCATATATTTTTTAAGGCCGAATGTCAAGAAAAACACGGATTATTTAAGCCTCATTTGTCCATCAAAAATCCTGCTTTTTTTGCGTCTCATTTTGGGACTTTTTTCTTTTATGAGCGATACTTTTTCTTGCTAGTGCCCTTCATTCTCGTATATACTCTAAATGAACGCTCATAAAAGAAATCATAAAAGGACCGTAAAAATGCCAAATTTCAAATTTATTCTTACATATGACGGAACGAAATATTACGGCTGGGAGCATCAGCCCAAGGTCGAGGAAACAATACAGGGAAAGATGGAAAGCGTTCTTTCAAGAATGCTAAACGAAGACGTGGAAGTAATCGGGTGCGGCCGTACCGATGCGGGCGTAAGCGCAAGGGGTTATGTCTGTAACGCACATCTTAAAACAAACGATACGCCCGAGGCAGTTAGGGATTATTTAAACAGATATCTTCCCGACAATATCTGCGTTGATTCATGCGTGATTGCAAGCGACAGATTTCATGCAAGATACAATGCAGTCGGAAAGACCTACAGATACACCTGCTACATCGGCGATACAAAGCCTGTTTTCGACAGAAAATTTGTATATGCGCTTGATTTTAAACCCGATATCGAAGAAATGAGAAAAGCGGCAAAATATCTGATGGGCGAACATGATTACGCTTCTTTTTGTTCAAATCCCAAAATGAAAAAATCCACCGTCAGAAAAGTGGATTCGATAATAATAGAGAAAAACGGTGATTACCTAACATTTACATATCACGGTTCAGGCTTCTTACAGCACATGGTAAGGATCATGACCGGTACTCTCCTGGAAGTCGGAGAAGGAAAACGCGAAGCCTCCTCTATACCTGCTTTGATAGAAGCAAAAGAGCGAGCAAAAGCCGGAGCTTGCGCCCCGGCCAATGCCCTTTGCCTTATTAGGGTGGAGTATTGAGGAAATGAAAATCTGAAAAACCTATGACTTTTTCTTCTTTGCTCTTCTCGCGAGTACAACGCTCTGCAAGAGGATAAAGAAGCACAACATTCCTCCGGTGGTAATACTCTGCCACCAGGGATCGTTAAGTCCGCTGGAAACAACTATCTTTTTAATAGTTGTAAGTGTAAGGGTTCCGAAAAGAGTACCTACAACATTTCCCACACCGCCGGTAAGAAGCGTGCCTCCGATAATCGAAGATGCAATCGCATTCATTTCCATACCTGCAGCATTCGTTGCGTTTCCGGCACCCGTATGCATCATAAATACATATCCCGAAATACCGCTTAAAAGTCCGCTTAAAACATAACTTATAAAGCGGGTTCTTTTTACGTTGATACCAAGCATCAGGGCACTTGTCTGATTACCGCCCATCGCATAAAAGTTACGTCCGAGTTTAATGTATTTGAGTAATATGAAAATCAGTAATACGCATGCAAAAGCAACCACTACGCCAAGCTCTATACGGGCAGGAACCTTGTTTCCGTTTTTAGCCGTATATCCGAGCCAGGGGATTACAATCTTTGCATCACGTAACTTTGCAAAGCCTTCATGATCCACCTTTTGGGGATTAACCGAAAGGATTGTCGTAAGTCCTCTTGCAAAGAACATTCCGGCTAACGTTACTATGAATGGCTGGATTTCAAGATAACTTACGAGGAATCCGTGAACCAGACCGAAAGCAACTCCGATACCGAGTGCAAGAAGAATTGATACAAATATATTTCCGCCGTTGTTTAAGTACAGTATGCAGCTCATTACAACCAGACTCGTTACCGCACCTACACTGATATCGATACCTCCGCCGATCATTACGATGGTCAGACCGCAGGATACGATTATCAGACTGGCGTTATCATTAAGCATATCGAAAACCTGCTGTGCGTGAAGGAAACCGCCTCGTAATAGTAACATTGCAAGCAGATACATCGCTACAAATATGCAGATTGTAATTGTCATCAGAAGCTGAGTATCGGTTAACGGTTCTCTGCGAAATTTTTTGTTCTCATTCATAACTATTCCGCTCCTTTCATCGATACTCTTTGTCTGTTGCTTTTTATCTTTGCTATATATTTCTGGAATTTGCTCTTAATAACGGGAGAGCCGATTACAACCAGTAGGATAATAACGATAGCTTTGTATGCTTTTACATCCGTGGAAGGAACCTTCATAGCATAAAGCGTAATGGTAAGCATCTGGATTACGTAAGCACCGATTATACTTCCGCTTATCTTAAACTTACCGCCTCCTAAGCTGTTACCGCCGATTGCAACCGCAAGGATGGCATCCATTTCGATATCAAGTAAAAGTGTCTCATGGTTGATAAGGCCGAGACGGCTGACACCGATGGTACCTGCAACTGCAACGCAAAGTCCTAAAATTATAAATGATAAAAGTTTAATAAATGTTGAATTGATACCGTTTAATCTTGCTGCGCTTCCGTTGATACCTACGGACTGTGTAAATAATCCGAGAGAGGTAAAATGGAATACAAGCACAAATATTATCGCTACGGCCGCAACGATTAATACTGGCGTGGGAATCGGAACTCCCGGGATAAAGCTTCCGATTGCATTGATAATCGGACTGCTGACTGTAGGTGTTGCACCTCCGTTAATCCAGTATGCTATCGAACGTCCGCACGTATACAGAATTAACGTCGCTATCATCGGCTGTATCTTAAACACCGAAACCAGTGTTCCGTTAAATGCACCGAAGAGCATTGCAACCACACATGCGAAAAGGAATGCTGCGACAACGGTAAATCCCGTAATGTTGGGTGATGATTTAAGTATTTTTACAAAAGCACTGCCTGCTATGGCTGCTGCAGCACCGACACTGATATCCTGTCCGCCGCATGCCGCGGTTACAAGCGTCATACCCATTGCAAGAACGGCAAGTTCGCTGGCACCGTTTATAATACTGATTAAGTTTCCGGCAAGAACCATGTTTCCGTTGTTATTTAATGTAGTCTCAATGGAGAAAAACGACGGATCTCTTATCAGGTTAAAACCCACCAGAAACAAAATGGCTACAATTGGAATTGTGAGCTGGCCGAGGCCGCCTTTAAAGATTTTTTGAAATTTATCCTTCATTCTGCGTCTCACCTCCGGCAATAGTCTTCATAACCTGGGCCTGATTCAGATCCTGCCCTTTTAATTCTCCGACAACATGTCTGTCTCTCATTACGATGAGACGCGAACATGTACGAAGCATCTCTTCGACTTCGGACGAAATGAATGTTACGCTCACTCCGTCTTCGGCAAGTTTTAACACAAGTTTCTGAATTTCAAGTTTTGTACCTACGTCAATACCTCTGGTAGGCTCATCGAGGATGAGATAATCCGGATGGGTCAAAAGCCATCTCGCCAATATAACCTTCTGCTGATTGCCGCCGCTTAAAGATCCTACAGGTGTCTCACGGCTTGCAGTCTTGATATTTAAAACTTTGATGTATTCATCCGCAAATGCTTCCGCTTCGCTTCTGGAAATGGGCTTAAAGAATCCCTTCATTACCTGAAGCGCGAGAATAATGTTTTCGCGAACGGAAAGCTCGGCTATAATACCGTCGCGCTTTCTGTCTTCGGCAAGATATCCTATGCCGTGTTTCATTGCGTCTACGGGCTTGGTAATCTTTACGTCTTCGCCCTTTATCTTAACAGTGCCTCCGGTAACTTTGTCGGCACCGAATATTGCTCTTACGCTCTCGCTTCGTCCCGAACCAAGCAGACCGGTGAAACCGTTAACTTCGCCTTTGTGAATACAGAAATCGAAAGGCATTGCATCGCTGCTGGATAGAGACTCAGCCTCATAAAATATATCTTTACTATCGTATTGTTTTTCTTCGATTTGTCCGAAATCGCTTAACTCATCGAGTTCCTTACCAATCATCTTGGCAACGAGATCGACCTGAGGCAGATCCTCAATTAAATATTCACCAACAAGTTCACCGTTTCGAAGAACCGTAATGCGGTCGCATACCTCGTAAACCTGCTCAAGGAAGTGAGTAACAAATATAATTCCTACACCCTGTTTTTTAAGATCTCTCATGAGATTGAAAAGCATATTAACTTCTTTGTCGTCCAAAGAAGATGTAGGTTCGTCCAAAATAAGAACCTTACATTCCATATCCACCGCACGCGCAATTGCAACCATCTGCTGTACTGCAAGCGAACAGCTTCCGAGCTGCTGGGCTGCTCTGGCGGGAATACCGAGTTTTTCTAATATTTCATCTGCACGCTTTTCATAAAACTTATGTCTTACCAGTGTGCTTTCTTCACGGCCTATAAACATATTCTCCGCAACCGTAAGATTCGGGCAGAGAGTAATCTCCTGATAAACCGTACTGATACCTTTGTTCTGGGCATCCTGAGGAGAATGAATGGATACGTTCATTCCTTCAACGATAATCTCGCCGCCGTCCATTCCGTAAACGCCCGTAAGGATCTTAATAAGTGTTGATTTTCCGGCACCGTTCTCTCCCATCAAAGCATGGATTTCACCTTTTCTTAAAGTAAAATCCACGTCGCTTAAGGCTTTAACACCCGGAAAAACTTTATTTATATGTCGCATCTGCAGTAATGTGGTATCCTGCATAAAACGTTCCTCCAAATATTGTTTTGGCGCAGCCGGGCTGATTATTTCACAGCCCAGCCACGCCATGTAGGTAGGTTCAATTTAATTATTCGCCTAAACCGTATGTGTTGATGTCGTCATCTGTAAGAGTCTTAGCATCAAAACCTTTTTCTTCGTTGATAATCTTCTTGGTTGTAACTGTCTTCTTGCCCTGGATAATGTCGCTGATGATCTGTGCCTGGAAAGGTGAGCACTGTCCGTCATAGTTCCAGTTGCCGGCTTTTAATTCTCTTAAAGCCCACTTGTTGCAGTCAAAGCCCATAACAACAACTTTGCCGTTGATACCATGAGAGATACCTGCTTCGTCGAGAGCTGCTACAGCACCTTTAGCCATACCGTCGTTCTCTGCGTAGATTACGTTGAAGTCATCACCGCTGTTGATAACGGATTCAACGATCTTCTTAGCTTCTGCTTCGTCCCATGTAGCTGTCTGCTGAACAACCTTGTTCATCTTGCCTGATGCGAACTGAGCGTCAAGAGCACCTGTACGTCCGATCTGAGCGTCTGAACCCATAGCACCCTGGATATGGATTACGTTGTACTCGTCAAGGTTCTGAGAAAGTAACCATTCAACTGCTGTATCGCCTTCTTTGCTCATGTCTGAAACAACTGCTGCTTCGTAAAGACTTTCGTCTACATCGATCATACGGTCGAAAAGGAATACTTTAATTCCGGCTTCTTTAGCTTTCTTTAAAACTTCATCCCAACCGGTTGTTTCTGCTGCTGAAATAAGCAGATAGTCAACACCTTCAGTGATAAATCCCTGAGCTGCCTGAAGCTGCTCATCGTTCTTTAAGCTGTAAGCTGTCTTAAGTTCATAACCGTTAGCTGCAGAGAAAACAGCTTCCATGTCCTTAACGTTAGCTTCACGGTAACCTGATTCTGAAGGAGGGTTGTTTACAACACCAACCTTGATAGGTCCCTTTGATCCGCCTGAAGAACCTGTTCCGCCTCCTGTTGTACAAGCTGAGAATAAAAGCGTTGTAACAAGTGAAGCAATGAGAAGTAACGACCCAAATTTTTTCTTTGTCATCTTATTTTTTCCTCCTTATAATTTGTCGCACCGCGACTGTTTAACTGAATGATAGAGCATAAAAAAAAGAAGGTAAATCAAGCATCATACCGACTTGGTTGAATATAATCCTGATTTGCCTTCACTTTTTTAAAAACAGTTAAAAATTATTTTATTCCGGTTGATTTTGATACTGCGAACGATAATCCGACGGCGTCATTCCGACATTTTTCTTAAAGATATAACTGAAATAATGGGAATCGTTGTATCCTATCTCCGTTGCTATCTGAGAACTTTTAAGATTGCTAGTCTTTAAAAGTTCTTTAGCTTTGCTTAGTCTTAAATATATAAGATATTCCGTAAACGACTGACCGGTTGTCTGAGAAAAAACGGTAGAAAATCTGCTCTTACTCATATTAACCGCTTTTGCGACATCCTGAAGCATCAGGTTCGCATTGGAATAATTGGAAGACATATATAATTTGGCTTCGCTTATAACCGAAGGCACTTTTTCATCGGACACTTCGCCCATTTCCCTTACTCCTAAAATAACCGCACGCTCGTCTTTTCTTTCTGCAAGAAGGTGTCTTATATGTCTTGCGGTTTTAAAGCTCTGGAATATTTTCTCGGGATCATCGACTATTTCGCCGATACCCACACGAATATCCTTACACTCGGATCTTTCGAGTTCCTGTGATAAAGATGTGGCTACGGCATATGCTCTCTCTTCCGCATCTTCTGCGGTATCTCCTAAAACAAGCAGTCTTGTACCTGTACGGCTTGCGGATGCATTCACTATTCCGCCGCTGCTTTCCGCTAAAAGAGCAGCCGCTTCCTGGCCTGTACCCGTAGGTGAAAAAGCCGCGTCAATAACAACGTAAAAATGAGCAGGCACGGGACATCCCATGCTGCGAAGCTGTTTCAAAACATTGTGCGCATCCTCTAATGCGGTTTCATCGGAGAAAAGAGAACCTATGAGCTTTTCTTTTAGGAACTTGCCTCCGTCCTCCATTCTTGCACGAAGGCTGGCTGCATGCTCGAGAGTTTTTCTTTCTTCTTTTAACTGTGCGCTTACCTTATCAAGTGCCTCTCTTAAATCTGCGGAATTAATCGGTTTTAAAAGATATTCTCTGACTCCGAGTTTGATGCACTGTCTTGCATACTCAAATTCATCGTAACCGCTTAAAACTATAATGCCTATCCAGGGCATCTGGCTCTTTAATTCCCTGCAGAGTTCCAGTCCGTCCATAAAAGGCATTTTTATATCCGTAATAACAATATCCGGGTTGGTGTCGCGAATAATCGGAAGCGCCATCTCTCCGTCAGGTGCTTCTCCGACAAGCGAATAAGGAGTATCTTCCCAGGGGAAAGATTCTCTTATTCCTTCTCTTATTACTATTTCATCATCAACCAGAAATACTTTCATGTTCCGATATCTCCTCTTTCGTTCTGAAAGGTACCTTAAAGCTTACCTTTGTACCTTCCGAATTACTTTCTATCATAAGTCCGTCTGTCTGGTTATAGTACAGACGTATACGCATATTTACATTTACAAGGCCGAAACCGCCTCCGCCGCCCTCGCTGACCGAAGGCTGGCCTTTTTTCATTCTTTCGTTCAATGCTTCAAGCTGTTCTGCCGTCATTCCCGAACCTGTATCGGAAACGGAGAAAACCAGATATCCGTCTTCGGCTTTGCCCTCAACTTTAATCATACCGCCGCCACGTTTGATTTTAATACCGTGGTAGAGAGCATTTTCGATTAAAGGCTGAAGCATCAGCTTAAGCATATAGTATTCACCGATTTCATCGGGAATATTGATTTCATATTTCATAATATCGCGGTATCTTGTCTGCTGAATCTTAAGATAACCTTCGATATGTTTTTTCTCCTGACTGATGGGAATCCAGTCGGCACCGGACGAAAGGCTGATTCTGAAGAAATCGCTTAACGCACTTGTAAGCTGGATAACTTCATCTTTCTCGCCTGCTTCTGCCTTCCATACAATAGCATCAAGCGTGTTGTAAAGGAAGTGTGGATTTATCTGTGCCTGAAGAGTTCTAAGCTCTGCCTTTCTTAATCGCTTGGCATCGAGTTCACTCTTTTTCATCATGGCTTCCAGATCGTCGGCCATGGAATTAACCTGCTTGGTAAGGTTTCTTAGCTCGGTAACATCCGTGTCCGGAAGTCTCGCATCAAGAGTACCTTCTGCTAAAAGAGCCGTTACCTTTTCGAGTTCTTCGATGGGCTGTCTGACAAAGAATGCAGTCTTTTTCATTGATCTGTTTCTGAACCATATCGCGAGAATAACTATGATTACTTCGGCAGCGGCAGTAATAATGATAACCCATAAAAGACTGATACTCATCTTAGCGGAAGATTCGATTTCTTTGGCTACATATTCGTTTAACATACTGTCGACGAGCGCAGCAACGTCTCTGACTTCAACCAGCACTGCTTCGTTTTCAACTACCGGAACCTGCTTGTCAATATTGTCTCTTATGATATCGACATAATTTTCCAGCGTTTCCATAGTACGGCCTGCGACCATAAGAGAAAGCCGGTTCTCTTCGCTCGTTTCTTCGGAAATTCTTTCAACCGTATCCTCAACATCATGCATCATGACATAGATTTTGCTCTCCGCAAAAGTCTCACGTCCGCTTATGATGTTCCATGCAGCTCCGGGAATGTCTTCCGCAACAACGGTTTTAAGGCCTGCTATTGTTTCCATTCTCTGAATGGAGCTGTGATATTTATACGCGTAAAAAAGCATCAGTAAAAGACTGATAATAATGGGGAACACAAGCATGAGAACGATTCTGTGGGATAGATCGTTTATTCGCCCGAGTATGCTTTTTTCTTTTCCTGCTCTTTTCATCAATATCCTCTGTCGGGAATCTTCGAGGTATCCTGCTCATCCGAGAAAACCTGTTCTACAGGATGGATAACTTCGTTAACTTCTTCGCCCGCTTTAAGTTTGATTGCGGTCTCCATTACTTCTTTGCCAAGCTTGGGAGTACATTCAACCACGCAGTTAATTCTGCCTTCTTTTAAAACATCGATGGCTTCCTGACCGCCGTCGATTGAAATAATAATTATGTCTTTGCCCGGAACAAAACCTGCCTTTTCAATCTCAGGCAGTGCACCGAGTGTCATTTCGTCATTGTGAGAATAAATAACGTCGATATCGTCTCCATATGTGTCAAGCAGATATCTCATACACTCTGCACCGCGGCTCTTTAAGAAGTCGCCGTCAATGCTTTCAAGAATCGTCATTCTGCTGTCGTTGGCAATTGCATCCGCAAAGCCTGCCTGACGCTGTCTCATGGGTGTTGAATTTTCAGTACCGGTAATTTCAACGATATTTACATGCTCAAGTCCGAGGCTGTCTGCTTTTCTAATAAGGTACTCACCTGCCATCACGCCTTCGTTATAAAAGTCCGCGCCGATAAGACATGTGGTAAGGCCTTCCTTCTGAGTGCTTATATCTCTGTCAACAAGGATAACGGGTATTCCTGCATCCTTAGCTTCTGTAAGCACATTGTCCCACCCCTCTTCGACTATGGGCGAGAAAGCAATAACATCAACCTTGTATGCAATAAATCTTCTGATAGCGGCGATCTGGTTTTCCTGCTTCTGATTGGCATTTTCAAACATCAGATTAACGCCGTAGTTTTCCGCCTGATCTTCTATATCTTTCGTATTGCCGATTCTCCACGCACTCTCGGAACCAATCTGCGAAAAGCCTAAAATAAGACTCGAATCGCTTTCCTGACCAGAGCCTTTGGTACAGCCCGCAAACATCATAAAAGACATAATCAGACCCAGGGACGTGCATAATATTCTTTTTAATAACCCTTTTTTAACAGTTCCCATATCATTTTTCCTCATAAAAAGCGGAATTCATTTTCCACATAAAAGTATATATTGAAAAGGTTTATTTGTCTTTAATAACTTTTTTAAACGGCATCAGCATTCCGTCGGTCATCTTGCCGTTCATTTTCTTTTTAAGTTTAGGATTTCTCATCATACCGCCGACTAAGTACATTGCAAGCATTGCGCCTTTTTTCTTCTGCGGGAAATCATAGAATTTATGCTTCTTATAGAACTTATGGTCCTCTCTCATCAGACCCTGCATCTGCCAGATAAGATCTCTGAAAATCTTCATGCCGCCGACACCGTAAAAGTTCTTCGGAGGAAGATATTTTTTATCAATGATATAGCAGAGTGATTCTGCGAGCTTGTCAATCTCTTTGTCGGGATTGTACTGGTTGCTTGCAACTCCTGCCAAGGTATTGCCGCCGACCTGAGCTCTTGCTTCCATCAAGAGGCGAAGGTTTTCTTCCGCATCAAGATTGCCGTCAACCAGATATCCGACGGGCTTGCCCATCGTAACCGTACGGTGGCCGTTGCAGAACTGTCTGTCGTCAAACATCTTAAAGCGGTAACCCATGCTGTGATCTTTTATGGTATATGCATAAACCGTGGCATCCGCTGTCTGAATGTTGTCTCTTAAGAATGAATCAAATCCGTCCTTGTAAATGCATTTGCCGTCTGCCGCGCAGTTAAAGCATCCCAGACATCCGCCCGTAAAAGGAAACTCCGCGATATTAACAATTTCGGTCTCGCAGGGAAGAACGTTTTTAAGTCTTTCGCACATGTTTTCAAGACGGTTGTCGGTTGAATTGGAATAGTCTGCAACTATTACGATTCTTTTAGGAGCTTTAGCATCAATTACCTTTCCGACAGGATTTGTTTTCTTTAATTTCACAGGCTTCTTAACCTGAGGCAGGTCTTGTGAAAAGCCTTTTTTAATATTCCATAAAACAAATTCAAAGAAAGACAATGCTTCCTTCTGACCCTTGTCATGAAGCAGATCTTCCATGTCTGCAGAAAGTCCGCGGATTACCTTAAAGCCCATGTCCGCGCAGTTTTCTTCTATGAAATTGTGCGCGGTAATATCATAAAAGTGAAGCGATGTGCTTACCTGGGTTGCGTATTTGCCCGTAAAATCAATGCCGCTCTCCTTCATCATTTCAACAAAACGGTGAAGCTGCGAAGGCACTAAAAATGTGTAAACGGGATAACAGAAAATAACCAGATCGGCAGCCTTTAAGGGCGCTGTCCAGAAATCTTTGTCTGTTTCCATTTTTCTAATCTGCTGGCCTACATGAAGCACTTTGTATTTATGGTCGGGAAAATGTTTTTTGATGTAACGAAGCGTGCATAAAGTGATACTGTTTTTGCCGGTCGGTGAACCGTTAACAATGAGAATATTCATAACCCTCTCCCCTCATAAAAGAAAAATAAAAATACCAGGCACCCGCAGGCGCCCGGTATAAAAAACAAAAATAATTACAGTTCTCTGTTTCTTTCAACGCATGCTTCCACAGCATCCATAACAACGCCTCTGAAGCCGCCTTCTTCAAGAACCTGTACCGCTGCAATCGTTGTACCTGCAGGTGAGCATACCATATCCTTTAATTCGCCGGGATGTTTGCCGGTCTCAAGCATTAAAGCGGCACTGCCCTTAACTGCGCTTGCAGCAAATTCGTAAGCCTTGTCTCTCGTAAGACCTGCTGCCACGCCCGCATCAGCCATAGCTTCGATAAACATGAATACATACGCGGGAGCGCTTCCGCTGATACCAACAACTGCATCCATCTGGCTCTCGGTAACTTCAATTGCTTTGCCGCATGCAGAAAGAATGTTTATTGCAGTCTTCTTATCTTCTTCACTTACGTTTTTATTTGCACATACACCTGTACATCCTTCACCGATAAGTGCGGGTGTATTGGGCATACATCTTACTATCTTTTTATCGGAACCTATATTTTCTTCAAGCCATGCGATTGTCTTGCCTGCTGCGATTGAAATAATGAGTGTATCTTTATTCCATGAATCTTTTATATCCGCAAGCATGCTGCCCATGAACTGAGGCTTAACAGCAAGAAGAACCACATCCGAGTTTGCAAGAACTTCTTTATTGTCTGAAGCAGTCTTGATTCCGTATTTTTCGGATGCTTTATTTTTCATATTATTGTTTACGTCAAAACCGATAATGTTTTCTTTTGAAACAATTCCTTTGGAAACGATTCCGCCTAAAATGGCACCGCCCATGTTTCCGAGTCCGATAATTCCGATACGCATTTTTTTATCTCCTTTATAACGGTGATTTCACCGATTAATATCAACAATCAAATTATAATAATATAAATTTCATTCTTCAAGAACAGCTTTACCATTTGGTAATGCCGTCTTTCCATGCAGAAACAAGAATACCCGCAATTTCATCAAAAGCTTTCATTCCGTCTTCAGGCATTGATTCCGAAGAAATTCTGTAAAATTCTCCGTCCACGGTAACCCTGACAACATATATTTTACCGGTCATTCCGACTTCGTCTTTCCACTTGGTCATTTTGTATTTTTTGACTGCTTTCATGCAATCATCCAATACAGTTGCAGGTACAAGGCGCGCGGATGAATGTTCGGGACCGCCGTCGTCCTTCGTGTATCTTACCATTATCAGGTATCCGCTGTAATCACTGGTGTAAAGCACATATTCTTCCGAATCGTTACCGCCGACAGTCGCCACAACAGATTCATAATAATCGAATACGATATTGTCTCCGATAGCACTGTTTAAAAGATCTTCCTCGGTAAACTCAACCTGCGAAAGATCTGCCATCGGCTCATTATTTTCTTTTGCGGGCTTTTCACATCCAAAAAGGGATATCATCATTATCACCCCCAGAATAATTCCAAATAATTTACAAACAGATTTCATATAAACTCCCTATTGTGATTCTTAAACACATATAATATATTACCACATTACATGATAAAAAAGAATCACGGATTATATGAGTTCAAGCGTAACTTTAAAAGCAATCATTCGCTCAGTCTCGCTTGAATCAAACTTAATCACATAAGCCTGCATTTCCTGATCTATGGAGATGATACTTCCTTCTCCTAAAATCATATGCTTAACCCTGCTGCCCTCGGGAAGAAGTTCACTCTTGTCTTTTATTAAAAGTTTGTCGCTTAGTTCGACATATTCTTTTGTTTCTTTTATGAGCGCATCGTTGGGCTCATTTATGTATTCGAGGTACTGTTTTTCTATGTCAAATAAAAATCTCGAAGGGAAGCGCGGCGAGCCGTCGAAGTTTCTGCCGTTGGCTTCGGTTAAGAAGAGTCTGTCTTTTGCACGGGTAATTGCAACGAACGCAAGGCGTCTTTCCTCTTCCATCGCAACCTGGGTGCGGATTTTCTTCGAAGGGAAGATTCCTTCATTTAAACCACAAATAAATACGTTCTTAAATTCGAGACCTTTAGCCGCATGAATGGTCATCAGCTTAACGCGGTCCTTGGTATCCTCAAGATCGGTGTTGGTGTAAAGCGCGATGTGCTTTAAATAACTGTCAAGATTCGTCTCTTCGCCGCAGGTTACTTCGTAATCGTAAACAGACTGCTTGAGTTCTGCGAGATTGTCAAGTCTCTCCTGCGCGCCCTCGGTTCTTAACGCTTCTTCGTATCCGCTTAAATCCAGAACCTTGGTTAAAAGTTCGGATATGCTCTTGGTTTCAAAATTCTCGGAAAGCTTATCGATAAGCTCCAGGAATTCTGCAGCTTTCGTGCCTTTGAAAATCGGATTGTCGATGTTTTCTTTAAGCGAGTTAAAAAGAGTCGTCTGATTGTTTTCACTTACTTCCTCGAGGAATTTAATACGCCTCTCTCCCATGTTTCGCTTCGGAGTATTTATTACGCGCTTGAAAGCAAGGTCGTCGGCCGAAACAAGCATTCTAAGGTAAGAAAGCGCAACCTTTATTTCCACGCGGTCATAAAACTGCACACCGCTGTAAATGACATACGGAATCTGCTTTGTAAACAGAGCATTCTCAAGACTTCTTGTCAGAAAATGCGATCTGAAAAGAATCGTCATGTCCTTAAAATTTTCGTTATTCTTTTCTTTTATCTCGACGATTTTCTCGGCTATAAAATCAGCCTCGTCATCCGCATTCTTCGCAAAATAGGCAGCGGTATTTGAACCCTCGCCTCTTAACGACACAAGGTTTTTCTCTTCTCTGTATTTGTTCTTTGCAATAAGTGAATTTGCAACATCAATCACACTTTTTACCGAACGGTAATTGTCGTTCATCATGATGGTTTTCGTGCCTTTAAACTTTTTGTCAAAGTCCAGAAGGTAATGGATGTCTGCGCCGCGCCATGTGTAGATGGTCTGGTCGGGATCGCCTACGACGAAGAGATTTTTATGATAATCCGAAAGTACTTCCATTAAGTCATACTGCGGCTTATCGATATCCTGAAATTCGTCAATCATGATATACATGAGTCTCTTCTGCCATTTTAATCGGGATTCTTCGTTTACCTTGAATGTGTAAAGCGTAAAGATAATAAGATCGTTATAATCGAGACCGAAACATTTCTTTTCCTGATAGAGATAACCGTAAAAGATAATGTCCTTGGGCGTAATTGCTGAATCGTACTTTTCTTTGAGCGTTTCGAGCGACATATCGAACATGTCGATGTAATAGTCCGGACGCTCGAAGAGTTTAAGCATTTCAATCATATCGCGCGCTTTTGAGAATGTCATATCGCGAAGGGAAAGATTTCTTTCCTCGTAAATGACAGAAAGCATGGCGTCTATATCGGAATTGTCCAAAACAAGAAAAGACTTCGGGTAATTAAACACGAAGCTTTCTTCTTTTAGCACGTTTGCGCAGAAACCGTGGAAGGTATTGATGTACCCTGTGTCTCTGTCGCCCGTGAGCATATGAATACGCTGCCTCATTTCGTTGGCAGCCTTGTTTGTAAAAGTAACACAAAGAATATTGCCGGCGGGAATGCCGACTTCGTTGACAAGATATGCGAATCTGTGCGTAAGCGTTCTCGTCTTACCGCTGCCCGCACCTGCTATTACGCGCACATATCCTTCGGTGGTTGTAACCGCTTCTTTCTGGGAAGCATTTAATTTATCCAGTATCTGCTCTGCCATATGATATACCTTTTTAACCCTGATAGATGCATTATATCATAAAGCGAACAAACTTTCGAGTATTTTTTATTTCAGTTTTTTAAGAATTCTTTCGATCCGCTCGTTTTTCACATGCCACACGTTTGTTAGGGGCCATGGAAGATCGAGAATGTACTGTCTGTCTTCGGGGGATAAGGCTTCAAGAGATTTCTCAAAGGCGTTTTTGTTTTGATAAATGCGCTTGCCGAAATCTATTTCAACGTATTCCTTTAATTCCGTATCCTCCGTGACAACCTGCTTAAAAGAAGTTCTGCCGAGCCTGTCCTGCACTTTTTCATAAGTCACACGCTTTTTTGATTCGGCCGAAGGTGCATCAAGCAATATAACGCCCGTGTCTAAAAAGTGCTTCCAGACCGTGTCACGGATTCTCTCGACAGGGGTGGGAAAATCGAGTCTTTTATGAATTTCAATTACAGAATAACCCTTGTCAGCCAGAGCACGAATTGCATCGCCCGAGGCAAAATCAATCGTAAAATCCGCAAGAGCTTTTTTGAAATATTTATCGCTCATTTAATCACCATACAGTTATCGAAACTTTATTTGAGCCTTTTGTATAATAAATGGTACCTGATGCTGTTTTACATTTATACAAATCTTCGTCGATGCCTTCCTCAGGATCATATCCGATATGAATCATATCGGGTGAAGGATGTTTTTTGACTATGGTGAGGCCCCTTATGTCTATGCCGTCATGCTGGAATGTTTCCATTTTGAATGTTCCGCCCGTAATATAAAGCGTACCGGTTAAGGTCAAATGTCCGCCCTTTCCGACACTTATGGCATCATAATCCATATTGGGAAGCGTGCATTCACCGATATCCATCGTTATGTCTGTGCAGACGTAATAGAAATTGTTCGAGGTCTGTCCCGTCAGGCTGTGGTATTCTCCGTTTTCAAAAACCTGTTCAAGAACCTTTATCTCTTTTTCTTTACGCGCATCATAATCATCTGCGGGCCCAACCACTCTTAAACATATTTCGTCCGGTTTGGTCTCATATACACAGTAAGGATCAAATATGGAATCTGTTTTTTCACTTCTTTCCACGCTGTCTTCTCTTTCGAATAATTCCGGAATAATGATATTACCTTCGGGGGTACCGGAAATGCGCACTATATCAACGCGTGAATTCTGAGTATTCCAGTAAGCCTGCTCTTCTGTTTCGTCAGGTCTAGGTCCTGCGGGTTTAAGATTCCTTGCAGAATCCAAATCCACATTAAGTTCTGACAAATCAACACTTCCTGCATTCAACAGTATTAAAGGCTGAACATTTTCTGTATTTGCAACAAAATTACCGGTTACTGTTATCTTTTGACCGTTGCAGTCAAGCGTGATATCTTTATACTGAGAGGAACTGTTAAGCGACAGCGTTAAATCCTTTGTAATCTTTATAGAACGTACGCCCTCGATACCTCGTTCACGCATAAAATCCATAACAGAATCCAGATCAGACTGACTCGCACAAACCCACTCTCCTGTTTCCTTGTTATAATTCGGATGGTCTTCTTCCGAAGGACGGCCTTCATCTCCGGGAACATCTTCATGATGTGCTGATTCCGTGAATACCATTCCTTCAGGTATAGAATATTTAACTTCTCCCGTTTTGTTTCTCTCTTCCAAAGCCGCATTTGCTCCGTCGATGGCTCTCTGAAGCATTTCGCTGCCTTCCTCGTCGCTCATATTATTAACAATAAGAGCAACCTGCATATCCTCATTCTCCGTATCTATCGAAAAATCATCTATCGACATTCGGAAAATCTCTCTCGTCGCTTCAAAGCAGTCCCCCTCCAGTATGGCTGCGTGTTCCGCTACTTTCATAGCCTCATTGTTTTTCATTTCATAAGTAATTATTCCGCCTCTGTCGTTAAGATAGATTACAAACTCGGCTCTGATTTTTAAATAAATCGCATAACCGTACTGCTCGGGTACTTCAGGAACTCCCGGCATTGCAGCATAATTTATCTCACCGTCTCCGTCGAGAGGGTGTTCATCAGGTTGTTCGTTCTGTTTGCAGGAACAGCCTGAAAACAAAAGAACCGCCAGCATATTTAGTGCCAGGAAAACACGTATTAAATTTTGAATATTACTTTTCTTTTTCATGTGCTCTCCTGAATCTGAAAAGCTCAAAGGCTCCTAAAAGAAGGCAGCCGACTCCGTAACAAAGAATATCTTTTAAGTCAAATACTCCGCCTATAAGTACGCGGAAAAATGTACTGTTTCCAAGCCCTAATAAATCAACTATGTGGAAGTACTGCAAAACTTCTACCATTACCGCAAACAGGAATACATAAAATGGTAAAAGATATACTTCTTCGGGAATAATAATTCGTACAAAACAATACACCACAACAACTACAATCACATCACCAATGTACGGGCGAACGAAATTGTCGTGCACAAAAAGTGCAATCAGAACTTCTACTGCAATTAATATAATTGTTGCCAGTGCGAAAATTAGTCTTTTTTTCATTTATAAAATCTCAACCACTTCACCGATATACATATCATGCTCAGCATCACCGTCGTAGAATGCCTTTGCCTGTACATCAATAATATTTGCGGGCTCAAGTCTCTGCTTGAACAACTTTCTGCAGACAAGAGTTACTTCTGCTTCTTCGAAAGTCATGGAATTGTTTACTTCCTTAGCTGTTAATCCTGATGCATTCATCTTATCCATATCTCTTCCTGATTTGGAGCCGAGAACAGCAAGAGTTTTCTTATATTCTTCGGGATAAAAGCTGATCGTAAAATAATCTTCCCTGTCCATAAAATCATGAGTAAGTCTTGAAGTACGAACATAGGTTGTAACCACGGGTTTTCCCCAGAGTGTACCTGCGCCGCCCCAGCTTATGGTCATGGTGTTAAAACTCTCTTTGTTACCTGCTGTAAGCAGTGCCCATTTCTTGTCAAACTGACTGAAGATATCTGTTGTAAATTCCATTTTCATTTCCTCCCAAATCATAATTCATTTTGTATTTTTTCGATTGTTTCCTCAATCGTACATTTAAGTTCTTCGATAATGATATCCGCATATTTCTCGTATAAAACACTGCGGTTATCATACATCTCTTCAAGGGTTTCGCCCTGCTTTAAAATGACTCCGCGTTCTTTTATGTTTTTAAGTCTTTTAAAAAGCTCTGCTTTCTCAACCTTAAGATAAATTACGGTTCCGTTTTTCTTTAAATGCTCCATGGCTTTTTCACCGTATACCGCACTTCCGCCCGTAGCAATCACGGTATTGTTTTCATCTACAGAGAGAATCGCTTCTTCCTCGCGTTTCATAAAACCTTCGACGCCTTTTTCTTTTATGATATCTGCTAAAAGAGCATTTTCCCGCTGCTGTATCACAAGATCCGTATCTATGAACTTTTTGCCTAAAACCTTAGCAAAAATAACGCCAACCGTACTCTTGCCCGAAGCAGGCATTCCTATTAAAACAATGTTAGTTTTTTTCATAATGTTTTACCTGAAAAATAATATCACTCTAAAAGAGTATTATACCAAAAAATAAAGGACCATGCTATGTACATGGTCCCATTAATTAATCGTTTATCGAAGCCACAGGCTCGCGGTCAGTAATTATCGTTACGCTTCCGCCGTGGTCGTTGAAATAATCCTCTATGTGGGCAATCTCTTCATTGTAATCATCATATTGTGTCGTACTGATATGATCAATGATAAAAGCATCTCCGCCTTCTGCGTGAATCCTGTAATTATCATCATAAATCATTTCGTAGCCGTATGTTTCGCCGTTAATCTCGCACTGAATTACGGTCTTGTAATAGTTCGTATTCGACGCCTCATGATATCTTAGAAGAATGATTGCACCAATGTACAGAAAGCATAAAAGAATAAATCCTACAATAACACACGCTATAATGGTGATTATTCTCTTTCCGGTCTTTCTTTTACGGTTAGCCTGATTCGCAAGCTGCTCGTTTAATATCGCAAGCTGTTTTGCAATCTCTTCCATTCTGGGATCACTTTCTGTCGCGGGTTCTTCAACCTTACTTCCAAGCAGTGTACTGACGGGAACCTCAAAAAGTTCCGACAGTGAATTTAGCATTTCGGCATCGGGTACCGATATTCCTTTTTCCCATTTGGAAACTGTCTGTCTTACAACATTTAACTGCTGTGCAAGCGTTTCCTGTGAATAGCCTTTTTGTTTTCTTAAGATTTTAATGTTTTCTCCAAGCATAAGCTTTTCCTCCTGCGTTTTTTGTTGGCTCAATCTTATGGCTAAAAGCGCCATTGCCACAAGCAACGCATTTTAACATTCGGTTATTTCTTAAGAACATTTGCAAATTCGAGAGCTTTTCCCATGTCTCCGTCAACCTTAAGTTTGCCCATGGTGAACGCAAGAACGGGATTGAGTTTTCCGTCAATGAGTTTGTTGAAATCTGTCAGGCTCATTGTAACCGCACAGTTTCTGTCATTATATTCGTAAGGCTCAACATTGATTTTGCCGTCTTTTACTTCCACATAAAAAACGCCGCCTTCTTTGCCGGTCAGATTAACCTGAACAGCAAGAAAGCCTCTGTTTGATGCATCAACGCCTGATGCAATATTTCTTACCTTTTCAACTACTTCTGTGAATTTCATATTTTTCTCCTTTTAAGGTTATTGTCTTCGTTGTCTGAAAATCTCATACATCATAAGCGATGCCGCCACCGATGCATTTAAGCTTTCTACTTCGCCGCACATAGGAATGAACGCGGTATTGCCACACTTTTCAATCGTGCTTTCCTTAAGCCCGTTTCCTTCATTTCCAACGAAAAACGCAACCGGCTTTTTATAATCGTATTTATCATATGCCTGTGCTTTTTTATCAAGCGCCAGCGCATATGTTTCTATATTTTTGCTCCTAAAAGAATCAAACACCGAATCTACATCTACATAAGCAAATTTCATTCTGAAAACGCTGCCCATGGTTGAGCGGATTACCTTGGGATTATAAATATCCACGCAGTCCCTTGAAAGTAACAATCCGTTAACACCTGCGCCTTCGGCAGTACGGATAATCGTACCGATATTGCCCGGATCCTGAATGTTTTCAAGCACAGCGATTATGGGATTTTCGTCGGATAAAATATCTTCGACTGAAGATTCGCGAATTTTAATTACGGATAAGATTCCCTGAGGGGTAACCGTATCCGTAACCTTCTTAAAGACCGGTTCGGATAAAACTTCATATCCGATCCGCTCTAATTTCTTTTTAGTTTCTGTATCAAAAGAATCGTAAGCACCCTCTTTTATATACACTTCGAGCAAATCGCCCTTGGGTGCTTCGTTAAACATCTTGATGCCTTCGGCTACAAACTTACCTTCCGAACGTCTGAATTTTGCCTTCTGCATCAGATTGTCAATATATTTAATTCTGCCGTTGCTAGCAGATGTTATCAATTTCTTATCCTCCTAATTACATCGAAAGCATCTTGCTTACTCTGTATTCGTATTCGGAAATTTCTTTTTGCATTGCGAGAGCTTCGTCGATATCAAAATCCACGAACTCGCCTTTGCTGTGTGCTACTACTCTGTTGCTCTTGCCTTCGCAGAGAATCTCTGCAGCATATGAACCCATGATGGATGCATAAAATCTGTCCTTACATGTGGGTGAACCGCCACGCTGCATGTATCCTAAAATAGTCGCTCTGGTTTCAATACCTGTTGCGGCTTCGATTCTTCTTGCCATACTGGTTGAATGACCGATACCTTCGGCATTGATAATGATATGATGTCTCTTACCCTTTTTTCTGTTCTGGATAATGTTGTTTATTATTGTCTGCTCGTTGTAATCGTATTTTTCGGGAATAAGAATATCTTCTGCGCCGTTTGCGATACCGCACCAGAGTGCAATATAACCTGCATTTCTGCCCATAACTTCAATGATACTGCATCTCTCATGTGATGATGAAGTATCTCTTACTTTATCAATGGCTTCCATTGCGGTATTAATAGCTGTATCAAAACCGATTGTATAATCCGTACATGCGATATCAAGGTCGATTGTTCCGGGAATACCGATGGTATTGATGCCATGCTTTGAAAGCGCAAGCGCACCTCTGTACGAGCCGTCACCTCCGATAACTACAACGCCGTCGATATTGTGCTTTCTGCAAACTTCAGCACCCTTAGCCTGGCCTTCTTCGGTCACAAATTCAGAGCATCTTGCAGTTCCTAAAATCGTACCGCCTTCGTCGATAATATCGGACACGCTGCTTCTGTTCATATCAACGATATCTTCAGCCAGAAGTCCCGCATATCCTCTCTTTATACCTTTAACAGCCACACCTTTGCAGATTGCCGTTCTTACCACGCCTCTTATGGCCGCATTCATTCCCGGTGCGTCACCGCCGCTTGTAAGAACACCGATAGTTTTAATCTCAGCCATTTTTATTCCTCCTTGATTATCTGACAACAACCGAACCTACGCCGAGTATTTCCTCAAGTCTTGCCACGAGTTTTTCGTCAGCATATACTCCGAGTTCTCTTTTCGTAATTGTTTTTAATTTATTCTCTTTGATGATGCGGATGTTTACATCATCAATTCCTCTGTGTTCGTTTAGGATATTGTTTATCTTTCCCCATAACTCATTATACTTGTCCATATCGTCAAACTTCAACCATAATGTTTTGGGAACTTCCGTAAAAGAAGAGATTTCTTCGGCTATAAGCTTTGAATTCACATCTTCTTCGGTACTTACCCTGCCTGATACAAACACAAGATTGTCTTCAACAAGATATTCTCTAAGTCTCTCATAAGCCTTCGGGAATACCATGATTTCGACTCTTCCGACTAAATCTTCGAGTTCGAAAATAGCCATGGTTTCTTTTCTCTTGGTGAGTCTGACATTTAAGTTTGTAACAATACCGCCGATTGTAACTTTCTTGCCGTCGGGAATTTTGCTACCCTGAAGTTCTTCAAGATATTCGAATTCATCACTGGTTGCGGTAACATTCTTTTTCCAGATATCTTTTACATCATCAAGAGGGTGTCCCGAAATATATACTCCGAGTACTTCCTTTTCCATCTGAAGAATTTCTTCCTTGGAGAATTCTTCAACGTTCGGAAGCTTTATTTCCATTGCTTTTCTTTCTTCGGTCGGAAGAATGTCAAAGATGGTCATCTGATTGGTATTAAGTTTTTTGTTCTCTGCAGCAACATCATCCATGATTGCTTCATAAACCTGGATAAACTGCTTTCTGTTGCCGCCTAAGCTGTCGAAAGCGCCTGCTTTTATGAAGTTTTCAATCGCACGCTTGTTGACTTCCTTAGCGCCTATACGGCGAATAAAATCGGAGATGCTTTCGTATCTGCCGTTCTCTTCTCGCTCCTCAACTATGCGGTCGATTACCTGGCTTCCGACATTCTTTATTGCATGAAGCGAGTAAATCAGTTTTCCGTCTTTTACGGTAAAATCATTCATTCCTTCATTGATGTCGGGAGGAAGCACTTCTATGCCCATTTCCTTCGCGGAATTGATGTAATAAGCCGTCTTAACAGGGTTATCCAGTGAACATGTAATAAGCGCTGCCATATATTCAACGGGATAATAATATTTCATGTATGCCGTCTGGTAAGAAATAACGGCATATACCGCCGAATGGGATTTGTTGAAAGCATATTCGGCGAATTTCTGCATTTCCTTATATATCTGAACAGCTGCACTCTCGGAGATCTGACGTTTGATACATCCGTCTATATTGTGTTCTTCGTCTCCGTAAATGAACATTTTTCCGTACTTTTCCATATCAGCGGCTTTTTTCTTTGACATGGCTTTACGTACGTTATCGGAGTCGCTCATTGAAAATCCTGCGAGATCTCTTACTATCTGCATTACCTGTTCCTGATAAATCATACAGCCGTAAGTGGGCTCGAGAATAGGCTTTAATTCTTCGCATAAGAATCTTACGTCTTCGGGATTTTCCTTACACTTAATGTAGTTGTCTATGTACTGCATGGGACCGGGTCTGTAAAGCGCGATACCCGCCATTACGTTTTCAAGGTTCTTAGGCTTAAGTCTCTTCATAAAGCCTCTCATACCGCCGGATTCGAGCTGGAATATACCGTCCGTGTCTCCGGTTCCGATATACTCGTAAACCTTGTCGTCTTCCATGTTGATTTCTTCGAGTTTTATATCGATGCCTCTTGTGCGTTTAACATTCGCACAGGCTTTTTCAAGTACGGTCAGAGTTCTTAAACTTAAGAAGTCCATCTTAAGAAGTCCGAGTGACTCAAGTGTGGGGGCTTCATACTGGGTAACGAGCACATCGTCGGTTCCTTTTGCAAGAGGAACGTATGTCTCAACTTCTTTGGGCGCGATAAGCACACCTGCGGGATGAACGGATGAATGTCTCGGCAGGTGTTCAAGCTTCATTGACATGTCTACAACTTTGCGGACATTGTCATCGCTTTCATACATTTTTTTAAGGTCCTGGCTTACTTCAAGTGCAACGGCAAGTGTAACTTCTTTGGTCTCACCGTCATTGATTCTCACAGGAATTGCCTTGGAAATTCTGTCGCCGACTTCGTACGGAAGTCCCATAACTCTGGCTACGTCACGAACAACGCCTTTAGCCTTCAAAGTACCGAAAGTAATGATTCTCGATACCTTTTCCTCGCCGTATTTATCTATTACGTAATCGATAACTTCGTTTCTTCTTTCATCACCAAAGTCGATATCGATATCGGGCATCGTTACACGGCCGGGATTTAAAAATCTTTCAAAAATAAGACCGAATTTAATCGGATCGATATTCGTGATTTTAAGACAGTATGCAACGATACTTCCTGCGCCCGATCCTCTTCCCGGACCGACCATGATATTGTGATCTTTGGCATATGCAATGAAGTCCATAACTATTAAGAAATAGTCTACAAATCCCATATTTTCAATGACAGAAAGCTCGTAGTCAAGTCTGGCTTTTGCGGTACCGTCATCATTCGGATATCTCTTCTTTAATCCTTCCTCGCAGATATATCTTAAGTAACTCTCCGAAGTAAATCCTTCGGGCACTTCGAAATGAGGAAGTTTGGGAGTTTTGTCTTCAAGATTGACATGGCATCTTTCTGCTATAAGTTGCGTGTTATCTATCGCTTCTTCGGCATAAGGGAAGAGCTCTCGCATTTCCGCTTCGCTTCGAACATAAAACTGACCGTACTCATACTTCATTCTGTCGGTATCTGTAACAATTTTGCCTGTCTGAAGACATAACAAAAGATCGTGTGCATCTGCATCGGACGCATACGTATAATGAACGTCGTTGGTTGCAACGAGCGGTATGTTTAATTCTTTGGAAAGTTTGTAAATTTCGGGATTGATCTGTCTCTGTTCTGCGATTCCGTGATCCTGAATTTCAAGGAAATAATTGCCCTCTCCGAAAATGTCTAAATATTCAAGCGCAACCTTTTTAGCCTCGTCGTAAAGGCCAAGCGTCAGGTTTACAGCTATCTCTCCCTGGAGGCATGCGGAAAGACAGATAAGGCCTTTGGAATATTTCCTTAAAACTTCTTTATCTACTCTGGGTTTGTAATAATATCCATCCTTAAAGCCAATCGAAACAAGGCGCATCAGATTGTGGTACCCCTCATCGTTTTCTGCTAAAAGAACCAAATGGAAATACTTGTTTTCACCGGCCTCTTTGTTAAATCTCGAGCCCGGAGCCACATATACTTCACAGCCGATAATCGGAACAATGCCCTCTTTCTTTGCCTGATTGTAAAATTCAATACAGCCGTACATGGTACCGTGATCCGTGATGGCAGCATGCGTCATGCCGAGTTCTTTGACACGTTTTAAATATTCACTTATTTTGTTGCTGCCGTCCAAAAGACTGTATTCAGTATGGACGTGAAGATGTGTGAATGCCATTTTTTACCCCATAAAGATTTTGATAAAAACTAATAATAATTTTATCACAATAACTTTAAGTATAAAAGAAATATTACTCAGTAATTATTTATAAAAAAAGCCATGGGTAATCACCCACGGCTTTCTTTAATCATAATTTGATATCTACAAAATCGTCTTTTTTATGAAGCTTTATGTAGAGGATTGCACCCGCAATAATAATAAGCATTATCGAAGCAAAAAGAATGTACGGTAATTTGCTCTCGCCGGTTTTTAGCGATTTGGCAGTTGAACTGTTACCTTCTACTCCCTTAACCTTCGTATCGATTGTAGTAATCGTTGTGTTTGATGAATCTTTATTATCGCTTAAATTCGATGATCCCACCGTATTGGAGCCGGTGTTTGTATTATTGCCTGCAGTACTTGTATTGTTTGAAGTGTTTGTATTGCTTACAGTGGTGTTGCTTGTATTTGTGTTACTTGCAGTTGTGTCGCCTGGATTTGTGTTGCCTAGGTTTGTGTTGCCTGGATTAGTTGTATTTGTGTTGTTTGCGTTTGATGTATTAATCTTTACAAGATGCTCACTCTTTTGTCCAAGACTTACATTAACACTGCTTTCCTTACCTACTGTTACGGTAGCACCCTCCGGTACGCTGACGATTTTAATATTATATTCTCCGACAGGGGAAAGATAAACATCATTTCCTTTTTTATCCTTAACGGTTTTTATATAATCCTTTACTTCACCGTCTGCATCGGTTACATATGTTTTCTTACTTCCGTCAGGTTCTGTTACCTCAAGGCTCACACCCTTTACAGCTTTGCCTGTTTCTTCATCCTCTACTTTGATAAGTAACGCACCGCCTTTAACCAGATCTACTTTTGCGATATGGGTTGTCTCATTTCCTTGCGTTACCGAAACAGTCTTAGTACTTCCGGTCGTAACATTGTATCCATCAGGAGCTTCTGTTACAGTTATTTCATAACTGCCAACCGGAGTTTTATGATTGCCTGAAGCAGTTTTCGAATACTCGGTAACCTCTCCGTTTCCATCCGTAGTATAGTACTTGGTACTACCATCCGGTTGCTTGACGGATACTTTCGCATCTTTTACAGGATTTCCGGTAACTTCATCCTCAACCTTTATGGTTAAGCTTCCAGTTTCTTCAACATAGAATTCATATGTTGTTGTATTTCCGGCTGTTACTTTATCTGTCTTGCTATCATCTCCATATACTTTGTAATTCTCAGGTGCTTCGATTGATACTGTATATTCTCCTTCAGCAAGATCGTTCTTTACTACGTTTCCTGTTTCAATAGTTTCGAGCGTTTCGCCTCCAACACTTACCTTTGCTCCGATTACACCCTCTTTTGTTCCTTTATTGTATACATATACTTCGATTGATCCTTTTTCAGGTGTTACGGAGATTTCTTCAACATAGAAAATATATGTTGTAGTAGCGCCGGCTTTTACTTCCTTTGTCTGGCTTGCCTCTCCCGATACTTTGTAATTCTCGGGAGCTTTTATTGTTACAGTATAATCTCCTGCAGCAAGATCGCTCTTTTCTTTCTTTCCTGTGGAATCAGTTGTTCCGAGAGATTCACTTCCAACACTTACGTTCGCACC
>JAFZUY010000050.1 GCA_017618075.1 Lachnospiraceae bacterium
AGGTCCGGTAACAGGTCTTCCTCTTCTGCCGTTATCAATAAGTGCATCAACAGCTTCCTGAAGCATTCTCTTCTCGTTACGAACGATGATATCGGGTGCACCGAGTGTAAGAAGCTTTGCAAGTCTGTTGTTTCTGTTAATAATTCTTCTGTATAAGTCGTTTAAGTCGCTGGTTGCGAAACGTCCGCCGTCAAGCTGTACCATAGGACGAATATCAGGCGGGATAACAGGGATTACATCAAGAATCATCCATTCGGGCTTGTTGCCTGACTCACGGAATGCCTCGATTGCCTCGAGTCTCTTCATGAGTTTGGATTTCTTCTGACCCTTTGAGCTGTCGGAATCAAGTTCTTCTTTGATAGCTGCGTACTCTGTTTCAAGATCTACGCCCATAAGAAGTTCCTTAACAGCTTCGGCACCCATACCTACGCGGAAACCGTCGCCGTACTGTTCTCTGGCTGTCTGGTACTCTTTCTCTGACAGAACCTGCTTGAATTCAAGTCCTGAATCTGCGGGATCAAGTACTACATAAGACACGAAGTAAAGAATCTTTTCAAGTGCCTTGGGGCTTAAATCAAGAATGAGACCCATTCTTGAAGGAATGCCCTTAAAATACCAGATGTGCGAAACGGGAGCGGACAGTTTGATATGTCCCATTCTCTCTCTACGAACGCTGGCCTTAGTAACTTCTACGCCACAACGGTCGCAGACAACGCCTTTGTAACGAATCTTTTTATATTTACCGCAATGACATTCCCAGTCTTTGCTCGGTCCGAAAATCTTTTCGCAGAACAAGCCTTCTTTTTCGGGCTTTAATGTTCTGTAGTTGATGGTCTCGGGCTTTTCAACTTCACCTCTGGACCATTCAAGTATTTTCTCGGGTGATGCCAAACCGATTTTGATTGAATCAAATGTTATCGGTTCATATCCATCTCTTTTTATATCAGACATTTCCTGGCTCTCCTTTTTAAAATAATGTGTTAAATGTTCAACTATTCGTCTTCACCTGCAAAATCATTTACCGATTCATCTTCGTAAACGTACTCTTCTGAGTAATCGTCTTCGAATCTGTCATCGTTGTCTTCCTCACCGATTGTGTGCTCCGTGAAGCCCATCTCGGTCAGTTTCATGCCTTCATAATCTGCGGTGTCTGAATCGTCGCCCATTTCCGCACGGTATGTATTTGTACTAACTTCAGTATTTTCAAGAAGCACTACTTCGTTGCCGTCTTCGTCGAGAACCTTAACATCAAGACAAAGTGACTGAAGTTCCTTAAGTAATACCTTGAATGATTCGGGTATACCGGGTGTAGGAATGTTCTCGCCCTTGATAATTGCCTCGTATGTCTTTACACGACCTACAACGTCATCGGACTTAACTGTAAGGATTTCCTGAAGTGTATAGGATGCACCGTATGCTTCAAGTGCCCAAACTTCCATTTCACCGAAACGCTGTCCACCGAACTGAGCTTTACCGCCGAGAGGCTGCTGAGTTACGAGTGAGTACGGTCCGGTCGAACGTGCATGGATCTTATCATCAACAAGGTGATGGAGTTTAAGATAATGCATGTGTCCGATGGTAACGGGTCCGTCGAAGTATTCGCCGGTACGTCCGTCACGAAGTCTTACTTTACCGTCTCTTGAAATAGGAACGCCTTTCCAGAGTTCTCTGTGGTCTCTGTTTTCATACAGATACTCGAGAATTTCAGGAAGAAGAACGTCTTTATATTTCTTTTCAAAATCTTCCCATGAACCGTTTACATAGTCGTTAGCCATGTCAAGCGTATCCATGATATCATTTTCGTTTGCGCCGTCGAATACGGGGGTTGCAATGTTAAATCCGAGAGCCTTTGCAGCAAGTGAAAGGTGGATTTCAAGTACCTGACCGATATTCATACGGGAAGGAACGCCAAGAGGGTTAAGCACGATATCAAGAGGACGTCCGTTAGGAAGATAAGGCATATCTTCTACAGGAAGAACTCTTGAAACAACACCCTTGTTACCGTGACGTCCGGCCATCTTATCACCTACAGAAATCTTTCTCTTCTGTGCGATGTAAATTCTGACCTTCTGATTAACTCCGGGTGAAAGTTCGGAATCGCCCTGAGCACGTGAGAATACCTTGGCATCAACTACTACACCGTATTCACCGTGAGGTACCTTAAGAGATGTGTCTCTTACTTCTCTTGCCTTCTCGCCGAAGATTGCTCTTAAGAGTCTTTCTTCGGGTGTTAATTCTGTTTCTCCCTTAGGAGTAACTTTACCTACAAGGATATCGCCCGCACGAACCTCTGCACCGATACGGATGATACCATTTTCGTCAAGGTCTTTACGTGCATCTTCGCCGACACCGGGAAGATCTCTGGTAATCTCTTCGGGTCCGAGCTTTGTATCTCTTGCTTCTGTTTCATATTCTTCAATATGTACAGATGTGTATACGTCTTCTTTTACGAGTCTTTCTGATAAAAGAACAGCATCCTCGTAGTTGTAACCTTCCCAGGTCATGAAACCGATGAGAGGGTTCTTACCTAAACCTAATTCGCCGTTAGCGGTTGAAGGGCCGTCTGCGATAACCTGACCTGCTTCAACATGGTCGCCCTGGAATACGATAGGCTTCTGGTTGTAACAGTTGCTCTGGTTACTTCTTGCGAACTTGGAAAGTTTAATATCTTCTTTTGTGCCGTCATCATATGTCATCTTGATTAAATCAGATGCAACATAATCGATTGTACCGGCTTTCTTTGCTACCTTACATACGCCTGAGTCAACAGCCGCCTTAGCTTCCATACCTGTACCGACAACGGGTGCCTCGGTAAAGAGAAGGGGAACTGCCTGACGCTGCATGTTCGAACCCATGAGGGCACGGTTAGCATCGTCGTTCTCAAGGAAAGGAATAAGTGCTGTAGCTACCGAGAATACCATCTTAGGAGATACGTCCATGTAATCGAACATAGCCTTGGGATATTCATGTGTTTCTTCTTTGAAACGACCGGTAACCATCTTTCTTACGAAATGGCCTTCCTCGTCGAGTTTTTCGTTAGCCTGTGCTACATGATAGTTATCTTCTTCGTCTGCTGCCATGTAAACAACTTCATCGGTTACACGAGGATTCTCGGGATCGGATTTGTCAATCTTTCTGTAAGGAGCCTCGATAAATCCGTACTCATTAATTCTTGCATAGGAAGCAAGTGAGTTGATAAGACCGATGTTAGGACCTTCGGGCGTCTCGATAGGACACATTCTTCCGTAATGTGTATAGTGAACGTCTCGAACTTCGAATCCGGCACGATCTCTTGAAAGACCGCCGGGTCCTAATGCCGAAAGACGTCTTTTATGAGTAAGTTCACCAAGAGGGTTGTTCTGGTCCATGAACTGTGAAAGCTGTGATGAACCGACGAATTCCTTCATGGCTGCCTGTACGGGCTTGATATTTACAAGACTGGAAGCTGATACATCGTCTGCATCATGTGTGGTCATTCTTTCACGAACAACTCTTTCCATTCTTGAAAGACCGATTCTGTACTGGTTCTGGAGAAGTTCTCCGACAGCACGAATACGTCTGTTGCCTAAGTGGTCGATATCGTCCTTATTGCCGATACCGTACTCAAGATGTAAGCAGTAGTTAATACTTGCAAGGATGTCTTCCTTGGTAATGTGCTTGGGAATAAGATCAGCGATATTGTTCTTGATAGCATCGCCGAGCTCTTCGGGCTTTTCAGCATATTCGCCGAGGATTGTCTGAAGTACGGGGAAGTAAACGAGTTCGGTAATACCAAGCTCTTCCTTGTCGCAGTCAACCCACTCGGAAATATCAACCATCATGTTGGAGAGTACTTTTACGTTTCTTTCTTCTGTCTGAATAAGAACGGAAGGAACAGCGGCGTTCTGAATCTTTGTAGCAGTTTCCTTATCTACAACATCGCCCGCTTTTGCAAGTACGTCACCTGTAAACTCGCTTACAACATCTTCGGCTAAAACATGGCCGACGATTCTCTTGTTGAAATTGAGTTTCTTATTATATGTATAACGTCCAACCTTTGCGAGGTCGTAACGTCTGGGATCAAAGAACATGGAGTTCATGAAGTTCTCTGCGTTTTCTACGCTGAAAGGCTCGCCGGGGCGAAGTCTTGCATAGAGTTCCCTGAGGCCTTCCTGATAGTTCTTGGAAGGATCCTTAGCGATTGTGGCAATGATCTTGGGATCGTCACCGAAAACGCTGATGATATCTTCGTCGCTGCTGATTCCGAGCGCACGAATAAAAGCGGTCATGGGCATCTTTTTGTTTCTGTCAACATGCACGCTGGCGATATCATTAGAGTCTGTTTCATATTCAAGCCATGCACCACGGTTAGGAATAACTGTGGATGCGAAGAGCTTCTTTCCTAATTTATCATGTGTATAATCATAGTAAATGCCCGGGGAACGAACAAGCTGTGAGACGATTACACGCTCGGCACCGTTGATTACGAAGGTACCGGTTTCTGTCATGAGAGGGAAGTTACCCATAAAAATGTCGGATTCCTTAATCTCAAACTGACCTGTCTTGTTGCCGTTCTTGTCTTTCTCCGGTACATACAAACGGGCCTTTACTCTCAAAGGTGCTTCATAGGTAAGGTCTCTTTCCTTGCACTCTTCGATTGTGTGCTTAGCCTCATCCTCGGCAAGAGTAAAATCAACAAAGTCAAGACGCATGTCGCCACCGAAGTTGGTGATGGGACAAATATCGGCGAAAGCTTCCTTCAGACCTTCTTTGAGAAACCATTCGTACGATTTTTTCTGCACTTCAATCAGGTCGGGAATTTCGAGCACTTCTTCCTGTCTTGAATAGCTGATTCGTAAGCTGTTACCGTTGTACACCGGACGAATTCTTTTCTTTTCCATTGACATTCTGCTCCAATCTTTATATAATCACTAATTTTTCGGAGAAAATCGGGCTTTTTTTGACCCTTTTTTTAGGCAATAAAAAGTCAAATGGGCCACATCTCCCACATTAGCGCATTTTCCATCATAACAAAAAAACAACCGGAAGTCAAATACTTTTTCCGGTTGTTTTGAATATTTTTTTCTAAGTTTTAAATTACTTTAAAGTAACCTTTGCGCCTTCAGCTTCAAGTTTAGCCTTGATGTCGTCAGCTTCTTCCTTAGAAGCGCCTTCCTTAACCATCTTAGGAGCTGCATCTACGAGATCCTTAGCTTCCTTAAGACCTAAGCCTGTAGCTTCACGAACTACTTTGATAACCTTAACCTTGTTAGGTCCTACATCTGTAAGTTCTACATCGAACTCTGTCTTCTCTTCTGCTGCTGCGCCTGCATCACCAGCACCTGCTGCTGCAACTACAACGCCTGCTGCTGCAGATACGCCGAATTCTTCCTCACATGCCTTTACAAGATCGTTTAATTCAAGTACGCTGAGCTCTTTAATAGCAGCGATAAATTCTTCTGTTGTTAATTTAGCCATTTTAATTTTCCTCCATATTGATAAATAAATACTAATTTACAGTTAATTATGCACCCTGCTGCTGCTCTGCGATCTGATTGATAACGCGAGCAAAATTGGAAATGGGTGACTTCATGCTGCCGAGCAGCTTTGCGAGAAGTTCTTCCTTTGAAGGTACGCTTGCAATCTGTGTAATACCAGCTGCATCATAAGCTGTTCCTTCTACGATACCTGCTTTAACTTCAAGCTTGGGAGCCTCTTTTGCGAATTTGCAAATAGCTCTTGCAGGTGCTGTAGCATCTTCAGTAGAGATTGCGATAGCTGTAGGTCCTTCAAGATAAGGAGCAAGGCCTTCGAACTCTGTTCCCTGAATTGCAAAGTTGATCATTGTGTTCTTGTATACTTTGTAAGTAATGTTGTTCTCACGAAGAGTCTTACGAAGTCTTGTATCCTGCTCAACGGTAAGTCCGCGGTAGTCAACTACAACAACTGACTTTGCATCTTTGATGCTTGATTGAATTTCTTCGATAATGGGTTTCTTTAATTCAATCTTTGCCATTTTCTTTTTTTCCTCCTTCTTTATTTTGATTGCCGAAAGAGTTTATTGAATAAAAAATCTCCCGCCGACAAAGCGAGAGAGCAAAATTTAATCCAAAACTTTTCTCCTCGGTAGGCGATTACACTTACGTCTTTCGACACCTACTGTCTTCGGCATGGTCTGACGACCTTTTCTAATTTAACATTATGAATATTAAATGTCAAGAATAAATTTGTAAAAAGAGCGCTTCTTTCGAAGCGCTCGATTTTATCTTACAGATACTTAATTGTGTTAACCTTGACACCGGGGCCCATGGTTGAAGAAATTGTAATGCTCTTTAAGTATGTACCCTTAAGTGAAGCGGGTTTAGCCTTAACGATAGCATCCATGATAGCCTTAAGGTTATCAACGAGCTGTTCCTCGCTGAATGATACCTTTCCGATAGGGCAGTGAACAATGTTGGACTTGTCGAGTCTGTACTCGATCTTACCTGCTTTGATATCGTTGATTGCCTTTGTTACATCCATTGTAACTGTGCCGGCCTTAGGGTTGGGCATGAGACCTTTAGGTCCGAGTACCTTACCGAGACGACCAACAACACCCATCATGTCGGGAGTTGCAACTACAACATCGAAATCAAGCCAGCCTTCATTCTGAATCTTGGGAATGAGTTCATCTCCGCCTACGAAATCTGCGCCTGCTGCTTCAGCTTCGCTTACCTTGTCACCCTTAGCGAAAACAAGTACTCTAACTGTCTTACCTGTTCCGTGAGGAAGAACTACAGCGCCACGAATCTGCTCTTCTGCATGACGTCCGTCACAACCTGTTCTGATATGAAGTTCAACTGTTTCGTCAAACTTAGCTGTTGCTGTTTTCTTTACGAGTGCAACTGCTTCAGCGGGATCGTAGAGAGTTGCTCTGTCTACCTGCTTTGCAGCTTCATTGTATTTTTTTCCGTGTTTCATTTAAATTACCTCCTTGTGGTCAATGCAATTAATGCTCCCACTTACTTAGATTAATCTTCTACTACGATACCCATTGAACGGGCTGTACCTGCGATCATGCTCATTGCTGCTTCAATGCTTGCTGCATTTAAGTCTTCCATCTTGGTCTCTGCGATTTCTCTGATCTTAGCCTTTGAAATCGTAGCAACCTTATCCTTGTTAGGTCTGGCGGAAGCGCTCTTTAAATTACAAGCCTTCTTTAAAAGTACTGCAGCGGGAGGAGTCTTTGTAATAAAACTGAAACTCTTGTCTGCGTAAACTGTGATAACAACAGGAATGATTACGTCACCCTTATCTGCTGTTCTTGCGTTGAATTGCTTTGTGAATTCAACGATGTTAACACCATGCTGGCCTAATGCGGGACCAACAGGGGGTGCCGGTGTTGCTTTGCCGGCAGGAATCTGTAACTTGATATAACCTGAAACTTTCTTTGCCATTTTGGCTACCTCCTAATAAAATGTGGTTCGGCGCCGAAACCATTTCGGCTCCCACTGTTCAAGAACATCTATAAAATATAGGAAATCCTATGAACAAACAACTTAGATTTTCTTAATATCAGCAAAGCTGATTTCAACAGGTGTTTCACGACCGAACAATTCGACGTTAATTGTAACAACCTGCTTGTTGGCGTCAACTCTCTTAACGACACCGACTGTTCCGACCCAGACACCTGCGATAACATCAACAGTATCTCCTTCGGCAACATCGATACGAATCTTCTCGGGTCCTTCGAAGCTTAATGCCTTCATTTCGTCCTCTGTTAAAGGAACGGGCTTACTTCCGGGTCCTACGAATCCTGTAACGCCTCTTGTATTTCTTACCACATACCATGCTGCATTGTCGTCAGCATCCATATGAATAAGTACATATCCGGGGAACATCTTCTTTTCAGATGTTTTTCTGACACCGTTCTTAACTTCGGTAACTTCCTGCATGGGAACCTTTACCTCAAGAATGGTCTCACGAAGCTCGGGTCTGTTCTCGATGGCTTTTTCAATGTTTGTCTTTACCTTATTCTCATATCCTGAATAAGTATGAACAACATACCATCCCATACCTTTGCCGGATTTATTATCACTCTGACCAATGTCATACTCTTCTTCGATGAATTCTTCCATTTAAACCTCCGTGCCGGCATTAAAACAAATCTGCCGGTTTGTCAATCCTACAGACCTGTTAAAAAATTAATTCCGTACTGAACGCCCAAATCGATAGCGGCAATCAAAGCGGCTACAACAACCGTAATAACGGTAACAACAAGAGTCTGCTTTAATACATCATCTTTTGTCGGCCATGTAATCTTCTTGAATTCAGATTTAACGCCCTTGAAAAAACTTCTCTTGGACTTCTTCTGTGTATCTGCCATATTTTATCCCTTTCCGGATCAAGCCGAATACCCGATTACTTTGTTTCCTTATGTAAAGTATGCTTCTTGCAGAATCTGCAGTACTTCTTGGTTTCCATTCTGTCGGGATGGTTCTTTTTTTCCTTTGTGGTATTGTAATTTCTCTGCTTGCATTCAGTGCATGCCAATGTAATTCTTGTACGCATTATTTATTACCTCCGTAACCGTATGTTCACAGTTATTTTTGCTATCTGACTGATTTTTGAGTGCATAAAAAAAAGACCTAAAAAGCAATCTTGCTTATGTAGAATAACATAACGTTTAGTCTACGTCAACAACTTTTTGGTCTTTTTTGAATAGTTACGCCAAAGGCTTCATGTCCTCGGTCTCGCCGAGTCCTTCCTCTATTACCCTTACCATGTTTTCCATTGCTTCCTCTTCATCATCGCCCTCTATCACAAGTTCGATGGACTCGCCCTGCTTTACGCAGGCTGCCAGTACCGAAAGCACACTCTTGGCATTGGTATTATTGTTTCTGTAATTAAATGTAATCTTTGATTTGTACTTTACTGCTTCTTTGCATAAATTACCTGCCGGTCTTAAGTGCAGGCCGGTAGGGTTGTTAATAACCACAGTCTTAGTAAGCATACGTTTTCCCCCCGTATTTTTACCCCAATAATTATTTTAAATATTTTACCACTTTTTCGCCCGAAACTCAAGTTTCGTCAGCTTTAACGCGGATCCTTATTTTAAGCGTATCGCTCACGCGAAGTCCCTCGGGAAGTGTAACCTTTAAGGGAACCGTCATGTAACCCTGATTTATCTGAGCGATATTGTTTTCTTCCATATATTTATCAAAATCGGCTTCAACCTTAATATCGGAAGCAGTCACATTGTCAAACTCGTCTTCAAGTCCGTATGCAACTATCTCCACTCTGTTATCAAGTGCAGCTTCGGTGTTGTTTATAATCTCTGCACTCAGACCATCGGGAAGTGAGTCGAAAGAAATCTTACTGAAATATATATTGTAGGTTTTCTCTATTTCTTTTTCTATTCCGACCGTTACGCTTACCGAACCCTTGAAGGATTCTTCCGCGGATTCAACTCCGGAAGGAAGGTAGTTGAAAATGTTCACACTGGTCTTGTAGTTTGAATCCTGGTTGTTGATATTAACGGCTGATGCAGGGATGGTAACCTGGCTTATGTTGTCAAGCACCGACTTCATTCCCGCAATAGTAACCTTGGAAGGTACTATCTGAATTTCTCCGTTAGTCTTGTAGCCTTCTTCGGGTTCTCCGGAAACATTTGCTACAACATCCACCGTCTTTGTGTAAAGGACTTCCTGGCTGACATTGATATTGTCGAGGTTCATCTTAAGTTTGGATGTGTCGAGTCTCTCTCCGAGCGCATCATAGAGGATAATCGGTGCGGAAGCGGAAATGTTGCCTGTTGCTCCGTCAACATCCACCTGAACCTTTGCCGACTGAACCTTGTCGATTACCGACTTGGGCCCTTCTATGTTTACACGGTTAAGGCTGATGGTATAGTCTCCTAAAATATATCCGTCTGCAGGGAAGCCTATAGGCTCAACCTGGATGGCCTTCTGAATCTTCTTTAATTCCTCGACATTAAGCGAAACCTTGTCGAATTCGGGTTTCATGGAATCAATGTCTCCCGAATATTTATTGGAAGAAACTTTTAATGTAAGAGTTTTGGTTTCGTCCAAATCCTTACAGTCAACAGATACGCTGATATTGTCTTTCGAAAGATCCTCGATGACAGATCTTCTGCCGCTTACCGTAACGTCTACTGTTTCCTGACCTTCGGTAATATCTCCCACGAGATTTTTCTCAGTGAGAAGCTGCTTGTTTAAGACATCAATGGTTATATCGTTGAACTGCACACTTTTAATAGGATCGTCAATATTAACGACAACTATCCATATAATAATGGAAAAAAGTACGGCAAGGACTTTAAGATTGAGATTATGCGTCAGCTTTTGCTTCATCTTTCTTCTCCTCCTCCTTCTTTTTTCCGTTCTTTCTGGTCTTGCCTTCCTTCTTGTCCTGAATAGCCTCAAGTTTTCTTCTTAAGTCGATTACGTCAAGACATCTGAAAAGCTCTCCGTTCTGTGCAACGGAGACTTTACCGGTTTCTTCGGATACTATAATAACGAGGGCATCGGTAACTTCGGATATACCTACGCCCGCACGGTGTCTGGTACCGAGCTCTTTACTTAAACTCCTGTTGTCGGAAAGCGGGAGATAGCATGTGGCGGACTGAACTCTGTCGCCGCGAATGATAACTGCGCCGTCATGCAAAGGAGTATTGTGTTCGAAAATATTTACAAGAAGCTGACTGGAAACAAGTCCGTCAACCGTAATACCGGTTCTTTCATATTCTTCAAGAGGGGAATCACCTTCGATTACAATAAGAGCACCTGTTTTGGCACGTCCCATCTCGAAGCATGCGGAAATGATTTCGTTTAAAGTCTTATCCGTAAATCTTCCGTCATTCTGCTTTTCGCCGAGTAAAATAAGTGTTGTTAAAAGATTGTTCTTTCCAAGGTCTTCAATGAGTCTTCTGATTTCGGGCTGAAGTGCTACGATAATAGCAACGGCGCCCAGAGTAAAGAGGCTCTTGCCAATCCAGATAATAGTCGTCATATCAAGGATTTCGGCTATAGCCATAAATACCAAAATAACGGCCAGTCCTTTTACAACCGCCCATGCTCTGGTATTCTTCATCCATTTCATTACCTGGTACAGAAGAAATGCAAGAATTATAATTTCGAGAACGTCCAGAATACCTACTCTGGGAAGTCTGAATACCGTAAGATATTTACTTATGAAATCAAACATTCTCTGAAATACTGCCATTTACTTTACTCGTCGTTTCTGTTTAATCTTTCCTCAAGTTTTCTTCTCTGATATGCCATTCTCTGGCTCATTGCAAGTTCGGAATCTTCTTCCGCACTCGCTTCGGGTACAACTCTGGTGGGCTCGTCATCGCTTAAGTTCACTCGAAGTCTTTCTTTTGCCGCCCTTGCCGCTTCTCTTCTTCTGGCTATCTCTGCCTGTCTTGCTTCGTATGCGGCTCTTTCCTTTGAAAACTCCTTATCCACATCAATCATTTTCTGGCGGTTTGGAGTTCTCTTTACAGGTGTTGCGGTTTTTGCAACCTTTACTTCTTCCTCGGGTGCTTCTGCCTTTTCGGTCTCGGCTGCTTCGGCTTTTCTTCTTGCCTTGGCTGCGGCTATTGCCTTTTCTCTTCTCTCTTCATCGCTCATTCCTTTTTTGGCGAATGCTTTGGGAGATTTTTTAGGCTTAGCTCTTTTAGGAGCGTCCGATGAATCTGCGTTATCTCTTATATTGCCTGCGGTAATCTTGGGAACCGCTTTAACGTAGTAGTAATAATCGTCGTCTTCGAACTGGACTTTTTCGGCTTTCGAATAATCGACGTCGAATACCAGGAACTGAATTATCTTCACGACACCACATGCAAGAATTGTACCGAAGATAAGTCCGACGATTGAAATGTCGGTCTTGTATAAAATGTCGCCGACAAGAATGGTAAGGATTCCGGTAAGTGCACCGGTTATCATTGCGATTGTCCATGCGTAGTTAATCGACATTCTTCTGACAAGATAAACAACGATTACTATCAGCGCAAATGCTGCCGCGCAGACTAACATCTCTTTGTATTTAATAATTCCTTCCAGAAGTGCACGGAGTCTTGTGAGTAAATCTGTTTCTCCGTTTTCCTCAAATGCCTTTGCGGCTTTGGACATGTAGCTTAGCACATAGAAAACTATCGTTCCGCATGCTACCGATACCGCGCTTGATGCAGATCCTACCAAACCGAATGACATCGGTATTACGTAAGGAATCTTTAGCATAAAACAAATCGGCGTAAGTATAACCGCAAATGAATCTTTCGGGGAAAACCTGAAAAACAGCAGAAACATTATTATATAAACCACAGCCAGCACTATCGCAAACTCAATTGATATCGCATAAGCGTGAGCCAGGGTTAAAAGTGCGCCTATGATAATAATCATGCTCATCGGCATGAACGAACAGAAGAGTGCAAGAATAACCACCAAAGGGAATTTGGTGATACTCTTCATGTATCCGAATTTTGCATTGATAATGCAAAATACAATCATTGCTGTTATGAATTTTCCTGCGGGAACCAGATATGCTTCAAACTTACTTAAAAAAGTTACTACCTGAAGTCTGATTTCTCTCAACTTAGTCATCATCGTCTTCTTCCTCAAAGTCTTCTTTCTTGCCGTAATGAGACAAAAGTTTTTTCAGATTTCTTGAAAAAATTCTTTTATATCTGACTGCTCTGTTGTATTTCACAAAGAAAGCAATCGCAACTATTGTTACATACGCACTGACAAAAGCAATATATGCAAGAATCAGTTTACGTGCCTCGCCGAGCAAATCTATTCTGTAGAAATCTACCATAAGAGTCTCGGAATTACAGAGAACGTAAAGTCCGATAATCATCAAGAAAACAACGGTAGCACAGATGACCGAACTGAGAATCTTAAGACCGATGTAATCGGATCTGAAATATCTCGCTACGGGTTCGTTCTTTCTGCCTTCCGTCTTTTCGTATATGGCGATTCTCGTCATAAGACGTATTTTCTTTTTTCCCTGATCGTTAATCATAATCTTTCTAACTGCCTGAACCAATCGCGACGGTAACGAAAAAAACATTCTTTAAACCGCCCGAAATAAGGGTTCTGCTCGCTTCATCCAGAGTAGCACCCGTGGTATAGACATCATCAACTAATATAATATTATTATATTTTACACCATTTGGGAGCATATGAAAAGCCCCAACGGTATTCTTTAGACGTTCGTTTCCGGTCAGTTTTTTCTGCTCTTTTGTCTTCTTTGTTCTCTCAAGCAGATGCGTATCCACAGGGATGTCAAAACGCTTTGAAAGTTCGTTTGCAAGAAGCTCGGACTGGTTGTATCCGCGCTTCTTAAACTTCGTGGGATGAAGCGGAATCGGAACGAGCACATCTGCATGAAAACTCTTTATAATATCCGACAGATACCTGTCGATTCCGTCCGCATAAAAGACGGCATATTCAGGTCGACCGTTGTTTTTGAAGCTGTTAATTGAATCTTTTACGGAGTCATATTCGTAAAGGGCTATTCCTCTTAAAAAACTCTTCTTGTGCTTTTCGCAGTCCGGACAGTATTCGGCGTAAGGTGAATCAAGATGTTTGGAGCACTTAAAACACCTCTCTCCCGTGACACGCCTCGGAATACGTATGCACTTGTCGCAGATTAATTTCCCTTTATCGAGTATCTCGTCGCACATCGGACATCTCCTTGGGAAAAGCAGCGAACCCGTCAATCCATTACCTCTTTGAGTCTCTGTGTAAAATCCGTGTATCTTCTTCTGTCTGAATCGTTTGAAACCATCTCTTTTATCTTTTCGCTGCTGCCTAAAATCATCACGCAGTCCGTGGCTCTGGTAATCGCAGTATAAAAGAGGTTTCTTGTAAGAAGCATTCTCGGAGTATCGAGTATCGGAATTACTATGGCCGGATATTCGCTGCCCTGGGACTTGTGAATAGTTATCGCATACGCAAGCTCGAGTTCTTCGATTTCATCCCTTGCATATGTGGCCTCTCTCGTCTCGTCGAACAAAACCGTGATGCTTCTTTCAAATTCGTTTATTCTTATAATCTTTCCTATATCACCATTGTAAACACCCTCGCCCCTCTCGACGATGATGTCGTTAAAGCCCCTGCAGACCCACTCCAAATCGTAATTGTTTTTGATCTGCATAACTTTGTCTCCTATGCGGAATATGTTGTCGCCTCTGGTGATTTCGCTTTTTCTCTTATCCTCGGGATTAAGGTGCTTTTGCAGAATTCTGTTTAGGGACTCAACGCCCAGATCACCTTTTCTGCTCGGGGATAATACCTGTATTTCCGCAGGATCCACCTTAAACTTCTTCGGAATCCTGTTTTTAACCAGTTCGATAATATCGTTGGTAAGACGGTTCTTCTCGCCTCTCTCAAGGAAGAAGAAATCATTGCTCTCATCGTTTTTATCAAGTGGAGGACAGACGCCCTTGTTTACACTGTGTGCATTTACGATTATTTTGCTGTCGATGCTCTGTCTGTGAATTTCTGTCAGACGTTCGCTTGCAAAATATCCGCAGTTTAAAAGGTCTCTGAAAATATTGCCTGCGCCAACACTCGGGAGCTGGTTCATATCTCCGACTAATATTACTCTCGAGCCGACCTGAACAGCTTTTAAAAATGCCGCAAAGAGAAACACATCCACCATCGACATTTCGTCAATGATAAAAACATCCGCTTCGAGGGGATTTGCTTCGTTTCTCGCAAACCTTGCTTTCTCGCTGTCGTCTCCGAGTGCCTTTGCTTCTAAAAGCCGGTGAAGTGTTTTGGCCTCAAAACCCGTGGCTTCACTCATTCGCTTTGCCGCTCTGCCTGTAGGGGCTGCAAGCACAACATCTCTTCTGTCTTTAAAGAAATATTCTATAAGTGCTTTTATGATGGTTGTTTTGCCGGTACCGGGTCCGCCTGTTAAAAGAAATATTCCGTTTTCGATGCCTGCATGTATCGCTTCCTTTTGCGAATCATCAAGTTCAAATGAATAGTTGCTCATGATTCTTTCTATCGCATCTTCACGATATTCTTTTTCCAAAGATGTTTCCTTAGTCTTGGCGAATGCATCTTTTAGGGACTTTAATTTGGAAGCGCAGTATGCCTCTTCGTTGTAAACATATTTTAGGAAAACCTTATCGGGATTTTTGATGGTAATCTTGCCCGAAATAGTCAGGCTGCTGATGTTTTCTTCGATTAAGTCTTCGCTTACTTCAAGTATCTCTTTGGATTTTTCGACGAGAAGATCCATTGGAAGATACGTGTGGCCGTCCTCGAGAGCAAGGGTTAAGGAGTACTGAATGCCGGACATAATTCTTTCGGAATCGTTTTCTTTTATGCCGACTTCACGAGCGATACCGTCGACGGTTTTAAAGCCGACGCCGAATATATCTTCAGCGATTTTGTAAGGATGCTCCCTTACGATTAAATACATTTTCTCGTCATATTTCTCGTAGATTTTGGCTGCGAGACTGTTGGAGATATTGTAGTTTTGAAGGAACATCATCGCATCTCTCATGCTTTTCTTGGAAGCATATTCGATGGCGATGTTTCTTGCCATATTTTCGCTGATGCCCTTTACTTCGGCGAGACGCTCAGGCTCTTTTTCGAGAATATCAAGAGTATTCACGCCAAAAGTCGTGAAAATACGCACGGCCATTTTAGGACCGATACCCTTTAGTGCGCCCGATGCGAGATATTTAATTACAGCATCTGTATCTGTGGGCTGAACCGCCCTGTAAGAGGTCATTTTTATCTGCTTGCCGTACACGGGATGAATGACTTCGTTGCCCGTCACTTCGATATAATCTCCCTCTGAAAGACCGAAAACATTGCCTGTAACGGCAATGCTTCCATCTTTAACTTCAGAAGTATTCAAGATAAAAATACCAAAATGATTTATATCATTGACATATTTAAAAGAATCGACAGAACCTTTAACTACCATAGATTATTTCACCTCATCTGCCCGTAAAGGATCTGTGCTTAGAGCAGTATTAAACTTCGTAATACTTGGTATCAAGATATTCAACATATTTTCCGGTACCGATGGCAACGCAGGTCAAAGGCTCGTTTGCGGTGTTGGTTTCGATACCTGTCTTGATCTCGATTAAGTCCTCGAGACCTCTTAACATTGAACCGCCGCCGGTTAAAACAATACCACGTTCTGCGATATCTGCGGAAAGTTCGGGCGGAGTTTTTTCAAGTACGGAGTGGATGGCGTCAACTATCTGTGTGGTAGTTTCCTTTAAAGCCTCTTCCATTTCCGTTGATGTAACGGTAACAGTGTTGGGAAGACCTGATAAAACATTGAGACCCTTAACTTCCATAGAGTCTTCCTCAAGTCTTCTGTAAGCTGAACCGATCTTTATCTTGATATCCTCGGCTGTTCTTTCACCGATGGATAAGTTGTGTTTTCTCTTAATGTATCTTGCGATAGCTTCATCGAAATCATCGCCTGCAATCTTGATGGATTCGGATACTACGGTACCGCCGAGTGAAATAACTGCGATATCCGTTGTTCCGCCGCCGATATCGACAATCATGTTGCCGCAGGGCTTTGAAATATCGATACCTGCTCCGATAGCTGCTGCAATAGGCTCCTCAATAATGGAAACATCTCTTGCACCGGCCTGATATGTAGCATCAAGTACAGCCTTTCTTTCAACTTCGGTAACACCCGAAGGAACGCAGACTGCTACTCTGGGCTTTCTGAACATTCTTCTGCCGACTGCCTTCTGGATGAAATATTTCATCATTTTCTCTGTAACGGTATAGTCGGAAATAACTCCGTGTCTAAGAGGTCTTATCGCCTGAATAGTACCGGGTGTACGGCCAATCATAAGTCTGGCCTCTTCACCGATAGCTCTAATTTTATTTGTATCTTTATCAAAAGCCACTACTGAGGGCTCTTTTAAAACAACGCCCTTGTTCTTTACATAAACAAGTACTGACGCTGTACCTAAATCAATTCCTAAATCAGAATTCTGCATTTCTATATCCTCTCCTTAACGCAGTAACGCATAATAATCTATGATGATTATACTCCAATGCGCGAAAAAATCAAACTTAAAATATGACGAACGCTGTGGGGGTACCGCACGATACTACGCGGGCACGCTCTCGCTAAGATGTCTCACGTAGCGGCTGCTAAATTCGACTTCGCATTAAAATGCTCGTCTCATTAAGCACCGACGGAGCCATATTACCCGCTAAAGCATCATACGGTACCCCCACAGCTGTGCATTGATATTTTTATTTATTCTTTTTGAGCATTTTAGCGATATATTGGCCTGTGAAGGACTTTTTGTTTTTGGCTACTTCTTCGGGTGTGCCTGTGGCGATAACTGTACCACCTCCATCGCCACCTTCGGGTCCTAAATCGATTATATAGTCAGCAGTTTTAATTACGTCCAAATTGTGTTCGATGACGATAACCGTGTTGCCGGCATCTGTAAGTCTCTGAAGAATGTCAACAAGTTTGTGTACATCCGCGAAATGAAGACCTGTTGTAGGCTCATCCAGAATATAAATGGTGTTGCCCGTTGAGGCGCGGCTTAATTCCGTAGCGAGTTTGATACGCTGTGCCTCACCGCCGGAAAGCTGGGTTGAAGGCTGGCCGAGTCGGATGTAGGAGAGGCCTACATCGTTTAATGTCTTCATCTTTTTCTTGATGGAAGGTATCGCATCAAAGAAATCGAGTGCTTCGGCTACAGTCATTTCGAGTACATCGGAAATGCTCTTGCCCTTGTATTTTACTTCGAGTGTTTCTCTGTTGTATTTCTTGCCTCCGCAGACTTCGCAGGGAACATAAACGTCAGGAAGGAAGTGCATTTCAATCTTTACGATACCGTCACCCGAGCAGGCTTCACAACGGCCACCTTTTACGTTAAACGAAAATCTGCCCTTCGCATATCCTTTTGCTTTTGCATCTTTAGTTTCGGCAAAAAGAGTTCTGATAAGATCGAATACTCCGGTGTAAGTCGCAGGGTTTGACTTAGGAGTACGTCCGATCGGAGACTGATCAATGTCGATGACCTTGTCAAGCTTCTTAATGCCTTTTATGTTTTTATGCTTGCCCGGTACACACTGCGCGCGATTTAAATCTCTGGCAAGTCTCTTGTATAAAATCTCATTGATAAGTGAACTCTTGCCCGAGCCTGAAACACCGGTTACACATGTGAATACGCCAAGCGGTATATCTACATCAATATTCTTTAAGTTGTTTTCCGCAGCGCCCTCGATTGTAATGAAATCTTTGGGCTTTCTTCTCTCTGTGGGAACGGGTACGAAAAGGTCGCCCTTTAAATACATACCGGTAATAGAGTCGGGACAGTTCATGATGTCTTCTGCCGTACCGCATGCAACGACCTGACCGCCCTTTTCGCCGGCCAGAGGTCCGATATCCACGATGTAATCCGCCTGAAGCATAGTATCTTCGTCGTGCTCAACGACTATAAGATTGTTGCCCAAATCTCTTAATTTTTTAAGTGATGCGAGGAGCTTGTCGTTGTCTCTCTGATGAAGACCGATACTCGGCTCGTCGAGAATATATGTTACGCCTACAAGGCCTGAACCAATCTGTGTGGCAAGACGGATTCTCTGTGCTTCGCCGCCCGAAAGAGTTGCAGTCGGACGCGACATTGCAAGGTAGCCAAGACCAACATCCATTAGGAAACCTACACGGGAACGGATTTCTTTTAGGATCTGATTTCCTATAAGGGCAGCGTTGCCTGTAAGCTCCATTTCGGTAAAGAACTTATGCAGTTCGCCGAGAGGCATCTGCGTTACTTCGAAAATGTTTTTATCATTGACGGTAACCGCGAGTGAAGTCTTTTTAAGTCTCATACCCTTACATTCTGCACACTCTGTGTCGGACATGTATTTCTCATATTCGAGTCTCGCACTTTCAAACGGTGTCTGACGATATCTGTCTACGACGTTTTTATAAAGACCTTCGAACTGAATGGGATATACTCCTCTTCCTCTCGAGCTCTCGTAATAAACGTCTACAAATTCATTGGTTCCGTTGATGATAATGTCCTGTATCTTTGCAGGCAGTTCCTCAAAAGGAGTATCAAGCGAAAACTTAAAATGCTTTGCAAGTGCCGTTAAAACGCCGTTTGAAAATGAACCGTCGTTCTTGCTGTTTTTCCAGCCGATGACCTGAATCGCACCCTCTGATAAAGAAAGTGAGCGGTCGGGAATCATCAGGTTGATGTCAAATTCTCTCTTAAATCCGAGACCGTCGCACGCAGGACATGCGCCGAAGGGATTGTTAAACGAAAAGCTTCTCGGCTCTATTTCGTCGATGCTGACACCACAGTCGGGACATGAAAACGACTGGCTGAAATTGTATTCCTTGCCGTCGGAATCAGCCACAGTAAGAAGGCCTTCGGAGAGCGCGAGTGCATTTTCCACGGATTCCGTCAGTCTGCTTTGGATATCTTCTTTTACGACGAGTCGGTCGATAACGATATCGATATTGTGCTTTATGTTTTTATCAAGTTTGATTTCTTCGTCAAGCTCGTATAAGTTTCCGTCGATTCTCGCACGAAGATAACCGCTCTTTGCGGCTCTGGTTAAAAGCTTTTCGTGCTCGCCCTTTCTGCCTCTGATAACAGGAGACAATACCTGAATCTTGGTACCTTCGGGAAGTGATAAGATTCGGTCGACCATTTCGTCGACAGTCTGTCTGGAAATCTCCTTACCGCATTCGGGGCAGTGCGGAATACCGATTCTCGCATAAAGAAGTCTTAAGTAATCGTAAATTTCTGTAACGGTTCCGACCGTAGATCTCGGGTTTCTGTTCGTGGACTTCTGATCGATACTGATGGCAGGTGAAAGACCCTCGATGAATTCGACATTGGGCTTTTCCATCTGTCCGAGGAACTGTCTCGCATAAGACGAGAGCGATTCCATATATCTTCTCTGGCCTTCGGCGTAAATCGTATCAAACGCAAGTGACGATTTGCCGGAGCCCGAAAGTCCCGTGATAACTACAAATTTGTTTCTCGGGATTTCCACATTCAGACTTTTTAAATTATGTTCTTTTGCACCTACTATCCTGATAACATCGGATTTCGGAAGCATCTTCTCAGCCATATTATTCCTCTATTTCATTTCTAATCTTTTTAAGTTCGGCAAGCTGGTCTCTGTAAACAGCCGCATTTTCGAAGTCAAGATCCGTTGCCGCTTTTTTCATCTGTTTTTCGACGGAAGCAATGAGCTTGTTAATCTCATCAAGAGTCATGCTCTCAGGCTCCATCTTCCATGTGTTTTCAGCCTCAGCCACTTTCTTCGAGATTGAAATCACGTCTCTGACCGCTTTCTTGATTGTGGTCGGAATGATGCCGTGTTCTTCGTTGTACTTCATCTGAATCTCACGACGTCTCGCAGTCTCGTCTATCGCAACCTTCATCGAATCGGTGATGGTGTCTGCGTACATGATTACGTGGCCTTCGGAGTTTCTCGCCGCACGGCCCACCGTCTGTATCAGTGAAGTTGCGGAACGAAGAAAGCCTTCCTTGTCTGCATCGATTATGGCCACGAGTGCTATCTCCGGAATGTCCAGTCCTTCTCGTAAAAGATTGATACCGACTAAAACATCGAATACATCGAGACGCATATCTCTTATTATTTCCGCTCTCTCCAAAGTGTCAATATCAGAGTGAAGATATTTTACTCTGATGCCGACTTCTTTTAAATAGTCGGTCAAATCTTCGGCCATTCGTTTTGTAAGCGTGGTAACGAGGACTTTGTTTCCGCCCTTCGTTACTTTGTTTATCTCCGATATCAGATCGTCTATCTGACCTTCCGTAGGGCGTACGAAAATTTCCGGATCAAGCAGTCCGGTAGGTCTTATAATCTGCTCGGTTCTAAGCATTTCATGTTCTTCCTCGTACTTCGAAGGAGTAGCGGATACGCATAAAAGCTGGTCTATTCTGTCTTCAAATTCCTCAAAGGACAAAGGTCTGTTATCAAGGGCAGACGGAAGTCTGAAACCGAAATCAACGAGCGTATTTTTTCTTGCTCTGTCTCCCGCATACATACCGCCTATCTGAGGAATTGAAATGTGGGACTCGTCTATGATTAAAAGAAAATCGTCCTTAAAATAATCCATCAGACAATGAGGCGGATCGCCGGGCTTTAATCCTGCGAGCACGGGTGCATAGTTTTCAATGCCCGAGCAGGTACCGGTTTCTTTGAGCATCTCTAAATCAAATGTGGTACGCTCAAGTATCCTCTGCGCCTCCACGAAACGATCCTCGCTCTTAAAATATTCAACCCTCTCTCGCATTTCCTGTTCGAGTTTGTCACACGCGATATCTATTTTTTCCTTGGAAATAACGTAGTGCGAAGCAGGGAAGATTGCGACATACGAAAGAATCGCTTTCTTTTTGCCGGTCACAGGGTCAATCTCCGCTATCTCTTCAATCTCATCGCCCCAGAATGAAAGACGTACCACACCTTCGCCGCCTTCAGCCTTGGCTATCTCAAGCGTATCGCCCCTTACCCTAAAAGAAGAACGCGTAAGGTCCATATCGTTACGCTCATACTGCATGTCAACGAGTCTTGCGATGATTTCATCACGGTCAATCTGCATTCCCGGGCGAAGCGACATTATCATGCTCTCGTAATCTTCGGGGCTACCTAAGCCGTATATGCACGAAACGGAAGCCACAACAATAACATCCCTTCTTTCCGTAAGGGATGCGGTGGCGGAAAGTCTTAACTTGTCTATTTCTTCGTTTACCGACGAATCTTTTTCGATGTAAGTATCCGTCGAAGGAACATACGCCTCAGGCTGGTAATAATCGTAGTACGAAACAAAATACTCTACGGCATTCTCGGGGAAAAACTCTTTCATCTCCGAGTAAAGCTGGCCCGCAAGTGTTTTGTTGTGTGATATGATCAGCGTGGGCTTATTTAATGCTTCGATGACATTAGCCATTGTAAATGTCTTACCGGAGCCCGTAACGCCAAGCAGTGTCTGGCACTGATTGCCCTTTTTAAAGCCCTCCACCAGTTCTTTTATGGCCTGTGGCTGATCGCCTGTAGGTTTATATTCCGAATGAAGTTTAAAATCCATTTCTTTTACCCAAATAAAAATGATATGCCGAAGTTAAGCATATCATTTTTTTCATCATATGTCTATATTATTCAGAACATTTGTTCGTGTTTTTGCAACTTTTATTTGCTTTCTTTTTCCTTTAGTTCGTTGTACTTTGCAATCATATAATCGACGGTATTCTTGGTTCCGTTACCGTACTCCTGCCAGCATTCGTTTCTTACTTCCTCCCTGCCCTTTGCGAACTCGTCGCTCTCTATGCAGGAATCGATAAGATTTTTAATATCCGACAGATTATCTGCGGTAATCATTTTGCCGAGCTTAGGAAGTGCACCAAGCGTCCAGATATCTTCATCGAGCCACCAGAGGTCGTAAGCCGAAGTATCGAACTCGGTATCCGTATAAATGACCGGCTTGTCGTAAACAAGCGCAAAGTCAAATACAACGCCCGAGAAATCAGAGATTAAAATATCGGATCTTTTAAGAACTTCAAAATTGTCGCGATCCCTGTTCCATTCAAGTCTGTCGGACTCTGGGAATTCTTTCATCAGCGAATCCATCAGTTCCTTTTCCGCCGTAAAAGACTGCGGATGCGGTCTAACTATAACGTGATATCCGGTATCAAGCAAAGCTTTTATGATTTCGCCTTTGAATTTATTAAAGAGCGACGTCTCGCCCCAGGTGGGTGCGAGAAGAACCGTTCTCTCGTGGTCGGGAGTTTCACCGCTCGCCTTTAATCTTTTGACCATCTCATCCATATAAGGGATGCCGCACATGTGAAGGTCTTTCGCGGGAAGGCCACGCATCTCTTCGAGTTTTCTGATCTGTCTTTCGTGGAAATCACCTGCGATTAAAACAGCATCGTAATAATCGAGGCCGAACATTCTGTAGAAATTGATTTCACCTGCGGCATGAGGAATGTGAATATAATAGTCTACATCTCTCGAGCGCTTCCACTGATAGACTTCAAGACCCGGTGTTGTTGCAAGAACAACCGAGGCATTAAGGAAATTAAGTTTCGAAAATGCCTTGTTTCCCTCTCCTAAGAATCTGGCTTTAACGTGCTCGAAGCCCGCGTTAAGTCCGGGATCGTCCTCGGACGCCGTAAGATACTCCACATCTATGCCTCGCTCGTTGAATTCACGGCAGATGGGCTCGAATGTGTTCCAGTATCTTTTATCATCCGAAAAAATAACGTATGGAATTTTGTCACTTTTAATTTCTTCTTTTTTTCCGCTTGTAAGTTTAAAGCGTATCTTTACCCAGGCCACTCTGATAATATATCCGACAGCGCCGAATATACCGATTAGCACCGCAAAAAGCATGCTTCCCGTTCCGGGGTCTATGTAAAGCAGTAAATTTTCAGTCGACATTACTTTTCTCTTTCTATCTGTTGTCTTCTAAAAGTTTCCAGTTGTTTTTATCTCTCATATCGTCTTCAACGGAATACCAGATTCCGTCAATGAAAACAGTTCCGTTGTTGGTGATTACGTCGGGATAGTGCGATCCCAAAATCTTCTGCGGTCCTTCCTTGGCATCGTTTGTAATAGCTTTGCCCGTAAAAGGATTGACAGGATTTTCAATGATTCCGTCCAGTGCGTATGTCGGAACATCCGCATTGGTCATAAACTGTTCATCCACAGTAAAACCGTGGCTGTCAAAGTCTTTTATCATCAGAAGCGGATAATAACTTTCGATATCCGTTTCATAGTCTCCGCTGCCGTCCAGGTCGAACATATCATTGTGATAAACCCACTTGCCGTGGTCCGATACAATGATGATTCTGGTGTTGTCATAAACGCCCTGCTCTTTTAAGTATTCAAGCCATGCACCGATTTTAAGAAGCGCACACATATTTACCTGATAACTTCCGATCTGAACATCATTTTCCATCTCAAGCGTTACGCCGTCTAAAGTATATCTGTCCGCATGCTCTTTTTCGTACTGTTCGTTGTCGACAAAGTATGCAACTTCGTATTCGGGCTCCTTAAAATAAATCGGCCAGTGCGTAAGCTCGTTATCAAGCATTAAGAAGTTGTCGGAGTTGTCATCACTTATCGTCGTCATATCCACAAGATTTGAGATGGTAAGATAATCCTCCATGACCTCTTCGTTGATACCCGTACATCTGTAAAGGCCTTCCTTTACTAACGCCGTCGAATTCTTCATTTCATCCAGGAATCTCTTGTTACCTATACTCTCGTTGTACGAACCATGGTTGTAAAGATGATTCTGAATTGCCAGAGGCGCAATCTTGGTAATCGAATAGCAGAAAAAGTTTCTGAAGTTTCTGTCGGAAACATTTGCCTTCTGTGCATTCCAGTAATAGCCCTTGGTAATAAAGGTTCTTATCTCCGGATAATCGTCATATATCGAAAGGTCGGGAACCGTGCTGTATCCTGCATAAGGAGGATCGCAAACGGTGACATTATATCCCTCATCATAAAAGAGAGCAGGCATAACCTTCAGTGCTTCGTCATGTTTGTCTCGTAAAAGTTCGGTATCCCTCGCATTCATTTCTTCAGGCGTATACTCATATCCGCCGAATATCGCGGGTGCACCGTAATTGGTGCAAAGGCCGTAAGAAATGGTGTTGGGATAGTAGCAGAATCCGTCGTAAATTTCTTTTAATTCCGGCTTCTCGTTTACGAAGTATGGGATGTATTCGTTCATTCCTCGATCAAGCATGAATATGATTACGTTTTTGCCGTTTTTGCTTAAGTTAAACGAGGGCTTTTCTTTATTGACGGATTCGATAACGGACTTAAGTCCTTTAATTTCTTTTTGAATGGCCGAGCAGTTAATAACCGACATTCCGAGTATTGCAAGAGTACCTGCGATAATAAGCACTCTTAACTTTTTGCCGAGCAAAAGAGTAATCGCAACACCTGCCACTACAACAGCCAGTATAACTGCAAGATTAATCAAAATCAGCTTATGCGGAGCCGTGTATTCTTCGGTATAGGCAAGCGCACTGTTTAAGATAACGTTGTTTTTGCCAAAGAACATATAGTCTACGGTTGCCACAAAACAAACCACGCACATCACAACGTTTAATATGCTCTTAATCTTTTTATCCAACAGACCATAAAAGACGGAGAACCACACTAAGAAAAGTCCTGCCGCAATGCATGTGGCACTTAAGACAAACCAGAGCGGATTTAAGAAATGATAGATATCCACGAATTCCTGCGGCGAAGATTTAATAACGGCCGAAGGAATGAGGATACCGGTTAATATCGTCATATATATTCCGCCGAGTAAGAAAAGCTTTCCGTCGGTTTCTTTGATTTCTTTCTTTTTGAATATTTCCTTTTTCGAAACTATGGATATAAGCAAAGGAACAAAGCATATAAATGCCAAAAGAACAAGTATCAAAAGAAATGATTTGCTGCCTGTTTTCTTCATCGCCAAAGGAAGCGAACAAAGTAAGCCTACACCTACAACAGAAAATGCAATGTTAAGCACTTTCTTCGCGGTCTTTGATTTGTAATATATGGTTTTAACCAGTGAGAAAAGGTTATTTAAAGTCCAGTAGAATACGAGTCCCGCGGGAGATTTATACAAAAAGAAAAAGAAGAAAACTGCCATGGCATAAAGCTGAATCTTGTTCTTTAAGGGATATCCTTTCGTAAATACGATGCAGGATATAAGGTTCAGCGATGTCATAACAATCGGCAAAAGATTAATTGAAAAAGCACCGATTGTAATCAGGGCATCGGGAGCCCCGAGATTGGCAATCGGACCGAATGAAACATTTTGAATTGCATCCAGATGGGATAAAAACTGATATGCGGCTATAAAAAAGGGAATCTCCAAAAGAAGAGAGACAGAACTTTTGAATACATCCGTAGGCTTGTATCCGTTCTGTCTGTAATATGTTTGCAGCATCATCATTCTTTCGTCGCCTTTGAAAGTCTTTCTGATGTGTGCAACACCTTTTCTTAATTTGTTTTCGATATTCCTTTCTTCTTCCTGTACCGCATCCGCTCTGTTGTATAAAGGAAGAACCAAAAGGTTCATTGAAAGGCTTAACGCAATGATCGAAAGACCGGGATTGTTAAGCCCTTTTTGTGCTACTGAAAAAACGTATTCGAAAAAAATCTGAAGCGGTCTTATAAGGACCGTGTAAATCACTTGAAAAACACTCATTTTAGTTAATTTTATCCTTCAGGTAATCCATTGCGTAATCCAACTGATTGTCGGTCTCGTCCTCGAGATATTTCTCTGAATCAAATGTAACTTCTTCGTCGGGATCGATACCGATCTTATGAATATTGTTACCGTTAGGAGTGTAGTATTTGCTGGTTGTAATCTTGATGGCCGAACCGTCGCCCAAAGGTAAAATACTCTGAACGATACCTTTGCCGTATGTAGTGGTTCCTATAAGCGTTCCGATTCCGTAATCCTTAATCGCGCCTGCCATAATCTCGGAAGCTGAAGCAGAACCACCGTCTATTAAAACAACCAAAGGAACATCTATTTCATTCTTGCCGTCGCATGAGAATTCATTTCGGTTGCCGTACTTGTCTTCTGTGTAAACAATGAGTCCCTGAGGAAGAATTTCACGGCAGATGTCAACGACTACGTCAAGGTTTCCGCCGGGGTTACCTCTTAAGTCGATAATAAGGCCCTTCATGTTTGCTTCTCTTGCAGCATCGATTGCTTCTTGGAACTGGCTCGTTGTAATTGCATCAAACTCTGAAATCTTGATGTACCAGATACCGTTATCCTTTTCGCTGTATTCAACGGTAGGTGTATCAATCTTTCTTCTCTCAAGAGTAACGTCACGCTTGCCGCTTGTACCTTCAACGGTTAATGTAACAAATGTACCTTCCTCACCTCTGATGTAGGAAACAACTTCGTTTAAAGTCTTGCCATACATTTCAATGCCGTCAACAGCAACTACATAATCGCCGACATAAAGCTCTCCGCATTCCTTGGCCGAACCGCCTTCGATAAAGCTTTCAATCTGTGCATATCCGACATCGGTATCCATCTTAAGATAAGCGCCGACACCTTCGTAATTGCCGTTCCAGCTGGCAGTCATATCCTTGTATTCTTCGGGTGAATAATAAACGGTATAAGGATCGCCGACGCCGTTCATAATGCCGTAGTAAAGACCGTTTTCAAGGTCTTCTTCATCTACGTCCTCGTAATAATATGCTCTGATATATTTTTCGAGCTGATCTATTTTACCCAAAGTTTCCGCATTTAAGAAATCACTTTGTGCGGTAAGCTTTTCATACTTTTCTTTGTTTAAACCGATTGTCAGTCCTACTATTAAAAGGACTATTAAAAGAATAGATCCCGAACCGATTACCAGTCCTAAAATAAATACTAAAATTGTTCTGATTACAGCCCAGACTTTGCTTTTCTTCTTAGACTTTGTCTGGGTGTTTAAATTTGTGTTGTCCACAACGGGCCTCCGATAATTAAGGTTTTACTATATAATTCCAGGGCGATACATAATCGCCGTTTACTCTGACGCTGAAATGAAGATGGTTGCCGGTACTTCTTCCTGTGGAGCCTACGAAAGCGATAACATCTCCACGCTTAACTTCCTGACCCTCTGTTACATTGAGTTTGGAAGCATGCATATAAACCGTATACAGTCCGCCGCCGTGATCAATCATTACGTAGTTGCCCATAGCACCGGTGTATGATGCGGATACAACTTCTCCGTCATATGCCGCTAAAATATTCGAGCCTGCGGGAGCCGCAAGATCAACACCGTTATGGAACAAATTGATTTTAAGCGTAGGATGAATTCTGTTGCCGAAATCCGAAGAAACTCTGGTATATGCGGGGCAGGGCCAGCAGAATGCGCCGCCGTCGTAAACACGCATGTTCTCAAGTGCTTTCTTTTCTTCGGCTACTATTCTTTCGAGCTCGGAAATCGTAGCGTTCTGCTCTGCGATTTCTGCCTCGTATTCTCTGATGGCTCTTTCCTGATCGACTATCTCGTCCTGAACTGCTGCAATTTCAGCCTCTTTCTGAGAAATAAGCTCTTCCACCGCTGCCTGTTCATCTTCTGCGGCTTTCTTCGTAGCCTGTAAAAGTTCTTCTTCCTCTTCGAGCTCTGCTTCGCAGACTTTTACATATTCTACGGTTTCGGCATATTCCTTGAACATTCTGTCGTCGTATTTTGAAAGATCCTCGATATAATCCATCTGATTGAGGAAATCACCAAGACCTTTTGAATTTAAAAGAAGTTCCAGATAGAAACTGTCGCCCTGCTCGTAGAGTGCCTGGACTCTCTTTTTCATGCACTCATACTGATGGTCTTTGATAGCGATTGCTTCCGCCAAATCCTCTTTGGCCTGTTCGATTTCTTCTTCTTTTACCGTAATCTGGCCTTTTAAGTCTTCGATTTTTTCTTCTATGGAAACAACCTGGGCATCCAGTTCGGAAACATACTGAGAAAGATCTGCCTTACTCTTTTCAAGTGACTGTTTTATCTTCTCGACATCCGTTTTACCTTTTGCAAGAGCATTCTTTTCGTTCTTTGCGTTACTTATTTGAGCTTCTTTTTCTTTTATGGAGTTTTCGAGTGCACTCTTTTCAGCTTCCTTTTTCTGCTTTTCCTCTTTTTCCTTTTTCTCTTCATCTTCCTTTGAGTCTTCGGTCGTTTCGGTCGTTGTCTCGGATGAATCGTCAGGAGCCGCATAAACAGGCGCGGAAAAAGGAGTCGAAAAGAAAAGTCCCATTATCAAAACCGGAATGATTATAAAACTTACCAGTTTGTTAAGGTTAATTCGACTCATAAAAAACTCCGAAATTACACTTTCAAATGTTTGCGCACCGTAAAGAAACTTCCTACAAAACCGATTCCTACGCCTATAGCAAGTGAGAAAGGAATCAGGTAAGTGAATATTTCATATGCCGGCAAAAATGTCAGGAATGAAAGGAATGCAAACTTTTCCTTGATAAGATTGGTGGCAATTTCATAAAGGTAATACAAAAGTCCCATAGGGATTGCCGCACCGATAAGTCCTATTATCATTCCTTCGAATACGAAAGGAGCACGTACGAAAAAGTCGGTAGCACCCACGTATTTCATAATCGTAATTTCTTCCTTACGAACAGAAATACCCATCGTAACCGTATTGTTGATAAGGAATATACTTACTGCAAAGAGTACAACTATAATTCCTATAAATACATAAATCAAAACCATATTGATGCCTGACAGAGTGTCTGCGGTAAAATCAGATTTGTTGATTTTTCTGACACCGTCAACGCCTTCAAGATAATTTACAAGCTGGCTCTGTTTGGTAACATCGCTTAAGTAAATCTGATAGTTCGCGCAGTTCTCAAGAGGATTCTCCGTGAAGCCTTCTGCGTATTCACCGAGTTGTTCGGAGAACTCTTCCCACGCCTGTTCCGCGGTAATGAGCTCATATCTTGCAACCTCGCTGCGGCGTCCAATCATATCTCCGATTTCATCGATACGTTCTTCCGTTATTCCCTCATCGAAAAATACCGTGATGGAAACGCTCTGCTCTGCGTTTTGAACTATATTTAACACATTGAATGCTATCGCATAAAAGATACCGAACACGAAAAGACAGGCCGAAATGGTGGCTACTGTCGCAAAGGTAAACCATTTGTTTTTAAATACGCCTGCGACACCCTGTTCGATGGTATAAAAGAAAGTTCTAATCTTCATCGAAATAACCTCCGTTCTCGGCGTCGGAAACAATCATACCCTGTCTGATTGTAACTACTCTCTTCTTCATCTCGTTGACGAGTTTTTCGTTGTGAGTAACTACAACAACAGTAGTGCCGTTTTCATTTATAGTCTCCAGGAGACGCATGATTTCCTGTGTATTGTAAAGGTCCAGGTTTCCGGTAGGCTCGTCTGCAAGAAGGAGCTTCGGCTGATTAACCAGAGCACGTGCAATAGCAACCCTCTGCTGCTCACCGCCGGCAAGCTGCTTGGGTTTAGCCTTATATTTTCCTGCAAGTCCTACGAGGGAAAGCATGCTCGGAACATTGGTTCTTATTTCTCTTTCGGATTTCTGGGCGATTCTTTGTGCGAATGCGACATTCTCATACACGTTTCTGTCTTTTAGGAGTCTGAAGTCCTGAAAAACGACTCCGAGAGTTCTTCTGAACTTAGGAATCTTGCCGTGTCTGATTGTCATAAGATTGTATCCGTTAACATATGCGGTACCGCTGTCTGCTTTAAGTTCTCTTAAAAGAAGTTTGATAAGGGTGGACTTACCGGCACCGGAAACTCCGACGATAAATACGAATTCGCCCTGCTTAACTTTCAGATTGATATTTGAAAGAGCGGGAACACCGTCAGAAAATGTTTTGCTTACATCATCAAGATAGATGGCGTACTCGGCTATTTCATCAAGCAACGGGTCGCGTCTTCTTCTCTTTTTTTCTGCCATTAAATTAAACTCCTAAATTAATATTCAAGTGACTCCATGTACTTCATGTACTTAACTACCATAAGTGCAATTCTGAATGTAATCGCATCTTCAAATACTCTTAAGTCAAGACCGGTTGTTTTCTGAATCTTGTCAAGTCTGTAAACAAGAGTATTTCTGTGAATAAACAACTGTCTCGAAGTCTCGGAAACGTTTAAGCTGTTTTCGAAAAACTTCTTGATGGTTGTGATTGTTTCTTCGTCGAATTCCTCGGGATTGACATTGTCGAAAATCTCTTTGATAAACATCTTGCAAAGAGGAATCGGCAACTGATAAATCAGTCTTCCTATACCGAGTTCGCTGTATGCGACAACATTTCTGTCTTCAAAGAAAATACCGCCTACATCAAGTGCCATCTTGGCTTCCTTGTATGAACGCGAAACATCCTTGATTTCGTTAACTACCGTACCGTAGGAAATACGGATATTCTTTGCATTCTCTTTGGCAAGAAGCTTGTGAAGTCCGGCGATTGCAACATCGATTTCTTTCTGTGCATTGTCGCCCTGAATTTCTTTTATAACAACAACATTCTTTTCATCTACCGCGCTGACAAAGTCACGCTTCTCTGCGAGCATGGCTTCTTTTACGATGGAAAGAATATCCATGTCTTTGTTGCGTGTGTTGTCTATTAAAATAACAACTCTTGATGCGTCAAGAGGAATATGAAGTCTTTTTGCATAACCGTATATATCCACGAGAAGGAGGTTGTCCAAAAGGAGGTTTTTAATAAAGTTGTCTTTATCAAATCTCTCTTTGTAAGCAACGGCAAGACTCTGAATCTGGAATGCCGCCATCTTGCCGACAAGATAGGAATTGTCACCGCTTGATGCGCAGATCACAATGTATTCGAGTGTCTGTTCGTCATAAATCTTAAAAAACTGACTGCCCTGAATCTCCTGGCTGTCTGCGGAAGATTTTACGAATTCTCTTACCTGTGACTGATAGTTAACGGATGTACTCATAGTACTTGCTATGGTTTTTCCTTCTGCGTCGGTCACGCACAAATCCACTCTGGATATGCTCTTAATGCCTTCGATTGACTGTTGTAAAATTTGGTTAGATACCATATCTTCTCTCCACCCCTATACAAAACTCACAATATGCCGTAACGGCAATTATATATTTTTACATGCCTACTATCATAGTGTAATATATTTACCAAAAAATTTCCACCTTTTTTATATATTTTGTCTGTTTAATCTTTGTTTTTTTTATAACACTCGCGTTCAAATATAGTAAAAATGCACAAAAGCCCGAATTTTGAGCCTTTGTGCATTACTGTCTTCTTTCTTTCGAATATATAACTTTTTCCCCGATTTCTATCTCTCCCAGCTTTAAAAGATGCCCTACGGCTCGCTTAAACTGGTTTTTGCTCATATTGCATTCACGCTTTATGATCTCGGGTGAAACCTTGTCGTTGAAAGGAAGTACTCCGTCATACTGTCTGATTAAGTACATTACGTAGTCCGCATCCTTGTCAATCGTTGCATACGCTTTGTCACGAAGCGCAAGGTTTAATCTGCCGTCTTCAAGTACTCCTGTCACTCTCGCTTCGAAAGTGTCGAGTACGTGAATTTCCTTCGTCAGTTCCTTGGCGGGAATAAGCGCCGAGTACTTATCATCCACGGCGCAGAAAGCGCCGAATCTCTCGGATATCTCGTATACTCTGGTGTTTACCCAGTCATCCTTTTGATAACCGCTGTCGGTTTCAAGGTATTTATAAATTTTCATCGAAGCACAGATTCTTGAGGACTTGTCTATGTAAGCCCTGACAAGAACTTCGTCTCCGACATTAAGCTTGGTCGTCTGTTCCTTAAAGGGTAAAAACAAATCTTTTTCGAGACCCCAGTCAAGAAACGCTCCGATTTTGGAAACCTGCTTAACTGATAAAAGAGCAATGTTTCCGACCGTAATCTTCGGATTTCGTCTCGTTGCTATAAGTCTGTCGTTTGAATCCTTGTAAAGAAACAGCTCGAGCGTATCTCCGGTTTTGAGATCTTCGGGAACTTCTTTTTTAGGAAGAAGTACCCTTTCATCCTCATGACCGTCTTCGGCAAAATACATACCGAAGTCCACTCTTTTAACGGCCTTTAAGGCCTGTCTGTTACCGATTAAAAACATGTTTATCCGTCCTAGAATATATTGTTGCCAAAGCCACCTCTGGGTTTAAAATCTTCGGCATAGTTTTCTCTTTCCCATGCCGCAAAGTCATCATCAGAATATCTGTTAACGGTCTTACCGCCTTTTTTAACTGTATTGGGATGAGGAGTGGAAGCACCTTTCTTGGGAGGAGCGGAAAGATAAAATCCGCCGTTTCCGAAAGGATTGCTGCCGTCCTTGGTAGTAAATGATACATGCTCGCTGGGCTGTGAAGGAGCATTATCATGATGATTTGCGTAAAGACTTCCGCCGAGTCCCGAAGAAGCCGATGTGCTTGTCGTCGAAGCTGAAGCTGTAGGTACACCGAGTACAGATGCGAAAGGATTCGACGAAGTGCTTGATTCGGGTGCACCGAGTGTCTTGCCGTATGCGCTTCCTCTGTCAACAAGAGTACCTGAGCCGTAGTTGCTTTCGTAACTTTCTTCAGAATCCGAACCGCTGTAATAAAGTCCGTTGTATGCATCGGGTGCGGTAATCGGTCTGTCCCATTTGGATTTGCTCTTCTTTTCGCCGCTGCCGGGAGTAATTCCGCCGAGACCTCCGAATGTACCTATATCGCTCTTTACAATAGCGGAAACGGGTTCGGGTGCGGGTGCGGGTTCGGGCTCTGTGTATGTTGTATAAGCAGTTTCGGGCTCTGCATATGTAGTTGCAGGTTCGCTGTAAGAAACACTTTCATATGAAGATGTTTCGGGAGCGCTCTCAGAGATACCCGAACTGAAAGATAAATTCTCTGTTGAAGTCGTCTCGCTTGCAACGCCTTTCTTCGTAAAAGGTGTGCTGGTGGAAACGGATGAAGCAGAAGCGCCGCCTCTGTATAAAGCTCCGCCCATTCCTGCAGAAGGTGCGCTGTCAACCGTAGCAACCGTCTTAGCAGGTTCGGGTGCGGGACTCTCGGTTTTTCTTGAGAAAGAAATCGAAGAATTCTTAGGAGCATCGTAATTCTTTTTTGCAAAAGGATCGGGTGCGGGAATATCCTCAAACTTCTTTGACGAAGGTTTGTTGAATACGATTGTACTCGAAGGTCCTGTCTCTTCGGTAGAACCTGCAAGTGCAAAGAATAAATAAATGCCGACTATAAGAAGGAAGGCAATATTAAGAAGCATCCAGGCCGGCTTAACCGGTGATGCGTTGATTGCATTTCTTAAGATGTTGGTAAATCCCGTGATGTAAAGGGATATTCTTACCATTTCCTTATAGTTATAAGGCTGCTTGATAATCTTGTTGATACCAAAGCCGACTCCGCCGAAGAAGAATCCGAGCACAACTGCTTTAATACCGAACCAGATAAGTGAAACGCCTGCCACGATAAGGAAGAATATAATAAATTTCTCTTTGAAAATATTTATGAGACCTTCTCTGTTGAAGTTGTTGGGAAGACCTATCATGTTGGCGATGTCGGAATATTTGAGAGTAGAAGTTACGCCAACCATATTGATGTTGGTAAGTGATTTGCCGTTAAACACGATAACTGATTTGCCGTTCGACCAGTCAGTTAAAATTTCAACCTGGTCAATATATGCCTTGTCGGCATTATCGATATCAGAGTTGAATACAACGTACTGATTCTCGTTGACCTGAATATAAGAATTTTCTTCAAATTTTACCAGTCCCCCGGTATAAGTAAACTGAGGAACCGTCTTTATGGTTTCCACGGTCTGCGTAATAAAACCATTACCGCCAAGGCATCTTAAATAAATAATGCCCCAGTAAACAGCAGCTGACGCAATAACCGCAATGATGGTATAAACTACAACCTTGAATGTGGACTGGTTGGCCAGTCTGTTGAAAAATCGAGGTTTGATTATACCTTTAAATACATACTTTAATTGTCCGAATAAACCAATATTGCTTTCCATATTTTCCCCTTATTTTTTATAAAAACAACCCTTAAAACCCTTTTGGTCTTCTGCAGACCTATACTATTATAATGGAAAGATATTATTTTGCAAATAATTACTCGTGATTATTTTTTGTTTACTGATACAATTTCATAATATCCGTTGTTCAGTAAAACCGATGTCTCATTGTTGTCCTCAAGCCATTTGAAAATATATTCATTTTCCTCTGAGTAATAGTATGCGGGGTTGACGTCAAACGATGCGTCACGCACCACAATCTCGGGATATTTCTCCGGAAATACCTCGTAATACTTTCCAAACATTTCGTTAAATGCCGTAGTTCCCTGCACGGAAGGCGTCGCCACTCTGTCAACAAAAGTTACGTAGAAAAGCTGCTCCTGTCCGATATAAAGAACATTTTTGCCGGAATCTATGGCTTCTTTGAAATCTTCATAAGAACTGTTCCATGCATTCGCCTGGTCCTTTAAAATGTAAATTCCCTTCGCAGGACCGTTTTCCACTTTCTCAAGTTTGGCTCTTACGGTAACAGGCAAACATCCGTTAACTCGTAAAAGAAACAGTCTGCATGATAAAAGACATAAAAGACAGAAAGCTATGCAAACGACACAAAGAATTCTGTCCGATGCACCCTTCTCTTCTTTTTCTTCTTTTACGAGATATTTTTTGCCGATGATAATAATGCCTGCCATCACGGCGATGAAAAGCTTCGAATAAAGTGAATTGGAATCCATGTTCGTTATCACAAATACCATCGGAAGCGTAAATATCGAAGGAATGATTGCATACCAAAGCTCTGCGGAAAAACGCCTGTAATCCTTAATGCAGATAAGAATAAACAGCACGGCATATACGATATATCTCGACTGAAGATAAAACTGGTTTTCATCTCCGAATGCATATCCGAAAAGCGTCTTAAGCGAAAGCCATACGGTCGCGAAGATCAGAATATTTATTATAAAAGAAAAGGCTTCGATTTTTCTCTTCCATACGATTCTCTGGATGATTCGGTAAATAAGTGCAAGTACAACTCCTACACCCAGTCCTATAGCAATCTCTATTCCCTGCTCTTTTAACTGCATGGGATATGTTGCAAGCTTATAAGCCATTCCGCCCGAAGTGTGCGACGAATCCATTAAAATATAGCTTATAAAAAACGGCAGTTCCTTCGGCGAAACATTTATTATAATCACGAGCATTGTGATAAGGCCCACCAAAATTGTTCCTGCGAAGAAAGGAAGGATGCCTTCTTTTTTCTTTCTTACCGCCATGGCAATTACAAAGATAAAAAAGATCGGAATCATCGACGGATAACAAAGCACACTCACGCCAAAGAAAACGCCGGCAAGTAAATAAAGAACAATCTTCTTTCCCTTATCTGCCGTCAGCAAAAGAAGAAAGACCGCAAGCATGCTCCAGTAATGCATCACCTCGAACTCGGGCATTGCAACCCATTTGGGCAGGAAATTCATGTGAACCAGAAACGCCAGGGCAGCCACTTTCGCATCGGTTTCTTTTTGGGAAACAAAGAAAAGAAAAACTCCGAGAGCCAGATGAATCAGAATCCCTGCCATTCTTAAATAAATCACGCAGTAATCCGTGCCGTTAAAAATCTTTACAAAAGGATAAAGAAAGATTGCAGGGAGAAATGCCGAAAACTGATGCGGCTCCCACATATCATACATGAGCTTGTCTCCGGTAACCAGACGGTACGCCTGCGCCACCGCATAGGATTCGTCAACGTCAATGCTCACAAACAAGGCCTTTACTATACCGATTAAAGTAAGCAGGGCCAGTACAATATATGCAATTCTTACAGTGTATGTTAAAGTCTTTTTCATTTAAGCCAACCAATATGTGATATCTGATATTATAACATAAATAAAAAACCGACACGCAATCTTTTGGCGAAAACATGTCGGTTTATTTAAGTATGAACTTGGATGGGTTAGATTTCTCTCTTGTTTCCGAAGAAGAACAGTGCTACCGTTCCTCTGCCTGTATGTGTACCTATGATGGTTCCTATATCAAATATCTTTACGCCGTCTTTTATATTCGGGAACATTTCTTTTAAAAGCCCTGCCAGATATTCGGCATCTTCACGACAGCCCGAATTTGAAATGAAACAGCGCTTGGAATATTCTTTTCCAAACTCACAGTTTTCAAGCATCTTTTCGGCAGCTTCTTTTGCAGCCTTTTTCTTGCCTTTAACCTTATACTGAACAGCGAGCTTGCCTTCGGCATCCACATTCATGACCGGACAGAGATTAAGGAAGTTTCCTATCGCACATGCTGTGGCTGAAATTCGGCCGCCTCTCTTAAAATGTGTAAGATCAGTGGTGTAAAACCAGTGCTGAACATTCAGTTTCTCGGCTTCAGCAAATGCGGCCAGTTCTTCAAGAGAAGCACCGTCTTCTTTTCTTTCAATCATTGCGTCTAAAAGAAGTCCGTATCCCGAGGATGCGGCAAGCGAATCGATTACGACTATCTTTCTGTCGGGATATTCGCTTTTAAGTTCTTCAGCCGCAGTGTGAACACTGTTGTATGTTCCGGAAAGGCCTGATGAAAATGCAAGGTGCAGAATATCATAGCCTTCTTTTAGGAACGACTCAAAAAATTCAATGGCATCCGCTATGTTTACCTGAGAGGTAACCGGCATTGATCCGTTATCAATTTTCTTGTAGAAATCTTCATAAGAAAGGGTCTCGCCCAGATCGTCCTTATAATCCGTACCGTCCAGATTATAATGGAAACTGACAAAAGGAATATTTTTTTCTTTTAAATATTCAAGGTTTAAATCGACTGCAGTATCGCAAGTAAGTAAATATTTTTCCATCGTTAAACTCCTGTGGTATTTATGAACTCCAGATGTAGTTTTGAAAACTACATACACTATATCACAGCAGCCACGTATAATCAACAAAAACCAAATTATCATTTTTAAAAATATTTGTTGCGTTTTCAATTGATATCGTGTACAATACATTAGTGTCTAAAAAATAGCGCCATCGCCAAACGGTAAGGCAACGGACTCTGACTCCGTCATCTCAAGGTTCGAATCCTTGTGGCGCTGCTAAGGTTTCAGCAGAAATGTTGGAACCTTTTTTATTTCTTCAATGATTTTTTAAGAATTTAATTTTAGTATATAATTTGTTATTATTATCTCGTAAAACAAACAAAGGTGATCATATGCGAATTTTAATTGTTGAAGACGAAAAAGAAATAACTGACGGTATTAAGGCCATTCTCGAAAAAGAAGGCTACTCCACAGACGTTGCTTATGACGGAAAAAAAGGACTTGAATGTATTGAAAACAATGTCTACGATCTGGTTCTTTTAGATATAATGCTGCCTTACATGAGCGGCATAGAAATCCTAAAAGAAATCCGTGAAGAAGAAATTCAGACTCCGGTAATACTGCTGACCGCAAAATCCCAGATTGACGATAAAATCACCGGTCTGGATGCCGGCGCCGATGATTATATGACCAAGCCCTTTGATGCGGGAGAACTTTTGGCCCGCGTAAGAGCGAGGGTCCGCAACAATGCCGACGTTAAAAAGAACATCATTTACGCTTATGATATAAGCCTTGATATTTCAACATACAAACTCAGCTGCGGCGACAAGTCGGTAAAATTATCCAAGACCGAGTATCAGCTCCTTGAATACCTTATGTTAAATAAAGGACAGGTTCTTTCCAAGGACATGATTCTTGATAAAGTCTGGGGATTTGAATCGGACAGCGAATATAACAACCTTGAAGTCTACATTACTTTTTTACGAAAAAAATTCGCTTTCCTTAACACAAAAACTTCTATAGTAAACAAAAAGGGCATCGGTTATTCCCTTGTATCCGGAGAAAATTAAATGACTGCAAAATTAAGAAAAAAATTCGTTATAGTTACCGCTTCCCTTTTACTGGTTGTATTCGGGCTCTTTTTTATCGCCAATACCGCATATAACAAATACTGGAACAACATCACTCAGAAGGAAATGCTCGACTGGATTTCCGACAGCGGTGTATTTGATTTAAACAATATTGATGTCGAAACGGAAGAACTGGTTAATAATATCACCGAAGGTGAAAACCCGATTGTCGGCCTCCATCTTGCCAAAGACGGACTGATTTTAAACACCAAAATAATCGGTGAGGATACTTATTCCAAAATATCCGAAAAAACCATCAACAATATTCTTAAAAAAGGCGAAGGAAACTATAAGGTCGGAAAATACATTTATTCGTATAAAGAAGAAAGTGACGGCAGTATTATGCTTGTCATCATGGATTCTTCCATGTATTCAAGAAGTTTCTGGAAAACCATCGGAAAAGGCGCTCTTATCATTCTTGGCGCAGCCGCTCTGTTGGTAATAATTTTCTTCCTTTCCCGTTTTATAACCGCGCCCGCCGAACAGGCGATTCTTAGAGAAAAACAGTTTATCTCCGATGCAAGCCATGAATTAAAAACACCCTTAGGCGCCATCAGCATAAACGCACAGGCCCTCGCGGCACAGGATAAAGACAATCTTTATTTAAACAACATCATAAAAGAATCAGAGCGCATGAAGCGCCTGATTGAAAGATTACTGACTTTATCCAAGCTCGAAGAACAGCCCAATGACAATCACAGCAAAATATCTTTTTCCGAGGCCGTAGAAGAAATAGTACTTACATATGAAAGCGTCGCTTTCGAAAAGGGTGTCAAATATAACTACAATATTGATAAAGATATTAATATCATGGCCAACAGGGATGAAATATCGGAACTCGTGGAAATACTCGTTGATAACGCAATTAAAAATACCGAAAAAGACGGAGAAATCTTTGTTGAATGCCATGCAAACAAAAATAAGGCCCTTCTTGAAGTTAAAAATACCGGAAAAGGAATCGACGAAAAAGACATTCCTTACGTATTCGAACGTTTTTACACAACCGACTCTTCAAGAAATTCAGGCAGCTTCGGACTGGGACTTGCCATTGCAAAATCAATTGTTTTAAGGCATAAAGGCGAGATTAGCGTCTACTGCCCTGTCGAAAATGAAACGGTTTTTAACGTAAATTTTAAAAAAATTTAAAAACTTTAAAATTTTCAATAATTTTTTAAGTTTCGCTGTTTATACTCCAATCATACATAGGAGGAAAACAGCGAAAATGAAAATACTAATTACTTCTGATATGTTTACACCCGCCGTTAACGGCGTTGTAACTTCAACACTTAATCTTATCAAAGGTCTTAAGGAAGACGGGCATGATGTCCGTATCCTTACTCTTTCAGATTCAGCATTTGAGAAAAAAGAAAATAATGTTTATTATATGCCTGCCCTGCCCTTAGGTGCGGTTTATCCCGAGGCAAGGATTATGCTTCCGCCCGTCCTTAACTCTCTGTTGGAAGAACTCGTGGAATGGAATCCCGACATAATTCACAGCCAGTGTGAGTTCTCAACATTTATTTATGCGAGAATGATTGCCAAAAGAACCGGATCTCCCATCGTTCACACATATCACACAGTCTATGAAAACTATACTCATTATGTGTGCCCGAGCAAAACCATCGGAAGAAAGGCTGCAATCAAATTTACAAACTCCATTTCAAAACATGTAACAAACATGATTGTTCCTTCGGGAAAAATGCACAGAATGTTAAGCGACTATGAAGTCAGTGCACCATTAACAATTATTCCTACCGGAATCAACACAGACAAATATCTGAATGCAGACAAATCCAAAAGAGATACACTCCGTGCGGAATACGGAATAGGTAAAGACGAGTTTATATTACTCTATGCCGGAAGACTTGCTAAGGAAAAAAATCTTGAAGAAATTCTCGATTTCCTTGCTGATTCAAGACTTAACAATTTAAGACTTGTAATTGTCGGAGACGGACCTCACAGAGAGACTCTTGAAAACAAATGCAAAGAAAACGGTATTGAAAACAGAGTTATTTTTACAGGTATGGTTTCTCCCGAAAAGATTGAAGAATATTACTTAATCGGTGATGTTTTTGTCAGCGCTTCACAGAGTGAAACCCAGGGCTTAACCTACATGGAAGCCATGGTTTCCGGCTTGCCTCTTTTATGCCGTGAAGACGAATGTCTTACAGACGTAATCGAAAACGGAACAAACGGATATCTTTACAAAGACAAAGAGGATTTTATCGAAATGCTAAAAGTACTTTGGAACGATAAAGAAAACCGAATTTCCATGGGACAGAAAGCCAGAAGAACCGTAATGGATCATTTCTCCGAAGGAGCCTTTGTCAAATCCTGCGAGAGACTGTACGTAAATACCGTATCTGATTTCTCACATAACTTTAATCGTAACCTGGTATCTGTATAAACGGGGTCTGAAAATGAACATAAAAAAACTGTTTAACATACTGTCGGTAATCGGCCTTATCTGCACCTTTGCCTACATGTTCTACCTCTGGAAAAACGGAATACTGACCGATCGGGCAAAAATGGATGAATACATTACTTCACTGGGAGTTGCGGGAATGTTTGTTTTTGTTCTGATTCAGATAATCCAGGTCGTAATTCCGATTATTCCGGGCGGTGTAAGCTGCGTGGTGGGAATAGCAATGTTCGGATATGTTAAGGGCTTTATCTTCAACTACATAGGAATATGCATAGGTTCGATAATTGTATTTCTGATTGCCAAGCACTACGGACAGGATTTAATGCATAAACTCTTTAGCGAAAAGAAAATTGAGAAATATAAGAATTGGACCGAAACAAACAACCGGTTTGCAAAGCTTTTCGCTCTGGCAATCTTTTCACCGGTAGCTCCGGACGATTTCCTCTGCTACCTGGCAGGAACAACCAACATGAAATTAAAGACTTTCGTTCCGATTATTCTTTTAGGAAAGCCTTTACCGATTATTATTTACAGCATGGGACTTAATGTAATTTTACAATTTATACTTACGAGGATCGCATAATGAAAGTATACATTCACTCATTCGGAATAGGACTAATCGAAAAAAGCGGTGTAGGAAGAGCTATTCATCATCAGCGTGAAATGCTTGAGCGAAGCGGTATTTCCGTGAGCACCAAAAGGATAAAAGACTCTGATTTTGTTCACATTAATACCGTATTTCCTGACAGTTTGTTGGTATGTCTTTTTGCGCGTATGACGGGGCGGAAAATAATCTATTATGCACACTCAACCATGGAGGATTTTCGAAACTCCTTTATCGGTTCGAATTTAGTTGCTCCGCTTTTTAAAAAATGGATTACTTTCTGCTATAACCACGGAGATTTAGTTGTAACTCCTACAGAATATTCAAAATCTCTTTTATCGTGTTACGGAATCAGAAAACCCATTGTTGCCGTGTCAAACGGAATTGATAACTCTTACTGGAACAAGCCCGTAAAAGAAACTTCTTCGACTTTCAAAAGCAGGTACAATATCGATGAATCAAGACCTGTTGTTATGTCCGTCGGCCATATGATCGAAAGAAAAGGAATAACGGATTTTATTGAACTGGCAAAGAAAATGCCCGAAATAACCTTTATCTGGTTTGGTTACACACCGCCTGCAATCATTCCGGCGAATATTAAAGATGCCATTAAAGGCGCCCCTGTAAATCTTATATTCGCCGGATATGTGCCAAAAGAAGAATTATGCGTGGCATATCATTCGTGTGATATCTTTTGTTTTATGAGCCATGAGGAAACCGAGGGCATCGTTGTTCTCGAGGCATTGTCTTCAGGTATTCCAACCATTGTAAGAGACATAGGCGTTTACGATGACTGGCTTTCAGACAATAAAAATGTTAAAAAATGCAATGCTCTCTCAGACTTTGAAAATGCCGTATCCGACCTTCTTTCCAAAGATAATTCATCCCTCATAAAAGAAGGCTTACGCACCGCAAAAAGCAGGGATTACAAAGTGATTGCGAACAAAATGAGAAAACAGTATGAATTAATGCTGTACCGATATATATTAGATTCCGATAAAAAAAGCGCTCTCAGCTGAGAGCGCTTTAAATTTTTTACTGTTCGTTATTTATAGTTTCGTTCGGAACATCTACTATTTCGGGTTCCGGTTTGTTGAAAATATCCTGATTCGGCTCATTCTTTGTTTTCGAATGAGTATCTTCAACATTCTTTGCCTTCGAGCCGTTTACAAATCCCGAGATAAGTGCTGCGATACCGAGTGTGGAACCGGTTGTTAAAACTGCGATATCGTCCAGGAAACCTGCAACAGGAATTGCATCAGGTATAACATCAAGAGGAAGAATAGTATATCCGCCTGCCGCTACAAAAATAACAACTCCGGCAGCTATAAGAACCTTCTTCATTTTCTCATGATGAGCTCTTTTACATTCGGGGCAACGCTTTGTCTCCGAACCGAATAACTGTCTGTTACAGTCCTTACATCTTGCGATTAAAATACGCTGATGGCACTTAGGACAAATCTCTGTATTGTCGGGAAGATCCATTAAATTGCAATGCGGGCAAATAATCATTTTTTTCTCCTCCATAATTTCATTTTTTTAACTGTATTCTATTATACCTTTTCTTTTATAAAACATAAACCTTTTTCTTAGCAAATACTTGTTTTCATACAGATTCTGTTGCGGTATAATATATATGTATTCTATCCTTATTTTTCTTTTATGGGAGAATAGTCATATGTAAAATCAAAAAGGAGGTTCTTATATGGGAAAATTTGTTATTTCTGAAGCAAAAAAGGGATTTAAGTTTAATCTGGTTGCAGGAAACGGGGAAGTTATCGCATCCAGCCAGGTTTACAAGAGTGCTGCTACCGCAAAGAAAGGCGTTGCATCAGTTGCCGCAAATGCTCCGATAGCTGCAATCGAAAATCAGACCGTAAAAGATTTTCAGGTAGAAAAGAATCCTAAATTCGAAGTTTACAAGGATAAAAAAGGCGAATTCAGATTCCGTCTTAAAGCTAAAAACGGACAGATCATCGCAACCGGCGAAGGCTATGCAAAGCTTGACGGCTGTATGAAGGGAATCGCTTCCGTACAAAAGAATGCTAAGGACGGCAAGATTGCTGAGAAATAGTTGTTATAAATAAATTTGGCGCTCTCTTTCGAGGGCGCCTTTTTTATTGCTCATAAAAGAATCATTCGACAATTCTGATGTTTGAAATCGCTACCTGATCGCCGGTTAACGCCACGTAGACATCGGGAACATCGTCGATGATTGTAACCACGCTGTTAATGTAGATACCGAAATTTTCGGTGATGACCGTAATCTTGTTCTTGTTTCTCTTAAAAGTAACCGTGACATCAATGCCTTTACGGTTGTTCTCTTTCCAGACATCCCAGCCTTCGAAAGTATCGTCCTTATTGATAAAGGTTTTGCTCTCGACACCGTCGTGTGTATCCCACGCTTCACCGTCGAGTCGAACGAGCGCAAACTGATGGAAATTCTTACCGTTTACAAGCTTGTCGTCTGCATAGAAAAGCTCGATATAAGGGCAGTGCCAGATAAGTCTCGCGGTCGGAAGGCTCATGGCATGGAATGCAAGCTTCATTCCGTCTGTAATCTCAATACCGTGCGATGCGGTATAGCACCAGCCGTCTATCTGAACATTGGGAACTATACCCACGGGTTCGTCTTTTACGAAGCTTATTTCTTCGGCGATTCTCGGGATGTAATTCTCGTCTACCGGCTCCTCTTCCTTTTCCATGGAAATATTGGTCATCACGCAGTGCTCGCCCGTCAGGCCGATATACGCATATCTTACGCTGTCGGGAAGAGCCATGATTATCTCGATTGTCTCAAACTTATTCTTAATTCTGAAAAGAACATGATCCTTCACCTTGACGGCTTCGAGAACATAATCTACTCCGGCAGGATCTAAAAGAGATTTTTCGTTCTTCTTTTCACCCGGATGTGGAATTACCTTCTTTTCAATCTTTCTGGCGCCCAAAACTTCCGTCTCGCCGTCAAAACGAATTTTGCCGTACTCGAAATACAGCATTTCTTTTACCTTTTCATCCTCATGCACTCTGCCGTCGAGAGCATCAAAAACGATGATTGAAGGTATGCATTCTTTCTTTAAATGATTCTTATCCGTCACGGAACGGAAGCCGAGTTTTGTCAAGTTGGCAGTCAGCTGAATGCCCTCGGAAATATTTTCTCCGAATTCTTTGCATTCAAATTTGCTCTTGGCCGAAAGCGCGGTTTTTTCCTCACGTTCCTTCATTTCATACTCGGCATCAAGGTCGATTAAATGAATCATCAGCTTCGCAAATTTCGGATCGAACTGCGTACCGATACCTTTTACGAATTCTTCACGAACCTTGTCCTGCGGTATAGGGTCTCTGTAGCTTCTCTTCGAAGTCATGGCATCATACGCATCCGCAACGGCGATAATACGTGCAATCTCAGGAATATCCTCGCCCTTAAGTCCGTCGGGATAACCTCTGCCGTCATATCTTTCATGATGATAGTGAGCACCGATGCTTAAGTACGGAGATTTGCTGATACGCGACAAAATCTTATTGCCGTGTACAGGGTGCATTTTTATCGCTTCAAACTCTTCTTTGGTAAGTTTGCCGTCTTTGTTGATGATGTCGGTCGGTACAAGGATTTTGCCCACGTCATGAAGAATGGCCGCGAGATAAATCTCATCGCACTCTTCCGTGGATTTGCCGGCCTGCTCGGCTATCTTTCTCGAATACTCGGCCACTCTGGTGGAATGACCGTGCGTATACGGGTCTTTCACATCGATTGCGGTTGCTAATGCTTCTGTGGTCTGTTCAAGCAAAACCTGAATATCTTTCTGCTCTTTTTTGAGGTATTCGATTTCCATGTCATTTGCTTTTACCGCATCGTTGCTGACATCGATAAGAGTAAATAAAAACAGCAGAATGACTACCGTTGCAAGAGCTATGTTCGTAAAAGAAATGCCCCTCGTCGCAAACTGTACTAAGGATGCCGCAAGCGGAACCAGCGTGAAGATTGCAAGGAACAGTCTGACGCTTAATTTGACTCTTTTACGATATGCAATAATAACCGAAAACTGAATAACCAGCGAAAGCAGAGGAATTAAATAGCAGAGCCAGAAAGTCGATGATCTCTGGTACTGATTGAACTCGTCAAAAGTATAGTAAAGGCCTGTAAACTGCGATATGGCCAGAAGAAGCATTCCTAAAAGAGTTAATGCTTTAACTATCTGAAGGGGAATGGGTGCTTTGCCGAGCTTAACATCCTTTGAATAAAGGTCTGCAAGGAAAGCATTGAACATAAGTATGCAAAAAAGAGTAAGGAAAAAGACGAGGAAATTGCTCACGCGAACCATAACAAATCCAAGTTCGCTCACATCGCCTCGGAAAATATATGCGTATCTGTCAAAGACCAGCAGAAGACCGGCACTTATATCCATGATTATAAGTATCGCTTTTCTGTGGGCCGACATGGTTTTAATGAAGAGCACAAATATAGCAAGGACTGCGCAGATTCCGCTTAAAACCAGCATCGCATTCAATTGATGTTTGGCAATAAACTCAAAAATCATTAAATATCTCTCTCCCAAAAAACATACCTAAAAAAATTATACTCCGAATTTTTCAAGATTAAATATGATTTAAGTAAAAATCATAAAAAAATTTACACGAAAAATGACAAAAAAAGGAAGCCCCGCTTCACACAGGACTTCCTTTAATCATTCATTAAATCTTATTTATTATAATCATTTTCACATTTAGGAACACCGGAGCTGCCATTTCCCGTGGTATTATTACTGTTCATTGTAACAGCAAGATAACCTCCGACATAATTAAAAGATTCATTTCTTGTTTTGTCGCTCATTCCAAAGAATACCATATCAGACTCATAATCTTCTTTTGTTTTTCTCTGCTCATCCAATAACAATTCATCCATCAGAATATCGCAATTGTAAGAATTATTGTCTTCATCATTGACTATAATCCAGGCCCAAATGCCGCCTGACGATTCCATGTCTTCATTAAGCCAGTCGAAGGCGTATTCTTCTTCTAAGGTACGGCCAAGTACAACATAGTGCTCAACATTAAGTTCGCTCAAAAAATAATCATATAGGAATAAGAATTGATAGTGATTCAGTTTTTTGGTTTCCGGCACATCAATTATATCCGTATCGTATGAGTCTCTGATATCATACATCGGATTGGATAGGTTTGCTTTTCCCAGTATTTCTGTATCATGAACCAGTTCGATGTCTTCAATAAGAGCTTTGTATATCTTCTTTGCGCGTTGCATATAATCGTCATCGGCGGTTATATTGTTGTTAATCATTTCTGTAACATATTCTTCGAATGCGTTTAATCTGTTTTCCACTTCCGACATATCTTGATCTTCTTCAAAGTTTATAGTGCCGTCTGCAGAAACTGCAGGAAAATAATTTATTTTGTATTTATTGGTATCCACCATGGTTATATCAACACATGTTGCCATCGGGCTTGTAATTCTGGCGAGTTTGAAACCACGGTTAAAATCCAATTCATCAACTTCGTCATCGCCTGAAAGTTCAAATTCGGTTTTGTGTTCATGAATTGCATTGAGAATATCTATGCCAACTTTGTAAGAAGTCTCTTTGTTTTTCATTTCTTCCTTTAAAACAGGATTGACGGCTTCGGGATTAAATACAAAAGTACCTGTATCGTATATTGAATCGTACCCACGATCAATAGTTTCCTTTGCCACAACAACTTCTTCGTCCTCGTCGACTACCGGAGTCACTTCGACATCTGTGATTTCCTCTACCGGCACCTGAACTTCAGGATAATCGTCAATTGTCTCTGCTTTGTCACAGCCGTTTGCCATTAAAACCGCAAATGTCATTACGATTGATAACCCCAAAGACATACCTCTTTTTAAATTAGTTCCAAGTCGCGTTTTGTTAGTCTTTTTCATATTCTTTTCCTCACTGTATCTCCAATACACCAAATAAGAGAAGGACAATTAACGCCCTTCTCTTATAAAGTAACATATTATTACACTGTAAACAATGGATTTTATTGCTATTTAGATGTATTTTAGGAACTTTTTGTTCTCATACATTTTTGCATCCGCGCGTTCAAAAACATCGGATAATTTTTTGTCGTTAACCGAGTCGTAATCCGCTATTCCGGTAGCTATTACAACGCCTTCTTTTTTGCCGATGTTTTTAATCACTTCGGAACGAATTTGTTTAAGAAGTTTTTCTCTGTTGATGTAATCTCCCGCGTTTAATACTACCACAAATTCATCGCCGCCGATACGGTAAACGGGACTGTGCGTAAAAGTTGTGCAGATCAGTTTGGATGCTTCGATAATGTACTCATCGCCGACTTTATGTCCCGCGGTATCGTTAATGATTTTAAGATTGTTTATATCGCAGACAATAACCGCAAACGGAGAAATTGCCGTACCTGCTGCCATTTTACGCTGCATGGATTCTTCGAATTCCTGATATGCGTTTTTGTTCTTGACTCCGGTAAGCTCGTCTTTTCTTGCAAACTCTCTCTGAGTGGTAAGTTCGCGAAGCTGCTCTTCTTCTTTTTTTACCTGTTCGTCAATGTTTTCCAAACCGATTACGAAGTGAACCTTATCGCTTGACCAGAGCACCGTCAGACGCATATTTTTCGTAATATCTTTGTCGATTATCTTAAAATCGATTCCGATCTTTTTCTTGCTCTCTAAATCTTTTATGAGGCTGTCTTTGTTTAAGACATCAAGCACGTTTTTCTTGTCTTCTGGAGATATTTCAAAATTGGATTCCTTTGAGATATCGTCAAAGAAATCTCCGCCGTTTTCTTTTATTTCAAACCTGCCTGTTTTCTTGCTGGTCCTGTACTCGGTATACTCTCCGCTTAACGAATTGACATTGTAAATAACGTCATATTTCGTTGCAAGGGACTCTGCGATACGCGTGTAGGTAATTCTCTCTTTTTCGGTATTATCCGATTCCTGTGTATGCGAAATGTAAATCGTTCTGCCAAGCTGTCCCGCTACATACTCGCCCTTATCAACGATATCTCCGGACAGTACGCAAACCAAAATACCGTAAATATAATCCTTGAAGATAATCGGAAAAGCTATGAAGCCTCTTTTCTTCGAGGTAAGTTCTTCTCTCCTGAAAATATCGGCTATGGGACTCTTCTGTCTCTCGGGAGGAATTACAAAGAGCTCGCCCGCTTTTGTGTAGCAGCGAAGGCTGACCTCGTCCGGATAGACATGTGCGTTATCCTTCTCAAAAATAGCAGGAGACTCAAACATGAAAAGCGACGCATCTTCGAGTCCGAGTTTGTCAAATCTTCCTACGATTGCACTAATCAGTTCGGTGCTCGAGGTGCTTATATCCATGCACTCGGTTAAGAAGTTTTCAAGGATAATTCTATTTGATGCAAAGCTCGAAGTCTCGGTGCTCATTCTTCTTGAGAGTGCCTGAATAGCGCTGTTTCTCATATGAATGAACAGACGGTTTATCGTAACGGCCGTGGAAGGATTTCTCTGAAGAGCGTTGAGCGAATTCTGGAATTTAATCATGCTCTTTAACATCTTGGTGGAATCGGTATAGTCGGTCGCATTATTGTCAAAGAAAGTTTCGATAAGTTCCCTGGTCTCTTCGTAATCTTCCTCGCTCATATATCTGTTTTTCAATGCTTTTATGATTCTGCTGATAAACTCATAAAAGAGTCGTCTTAAATCAACCGAATCTTCATCAATACGGTTATATCTGTATCTGTAAAAGCAGTCGTCGAATATTCTGTAAATAAACTCTTCATCCATATTTAATATCTCTAAGGATGAATAATCGTTTGATTCATAATCACAGGAATCTCTGCCGTAAAGTTTGGTAGGAATCATTACGGATTCCGCCTGCTCTCCGTCAATCATTTTTAAAAGAAGTTCGAGTGATTTCTGGCCGAGTGTTACACTCTCTGCACCGATGGTTGCAAGAGACGGAATCATATCGCCTGCTTTTCTTGTATTGTCAAAACCGAATACATAAATGTCCTTGCCCGGAACGAGTCTTTTCTTTTTCAGGGCTTCGTAAAGACCTACTGCTGACTCGTCGTTTACGCAGAAAATTACTTCAAGATCCGGACATCTGTTTAAAAGTCTTTCGGACTCGGGAATGGTATTTACGGACATATCCGTAGCTTCATAACACTCAGGCTTTAATTCGAGTTTGTATTTTTTAAGACAGTTTTCGTAGATGGCTTTTCTTCGACAGGAATCGAGGTTATCATCTCGCCCGCCCAACATTCCGAACTTCGTAAAATTACAGATGTTTACAAGATAATCCACGGCTTCCTTGATACCCGGCTCATTGTCGTAATTGACATTTACCATGCCTTCAAGTTCAGATACGAAAAACACCTTCGGAACATTCGCCAGAGTTTCAACAAATCTCTTGATGATAATCTGTTTTTTAACTTTGGCCATACTTCCGAGAGCAACCAGAAGACCGTCAAATTTGCAGAGCTCTTCGAGTCTGTAAATCGAATTGTAAACATTCTTGTAGCGCGACTGCATATCGTCTTCATGTCCGATATCCACATATTTGCCGGCTACAACCACTATTTCGACATCTCTGTTTTTGGGAACAGAACTGACAATACTGTGAACAACGTCTTTTGCAAATTCGGTATAGACATTCTCGATGATAAGACCGATTGTCAGTTTGCTATCTTTTTTCATCATTCCTTTATCCCCGTAAAATCATTACTCCAAATTAATTTCAGGTGTCGGTTTCGAGAATAAAAATCCCTGAGAATAATCCACTCCGAACCTGGTCATTTTCTCCTGTATTCCCTGATTCTCCACATACTCTGCCACGATGGCGATATCTCTGGTGGAAAAGTTCTTCCATCCTGCAATAATTGCTATCAGTTTTTCGGACTCTTCACTGTCACAGCATTGTTTTACGATCGAACCGTCAATCTTGATAAAATCCGAATGAACACTCATCAAGTGCTGAAGATTCGAATAACCGCTTCCGAAATCGTCGATGGAAATCTTGCCGCCGAGTGCGTGGATTCTGTCGACGAAAGCAACCATTACGTCATACTCGTCTATATCTTCGTTTTCAAGTATTTCAAATACAAAGTTTCCGGGATGTTTTACGGAAGCCATAAAATCAAAAATGTATTCCGTAAGTTCCGAATTCTTGATATCTCTGATTCCCATGTTAATGCTGACACTTGTCTTTTCGCAATCTTTGAACATATTAAACACTCTGGAAATCATTTTCTTTGAAAGCGAATCGTACAAATGTCCGAAGCTTCTTGCAACACCTAAAAACTCGTCGGGGTAATATACCTTTCCGTTTTCGTCCTCGAGTCTCATAAGCGATTCGTAATGGTGAATCTTATTTTCCCTGTTGTCATAAATTCCCTGGAAATAGGGAATAATTTTATCATGTGCAATCGCATAGTTAACCACATTTACCATGTGATATTTACGGCGGATGCTCTCTTCATCGAGCTGGTCGTTCGTGGGTGATGTAACAAAGAACTGAATGTTTTTGTTCATCATTTCGACTCTTGCCTTGGAATATGCGGATTCCATATTTTCCAGAGTACATCCGTCAATCAGGCAGAAAAGAGGCACAATTGCGATAAACTCTCTGGATGATTCAAAAAGAGTATTCTGTAAAATTTTCATCTCTTCTTCAAAGTCCGAAAGAGAAGTCTTGTACGAAGGCGATCCGATTGCGATATGCCAGCCTCTGATTAAATACATTTTATACTTCTTTTCCTGGCAGAATCTTGAACAGGTTGAAATATAGTTTTTGTATGTAAGATCGATGAGCTGTTTGGAAAATACGCTCTTCATACCGGCGTTGTCTGTAATATCTATCATACAGATTCTGTCGTATCCCTTGGCTGCGATATCGGTGTTTAATGCAACTTCGTTGGGCAGGGCTTCGCTCTCGTCCATTAAGAGTTTCTTTTCACAGCCTCTTAAGAATTCTTTCAGGCCGTATTCATCGTCATTTTCGTCGGAATCGTCGTTTTTGTATTCACTCTCCATATCGATAATGTAATCGACGAGTCTTACGTTGTCATCTGCAAGCACTTCGGGATGAGAGAAAATAAAAGGATTGTAAATCTGTGTTCCGAATTTTTCTCCTAAAACAGACAATGCGAAAGTACAGTTAGCAAAAGCAAATCTGCCGTTAATCGTCACGATTTCGCCGTCAGTCAGACAGCCGCTCATATTAGAATCGGTATATGCGGAAAGTTCCCATCTTGAAGCATTCGGATAAGCCTTTGAACGTAAGTGGCAGGAATATGCAAACAGTGTTTCGGACTTTTCGAAGTTCTCGATTTTTCTGAACATTTCGCGGTTGTCATCCACGACTTTTTTATCATAAATGAATGCTCTTTTAAGTTTTTTACCTGCTTTTATGAACTGGTTTGCCTTAAGAGGATTATCTTCATAATATTTTACGAATACAGGAACATTGTTGTCGCTGTATGCAAAGGGGAAGAGTTCAAAGAGCTTCTGGTCGGACTTAATCTTCTCGCCGATGCCTTTTTTATAAAGCTCTGCCGCATTTTTTCCGTCAAGGGAAATAATACTTCTGCCGGATGTTTCGGTTACCTCATAATCTTTGCCAACGGTTTCAATACCCGAGGCACACGAAGTAACGCATTCAACATCAGCACCGATTACTGCTGCGATAAGCACCGCTTCATCGGATGCACCGCTCTCGTCGAATACAAATCCGGGCGCATATTCATTTTCATACATTGCTTCGGAAGAAATGGCGAAACCGCCGAGCATATTCGCGTTGGGATATTTGTCGTTGCATTTATCCACATAGTCGTATACGTTGAAATATTTTGAAGAAAGGAATGTAAGAAGAAGTTTAATGTTTTCATCATTCAAAACATCAGCCGTTCTCTTGCAGAGTTCCTCGCCCGAAAGTATTCCTTCGTTGTCTTTATACGTAAAAGGAATCATTACGGACTGAAACTTTGCATTGTCGCTCTGTGTGACGGAAACAATACACTGGTTTCTGTAGATTTTTCCCTGGTAAATAACACCGGAAGTACTGGTTCCGATGATCTTAACCTTGGGTACTATATGTTTTATGAATCTGGCGAGGTCGACAGCCTCATCTTTCTGATGGATAGCCGTGTGAATTCTGACCAATACATCGCCTTTTTCATCATTAATTCGAATCTGATTAAGCGTTTCTGCAAGTTTCACTCTGGAAACGTACTGAAAGTTCCACGTAAACATATTCTCTCCTCCAAAATTATACCCTCAGTATTATTTTACCACCGAAATTTAAATCGGCAAATTTTTTTGTTGACTTAATATACAAATTATATATATAATAGCGCTTATTCATTACTAATTTAGGGTATTTTGACATGGACGAAAAAAAGACTAAAAAGAACAATACCTTCAGACGTACCGCATACGCCTTAAAACTCGTTTGGGAAGCCGACAAACTGCTTCTTGTTTTTTCTATATTCAAAAACTCGATTGAGCAGATATTCTACGTATTTTTCTTCGTATATCTGACCAAATTCATATTCAACTGTATCGAGAGAAATATTGAGTACAGCAAGCTTTTCTGGTTCCTTATCATAGCCTGCTTAGGCCATATCTGCGTGCATTTCACATGCGGCTGGTACGAGGCGTACAGAAAGGTCAAAACCCCCGAGGTCTACAGATATATATTCCACCGCGTGATGGATTTGTCGGATTCGCTCGAATTAAAAGACTACGAAAACCCCGAATTCTATGATAAATACGCCAGAGCCCTCGACCGCGTCGTTGACTCAGCCATCGATCTGGCCATTAAATTCGGCGTTTACTTCGGTAATGTGGTCTCCACAATCGCATCGCTTGTAATCATCGTAATGGTTGACCCGGTACTTCTCGTATTTATGATAGTTCCGATGTTTGTGAGCCTCTACTTTGGCAACAAAAACGGCAAATGCAACTACGAGAGAGAAAATGCCATCACAAGAGATAAAAGAATCGCAGACTACGTAAAACGTGTTTACTACGAGAAGAAATATGCCGCAGAGGTGCGCCTCTTTGACATCAACTCCATCATGCTTGAAAAGCAGGAAGATGCGGTCGACAGAATGGAAAAAGTTTCGATGAAATACCGTATGAAATCGGCTCTCTTTTCTTTTATCATGAAGGGCAGCTATTCGATATTCGCAGGCATCATCGCTTACTTTTATGTTGTTGCAAGAGTTAAATTCGGACATGCGACCGATATTTCAAGTTACGTTGCAATGATAACCGCAATGTCGTTTTCGACCAACCAGTTAAAACAGGCGGTTGAAAACAGAATATTCTTAAGCAATGAAAGCCGACTCTTTGCGAACCTCGAGGAGTTCCTTGAACGCCCCATAAAAGAAAAAGAAGAGAAAATTCTCATCGACGAGATTAAAAGCATCGAACTTAAGAACGTTTCTTTTACCTATCCCGGTGCAAAGAGCGAGACCTTAAAAGATATAAGTTTCAAATGGAACAAAGGCGACAGACTCGCCATCGTCGGCTATAACGGTGCGGGCAAAACCACGCTCATAAAGCTTCTGATGGGCCTCTATGAAATTCAGTCCGGCGAAATCCTCGTAAACGGAATCAACATACAGGATATCGACGGCAATTCGTACAGAAAAAGATTCGGAACGGTTTTCCAGGATCTGCAGGTATTCGCAATGCCTCTTATAGAAAACGTGCTCATGAGAAGACCTGAGGGCGAGGAAGACTATAAGACGGCCGAGAAGGCCCTTAAAAACGCTCAGTTTGAAGTAAATCACCCCGGCCTTATAAAAGGTCTGGATACTGTCGTAAGCCGCGAATTTGACGAAGAGGGCTTCGTTCCTTCGGGCGGTCAGGCACAGAAGATTGCCATCGCCAGAGTCTTCGCAGCGAAGCCCGACATGGTCATCCTCGATGAGCCATCCAGCGCTCTCGATCCTCTGGCCGAATACAATATGTACAACAATATGATGAAACTCTCCGAAGGACGAGGTGTGATTTTTATATCGCACAGACTCTCCTCCGCGAGAATGGCAGATAAAATCTACTTAATGAAAGACGGCGAAGTCGTTGAAAGCGGAACACATGAAGAGCTGATAGCACTGAATAAGTACTATCATGAAATGTTCACGCTCCAGGCCGAAAACTATCAGGAAAGTCTGCCCGAAGAAATGCTGAAAGGAGCTGAGGCGTTTTATGGCTAAAAACAAAGAAGACAAAATCTCAATCAGACGATTAATCAGCAACACGGCATTTATGATTAAATACGCAGCTAAATACGACAAGCCGTTAATCATCAAGATATTCCTGATGAACCTAATATTAAAGGCCGCAATGTCGTTAAACGGCACATTTATCCTAAAGATGATAATCGACGGTCTGACAGGCGAAGCTACTTTCGGCGATATCGCAATTATCCTTTTGATATCTCTCGCACTTGTAGTCTGCATCGAATGGATCAATCAGATTCTCGAAGAATGGACCAAAGCGAAAATCATCAAGCTCGACGGCAAAATCCAGAGAGATCTCGTCGAGAAAAACAGCAAGATGGATTTGATATATTACGATAATCCGGACTACTATGATACCTACGTTTTCGTCGCAAACAACGCGGACCATATGATAGAAGGCGCCGTTGTAATATCAAGTAAGATATTCGGCGGAATTGTGGCACTGCTTGTTGCTGCAGCATTAATCCTTACCATCAATCCGTTCCTTGCGGTATTCCCCATCGTAGGCTTTGTAGTCAATCTCATCACGAGATTTAAGATGGAGGAAATCGAATACACCTGGTGGCTTGAATTTAAAAAGCATTTAAGAAAAGCCGATTATTCAAAGCGTGTGTTCTATCAGCCCGAGTATGCAAAGGAATGCAAGTTAACCAACGTAAAAGAACCATTAAGACTCCAGTTTGACGAGGCACTCGATGCCGCTTCCGCAGCAGGCAGAAAATACACTCCTCTTCTTACATGGATATCTCTTTTAAACTGGATAACGGTATTTACGGTACTCTCGTTCTTCGCGGTACCCGCATACCTTGGATACCTTGCGCTCGTGCTTCGTAAAATCGCACTCGGCGAAGTTGCATCGGCCAACAACGCGGCAAACTACGTAAGAGGAAACTTAAACGAAATCAATTACTGTCTCGTTGATTTTCAGATTATCGGACAGTATGCGGAGAAGTTCAGAAAACTCCTTGATTATGAGCCCGTGATTGAAGTGGCGGATGGTCTGACACCGGATAAAGGCGCAGGCTCGCTTGAACTTTCGAATGTAAGCTTCCGCTATCCGAACACTGAAAAAGACACCCTAAAAGATATATCCATCGAAATAAAGCCCGGCGAAAAGATTGCCATCGTAGGCGAAAACGGCGCAGGCAAAACAACCTTCGTAAAACTTTTGATGCGTCTCTACGATGTAACGGACGGAAGCATTAAATATAACGGTCACGATATCAGAGAATACAAAACAAAAGAGTATCGTAAAAAGATAAGTGCGGTATTCCAGGACTACAATATTTACGCAACAACACTCGCTGAAAACGTGCTCTTAAGGACATACAAGAAAGAAGATGAAAAGGACGTAATCGCAGCACTTAAGAAAGCGGACTTTTCAAAGAAACTTTCAAAGCTTCCCGACGGTATATTTACAAATCTAACGAGGGAATTTTCCGAGGACGGTGTCAATCTCTCAGGCGGTGAAAGCCAGAAGATTGCAATCTCAAGAGTATTCTTAAACGACGAGGACCGTGCGATTTCAATCCTTGACGAACCGTCATCCGCACTTGATCCCGTATCGGAATACAAGCTTAACAAAAACCTGATTGACCACGCACAAAACGATACGGTTATCTTTATCTCTCATCGTCTTTCAACCACCAGGATGGCCGATCGAATTTATCTCTTTGAGAATGGCTCGATCATCGAGCAGGGCAGCCACGAAGAACTGATGGCACATAACGGACGATACCGTGAAATGTTCGACAGACAGGCGAAGAATTATATCTCATAAAAAAAGAAAAGTGCCTGGCACGCTACACATGCCAGGCACCTATTTTAAATTAATAGATCAGTTTGCAGTTAAGAGGAACCTGAATCTGGCCTTCATGACCTTCAACGCCGTCCCAAGCCTGTCTGTCACTGATAGTATTCTTTTCGCCGTTCTCAACAACGTCAATTAACATCGGACAATTGCTGATATCAAGCTCTTTAAGCTTCAAAAACTGAATATCAAGATACTGTAATTCAGGATTGTTGCTAAAATCAAGTTCTGTGATTTCTCCGCCCTGACAGGAGAAGAGATTAAGTTTAGGATTAGCGCTTACGTCTATTGTCTTGATTGGAGCGTCGTCTATAATCAAACGATCCAGATTTGGATTGTGGCTTAAATCAAGTGTTTTAATATTTGACCATCCGCAGGTCAAACCCTTAAGATTTTCATTTGCGCTTACATCTATTGATTCCATAGGGGTATGATCAATTCCCAAATCTTCCAGATTAATGTTTTTGCTTACATCAAGTTCGGTAATATCATTTCCACGAAGATAAGCAATTCTAAGATTAGGATTGTTGCTTAAATCAATTTCGGTAAGCAGGTTGTTTCCGCAATGAAGATAATCCAGACTTTCCAATGAACTTAAATCCAGTTCTTCTATCGAACATGTAAAGCAGTTAAAAATTGCCAGATTAGGATTATCAAGCTTTATTGACTTTAACTCCTTATTATAATCACATGACACTTTTGCAAGTGAGGGGCATACCGACAAATCCAATTCTTTCAGATTGTTGTTTGATATATGAAAGTTTACAAGTTTTTCGTTTTTGCTTAAATCTACTTCTTCGATGGCATTGCTCGTGGCATAAATTTCCAACAGATTAGGTAAATATTCTATTCCTTCAAGAGACTTGCAGTCAGCATCCGAAGGCTCTGCTCCGTATCCTCTTGAACCGTGTACATCGAGGATTTCCGCATATCCGATTTCTTCAGAAGAAAGAACTCCGTCCTCATCATCATCGAAGCAATCAGCGACAGCTGTTCTTAATACTTCATCAGGGAAATGTTCTTCATCAATTGCAATCGGTTCAAAATCAAACTCTTCGTCTTCATCTTCGTCCACAACCACTATAATGGGCTGTTCTTTTACTTCCTCTTCTTCCTCATCATCTACACCTGTAGGAAGGGGTGGCGTTTCAATGATCTGAGTTGTTACTTCTTCTTTTGTTACAGTACTCACAGGCGAAGCACATCCTGCAAGACTTAATCCGACAATTCCGATTAAAGAAATGTACAAGCTTTTTTTCATTTTTTCATCCTCCTAAAAAACATCCTTTTTACACAGCATGAATGGATTCGTAAAAAACATCCTATCCATGATACTATGATAAAGTTTATTTTCTAAGGAAAAAATATCTTTAGTCTCGAATTACGCGCACTTTATTGCACTACTACAGCAAATTATGATTTTTAATTTTCTGCAGGCTTCGGAAGTGCTTCTTCCGTAGCCTTGTACAGATATTCTACCAGTCTGCCGTCGATGTTGCCGTCTTTTACCATACCACGCATGATGTCGAAAGCCTTTTCACGCGGAATCGGTCTTTTATAAGGTCTGTCGTCTGCTACGAGCGCATCGTAAATATCCGCAACGGCGATGATTCTCGCATCGGTATTTAAATCGTCTGCGGTAAGACCGTTAGGATAGCCCTTACCGTTTAAGCATTCATGGTGCTTTACAGCGAGAACCGGCGAGTCTGCAAAGTATTTGTTAAAGTGAACCTTGCTTAAGATACGGCCGGTAATCTCTACGTGGCTTTGCATTATTTTACGTTCTTCATTGGTGAGCGTTCCTTTTACGATGCTTAAGCATTCTTTTTCCTCGTCAGTAAAGAACGGTTCTTTGTTGCCCTCAGAGTCCTCGTATTCGTACTCCAATACATTCTTTAACTCAGCACGCAATTCATCGTTTACAAAGCCCATTCCGTTGATCTTATTGATAAGCTCTACGGCTCCTTTGGTCTTGTCTTCAAATTCGTTATATGTTTCTTCGGATATCCTGCCTTCAAGCTGTTCTATTTTCTTTTTAAGTCTGAAGGTATTTAATCTGTCTTCGATGACCTTTTCTCGGCCTGCGAGTCTGGTCTCTTTGTTCATGACTTCAAGCGGAATCGCAAGTTTACCGATATCGTGTAAAAGAGCGCCCATGACAAGCTGTTCCTTACGCTGAGTGGAGAAGACTTCTTCTTCCTCGCCCGCTTCGTGAAGCTTATTAATATAGTCTGCAATCATACCCGAGTACTTTGCGACATTTCTTGTATGTGAAGCATTGTAAGGGGTTCTTTCGTCGATTGCAGCAGCCATGGCCTCGGTGAAGGACCACATCTGCTCTTTGATTTCTTCCTGATATCTTAAATTCTCGAGGAGTTCGAGAATGTATTTTTCGAATATAAAATAAAGGTCTGCCAGAGCAAGCGCAACGAAAAGATAAATGCACGGAATACATATTCCGTTGCCGGATAAAATTCTTCCGACCAGTGCATAAGTGAGCGCTATAACAAACGAAACGGGAATAGTGATATAAAGTACTTTCTTTCTGAAGAAAAGTATGAACAATACGAAGATAAGCGAAGTAATGGCAGCCATCAGATATTTGTTTGCCAAAAGCATTGTTCTGCCATTCATATAGGCCTGAACAATATTCGCATGAATTTCACATCCGTACATAACCGTATCACGGTCGGATGTGGCCTGATAAGAATCCTGAGTACCGGGAGCATAAGCACCGACGATAACTATCGCATCCTTAAAAAGTTTGGGATCAACAGTATCACCGTCCAAAACTCTCTCAAACGAGGCCTGGGAATACTCTCCCGCGGTACCTGCATACATAAACTGGAAGCGGCCGTTGGTATCAGGTGTAACTACAGTACCGCCGGTTACTTCCATATATTTTTTGTAAATGCTGTATGCAAAACTGTCCTGGGTTTTTCCTGCTTTATCCTGTAATGCAGAAGGCACGTTTATAGTGTTTGTCGCATAACGAACGTATCCGTCCGGAGCAATATCCGGATTTGTAAAACCGCTGATTGTGACTACCCTTAATTCTTCAAAGGGCATTTCAATATCATAAATATGATTTTTGTTAAAGAATTTTTTACCGTTTTCTTCTTCGGTTTCTCCTCGGCGAACAATATTGGTTGCAACGACGATATTTCTTCCCCTGCAGGCTTCAACAAGCTTAGCATCTGCCTCTTCATCAAAATGATCCACGAACATAATATCGAGAGCAACTACCGCGGGAGAATTGTTCTCGTCCGAGTAAAGCTTGTTGATTAAATCCGCGGTCTTATCCCTGGACCACAGAGTAAGATTGCCGTATTTGGAAAGCGTTTCTTCGTCGATACCGATTACAACTATATTCTGTTCAGGGCCATCATAATGAGCATAAAGATGGTCCGTAACAAACATATCAGCCGTATAAAGAATATCCTTGCCTGTTGCGACAAAAATCAAAGCAACCGCAATTGCAATCCATAAAAGAAAACGGTATTTTTTCATTCCTTGAATCCCCTAAAAATTTACCCCTAAATCTCTAAAAAGAACTATCCCTGAAGTCCGTTGGACTGCCTGATCATATCTTCAACAACGATGTCGTAAATCTCACCGACTGTGTTGCAATATTCAAGAACTTTCCAGGGCTCGTTGGTGTGAAAATGAATCTTGATAAGATCCTCGTCACCTGCGGCAATAAGAGAATTGCCTTCGAAATGTGATGTGATGTAATCCGAAATTTCATCCTCATCGAGATCTTTGTCTCTTCTGTCGATCAAGAGCTGAGTATCATAACGATACGCGAACTGATCGTCTTCAGCATCAATGCTTTGAATGGGTTCCATATATGAATTCCTCCTAAAAAATTATTTACACTTTATTTTTTCAAGCACCGGAATCGACACTGAAACATAGTCAAATCCGATACCTTTTAAATTGCTCATAAAAGATATATCCGACGCAAGTTCTCCGCAAATACCAACTGTAATTCCCGCATTGTGTGCGGCTTTTACAGTCTTTTCAATAAGTGCTAAAACCTTCGGATCTTTCTGGTTGTAATTCTTCTCTTCCGCACTGCTTAATCTGTCTACATTAAGCGCATACTGCGTTAAATCATTGCTTCCGACGGAGAAGAAATCAAACTCTTTTGCAAGTGCTTTTGCAATCTCTACTGCTTCGGGAGTTTCTATCATTGCACCGATTTTAATTGATTCGTTAAAGGTGATGTTTTTGTTTCTTAATTCAGCCTTAACTTCATCAAGAATTTGCTTGGTTGCTATGACTTCATCCATCGAAGAAATCATCGGAAACATTACCAAAATATTGCCAAACGAGGATGCACGAAGAAGTGCTTTAAGCTGCGTTTTAAAAATCTCAGGCATTGAAAGACAAAGCTTAATTCCGCGAAGGGTTTTATCCTTTAAGTTAAGATATGCAGGAGTTTTGTCATCGCCCAAATCAATGGTTCTTAAAACTATATCTTTACCTGCTGCATTTATTGCGGCCTGTTTGTAAATCTCAAACTGTTCTTCTTCTGTGGGGAAATAATCATTCTCCAAGAAGAACATTTCTGTTCTGAATAAACCAATTCCATCCGCACCAAATTTAATGGCATCATCAACATCTTTAGCGCTTGTTACATTGGCATAAACCGTAATGCCGTCAGCACTGTGCACATATACCTCTTTCTCACTTTTCTTCTCTTGTACGATTTCTTCCGAAGGCTCGATGTAAATCTTTCCTTCAAAACCGTCGATGAGAATCTTCTTTCCTGCGAGTGAAGAGATGTCTTTTAAATCATTCACAATTATTGCAGGGATTCCAAGCGATCTCGCAACTATCGATGCGTGTGAGTGTAATGTATTCTTCGTAGAGATAAGGCCTGCGATGTTTTCTTTGCCGCGCTTTATAATCTCTGTAACGGACATATATTCCGAAACAAGGATTACCGCTTCTTTCGTATCGGTCTTTTCTGCAGGTGAATTATTCGCAGAGGAAATCTCTTTTAGGGTTTCTCTTATTCTGTCCGATAAATCGTACACATCGCTGACGCGACCTTTTATGTAAGCATCACCGCTTTTTTTGAGTACTGATGCAAAATGTTCCGATGCTTTTTTTACAGCACATTCTGCGCTTGTTTTTTCCACGTTGATGATGTTTAAAACAAGCGAATCAAATTCCTCGTCTTCGAGGATTAAAATATAAGATTTTATGATGTCGTATACGTCACTGTCAAAGTCTGTCGCGCAAAGAGAAACCAAATCGTTTTTAACGTTTTCTTTGGCTTTAAAATAACGCTCTTTTTGCGTATACGCATCCTGCGTACCGTCGGTCTGATTACATCTTACAAATGATGAAATCGATGCACGTCCGACAGCTGTTCCCGGATAAATTGTTTTCCCCTCAAACACATTCATAACAGCCTCACTAATCAGTCAAAAATTCTAAGTCCTGTGCTACAATGTTACTTTTCTTCCGGCAGGAATTCCATGATTCCTTCTTCCTCTAATGCTTTTTTCGCAGCGTCAGCTTCTTTGTTTTCAATCTGTTCTGCGGGTATACAAATATAAATTGCCTCTGTTAAATCTTTATATTTTTTCATCATACCGTCATGATTTGCTTCGATAGCGCCTGCATCCAAAGATACTGCTGCCGCTTCAAGCGATGCTGCAAGAGACGATAAATCTTTTGCACCGATCATCTTCGAAGTACTCTTAAGCGAATGAACATGTACTTCGTAATTCTTCCAGTCCTTCGCATCAAAAGCCTTTTGAAGATCCGCGCTCTTTTCCTTTGAAACCTGCGCAAATTCAATCAGTACGGTACGGTAAAAACTCTCTTCGTTCTGACAGAATTTAAGTCCTGTCTTTATATCCACGCCTGCGTTTGTAAGAGCCGAGAAATCGTTTTCTTTTGCGGGTGATGAAGGTGCAGTTGTCTTAACGTTTTCATCACGCACAAGCTCAACCTTCTTAACAGGCAGATGTTTTATGAGCATCTTTTCAAGTTCATAGCTGTCTATGGGCTTGGTAAGATAATCGGAGAAGCCTTCTGCGAGATATCTTTCCTTGGCACCTACTACTGCATCTGCGGTAAGGCATATAACAGGTCTGTCACTGCTCTTGCCACCCTCGGTATCACGTATGCGGTGAAGTGCTTCTGTGCCGTCCATTTCAGGCATACGCTGGTCCATGAGGATTAAGTCATATTCATTCTTCTCAGCCATATTTACGGCCTGTGCGCCGCCTGTAGCAGTATCTATCTGAATGCCTGTGTTCTTAAGCAGATTCGTTGCAACGGTCAAGTTGATTCTTGTATCGTCTACAATCAGAATATGAGCCGAAGGCGCACGGAAGGATTCTCTGTAGGTCTTCGCTTCGATAACGTTTGCTTTAAAGCGGGCTTGGAAATCTCCGACTGCATCTGCGCTTAAAATCTTCTGGGGGATATAAACCGTAAATGTGGAGCCCTTGCCGTATTCACTCTCAACGGATATGCTTCCGCCCATCATTTCAAGGAGACGCTGCGTGATTACAAGTCCGAGGCCTGTACCTTCTACGGTTGAGTTTCTTTCCATCTCAAGACGCTGGAACTGTGTGAAAAGCTTCGCACGGTCTTCTTCCCTGATACCGATGCCGGTATCTTCCACTTTGACAGTCAGAAGAATTTTTTCTTCGCTTTGTTTCTCTCCTTTTATGGTGAGTTTAACGTGACCTTTTTCGGTATATTTTACGGCGTTGTTTAAGATGTTCGTAAGTATCTGTTTTACGCGCATTTCATCGCCGAGAAGTTCGTTGGGAATATTCTCATCCACATCGATGATAAAGTTAAGGCCTTTATCCTGTGCTTTGAAAAGAACCATGTTGCTTATGTTGTTTAAAATCGATGTGAGCTTGTAAGGGCCTTCCACGAGGTCAAGACGGCCTGCTTCAATCTTGGAGAAGTCCAAAATATCGTTTACCAATGCTAAAAGATTGTGACCTGCATTTTCAACATCCGCAGCGTAAACACCGATGTTTTTAAGAGCATCTTTCGCAGTTTCAACATCTATATCCTTGTCGTCGGATTTAAGTGCACGACGGTCTTCACGAAGAATCATTTCATTCATGCCGAGTACTGCATTGATAGGCGTTCTGATTTCGTGGGACATGTTTGCAAGGAAGTCACTCTTCGCATGATTGGCACTCTCTGCTCGAACCTTTTCTTCCAAAAGTTCTCCCTGCTGACGAATATAAGGACGTACGGTAAGCATTGCCAAAATACCGCCGACTAAAAGACAGAAAATAAGAATGATTAAGTAACTTGAAATTGTTTGGCGAGTCTGAGCTTTAAGCTGGCCGTCAAACCAGTCAACTGCGAAATCGACCGCTACGATACCTGCTACATTTCCGGCCGAATCAAATACGGGACTGTATGCCGAGTAAAACTCGCCCCACTTATCCGTATAAGGTACTTCGTCGACTGCTGCCGTTCCGTTACCCGCACTGTCAAGCGCAAGAGTATATTCAACTTCTTCACCGTAGCTCGCGGGAGTTAAGGGATCGAGGTCGAGTGTGAATATATAATGGCCTTCGGATTCTTCTTTGATACAGTAAACATATGTGAGTTCAACATTGTCTCTGAAAACCACAAGTGTCTTATATACTTCATGTGACGCTTCACCGCCGACATTGTCGCTCGAGAGCTGTTTTAGAATATCTCCGTCAACGGAAGCAGCGGCGCAGTTAGCTATATCAAGCATTCTCTGCTGAATGGATTTTCTGATACTGGATCTGGCCCTGGTAATGGAAACAGTACAGAACAAAGAACTGGAGATTAAAAGAATCACCACCACCATTATAACGATTTTAGTTGAAAGACTGTTTTTTAACACGCAGCAAACCTCTTTTAGTATTATCTTATGATTTCATCTATTGTTTGTACCGTAGAGAAGGTACCTTTGTTTTTCTGAATGATGTCGCGAAGCTTTTGCAGTTCGAAATAGTTGACGTAGCAAATAAGCGTTTTGTTCTCGCCCGCAATCGCGCCCTTGGATTCAATGATGGTACAGGTCTTGTTAAGCTCGGACTTAATCGCATTGATAAGAATATCTTCGTCCTTGGTAATAATCGTAACCTGTTTGATGGCTTCGAAATGATCGGTATAGCGGTCAATTACGAGCGAAGCCACAACGTATACAAGCAGACTTAAAAGAGCCGCATTTCTGTCAATTAATATAAACACAGCCAGATAAACCAGCGAGTTAAATGCAATTAAGATTGGCATCATACTGTAGTTCTTGCCGGTCTTATCGGTAATCTTTTTAAGAATGATGTTGGCCAAAATCTCCGAACCGTCGATACATCCACCGCTTCGAAGGATGATGGAAAGTCCAAATCCTAAAACAGCTCCGCCGAATGCAACAGCGAGAAAATGCTCGGTGTTAAGTTCGAAAGGAATTCTCTCAAAAAAAGCAAGTCCCAGGGTATATGCAAGCGAACCCGTAATCGCTTTAAACGTAAATCTCATACCAAGGAAAAACGCTCCCGCAATTACAAACGGCGCGAAAATAAGCGCAACGCAGATTGATAAGTTAAATCCCGTTAATTTGCTAATGATAATCGAAATACCTGCGGTACCGTAGTCGATGGCATCGTTTGGTAAGAGGATGCATGCTACGGAAAAGCTCGCAAGCAGTGCTCCGATTATAATTGATATGTATGAAACTATTCCTGATACTGTCTTATTCATTCTTCGGGCATAAACTCCAGTATTTCATCATCATTTTTCGAAACGGAAACTGTATCCGAACCGATGTGGTCTCTGATAACAGAAGCAAGGGTCGCATACATTTCCATCATTTTGTCGTGATTATTGTCTATCACAACGGTGTCTTCAGTGTTCGATGCGGCTTCGGACTCTGCAGCAAGTTCTGAGAGTGCCAATGCACCAATCATCTTCGAAGAGCTCTTAAGCGAGTGAACGTAAATTCCGTAATTCTTCCAGTCTCTTAGGCGGTAAAACTCTTTTAAGTTTGAGGCCTTTTCGTCTTCCTCAGCTGCATAAGCTGCTAAAAGAGACATATACATATTTTCGTCATCGCCCGTAAAAGATTTGCCGACGTTTATATCAACACCGTTATCCTTAAGCACCTTTTTAAGTTCGCCTTCGGGTTCTGCATTTTCAGTCTTTTTATCCTTTTCAACAATCTCCGTCTTATCTTTGGGAAGATAATTAATCAGCATCTTTTCAAGTGCTGCGCTGTCGATGGGCTTGGTCAGATAATCGTTAAAGCCCATTTGAATATATCTTTCCTTTGCGCCTCTGACAACGTCGGCGGTAAGACAGATAACCGGTGTATTTGCATTAAGTTTATTGTCGAGATTCCTAATCTCATTCATGGCTTCGGTTCCGTCCATGCCCGGCATACGCTGATCCATTAAGATAACATCGTATACATTGTTCTTCGCAAGTTCAACGGAGTCCGGACCGTTAATTGCTGTATCGATTTTGATGCCTGTCTGTTTTAAGAGATTCTCAACTACAAGCAGGTTCATCTTTGTATCGTCTACAACGAGGATGCGTGCATCGGGAGCACGGAAGGATTCGCGGTAAGCTTCAGCCTTCTGAGGTTTGGCAATGGCTTCTTTGTAATCGCCGAGAGGTTCATCATTCTCAATCTTTTGCCAGAGTTCGAATGAGAACTTGCTGCCTTCGCCGTAAACACTTTCAACCTTCAGCTCACTGTCCATAAGTTCGAGCAGTTTAACCGTGATGGTCATACCAAGGCCCGTGCCTTCGATGTTGCGGTTTTTAACCACATCAAGACGTTCGAAGGATTCGAAGAGGCGCTCCATGTCGGTTTCTTTTATGCCTATGCCGGTATCCTTTACTTCGTAGTAAAGTTTAATCCTGCCTTCTTCGGTATTTCTCTCACGCTCTTTGACCATAAAATTAACCGAGCCTTTTTCGGTGTATTTTACGGCGTTGGTTAAAAGGTTGATGATGACCTGATTGATACGTGTATCATCGCCGAATAATTCCGAAGGGATATTTTTATCAACCGAAACGTTAAGCTCAAGCTTCTTCGAATTGGCCCTGTCGGAAATCGAATTTATGAGGTATGCAATCTGGGAACCGACGTTGTAACGTACAGGTACGATATCCATCTTGCCGTCTTCAATCTTGGAGAAATCAAGTATGCCGTTTATAAGCTGTAAGAGGTTATGTCCGGACTGCTTGATGTTCTGCGAATAACCGAGGATGTCCTTATTATCAGTCTCTCGGATAATCATTTCGTTCATACCGATGATGGCATTAATCGGAGTACGGATTTCATGAGACATGTCTGCGAGGAAACGGCTCTTCGCTTCACTCGCTTCGTCTGCGGCCTGTTTTTCAAGGCGAAGCATCTGCTGTTTGTATTCCTGCTCCTGCTTGTTTAATCTGTCCAAAACTCTCGCAAGGAAAATCGCTACCGCAACAGAGATAACTATTGAAATAACCGTTGCGATGATGAAACCGAGCACCAGGTTTACAACACCTTCTTCGACTTCATTCTTGCTCGTTGCGATACATACATACCAGCCGGTGTTGGTCATCCTTGAATAAACGATACCTCTTTTCACACCGTCGTAGTCTGTGACATAAACCATTTCATCGGAACCGGTGTTAATCGCTTCGATGAGCGGTCCGTAGGGCGAACCCTCGACACCCATGACGGTTAAGGGAACATCCTCATAATCGTATGCGCTGTTGGGATGAACGACCATTCTCATGTTCTGATCTATCAGGAACGCATAGCTGTCTTCTGCGACATTTGCGTCTTCAATCATATCTACCAAAACGTCTACGAATATATCCGCAGCAAGAACTCCTAAAAGTTCGTCATCCTTGTAAACCGCTTTGGAAATCGTGATAACGGAACGCTGTGTGTCGGAGTCAAGATAGGGCGTAGAGAAGAACGTCTCGCCGGTTAATGCGGATGTCGTGTACCACTCTCTTTCATGCACGAAGTCAACAGTTCCGTCTGCGATAAAGTCTGATGCGCAGACCATTGTATTGTTGGGATATGTAAAATAAACATCATAAACATATCCGTTTTTATTTAAAAGTTCGTTGCTGTGTTTTAAGTAGCTGTGAAACGCATCATAGTCTTCGAGCGTGATGTCGTTTACGGCTATCTCCGCAGCCATTGTATCGATGATTGTTGCGTTGGTATTAATCCACGAAGTAAGTTCAAGCGCGTATTTCTGAGCAGCTACTCCATAATTATCCTCGAGCTGTGCTACCAGACTTTTCCTTGCTCTCTGGTAACTGATAAAAGACAAGAAGACGGAACTGCCCAGGACGAGCAGAACAATCATAATTGTCATTCTGGTTCTCAAACTCTTCATTTTTCAAAAACTCTCTTCCAACAAATTTATTTTTATTCTTTGATGTCTAAGACACGGTGAAGTGTGTTTAAAACATTTTTCTTATCTTCGCTCCACCCTGGCGCGATTAAGATTTTCTTATCTCCATCGCCTGTCATTCGATGAATGATGATGTTTTCCGGAAGTACATCAAGTGCATCTTTTACAAGCAGCGCGTATTCATCTAGAGATAAACATTCAAATTTTCCCCCACGGTAATCATCCGCAAGGTCTGTGCCTTCCAAGACGTGTAAAAGCTGAAGCTTTATTCCCTCTACGCCACTCTCTCCTACGTAACGCACGGTTTCAAGCATTTCTTCTTTTGATTCGCCCGGGAGGCCTAATATCACATGCACTATCGTTTCGATGCCGCATGCTTTTAAATTCTTAACAGTTTCGTCGTAAACGTTTAGCGGATAGCCTCTTCGGATATACTCAGCTGTTTTTTCATGTATAGTCTGAAGCCCCAGTTCTACCCAGACGGGCTTTATGGTATTTATCCTTCGTAAAAGATTCAAAATTTCTTCGCCAAGGCAGTCGGGACGCGTTGCTATGGATATGATTTCAACTTCTGGATGTGCGGCTGCTTCCATGTAAACTTTTTCAAGTTTCTCTATGGGAGCATATGTGTTCGTGAAGGCCTGGAAGTATGCTATGAGTCCATAATCACCCGCAGGAAGTTTGGCTTCGATTCTTTTCTTTCCCTGTTCAATCTGTTCAGTGATTGATAATTTAGAATCTTCCGCGAAGTCTCCCGAACCGCCAGCTGAACAGAATATACAACCACGCGTATCTAACGTACCGTCACGGTTCGGACAAGTAAATCCTGCGTCTATTGAAACCTTATATATTTTCTTACCGTACCTGCTCTTAAGATACGAATTTAATGTCTTTTGAACCATACTTTACTATTTTACCATAAAAAAGCCCCGAAGATATAGTATTCTTCGGGCTTTTTTAGCATTTTTTACGGTTTTATTCCGATATTTCGAATTATGCTCTCTTTTTAGCCTTCACAAGCAGGAAATCCGGCTTGTGGAAAAGGTCGTCGTAGTCCGGATATTTGGCGAGAATTTCTTCGTTAGGAAGGGGCTCGATCATACGCTCAATCGAAAAGCCTGCGTCTACGAGTGAATTGACGATGGTGGAGAACATTCTGTGATATCTCTTCACGTCTTCTACGAACCATTCGGAGCTTGCTTCTTTTTCTCTGCCGTAATTTGTAAGATTTAAGTGAAGCTTGTTACCGTTCTCGTCTCTGGTCCATCTCTCACCGCCTGAAAAGCACGTAGAGAGAGGGCTCTCCTGTGAGAAAATAAAGTAACCGTCTTTTGCGAGAAGGTTGTTAATGTTTTTAAGTACTCCGTCGAAGTCCTCGATGTAGTGAAGCGCGAGTGAGCTGATGACAAGATCGAACTCTTCATCAATCACATTTAAATCTTCCATCGCAAGATTTAAGTAAGTAATCTTCGGATCAGAGTTTTCTGCCTTTGCAACCTCGAGCATTTTCTCGGAAATGTCGATACCAACTACTTTCTCAGCACCCATTCTGATGTAATCCTTGCAGTGCTCGCCGAAGCCGCAGCCAAGGTCTAAAATTCTTAATCCCTTCAGGTCAGGTAAGAGTGAGAAAAGCGCAGGTATTTCGAATAAATTATTCGCATTTTTCTCTCTGTTTCGTAAATCTTTGTAACCCTCAAAGAAAACCTCGTTGTCAAAAATGTTTTGTTTAGCCATTATTCATTCCTCCTTAATTTTGACATTAAGGTAAAGCCATCCCCACTTCACCGAAAGACCATTATATCTGTTTGGCAGTTAATTCTCAAGTAATTATATTTTAATTTTTCCCGAGAGAATTTCTTTATAATCCGCCAGATTTTTTCTAAGCAGATTCGGCGTATCAAGTCCGTAAGGACATTTGCTCTTGCAAAGACCGCAGTCCACGCACTCGTCGATTTTAAGCATGTTCTGCTGCCATTCTTCCGAAAGGAAATTCTTTGACGGAGAACGTCTGATAAGCTGTGACATACGTGCGCAGTTGTTAATCTGAATGCCTACCGTACAAGGCATGCAGTAACCGCAGCCACGACAGAAATCACCCATGAGACTCTTTCGCTCTTCTTCGATAAACGCTTTGATTTCGTCGGTCATCACAGCATCTTTTTCGAAGAATGAAAGCCACTCATCCAGCTCTTCTTCACGCTGAATGCCCCAGATAGGAAGTGCATTGTACTGGCTCATAAAAGCCATGCACGCATTGCTGTCGGTAAGAAGTCCGCCGGCTAAACCTTTCATGGCTATAAAGCCCATTCCGGCTTTCTCAGTCGCCTCAACCAGAGCAATTTCTCTTTCATTTGCAAGGTAAGAAAACGGAAACTGCAGAGTCTCATAGAGACCGCTTTCAACAATTTCTTCAGCGACGCCGATTAAGTGCGCGGTAATACCGATATGTCTTATCTTGCCCTGCTTTTTAGCTTCAAGCATGGCCTCATACATACCTGTTCCGTCGCCCGGTTTATAACATTGTGATGCACAGTGGAGCTGATAGATATCAAGATAATCCGTACGAAGATTTTTAAGAGTTGTCTCAAGATGCTGCCAGAAAACTTCGGGCGTTTTCGCCTGAGTTTTGGAAGCAATGTAAATCTTATCACGCATACCGTCGAACGCTTCGCCAAGCTTTTCTTCGCTGTCCGAATACGCTCTTGCGGTATCAAAGAAAGTCATTCCGCCTTCATACGCTTTGCGAAGAAGCTTAACTGCCGTTGCCATGTCCACACGCTGAACGGGCAGAGCACCGAAAGCGTTCTGCGGAGTCACGATTCCTGTATTCCCCAATACAATATTTTTCATAGCCCCCTCCTCATTTTATCATTTATTCCTTCTCTTTTTTCTTAAATGCTTTCCCTAACAGAATGCATATTTTATCATAAATCAAATTAAGTAAAAGCGGTCCGAAAACACCTGCTAAAAGATACAAAAGTTTTATGGCTGGTGAAATCTCCCACATGTACCACTCCGACTCCTGAAAGGCCTCGATGTCGAAGTAAGGAACCCAAACAATAAACTTACTTATAAACATCAGCACGCAGTTGACGATGTTAAAAAACGCAACGTGAAGGCCCATGATCCAGAAGGTATTGCAGGACATGTAATTAACGAATTTGCTCTCGCCTACCGGCTTTGCAATAAGTTCAACCACGGTCAGCCAGAAAAGAATGCCGACTATCGAAGATATCAAAGGCGTTACGATAAAAGGGCTCGTAAAACCTTCCATTTCGCCGAGTGCATCAAAAGCAACATCATACGCATACGGAAGATAAGTCGTACGGACTGCATTGATGAGTAAAAGAAGCGCCATAAGTCCTAATTTAAGTCCGCCAGACATACCGCTGTGCTTACCTTCGAGTTTATCCCTGTAGATAATTCCCATCTCAAGGAAAGGCAGGAAAAACATGATTTTAAGGGGTAAGAGAATGTAGGGTGTGGTAACCGGCAAAACGTTCTTGGCAAGATATACCGAAAGGATGTGAAGCGCCACAAAAACCGCGAGCGCCATATAGCTGTTCCAGATTTTGCCAAACACTTTTTTTATGAGTGCATACACCATCAGAACGGCGAACAGCGATATAACAAACCACATCGGCTCTGCGATGGATATAGACGAACCTATCGTAATAATTCTTTCAAGCAGATATAAAAGATATCCCGAGGGAGGCAGTTCAATATGTCCGAGCTTAAACCAGTTGATGAAAAACTGTAATACGAATGCCAGGAAGGAAACACCTATATAAGGCACCAGAAGAGTCTTAACTTTTTTGCCTGTGTATTTTATGAGATTAGTCGACGAATCAACCTTGTTAAAGTAGCCCGAGATGAAGACAAACATGGGCATAAAAAAAGAATTGTACGGAATAAAATCACCAAAAAGATTAAATGTAATCCATGTATGGTGATCGACAACCATTAAAATACCGATTGCCGATAGCACCATAAACTTTTTGTTTGATTTACTGCGCAATTCTTTCATTTTTTTATTCAACTTCCTTGTACTGGAAAATCGACTCGATGTACTTAGGTGTCGGATATAATTTCCTGTACACACTTAATTCCATCTTGGTCATACGGCTTACGAAGTCGTCAAAGAGTGAATAGTACGGTGTTAAGTACACATTCTGTGCAGGATAGTGCGGATAAACAATCCAGGGCGGAAGGATCTGTCTGATATCCATGATCTCGTAGTTAATTACGATTGCCTTCTTGTCTGCTGCCTCAACCTGCTTAACATATTTTTCAAGAACTTTCATGCTCTTGTGGAATTCTTTTTTATACTTGTCATCCATGTAGAAGTTCTTCGGATCGAGCGGATCTCCTAAAATATCCTTTAAAGGAAGATGGTGAAAGAGTGTTCCGTCATCGTAGTAATCGTCGCTGCATTTGTCGAGCCAGAATTTACCGATTCTGAGAACTTCTTCGTAGTCTTTGAAAGTAATATATCTCTTCATGTACAAGCCCCCTTTTGCAGAATTTATATAGAAAAAGAAATATTATTCATATTTTACCACAAGAATGCGTCAGATACAGTATTTTATCTAAATAGTCACCGAATTTTTACAAATTATTTTCAAATTTGTCCCTTTTCTCTCGTAGACCATCACCATCGAATAGAGTATAATTGTTTTATGGGGTTAAAAAATTATGACAAGGGGGTATTTCATTATGGATGAAAGACTAGTGGATTTGCGCTCTTCTAACTACAGAGAAGCTCGAATCAAAATCATGCAGGGGCATTTCGCGACCCAGAACTCTCACATCAACACTTATATCGATATGTCCACTGTAAAATGCAGACAGAACAACGCATCCGTTTCCGCAAAAGCTCTCGCAGACGACTATATGCTGACTTTTAGCGTGGATACCATTGTATGCCTTGATGAAACGGAAGTAATCGGAGCTTTCCTCGCCGAGGAACTCTCTCACAGTTATAAAACATGCTTAAGTTACGGCAACAATATTTCGGTCATCACTCCCGAAGTAAACTCGATGGGACAGATGATTTTCCGTGACAACAAGATTCGTATGCTTGACGGCATGAACGTACTGATTCTGACCGACTCAATCACTTCCGGCAAAACCATCTTACAGGCTATCGACTCGGTAGTTTACTACGGCGGAAAAGTAGGCGGTATCGCAGCAATCTTCTCTGCAGTAACAAAATGTGCCGGAATCGATGTAAAATCTATCTTCACATCATCCGACATTCCAAACTACGGCTACTACTCCAGAGAAAACTGCCCTATGTGCGCCAAAGGTCAGAAGCTCGAAGCGCTGGTTAACGGCTTCGGATATTCGCAGTTGTAGATTATAAAAGAATTAATGGGTAGGAGATTTCTCCTACCCATTTTTTAGACTTTAACCTTTTCACTTTTCGCCATTTGATTTCTCTATCATTCTTATTACTGCTTTATCAAAATCCGACTCAATCGGCTGAATCCGATTGAATATTTCATATTCACTATACGCTTTTTCTAGCGCTTGCTTATGTGAGATTTTCCCATTATCTTTGAGTATCTTATACTGCCTGAACTCAAGAAAGGCGGTTACACTTTTTTCAAATTCCTCCATAGTAAACACATTCTCACGTTCAATTAGATCCTCAATATAATCAAAGAAACCTGTAACTGCACGTTCCAGCTGACGAATCTGTTTCTCATCCAAATAGTTTTTTGCCACTGATACATCAGATTTCAAAATTCGTCCATTCGGGGCATTTTTCCATGTAGTGAGTCCCATATTCTCTTTATTATGATCTGCAGATTTGTAAACAATCTCAGCTGCAGTACTATTTGTTATAGCATAATGAAACTTATTTTGTATCGTTGCATAAAAATGATAAGCAACCTCGGAATCCCTTGTGTAGTCTATACTACATTCAGCAAAGATATCTGTAATCTGTTGCCATATACGTCTCTCGCTGGCTCGAATAGAACGTACTCTTTCCAGCAATTCGCGAAAATAATCTTTTCCAAAGGCTGTCTTTCCTTGTTTTAACCTATCATCATCAAGAACAAACCCCTTCGTCATATATTCTTTTAAAACTTTAGTTGCCCATATACGGAATTGCGTAGCCTTAATAGAATTCACTCTATAGCCAACTGAAATGATAGCATCCAAATTATAATACATACTATCATTTTCCTGAGTCTTTCCCTCTATCGCCCCATGCGGATTGGTTGTTGCAAAATTTGCAACAACCACTTCCTTATCCAACTCTCCGCTTTTAAATATTTTGTTCAGATGCCTACTTATACCTGATTTATCTATTCCAAAAAGTTTTGCCATGGATTTTTGTGTTATCCAAAGGCTCTCATCTATTATGTACGCATCTACAGAAACATCCCCTTCCGCAGAATGGTAAAGAACCATTTCTATCTGTTTATCAAAACTATCCATAAAACTTACCCTCCGTCTTTATCACACGTTATACTGTAATCAAGCAATTAGCTGCAAATCTATCTGCCTCTTCTTCTAAACGTTTATTCTCTTCTATCATTTTTTCTTCACTATAACTGATAAAAGTTGTTTTAACCTTTCTCTGAAGTACATGTTTGATTTCATGGAAAAGTGAAAACCAAAAGCTTTCCGATTTGAGACTCTTTTCATTCATTGCTAAAACCACTCTGTCGTCTTTCACCCATTTTACAGCGCCGTTTACTCCAGAATTCTTCAAATTAGGTAGTAACACAAAAGCAATGCCACTTTCTGCAAGCAATTTTTCTAATCTCGGAACAAATGTCTCAGGTTTTTGTGTAGTCATTTTCTTTATTTCAGGCAAAACTGATTTTAGTTTTTGCGCATTGTAAGGTTTTGTTTCAATTTTGCTGGATATATTTATTGCAGTCTGAACCCAAGCTCTGGAATTGATTACATTCTTTTCTTCTATGGTATTTACATCAGTTTGATAATTTACCAAAAAGTCCGACGATAATAATATTCTCAAATCTGCAACTTTAAGATACTTACAAAGATTTGTTATTTTTTCGTTGTTACTTTTTGTTGCTTCCAAACCCGCAACTTCAATAAAATACTTGTAGTCTATAAGCCTGGCAAGCCTGGTTTGTTCATCAAAATCTTTTGCTTTTTGAATTTCAATTAACTGCTGATCATAAGTACACTGTAATTCCAGCCAAACTTTTTCACTGGTTCCAAGCATTACGGACAATTTCTTTGCTAAATCATTCGTAATATTCGCCTGGCCATTAACCAGATAACTCAGTGTTTTAACATTCGTTCCCACTCTGGTAGCAAACTCAGCCTGAGTTATGCCCATATCGTCTATAATATCTGCTATGTAATATCCGGGATGAAATGCTGTTATTTTTTTATATTCTGTAACATTACTCATGGTATTTTCCTTTTTTGTTACTCTTTCGGTAATAAAAACTTATCATAAAAGATTGCGTATGTCAATTTTTGTTTCCTTTTTAGTAATGAAAATGTAATTTCTGATATTCGCAGTTGTAGAGAGCATAAAAGAAACACAGGGCAGGAAATATTTTCCTGCCCTGTGTTTCTAACTTTTGAAATGCATTATTACTTTTTCGTAAAAACATTTATTGCCTTGGAAACAAAATCTGCCGTGCCCTCACCGCCTGCATTGTCGATGTTTTCAGTAAACTCATTTCCGCCAGCATACATAGCGCCTAAGCCTGCGAGAACTTCGTTGGAACAGTTGTAGAAATGTTCGGAAATGTAGTTTTGAAGTTTCTTAACCAGCGTCTGTGCGTCAGCTGATGAAGGGTCTGTATCTTTTATGGTGCCAAATTCTGTGAAGATGCTCATAAAATCGGACATGATTTTCTGCTCATCTTCTTTGGAACGCTTGGCGTTCTTTGTCTCATATTCTTTATATTCTTTGGTTTCACCCCACTGCTCTTTGGCTTTCTTTGAATACTCATCTATTTTACTTGTATCAAATGCTGAAAAATCCATTTTATTTGCTCCTTTCTTCTTTAATTCACGGGCAAAGGATATAAGATTCTCCAAATGTTCCTTCTTCAAAGTTAAAAGCTTAATCTGCTGTTCAAGCGCCTTTTTCTTGTCAAAGTCGGACCTGTTGATAATATCTTTAATCTCTTTTAGCGGGAATTCAAGTTCTCTAAACAGTAAAATCTGCTGCAGTCTTTCCAGATCCGTATCGTCATACAGTCTGTAACCCGACTCGGAATACTCTGCCGGCTTCAAAAGCCCGATCGTGTCATAATACTGCAGGGTTCGTATACTAACACCCGCAAGTTTGCTAACTTCATTTACTGTCATCATCTCTTTTCCCTCCGTGATAATAATACCATAAACTATTACGTAACGTTAGAGTCAAGAGAATTTTTTCATAAAATATGAGCGCAATAATAAAATAACCAATGTACATTTTTTTGTACATTGGCTATTTTTACATCAGTATTTTGGATGTATCAATACAGCTACAATCATTAAAACCACAAACATGATGACGGAAGCAATAAAACTTATTATCTGAGGTTTCTTCATGACATCAATCTTAAATTTGCTTAAGACAAAGATGCTAAAAATGACTGCAACCATTGATATTAATATCTGCAAATATACTAAAACAGTTAATTCTGCAGCATTAAGTTTGTCCAAAGCGCTTAAATGATAAACATTCACTCCTCCGTCCGGCATATGAACCCTGTCCTTAAAGAGTTTTAGAAATATAATAACATTAAAAGCGATATTGGCTATTATCGAGATGATGCTTGGTACCATTTATTCCTCCGTCAGGTAAAACTTTATATTACTTCTTCAACATTGTAACATATAATCTTTTTAATATCTTCTCCACACTTCTTCTCTACCATCTTATTCTCCTTTAAAGCTTTCTAGGGAAATTTAACTTATTGTACTAGTGTCACGGTCTGTAATTATCTTTATCAACCGCCTCGTACAAATCCATTCCCATCTTCTTCTCATAAAACTCTTTGAGACGCAGATTGTTTACCCACATATCCGGGTTATACGAGCCGTAACGGTTCTTAACATCCGTCATGCGGTCGATGATATCCATGACGCCTTCCGTACCTGCAATCGAATCCACGAACTGAATCAGTTCATCATATTCGTCCTGCACGGCTTCCGCGAGTTTAGTGCGAATCAATTCCGTTTCTTCTTCGCTCGTGTCAGTCTTTCCCACATAGGTTCCTATATCTGTGCCGTAAAAGGAATGCGTAAGGCAGATTCTCGCCACATCATCATAGCCTAAGGACAGCATATAGGTATAGCCGTCGGAAATATGCCTCATGGCACTCACTCCAAACTTACGTCCTATATCATGCAGGAGTCCTAAGACATAGGCTTTCTCAGAATCCATTCCCGTGTAAAACGCTATTCTCTCCGCACAGTGCGCCGCAGTTTTGCTGTGCCCAACCCAAGCGCCGGGATTGCATTCTGCCGCATCTGTTAATAAAATTTCTGCTTCTTCTCTAGTCGGATACATATATTTCTCTACGCTCGTAAAAGCTTCTCCAGTTCAGTTTTTAAAGCATCTTTCATCTTCTCAAGTTCTTCGGGCGAAGGACGGTTTGAATCATCATAAATCTTATCAAAAGGAAGACACCATACAGGTCCCACGCCGTTATTGCCGTAATTTCCTATATCGCCTTTTCTACGGGGATACAAATGCCAGTGAAGATGAGCATCTCCCATTCCAAGCAATTCATAGTTCATTTTCTCCGGTCCGAAAGCCTTCGATGCAGCCTCCGCAACAATGGACATTTCCTCCATAAATTTAAGGCGTTCAGGCATATCTAACTGGAACAATTCCGTATAGTCATGATTCTTATATAAAAAGAGCGCATAACCGTAAAAATGCTGGTTGTCGCCAATAACAACATAACCGGTCTCAAGCTCTTTTACAAAATACGGATTACTTCCGTTTTTAATCATTTCAATTCTGTCGCAAATTAAGCACATATTTTTCTCCTCATAAAAGAAATTGAATCAAATCTTTATCAGCCGGCAGCCACTTAACTGAAAGTAGTTCATCTTTAGATAACCACTTGGCTGCTTCCGCCTCCTTAAGAATTAATTCACCTTCAACTAACTTAGCCCAGAAGCAATCCATCGAAAGATGAAACGTGGGGTAATCATATTCTATAGTATATATTAATTTGTCGACTTCTATAGTTGCTGAAAGTTCTTCTTTAATCTCACGAACAAGTGCTTGCTGAGGAGTTTCTCCTTTTTCAATCTTTCCTCCGGGGAATTCCCACCAGCCTTTAAATTCGCCATATCCTCTTGCCGTAGCAAATATCTTATCTCCATCCTTGATAACTGCTGCCACAACACGAACATACTTTAATACTTTGCCATCAGCTGTGATTATAACTTTTTTTCCTTCAGCAATACCTTTTTTCTCAAGCTCGGCTTCTGGAACTTCTACAAACTTTTCGCTTTCTTCTGAACTTAGTTTAAGAAGCGCTGTCGGCTCTTTTCTATCCGTTTCCTCACAGCCGTAATCAGCTTCTGTTATTTGTTCAACTGTAAAAATCTCCATGATAAACTCCAAAATGATTAAGCATTAACGATATATTCGTAAATATCTTCTCTAACAGGTTCCTCAAGAATCCATTCGATTTCAACGGCACTCTTATCCGTATTAGGCATCATAAATTCTTTCGCATTTCCATTGCTGTTCATATGTCCTAAATAATAAAATTCCTTAGATATTTTATCATCTTTATTCTTACGAACAAACAATTCAACCTGTATTCCTCTTTCCTTTGCTTTAAGGAAATTCTGAACATCTTCGGACTGCATACTACGACCTGATTTTGAAATTGCTATCAGTGTCTGACGGCTTGTAAAATGATCCTCATATCTTGTAGTATCACTAATGTCTTCCGCCTTATCATAGTTGATGAAAACAGGAAAAGTTTTAGTCTTCTTATCGTACTTATAACCACCGATATTTAAAGGCACTTCACTGTTTTCCCAGTTCAACAATCTGCATACATCTTCGTATGTATACTTCTGATACAAAACCAAATCCGTCTTTTTGTATGTGTCTTTATAATCTCTCTCATACCTGCTGATACCAAAGTCAACAAGCTCTTTGATGATATCGTAAAAGTCATTATTCTTCAAAAGTGACATCATGAATTTCGAAGGTAAATAATCGCCGTTATTCTCTTCAATGAAAACACATTTTTCATATGTTTTCTTTCCTGAGCCGGAAGAAAATTCATTGGTCAGTATATTAACCAAATTGTCTTTCATATTTGCACTCAGGTTTTTATTATATTTCTGAAGATCTTTAGTCAATCCTTCAAACAATCCAATCTTCGATAATCCCTTTGAGTATGCAAGAATTCTGTTCAATAATTCGAGTTCCTGAATTCTCTTTCCACTGGCCAATTTCTTGGAAATGAACTCTACAATCTTTTCTTCGTCTTCAGAAAGTCGAATTGTATAATCTTTTTCGTATTTAATTAAAAACTTGTAATACGAACCAAGACTGTTATTATCAAAGATTCTAAGGACGTCCATTTCACCATAGTCGTCAAAATCTTTCAGCGCAGGAATATGGCCAATCTTATTCTTTAGGTTGATATAGTTTTCTTTTATGAGCTTAACATCACTGAAGTTTGCATTATCAACAGATGCAAAAATGCGCTTTCTACTTATCTCATCAAAATGAATTGTAGAAGCTCCGGGAATAACTCTTCCGCCTTCCATAACGTATCTGCGGATGTTGTCTTTGTTATAAGATCTGTCGCCCGATAAAGCTATCGGAATCATAAAATTGTTATTATAATTTCCGATAAAATCGAGGATAACTACAAACTCTTTTCCTTCTGCTTTTCTTAATCCACGTCCAAGCTGCTGGATAAACACTATTGGTGATTCTGTAGGGCGCAACATTATTACCTGATTTACTTCAACAATATCAACGCCTTCATTTAGAATTTCAACAGAAAGAATATAGTCTAAAGGACTTATTTCACCTTTTAATACTCTTTCGTCATTTTCATCAACCGCTAGTCTTTCGAAAGCCTGCTGTCTTTCTTCTTCTTTTGCATTACCATTTAAAGAAATCGTTCTGAAAGGCTTTCCTGTTTCAGGATTAATAGTTGCATTAAGTTTTCTTGAAAGCTCTTCAGATTCATCTATTCTTGAGCAGAAGATCAAGCCTTTAACTTTATCTCCGCTATATCCAAAATAAGTAGCTTCTTCTACGATATGCTTAACTCTTTCATCCGAAGTTAATAACGCAAAATCCTTGGATGATAACTGTCTTGTTTTAATCTGTTCATCACCAATCACTGCTAAATCACTGATGCCAAAATAATGGAACGGGCAAAGCATATTTTCTTCCATAGCCTGCTGAAGTCTTATTTCATATGCAATCCTATAGTCGAAAATTTCATAGATATTTCTTCCCTCAATATTGTCGTCTCTTTTATCAGGAGTAGCAGTCATACCAAGCCATAACTTAGGTTTGAAATAACTCATAACTTTCTGATATGTGTTAGCAGACGAATGATGCGCTTCATCCAAAATGATACAGTCAAATTCTTCAGGTTTATATTCAAAAAGATGAGTATCACGATTAAGAGTCTGAACAGTTGCAAATACATAGTCTTTGTCGTATTCACTATGACCTGCTCCGACTAATCCCATCGAAACACTCTTGTTAAAAACTCTCTCATATGATTTCTTAGTTTGTCTTGCAAGCTGACCTCTGTGAACTAAAAACAAAACACGTTTAAAGCCAAGTTCACGCATAGCAAAAGCAGATGCATATGTCTTTCCGGTACCGGTTGCAGAGATAAGTAAAGCACGTTCTCCACCTGCTGCAATTATTTTACGTAAGTTAGTAATAAAACCAACCTGCATGCTATTCGGTTTGAGTCTATATTTTTCCAGAGAAGTTATCTCATCCTGTTTTGCTATCTCACGCTGATGCTTGATAATCTTAAACTTCTCTTTATAGTTCTCATAAAATTCTTCGAAATCATAAGCATACTGTGATGACCAGAGTTCTCTATACTCTTTGATAATCTCCTGGGCCATCTCGCCTTGCTCAGTAGAAATAATTTTGGTGTTCCATTCACGATTAGTAGTTAACGCTGTTTTAGTCATGTTGGAACTGCCAATTATAATTCTATAAATCTCTTCATGTTTGAAAATGTATCCTTTGGTATGGAAACCTTCTTCCGCTTGTTCAACATCATACATTTTCAAAGAAATATTAGATAATTCGCTCAGTTTTTCTAACGCTTTAGGCTCACTGAAATACAAATAATTTGTTGTGAGGATCTGGCCTTTTACGCCCTTTTTCTCAAGTTCTCTTAATGTGAGCAATAAGGGTTCAATTCCGCCAAAAGTAATAAATGCAACACTAATAAAGAATTGATCGCACGACAAAAGCTCATCCTCTATGGATGAGAATACTTTCTTTCCTTCTTTGTAATTGTTAGATACAAATTGTGGTGTGCACAGAGGATCAGAAACTACAGAACCATCTATAAATGCTGTTTCAAATCCTTTGCGTAAATCATTAATACTATTCATTGTTTTTTCTCGTCATTGTTGCATTTATACTATTATATCAAATTTCAAAATCACCGGTATACTCTCCAACCTTAACAAGCTGGTTATCAGCAACCACAAATTCGAAGCCGTCACTCCAGGGAGTGTCGCCCTCCATGATGAACCATACATGTTCGGGGTCGCCGCCTTTTTCGGTGGATAAATGCATTGCCTTGAGTTTGATGTAAATTAAAATATTATCACCGTCGCCGTAATCAGCTACTTCATCTATGCCGGGGCCCTCGCTGATGCTTCTGATTTGCTCAAAATGCTCGTGTGCCTTGTTGACTATAGTTTCTTTAGGGATTGCGTTAAAAAACTTAATACAGGCGTTTATATACTCTTCAGAAGCGCCGTCATCATATAACTCAACATTTGTATTGAAAAGTGTTGCCCGAACTTTTCTTCTTTTATCAGTTTTATCATCAGAAAAGAACTTATCCGGAGATATAAAATACACTAAACTCAGCACAAAGAAAAACGTGAGTATAACGCCGAATATTATTGCTCCGATAGGACGATAAATCTTTCCCCAGAACGATATCAGCAACACAATATAAAACACTTCCAAAGATGCGGTTACAATCAGTGGTAACAATAATTTTTTTCTGTTTTTGCTCATATTAACCCGCCTTAAAATCTAATAAGATTAAACATTCCTTCTAAGCAATATTTTAATTAAATCTTTTCGCATTTTCAATACATACACGACCCACAAAAGGCAGATAATACAGGCTATTATATTAATAAGTCCGAATCTTAAATCGGTTAGTCTCTCAAAGAATAAATCGCATATTGAGATGGTTACATATCTGATGAGTTCTACAACCAGAACGAGTGAAGGGAATACAAAGAACTTATTTCTTTTAGGAGCAAATCTTTTTATTCGCAGGCTTAGTGTGATTAACGAAGCAAATAATATGGCTACGAGGATTATTCCGATTATTTTAGGAGCGGTATTTAGGTAGGTAATTCTTTCGTTAAAAGGTAGTGGTTTCGCGGATACAATCGTGGGCAGCATTCCTGAATCTCCACTGCGCCGGTCAAAAACATAAAAGGCAAATGTCGGAGGTGTAATCGTTGAAATATATCCGGTAATTCTTGTACCGACACTTGCTGCCAGAGCTACTATCAGGTGAATTACGCCTATATGATAATTGCGTATAAAATGCATGCAGAAGCAAACGATAAAAGCAATATCTAAAAACAAAACTGCCCAGACAAGATATCTGCTTTCAATTTGTGTTTTTTTATAAACACTGCCTATATACCAATCCTTATATATTGCTTTTCTCCTTAATACAACATTAAACAAATTGCAATATGTATGCATGCTTAAGAAAAGCTGCGCAACCATAATCGCCAGAGACGATGCGAGCCACCTGGATTTTTTATCTTTTATGATTGTTAAAATAACCATGACGAGAGAAGCCAGTATAAGCGCCAGTTGTATCGGAATCAAGGCTTCCGTGTAGCGCATGCAAGATCTCATCACCCTGTTATAAATCAATACCCAATCCATTTTCTTCTCCTGCTTTAAACAAAAAAACTCACCTGACTGTAAAACAATCAGGTGAGATATTTGTTACATTAAATTGTACGGAGTTATTGGGTTTTAGTAGATTAATTCCTGACCTTCTACGATGTAATCAGGATTCTTAATTCCGTTCTTGTCTACAAGATACTGAATCGTTACTCCAAGCTTAACAGATATTCCTGTAAGTGTATCTCCTGCTTTAACTACATAGGTTCCGTTTCCTTTGGCACCTGTGGGTGCATTGTTACCGCCATAGTTGGCAAGCAGCCACAAAGGTCCGTACCAAGGGGTGTCGGCATAAGCAACTGCCTTGCCTGCAGGAATTGTGATTGTATATTCTTGGCCTTCGTAGGTTACATGATAAACGAATGTGATGTCAGGATGATTTACTAGGAAATTCATTATCTCGTAAGGAAGTGCAAAATCACCGCTGTATTCTACCGTCTTTTCACTATCGGGCTCAGCTGCAATGTTAAGTGCAAGTCTTAAATCATCGAGCCAGTCTTTCTCGGGAATTTCTTCTTCGGGTTCTTCGGGTGTTTCAGGTTCTGTCGGATTCTGAGGTGTTTCAGGTTCCGTCTGCTCAACAATTTCTTCTTCACTGTAGGTTGCTGTGTATGTAGCTGCACCTTTTACAGTATCTATTTCAGGTGTCCAGCCTGAGAAGGTGTATTTCTTGTTGCCTTCTTTAGCTCTGACGGGCGTTTCTCCGTCATACGAAGGAGTTGAACCGTAAGCTACATTCTTATCAGTTTCAAGAACTGTACCGTCGTAGTTTTTCCATGAAATCGTAAAAGTACCTATAGTCCACTGTGCGTAGAGAGTCACTGTGTCATTGTCTGTACTAGAAAGATTGCTTATTTCTTCATCTTTATAGGGCGTTCCACTTCCATCTGCAACAGTATTCCAACAGTCAAATGTTTTGCCTTCATATGTGAATGCATTTGCGGTCAAAGCAGTTTTATCATCGTATTTTCTGCTCTGATTGTTCATTGTTCCGGTTCCACCGTTGGAATCGTATTTGATGGTGTATTCTATGGGTGCGAAGGTGTATGTATATGTTTCGTCTTTTTCAAGAGTTTTTCCTGTATCGGGTTCTGCATCCCAACTTCCTAACTTATACCCTGTGTCAGGATTTTCGGGTGTGGGGATATCTTCTGCTTTTAAATTAAGTGCTAAATCTTCGTCTTCATTTCTCCAGTATTCAACCTCCTTTACGGTCGATCCGTCAGACCAGGAGCCGTTGTTTATTTTGAACGTAACTACAGAGCTTATTGTAGCACACTCAACCCATTGAGCATTGAGTATTAAATTTTCTGATATTTTAATGGATTCTTTATCATCATACGTCTTCTGACCGGATTCTGTTTTCCAGCAATCAAATTTTTTACCTTTATTTCTGAATTTATTTGGATAAAGATTTGTGTCCACATCTGGACGAACATATTGCGTTATTGTATTATTTGATCCGTCATTTGCATTAAACGTGACAGTAAATAAAGTACTTGCACTATATTCTATAGAACCATCTATTTCTCCGCCTTCCTTTACGAAAGTTTGGGTACTACATACTCCGCTTCCTTTTTTAGAAGCTGTATTATCCTTAATTGTTCCCCCTTCCATTTTGAAGGTTTCAGTATTTAATACTCCACCGCCATACATAGCGTTATTCCCTGAGATTGTTCCCCCGTTCATTGTGAAGGTTCCTGCATTATTTACTCCAGCGCCCAAAGAAGAGTTATTCCCTGAGATTGTTCCTCCGTTCATTGTGAAGGTTCCATAATTAAATACTCCCCTGCAATTCTTTCCATTAGCATGAGTTATTTTTCCTAAGTTATCTTTTTTATCATACAAATTTAATGTGCCTTTAACAGTTATAGTATTAACATCCTCAGTCTGAGTTATACTGAAACCGTTTAAACATAAATTAACGGTTTTACCTGAATATATTATGAATGGTTCAGAGATTTCAATATTATTTACCAGATATCCGCTTCCGCCATTTTCCCCAAGTTCCATTAATTGTTTCGAAGTACTTATCTCGTCCCAATTAGAATGATCATGTTCTTGCACATCATCAGCCTTAACCACTATCGGTTTACCAAATACAGGCAATAACGCAAATATCATAACTGCCGTTAAGATAATCGATAAAATTCTTCTTCCACTTTTTTTCATTTTCGTCCCCTCCAATGACCTTTTTATTCCCGTTTTCCCTTTTAAAACAAAAAAGCAACCAAACAAGATTATTCTTATCTGATTGCAGTTAAACCGCCTTCGTTTACACTTTAAGGCTTACAACTTTGCGTCCTACCCTCTCGGATAGTTTGCCCTTATTTACATAATATTTTAGTATTATTCCTCGAATTTGTCAACATTGTGTCATTTTACTCAAAAATTACTCTACACTATCCAAATAATTCCTGACATAATTTCTGAATTCCTCAGGTTCGGTTTTAAATATAAAATGGCTGCCCGGAAGATAGGCTATCTGATAATTACCCATTTTGTTAAGGTACGGGAGCAGTTCTTTTTTATTCGCTTCTTCGCTCTCGGGATCTGACAAATCTCCGTGCCTTGCGGAGATATAGAGTTTCGGGACGTCCGTCTCTTTTAGGGTGTTCCAGGTGGTGTTGAGGTTTCTGTTAACCATCGCGCCTTCATTTGCAGTCGCATCGGACGGAATTGATAACTGCTGGAGGATGCAATATGCTCTCCATTCATCCTTCGAAAGGCCACTGTCATTCCTAAGAAGTGCCGGAAGCAGGATATCTCCGAGTCCGAGATTAACACCCACTTTGTACAGTAATGTGCTGCCGGCTTTCCTGTTCATTTCTTCCTCTGTCATCGGCTCAACATATGTACCGTCAATGTTGATGAAAGCCTTGATTTCCTCAGGATACTTGCTGACCCAGTAGGAAGCGTATGTACCGCCCATGGAGTGTGCCATGAGGATATAGGGCTCTTCGATGCCTGAAGCTTTTACGGCGCTGCGGTACTCTTCGACGATAGCTTCAACGGTTCTGGCTTCCTTGGTGTCGTCGCTTGCGTCCCATCCGCGTCTTCCTACGTAAATAAACTGATACTCATCTTCAAGTTCTTTGAGCGAAGGTCTTATTTCAACCGCCATTCCGCCGCCCATTCCGCTTAAAACGACGATGTTTCCCCTGCCGTTTTCATTGCCGAATTTTGCCACGTTCATCGAATAATCTCCGACTGAAACAGGATTGTAATAACCTTGTTCGGTCAGGAATTTCATATCCGCAGAATGCTTGATTTTGTGGAAGATGAAGAGGCCTGCGAGGAGAGCCACAAATGCTATGGCAAGCACGAGCAGGACTTTGGCGGGGTTGAATTTTTTCTTTTTATCTTGTTTCATTCTTTTCCCTCTTTCTTATTATTGCGCAGGCGCGAACTGCGTCCATGAAGTCGCTTTCTTTTATGCCTGTTGCCCAAAGATCGGGCAAAACAATTGCTTTATAGGCTTCGAGCCCTTCCTTCGAAAACTCGTCAAATATAACGTATGTGCGCGCGTAGTCGAATACTGCGGGCGCAAGCCTTGCGTTCATCCAGTCTATGATTACGTAGTCTGCTTTGTCGCGCGGCAGCATGATGTTTAGAAAATGCATGTCCAGATGGCATACGCAGTTTTTCTCTTTGGTTGATAGACGCGTGATGATTTCAAGGACTTCTTCGCTCTCGGCGTCGCTTAGGCCCATGCCTGCGGTGTCTTTTAGGAGGGGCATATTGATGCCTGTTGCGTCTGTATTGTGTACGAAGCGGAATGCATCGGCCAGTGTATTAAAGCAGGTGATGTCGCCTGTCAGTGCTCGTTTTTCAAGCATTTCGCCGTCCACGAAATCCATTTTGATGATGTGTTTGTCGTCCGTGTCATAATACCTGACGCTGCAAAGTCCGGCGTCGTTGACGGCCTTTTGCTGGCTTTTTTCAAACGCTATCCACTCCGCGGGATAGGTTGGTTTATATACTTTGTAGGCATATCCTTCGTACAGAAAAACCTCCGCCTGCGCGCCGGTGCCTATCAGTTTTTGTGTTCCGTCAAATTGCATTGTTGTGCCTCGTGATTCAAGTGTCTTTTATGAGCGGGATTTAGAAGAAACGATAAAGCAATACTTCGTATAAAAACAAAAATACGCATAACAACGTCGGAAGTATTGAAAGTATGCTTAATACAATTCCGATGTATGCTTTGGGAAGGCCGCGGTCGCTCTTGAGTGCTACAATACCGCTGACAATACCTGCAACAGGCATTACAGGGAGCAAAATCATGATGTACATCATTCTGTTTAATACAAAATAAACGAAGATGCACGCGATACTGCACAATAATCCAATCAAGCCAAATTCAAACGAAAGCTTAGCCTTTCCCTGGTTCTCAGGAAGATGATCAGGCGCTACTTCGTCAAACTGCTTGGCGTTGGCATTCTCTGTATACTCTTCTGTTACAAAATCGTTCTGTTCGTTGTTGAAATTTCCGTCCATGGTGGTTCTCCTTTACTGACTTGGTAGCCATTACATTATACCATAAATTTTGACACTGGGGGACGGGGGTGGAGTGTCATTTTTGAGGAAGATGTTGGCTGGCCAAGAAAAAAGAAAAGCCCGGCTCTAACGAGCCGAGCTATGTGGTATGTATGTCACATTTATAAATTGTCTCTTACCCTACCATTTCTTTAAAACTCAACCCATCCTCATGAAAATCAGGTTGAGACATAATAAAGTAAACAATATCTGACGTAGTTACAGATTCACTATTATTGATGAAATCCATGACCTTTTTAAGTCTCTCGGGTTTCTTTTTCGCATAAGAAGTAACACCTGCAACAAACCCAAAATACGAATTGGGGATACTATTCAATTTCATAACTAACTCATCCATAGCGTCTCCTTTTCAAAATTCAAATTTCTCAACAATGTTATAGTCATTAAAGCCGCGATTTTCGAAATAATATATATAATACTTATCATCTAAACCTACAGAAAAATGGATAGCAAAGCTCTCATTTCTGTATAAATCGTAATTGGTATTAATTTCACTTATTATTTTAGCATATTCTTTTGAATCCAACAAACATGATGGAAAACAAAAAGGAACACTGGGGGACGGGGGTGGAGTGTCTTTTTTGACGCCGAAAAAAACTTTCAAAAACCTCTTTACATTTTCGAACATTTGTTCTATTATATGCTTACCCCCCCCCTAAAAACAGGGGAGCCAGGCACGCCGACGGGAACGAAGTTCCCTAGTACGAGCCAGGCACCCTATAGATGGAGAATCATATGAATTATCAGATAATCGCGGTTGACTTCGACGGGACCCTTTGCTACAGCAACTGGCCCGAACTCGGAGAGCCCAACCTTCCCTTAATTGAATATCTGAAAGCCTGGCAGAAGCAGGGCAACAAGCTGATTCTCTGGACCTGCCGTGCCGGAGACGCGCTCGATCGCGCAGTATCATGGTGCAGTGAACATGAGCTTTCTTTTGACGCCATAAACGACAATCTTCCGGAAATTGTCGAACTCTACGGCAACAACTCCCGGAAGATTACTTGTGATTATTATATTGATGACAAGGCATTTCTGCCTGCGATGATTGGATGACTTAGTTTAGTATCTTATACAGTTCCTCAGTCGCCAGTCTGGCTTTGGCAACGATTGCTTTCTCCTGATCCTTCGGGAAACAGTAATACTGAACCTGAGGAGTTCCGATGCAAATCATGTCTCCGATTTCATACCAGAAATAATCCGCATAGAGACTGTAGGAGCTTTTGCCCGACTGAATATATCTTAATTTGTCTTCGCAGCCTGTCAGTTCAAAGCCGTCTTTGTTATGTACGAGGCGTCCTTCGCCGACACTGTAAATGCTCTTAAAATCAACAAGCATCTTTATCTGTACATCCGTGTCTAAAAGATATGTGCCTTCTTCGAGTTCTTTTCTGACCTCGTCTCTTTCCCACGCATACCAGTCAGTTACATACTTAAATTCACAGTTTCCGTCCGATGCTGAAAGTGTTCCGTTTTCTTCAAGCGTATACTCTTTGCCGCAACCTGCACATGTTATGTGGATTCCTTCGCCATGCATGTGGCCTTCGCTCTTGCAGGAAGGGCATTTATACAGTACGCGGTGAAGTCCGTCCGCTCTGAATGGTTCTTTTATGAGGACGTTCTTTTCATGCTGTGCTTTGAAATGATCGTACTTAAATTCCGCGCTTAAAATCTCATTGAGTTCGTCGTTACTTTTCTGCCTGATGTCTTCGGGCGAGAGAAGATATTTTACGGTCGCTTTGATATTAACATCTCTCTTCTGAAGATTGTTGTACAAAGGGTCCCTAAGGAACGCGCCCTCAGTTTTAATCATTATAACCGGCACATTCATAAGCTTAAGGCATTTCGCCAGACTCGTCGGAAGAGGCGTCTCGGTTCCGTCAAAACTGTAGCTTGCTTCGGGATACATTACCACTGAACTTTTGAGTTCTTCGAAGGCGTATTTCATGTCTTTTACGAGGTTAATATCCGTTATGAATTTGCACGTGGAAATGCATCCGACCTTGCACATAAGGCCCGCTTTTCCGACCAATCCGTCGTTGGTGCAGACGATATGATACTGCCTGTCGGCAAAGATTGTTCCCACTATCTGCAAGTCCGTAAAACACGAATGGTTCATGAGAATAAGACATGGTTCGTCTTGGCCGAGCTTCTCCATGCCTTCTGTTTCGTATGTGAAATTTGTCGCTTTTAATTCGGGCTTTGATAAAACCTTAATCAGCTTTCTTAAGAATACCGACTGCTTCTTCGGCTTAACATGCGCCGCGTGCTTTAGAGCACATACTTCATCGTAAGTTTTTACTGTGTCTTTTATTTTCATATTAACCTGCTCTTTCCCTTATATTTCACATCATTTTAAGGGAATAGTCAATTATAAAAAACTTTCAAAACCCTCTTTAACCCCTTATTGACGATAAGGCATTTCTGCCTGCTATGATTGGGTGATTTCATACTTTCTGCTTTCGGTATTTATTATAATCATGTTTCGAATTATTAACCCATTAGATTTTCAGGTTTGCAGCCTAATACTTTCGCTAAAGACATTACAGTCTCGGCTGCCGCTTTTTTTATACTCTTGGTACCTGCTTCATATTGCTGTAAAGACCGTAAATTAACCCCTGATGCCTTGGACAACTGTGACTGAGTCATCCCAAGACGCTTTCTGTACTCCTGCAACCTGCCATATTGTGACCTCGCTTTGTATAAATCTAAAAAAGACTCAACTGCATTTTCATCTGAGACTGTATGTAGCGAAGGATACATTCTTAAAAAATCTTCTTCTTTAATTTTGGAAAGAATTTCTTCAAATGAATATCCGCTCTTCCACTGAAGCAGAGCCAATATATATCCCATCCAGTAGTATTCCTCAGTCTCATATCTAACCAACGGAGCGGGCCATATATTAATCGTCGCACAACACTTTTCGGCTGCGTATATATACAATTCTGTTCCGGACATTCCACTTACTACTGCCGGATCGCCCTTAGAAAATCTGTCTGCATATCCGCTGACTATAAAATACCCAAGCGCTTTATCCGGATTGACACCACATGCTTCATGCGCATATTCAATCATCTCGCCTAAGTTGCACTCAGCATCGTGTAAATACATTTCTTTATAAGCATAATTCATCAAGTTTCATCTCCTTCCCGATAATGTCCCTTGCATATATTCCATTTATTGCATCTTCTTCCAGCATTTTATAATAAGATTCTCTTGCTTTAAAATCTCTCTCTATTCTTTTGGAGTAATACTCCGTACCATATACGAAATTCGATTCAATAAAGTTCAGTCTTTCAAATGCCTTTTCACTTTGAATGAAAACTTGAATGCCCAAATTCCCATATTTCATAGCTCCGGCCAATTGTTGAAGCGAAATAGTATTTGAAAGAAAAGAACGGACATAAGAGAAATACGAATCATCCGCCCTGTATCCCATTATCACATCATAATCTGAAATATCCGTATAAAAATTTGAAATAATATAATCTGCAGTTCTCTTCTCCATAGGGCTTGAATACCTGACTAATCTGTGTTTTAAAAGAATAGCAAGCCACTCTATGACATTGGCCTCATTTAGTTTTAAAACTCTCAAACCATCAACATTTAACCTGTAGGTGTTAACAAAGCCACCTTTTTCATCAGCACAAGCCCATTCCTTCGCTAGTTCAACATCTTCCGTACAATAAAATCCCTGACCATAATCATTTGTAGCTTTACCATACCCATAAAGGGGGTTTTCAACTGTTTTATTTGATCCGTGATAAATAATCATTTCTATATCCTCAAATTTTAATACTTCTACAGTGGTATTTTTATTGAATTATACTATCATAGAGGTATTTTATCAAGAGAATTCTTTCGCATTACGCAATCAGACATTATAAAAAACCACTCTCTCGAAATATCCTTCAAGAAAGTGGTCGGAAATTTGTTGTAAATATGTTGTAAAAAAACTTTGTGACAATCCGAAAGCCTTTTAAATAGGGGCTTTATTTATCAAGTGACTTCATAGTCGGGACGTGATTGGTCTGTTTTTACATCCTTGTCCGTCTGAGTAGTATGGCGTCCGACCTAATGCAAATTTTCAAAATTTCGTTTTGCCGTCTTTGTCCGTCCTTATAGAAATAAGAAATATAAAAGTGTGTCAACCGGGACCCGGACTGTCGATTTTCGTCGAAGGACGTACAATCCTATTCATTGTTTTTTTGCTAACAATATGCAGGCTCTTACATGATAAAAATTTTGCCTTCAATTGTCTTGATAACTTCCTTCTTTTTATCATCTGTACAGTCCGCATAAATGTCCATTGTTGTCTGGATATCTTTATGTCCCATGACCGACTGGATGACCTTTAAATTGCTTTCGTTTTCGCAAAGTCTGGTGCAGAAGGTATGTCTTAAATGATGTGCCGAGAAATCCGGAAGAAGCAAAGGCTCTCTTCTTTCTTCTTTGGCTTTTGCAGATTCTTCTTTATTATAATCTGCTACTATTGCGTGAATCGCTCGATTCACTTCTTCAGGTAATGTAACATTTCCATTAGAACTTGTAAATACGAAACCTGAGTATCCCTCAATCTCCTGAATGCAGAATCCTGTAATCTGCTGGATCTGATATTCCTCTAAGAAAGCTTCATACACCTGTTCAATCATAGGGATCATTCTGTTACCTGCCTGAGTTTTGGGTGTATTAATATGAAGCGATTCTTCACTGCCAGTAACCTTACGGTGAACGAAGCTATGATTAATGCTTATTGTACGATTTTCAAAATCGAGGTCTTCCCAGCGTAATCCCAGGCATTCGCCAATTCTCATTCCGGTTCCTATAAGAACTGTAATAATCGGCTTCCATCCCTGGTATTCATGATTCTCAAAAAGATAATTCATGAATGCTTTCTGCTCTGCAATTGTAAGGGAGCGACGTTTCTCCTTAACCCACACATGACTCTTTTTAATCTCACCCATAACTCCGGCTGCAGGATTAACTCTGATATACCCATCCCTCACTGCCATCTGGAATGCCGGATGTAGAAGTGTATGGACATTATCAACCGTTGCCGGTTTAAATCCTTTTTCATTCATAAGAGAATAATAGAATCTTTTCACATCCGAGTATCTGACATCTGCCAGTCTTCTTCTGCCGAAGCTATCTCTTACAAAATGATCATATGTGTATAGGTAATTGGTCTTCGTCGTTGCTTTCAGGTCGTACTTCTGATTAATGTAAGAATCAAATACCTGATTAACTGTGAGGCGCTCAATCCTGTCGGGGCTTAATCCGTCCTCAAGATCTCTTCTAATTTGCTGTTCCTTCTTTCGAAGGCTGATAAGATCCGGCGCATATACTGTTATTCTCTTTCTATCCCTATTGGTATAAGAATATGAATATCTGCCGTCCGATCTCTGACACTCTCCGTTTCTGAGCGCATATCCACGGTGGTCTTTTCTTGATACTGCCATTTCGTTCCTCCTTGTAATAAGGAAGAAACCACTTTCTATGGCTGTTTGGTCTTGTAAAGAAGTTCTAAGGCTTCCTGCAAAACCTGAGATTGTGTTTGATTCATCTTCTCGCAATAAGCAAGCAATCTGTTTCTTTCTTCCTCAGAAACACGAAGGCCCAGCCTAACGTTCTTTGGTTTTTCGACCGCAGGTCTCCCTCTCTTTGCCATGTCATTTGCTCCTTTCGAACCTATATACATTATAATTTATGTTCGACATAAATTCAATGTAATTTTTTCACACATAAAAAGTGATTTCATTCCATCCTGATGCATTCTATATATCCCTGAAGTTCTCCAGGTACTCTTCAATTATTTCTGTGTTTACCAAAACGATACGTCTTATGCGATATATCGCCTTAGCTTCCTTGGCAAGTTCCATAAACGAATGAATTCCCATCGAAAACATCGCCGCTCCTTCCTCATATTTAACAAACTTCTTCTTGCCATTGGTAAGTAACCCTTCCATGTTCTCAACTTCTTTTCTCTTGTATGCCATCGCTTTCTCCTTACTCCGCTTCCATAAAGAACGGTATGATTCTTCTCTCAAGTGTTTTCCTGGTTAATGCTATCGTATTCCTGATTGTCTGATCCGCTTTGAATTCTTCATCAGCTATCTGTGATACAGAACAGTCTTTGTGAATATAACGGTATGTTATCCGAAACTCAAATCCGGGTAATGCCTTAAGATTTGCATCGAATACTTCAAAATCCCTTCTCATCATTTGGATTGTCAGAATGTTTCTTCGATGTGCTTCAGCATCATCCGTATCCTTTAAAAGATCTCCGGAAAAATCGCATTCACGGATTGCTTCCTTAATCGTCACATTTTCAATCGCCATCTTAGCAGTCGGATCACTTAATTTACTTTTCTTAATCTTTACTCCCAAATCCTCACCGTTCTTTTTCTTTCGGTTGTATTCCTTCTCACCGAGGATTCGATTGAACTGTCCGAGTTCGCAACAGTCGACCAATTGAGGAAAGATTGCATAATTTTTATAGATTATCTTAAATCTTTCCTTCGCATCGCTTTTAGCATATGTATCAACCAATTTATCTTCCGTAATACGCATCTTATTGCCTCCGTATACTCTACCTAGAGGTTTGCTGCCGGCTTGTGAAACCTCTTGCTTACATATGTAATTCTACGGAATGTGACGGAAGAAATCGTTACGCAAAGATTGTACTAAAAGTCTAGTGTCAATATACTTTTACCAAACAAAAAAGGACTGAATTCTCAGTCCTTTCCTTAAATTATCCGGTATAGTCCATTGGATTGACACTGTTTGCAAATAAATGATACTTAATTAACAAGGCAAAAATGCCATATCATATTAATAATTTTTTATTTCCCTATATTTGTCCAAAGCCTTTTTCCTTAATTCATCATTATGCTTTAAATCATCCTCTTCAATTTTAGTATTAAACTTATTTGTTGCGAACACCTTAACGCCATTAGATTCACTTACATTTGGAAAGAATTCACAATAATCCATTAATAGTTTTATAAAATATTCAATATCAAAATATACATTTTCTGTAGTTAGAGACGGTGCCCTATACAATAGTTTTTTTATAGCCCAAACACATGCGTCAGCACACGCTACCAATTCGAAATCCACACCATTAACCGGATCACTATCTAAAAATTCTTCAACACGGTATTTTACAGATTCATCAAAAAACAAATTTCTCAATTGGGCTTCATATGTAATCCTTTTTGAATATTCTATTTCCCCAGAATTTGAAGCCTCCGTTATTTTAATATTTTGACCTCCATAAAACTCTGGGTAATACATTCGAAGCATAGTTAAATCTTCTTTAATATAATGAGTTACATCATCCCAAAAAAATATTTTTACAGGTATTTTCCCTTCTTCTTTTCGTTTTTCTGTCACCAAGCAGATGTGTTCCTGAATCTTTGCGTCTCTTTCTACGGAAACCAAAATTATAAATTCTTTCATAGGAATTTTACACTCTATATCTACCTGTTGTATCCATTTATCAATTTCTTTAACATTCAAGCTTTTTAAATCCTTGCATTGAGCACATACGTAACTATTATCCTCTAACGATACTATAACATCTATTCCTTGCTGTGCCTGTCCCTTTCGTCCATATAAAGACGCATCCCCTTTATATTTTCGAGCAAGATAATCCATGCAAATATTCTCAAATTCAGCTGAATCTGAGGGAGGAGTAATTCTATACATTGCTAACGACGGCATTATTTAACCTTTCCTTTATTATATATAATATGACGTTTCTGTTTTATAAACGCATCTTTAATCAATTATATCAAAAGATATTTACAATTCATACTACTAGAAATCTCAAAATGCATACTAGGAATCAATTATTAAAAACTTTTATTGTCGCCATTATCTGTGAAAAAAACAACTCTTTTATTCTTTCATCTTCAAATTTACCAATAAGGACTTTTATATCATCTAATAGTTTCTCATTTCCTTCTTTATAATATCCTTCGTATCCCAGAAGATAATTCGGTGTTGTTAATAATACCTTGGATATTTCTATAATTCTACTTGCTTTTATATCGATTTTATCATTCTCGTATGCAGATATTGTTGCCTTCGGAATGCACAGCCTATCTGCCAAATCATCCTGTGTCATCCCGATTCTGATTCTCTGTGCTTTGATTCTCTGTCCTAATGTTTCTTCTTTTAATTCTTTCATATAATCCTCTTTCCGGACCGATAACCGGTTAAGAGGTTTTGGGCAAAAGAAAAACGCATGAAAAGACCAGCCTTTAACTGATTATCTTTTCATGCGTCCACGGTGGATCAGGTTTAGGGAAGCATCAGTCTTCCCATCTTTCAGCCAGTCCCCATATCATGAAGCCCTATTCTATTGTCCTTGTCACACGTTGAATTGTCTCATATGTTCTGCTTGCCCTTTATTCAGCGTGCCTGATGATAACCTTATTTACATTTTCATATATAACATTTACTGCTTTGCGCCATTGAAAGTATCTGGCCCTCTGTAAACTTTTTCAGAGCCACTACTCTGGTGCATCTGTTGGTATGACATCGAATTATCAT
>JAFZUY010000009.1 GCA_017618075.1 Lachnospiraceae bacterium
CATGGGGTATGAAGTTACCGTATATGACAATAAAGGCAGAGAGATTGATTTCAGGGCTGAAAAGGATGGAAAGACATATCTGATCCAGGTTGCGTATTCTGTTGCAGAAGACAAGGCTTATGAAAGAGAATTCTCGGCTTTCTCAAGCATTGATAACTCAATGAAGAAGATCATCATAACAAATGACGATATAGACTATTCGACCAGTACGGTATATCACTATAAACTTAAAGATTTCTTAATGATGGATGAGTTATAAGCTGAGAATTGAAAGGCAAATTATAAGTATGATAAAAGTATTATTCGTATGTCACGGCACTCGAATGCATGAAAATGCTTGTCAGGGATGTCCCTGAGACCCATTTAAAAGCCCGAGATTGCTCTCGGGCTTGGATTAGATAATTCAGGATAAAGCGGTCGTTTTTACTTTAAAAATTCATCCAGGTTTTCCGGATAAATGATGCCCTTATCTGTTTCAAACAACAAATCGTTATCTCTTGTTAAATAGATATCATGAATCTCTGAAGAACCAAGGCAGCCATACGGAAGAGATTTTTGTTCTCCGGTATTCAGATCCATGATCACCATCAGCGGCAGGTTCTTTTTATCTTTCACCATATCATGGGCGTCACAAAGAACAATGATCTTACCCTTTCCGGCTGATTTTATCCCTCCTCTGAAGCACTCAACTGTTCTGACTTTACAGGTTCTGACATTCAAAATGAAAATATTTCTCGTCTGTATCTCGCTTGATCTCGAGAATTGTTTGGGTTCGGGAAATGCAACTTCTTCATCGTTTATAACAAAAACATGCCCAGGTCCGTGTGGAGACGATTCCATTTCGAAAATGCATTTATTGAAGCCCTCTTTTTTTAACAGCCCACGCTTTGTCCACTCATAGATCTTTCCCTGTATCAAAACAAATAAGGAATCTTTTACAGTAAATAAGCAAGACGAAAGGCTGTAATCCACCGGGAATTCCAAAACCGTGATAAGCTCTGAGCCGCCATTCATTGCATTTTTGATCCTGAAAACCCTGTTAACTGTTGATAAAAACAAATCAGGACCATACCAGATACAGTTGCAAAAGCGATGTATCGAAGCATATTGCTCATCACGCTCGAGCTTGCTTATGGTCTCCCATTTCGAAATGTCTTCAAGCTTATTTCCTACCGCGATATAAGATGTCGGATCCGGACCGGGATTAGTAAAGCAGACGGCATAATGTCCGTCTTTTTCTGCTATATAATCTATTTGCCTCATTGTTGACTGTATGATGACAGGCTGAGGATCAAAGTAAAAGAATTCATTAGATTTCTCTTTATCATTCCATGAAAGTGGCACGGAATAATATGTCCTGTCAAGAGAAAACGAAAAGATCAGTTTATTACCGTTCAATTTGATGACTTTGCCTTTTAACTGCTTGCCGAAATCGAATCTTTTTGCACGGCTTCCAGCCTTCTTTCTGGGCTGGAGCATTAACGTTACTTTTCTTTTCAATACCTTCATCTCGCTGACAAAGGCATCTTCCTCATCCTTCGGGATTATGGTCAATAAATAAGAATCGCTGTCTTCCTCTACCGTGTAGAGCAAATGCGTTGATGAAAGCTCTTGTCCAAAGGCCTTTATCACATCCAGCGTCTGTTCCATAGAATAATTCTCAGCAAGAGATATCATGCCATCAGAATCCAACGCAGGGACTTCATTCCTGAACTCTTCCTGTAGTGCAAACAATACATCTCTGCTCTCGGCTTTGTAATCCGTTTCAGCAAACTTGTAGTTACCTATCTTCTCCATTACCAATAAATAGTTTGAATCAAATCTGAATAAATAAACCTGACAAAGCAAGCGTCCTGTCAGATTCAATTATACACTATGCTTTGTCAGCATTATTCAGGATTTCTCAATCGCTTTAAAGATTGAGAATTGCCGCTTTTGCTTTATCGGATAAAGTAAGAAGACACGGATAAGCCGGATTGCTCTCAACGTTTCCTGAACGCCTCATCTCAATTGGATTTCTTTTCTCCCACTCAACGAAATCTATTACACGTTCTTTTAGAATATCAATGCTATCCCACTGCGAAAAGAAATCCAAGGAAAGCCTTAGCACTTCCTCTTTTGTCGTTACAGGAACATCTATAGAAATATGACCATATGTTGATGCAGGCAATTCAAGCTCATTTATGATTATTCCGGGGCGAACATAATAGTCTTCTTTACTGAAGCTGCTTCCCTGTATAAAGAAACAATATGTAAAATGCTTGGTGACTTTGGTCCAACGCTTAGCCTTCTTAATAAACCCTCGCTCTTTTAGGATAGGTTTTGCATATTCAATTAGTTCTTCTTCGCTTATATTCATGGGTAGTATCCTCATACCAGTCGATTATATTCAGGATTTTCCGTTCTATCCGATACAGTTTACTTTAAGCCAATGAGCCACGCCATCTTCATCGTTAGACATAGTTATATCGTCTGCTGCAGTTAATGCTGCGGGAACTGCATTAGCCACTGCTATTCCTTTGCCGCACAACTTCAGCATTTCCACATCGTTGCTGTCGTCACCGAAAGCAACAATATCTTCGATGCTTATGCCGCTGATCTTGGACAATGCTTCAATGGCGGCAGTCTTTCCGGAACCTGAAGGAAGGAAAGAATACCACTTCTCGCCGCGATAACACTGCAGTTTA
>JAFZUY010000051.1 GCA_017618075.1 Lachnospiraceae bacterium
GCAAGTGTTTTTTTCTGAACCAGTCTTTTCTTTTGCTCTGTCAATTCTCCTTCTGATAATTCTGAATAGTATTCATTACAATCTTCGTCCTCATCATAGTCCACTGTTTGCTCTGTTAAGTATTCATATTTTCCCATCAAGTATTTTGTTACTACAATATCCAAAGCACGATCCCCAACAAACTCAAGCACTTCATTATCTGCTCCGCCATTTTCCATCGCATATGTTTTTCGGATAAATGCTTGCTGAAGAATATCTTCGTTTTTAAAGGAATAACCTAATTGCGATTGAATTTCGTCTAGCCATTCTCTTTTTGACATAAAAAAACCTCCTTATAATTTAATAAATTACCGGAGGGCATAATAATAGTCTGATCAATCAATATTTCCATACGAAAATAAAGCTGTCAGACATGATAAATTAATTTCTATTCTTTGTTTTTCTATGTTTACCTGTTCCCACTTGCATAAAAACGGATAAACAAAAAATCACAATGATACAAAATTAAAGTATTACGCCTTTCAGTAAATTCATTCTATCATTAAGGAAAAGATATTACAATATTTTTTCCTTAATGATACAATTCTACGAATTAAGCCAATTGCAATAATTTGTAGCTTTCCTTAACAATTCCCGATATAAGGCTGAGCGCCATGAGTTTTTATCAACCTTTTCAAATTCAATTTTAAGTTCTACTAAACTTTTTATAACATCCTCTGAACCATTTTCGAGCAAGAGTTTTCTATTATAACCCCTAGAATTTTCTATCGCTTCTTCTGCTCTAGCACAAAAAGTTGCATTTAAATCATAAACCTTTAAATGTTTTTCGTACTTATGCCACATACTTTCATCCTTTGCTCTTTCAAATCCATTTATAAAAGATATTTCATATGTTCTGTCTGCAAAAAAACTAATATCACACTCTAGCCAAGTATCTTCCATAATATCAAAGTAAGGATTGAACGGTATGGAATAATAATCCGTATTAAATTCGTCCTTTTTATCGAAATTACAATCCCTACATACCGGAATTAAGTTCGCAGGAGTTACGCAAAGAAGCGGATATTTACTTTTGGGCAAAAAATGATCAAGATTTTTCAGTTTACCACTTCCGCATATCGGACACCTGCCTTCTGCATTTGCCATAATAGCTTCGTAATATTTTTTTCCAATCGAACCATTTTTTGCAAATTTTTCAGAATATACTTTTATAATCTTTTCATTATCCCCTTCTTTTATTGGGAATACTGGTAAATACGCTATATCCCTTGGAACGCACTCCTTATATCTTTCTGCGCTCAAGGTAACTTTATCAATATAGTTTAATGCGGTTTTATCTCTAAAATCACTTGCACACTCAAGGTATATTGTTTTTTCATCAACATTTTGCAAAGGGATTTTTAAATTTTTCATTACTGTTCTTTCTGTTTAAGCATAATTCTTACAATGCTTTTTGCTTCATCGCCTAACTGATAATTAAATTTGGCCAAAACATCCTCATAATCACTATATTTGTTAACCACATTTTGAATCAGCGTGTTAAAACCAGTTCTTTGTACTTCATATCCAAAGATTTCATTTGTCAAAACACCAATGTTGGTTCCGAATGTCTCAATTTCAGGTCTTCTAACATTTATCGTTTTTTCAACTCTATTAAGAATCCAAACGCAAGACCTAGGAATTTCCTGTAAAACTATTGGTGAATGAGTAGAAATAATAGCAACTCCATTTCTTTTTATCAACATTTTCGATATACCTCGAATTAGCGATGACAAAAGTGGAGGATGTAAATGATTCTCCGGTTCATCAATAAACACCACAGATTTCTCAACAAGTTCATCTATACACCTAGTGATAATGGATAAAACTACCTTATGCCCTGCACTTAGCTGTTCAAATGTTTTCTCTGCAGAATAAAAATTTTCAGGTGTCAAATCATCCACATTTAAATCGTAATCGTAGTTTGCCGATAAAAAATTACACTCTGTCTCGAGCATCGATAATACTTCTTTCAAATCATCTTTTTTTGTTACATCCCCAAGACAATTTTTAAGGCTCTTCAGATAATTATTTTTCGTATCATCAAGAAGACTCATTTCCCCATAACCATCTTCATAACCATCATTATCGTATACTTTCCTTATTCCTATATATTTGATATTATTTCCACAGTGCTCTATCTCGGAATAATCATCAAACGGACTAAACGATATACATATTATGTTTTCAAAGATACCTTCACCTTCTTCACACATTTCGGAGTAACTAAACTTTCCTTTGGAACTATCCCCTTCACAAATGGATTTTATCATATGCTTAATTAATGTAGTTTTACCTGTTCCATTACTACCGATTAAAGCATGTACGTTTGTGGGCGGTAAGGAGTCGGGCTCGACAGAAAAATCCAAAAAACTATCACTTACAAATGGATTATCATTTTTAATAACATAAGAAAAATTATATGGCGTAAGAACAGCTTCACCTCGAGCTATTCTTCTAAACTGTTTCATGTATAAAGTTTGTGACACGGATCTGAAAAGTGAATCCCTTAGTACACTTTCATCTTTATGTTTTTCATAAATATTTGGATCATATGCAACATCTCTTAATGCCCTCAGAACACTAAAATGGTATTCTTTTTCATATTCCATCACGCGCTTATAAGCCTCAGCAGTTTGCCATAACGAGTAATAATCATCCGATAGCTCATCAAACTCGCCTTTCAAACAATCATGTATAGAAAAAGAAGGCATTCCTGTTTTTGCTATTTTTACTGTGCCTAGTTCATGTTCAATACTGTCTTTATCACAATAACTTGCATTGAATGTAGTTTTAAACCCATAATCGTCCCAACTATTTCTTCTAAACAGTATTATATCTTTTCCATATCCAGTTCCAAGCCCCGATACAATTCTAAATTTCATTAGTTTTCACCTTTAAGTATATTAATTTGCTATACATCGATTCAAAAATATATTTGTTCTTCCACAAAATCTTTGCACTGCATTTGGTTTACCCATAATTTGAATTTTGTTCTTTGCCATATTTTTCTCCGTATTATTCACCTAATAAGAAATAATTGTTCTTTTAAATAAGGAATCCCAACAGTTAACCACCATTCCCCGGTTATCCTTCCTGAACTCATTCCTCCATAATCGAATTCTTCAACAAAAACATCGCTGTCAGCAGTTAATTCTGTCCCCGTAAGTTTTAAATGAACAGCCTTTATCCATTTTTCAAGTTCATCAGCATCAATGGTATAATCTATTTCCGATGCTAGTTTTTCTAGATAATCCCAAAAAAACGGATTACCTCGAGATCCCCATCCTTTGTTAGGCTTATTCTCAAATAAGATTGAATAATTCATAGTATCAATACGTTCTTTCACTTCTAATCAAAATATTCTTCATTCAGGCATCTATTTAATGCAATTTTACCACATATATCATTTGCCAGAAAAGAAAATAGTCTCAATTTATATATCTCTGAATTTTTCAAGGAGAGATCCTGTCACCTCTTGAAACAAAACAAGCAAAAGCATACTACCTATAATGCCTCCACCAGTCAGGACGAATATAAACAATTCCTGCCATCTTTGACTTATCACACAATAGACAATACTTGCCGCAGTCAAAATCAATGACAACCCTACTATGCTTGCCGTAAATCTCATAAAAAGTTCTATAAGCCACTTTATCACAACAAGCAGTAAAACTATCGGCATTAATATAATCTTCGCAAATATCCTCAATATAGCCATCCTAATCATCCTCCACATTTTCCTTATGCCATTCTTCCAACAACTTGAAAATCACGTTCTCCATTTGACTCTTAGTGTAGAACGGTGGGAAGTATTTTCTAAGTGTCGGCTTGGTTAATTCAATTCTTTGAAATCTGTTACTTAAATCCTTGGGAGCATTCTCGTTAAGTATTCTTATCATCTCCATCCTTGTAATCTTATCGTTAACTTTCAGGTAATTACGGATGGCAAATATCTGATAGGATAAAACTGCGCCGTTTTCATTCATATATCCAGAGATCCATTTCTGCTGTTCTTTACTTAAAAAAGAAATCTCGACAGCAGTAGCCAAAGCTACGACGTTAGTATCTACAAGGTCTAAAATCTCCGAGATTACATATTTCAGTCGAAAATAACGATGTAAATCGCCTCGGCTTTTTCCGACGATGTCCGCCAAAGCATAATCGAGTGCCTGCCTCTTGCCCTTCTTCATCGGTCTCTTCCCGGTTCGTTCTACCTGTTCATGCAATGCATCATAACCCATTGAATATAGAATTGCCTGCTGACTAATAGATAAATCTTTGGATATATTGGCTTTAACAAAAGCTATAACTGCTTCATCATCATGCATACGGCTAACTATCGCAGGAACTGAATCAAATAATCCTATTCGCCTGATTGCATAGAATCTTCGATGCCCGTCTATTATCTCGTATCTGTCTTTTTCGAGCATTCGAACCTTCAAAGGAGTTTGAATGCCTTTTGTAAGGATACTTTCCTCAAGCAGGTACATTTCTTCATCATCGGTCAATCGGAAAGGATACCCCGCGAACGGGGTAACCTCCGATATCTTCAATTCCACAATCTTGATACCGTCTTTCATTACTTTCTCCTTATTCCGGATTATCAGCACACATAAGTTCTATGTACTCGTCAACCCTTTCAGTATTTACAAGAACAATTCCCTTTACACGGTATGTAGCCTTTGCTGCTTTGGCTAAATCCATAAAGGAATGAATCCCCATTGAATACATAACAGCTCCTTCGCTGTACCTTACCCATTTCTTTCTCATACCGTTTGCTAAAAACTGTTTAACTTCATCAACCTGATTTTGTTTTTCCGGATCCTGCGGAACACCTCTTTTATACATTTTTTTCACCTCCGTCTTTACAATTCTTTTCAAGATATTCTTCCAGAATATCCAAATCAATCAACACATTTTTCCTAATCTTGATATTCGCCCCAGCCATCCTTACAAGTTTTCTGAATGTGTAATAATTCAAAGAATACTGACTCGCTCCCAACTCATAAGTGGTATATCTTTTCCTTGGTCCTTTAACATACTTATCAAGATCAGGACCTTTTCTTAAAGATGCTATCTTAGCTTTTCTTTTTTCTTCATCTGACTCTTCTTTTGATTTAGCCATGTGAACTCCTTTCAAAATTCAAAACCAATGTTACTTTCACAATCTCAAATAAAAAAACACCTACTCTAGATAATCTAAAGTAAGTGCCTGTTTCATGCCGTTTGAAGAATTGTTTCTTCCCGAACTTAAACTTCACCTGTATTTTGCTGGCAGCAAAACGTGGTCTACAACAAATTCCGTCGCGTTCCACAAGCAATTTTCTTGCTTTTACATGAGTCTTCATCAGCCTTCGACAAACTTCTCAGAAAATGCTCAAAAACGTGTCATTTGAAACATCTTCCTGATTTAGTCCATCCTTGTCCATCGTGTGTCGAATCAGTCCGTCCTGAAATTTTGACCCTTCGATTTTAACATCCTTGTCCAAATCTTTCCGAATCGTGTCGGAATACGTCAAATCGTGTCGAATCAGTCCGTCCTTATAACTGTTTTAACGTCGGGAAGAGCAAAACGTCGCGGATTGCGGGGCTGTTGGTAAGAAGCATTGTAAGTCTGTCGATACCGTAGCCGATGCCGCCTGTAGGTGCCATACCTACTTCAAGTGCGTTTAAGAAGTCCTCATCTGTGTGCTCGGCTTCTTCGTCACCTGCTGCCGCATTTGCATCCTGAAGTGCGAAACGCTCTCTCTGGTCGATGGGATCGTTAAGCTCTGAATAAGCGTTACACATTTCCCAACCGTTGATAAAGAGCTCGAAACGCTCTACCTTTGAAGGATCTGAAGGTTTCTTCTTGGTAAGAGGTGAAATCTCGATGGGATGGTCCATGATGAATGTGGGCTGTACCATCTTGTCTTCACAGTACTCCTCGAAGAAGAGGTTTAATATATGTCCCTTGGTGTGGAAGTCTTCGAATTCGATATGATGCTCTTTAGCAAGCTTCTTTGCTGCTTCCGTATCGGGAACCTGTGCGGGATCGTCGAAATCGATACCTGCGTACTTTTTAACAGCTTCAGTCATGGTAAGTCTTTCGAAAGGCTTGCCAAAATCAAGTTCGATATCACCGTACTTGAATGTGGTTGTACCGAGTACTTCTTTAGCTACATGACGGAACATGTTCTCTGTTAAATCCATCATTCCGTGATAATCTGTGTAAGCCTGGTAAAGTTCCATCAAAGTGAACTCGGGATTGTGTCTTGTATCAAGACCTTCGTTACGGAATACTCGGCCGATTTCATAAACTCTTTCAAGTCCGCCTACGATAAGTCTCTTTAAGTAAAGCTCAAGTGATATACGAAGCTTAAGGTCCTCATCAAGTGCATTGAAGTGAGTCTCGAAAGGTCTTGCAGCTGCACCGCCGGGGTTTGCAACAAGCATGGGTGTCTCTACTTCCATGAATCCCTGGTCGTCTAAGTAACGACGAATGGATGAAATGATTTTGGATCTCTTGATAAATGTATCTTTTGCTTCCTCATTCATGATGAGGTCTACATATCTCTGACGATATCTGATATCTGTATTAGTTAAACCATGGTATTTTTCGGGCAGAATCTGAAGTGACTTGGTAAGGAGTGTAACCTTTTCAGCATGGATGGAAATCTCACCCATCATTGTACGGAATACATATCCTTCGACACCGATGATATCACCTACGTCATACTTCTTAAAATCAGCATAAGACTCTTCACCGATAGCATCTCTTGCAACATAAACCTGGATATTTCCGGGCTTATCCTGTACATTGCAGAATGATGCCTTGCCCATTACACGCTTTGACATCATACGACCTGCGATGCTTACGTGGATGGGGTTAGCGTCCATAATGGCGCGTTTTTCGTTGTAATCATTCTTCTTTGCTTCTTTGGCTGCTTCTTCATCGAGGCCTTCTACATTAAGTTCAGGTCTTCCTGCCAAAAGTTTTTCTTCGAGTGCTGTGTACTCTGCCTTAGCATCTGTTGAATGATGAGTCTGATTGTATTTTGTAATCACAAAAGGATCTTTGCCTGCATCCTGAAGTGCCGCAAGTTTCTCACGACGAACCTTGAGTAACTGGTTTATATCCTGTGATGCCTGATTTTCATTTACATTAGTATTGTTATCTGCCACTTTAAATTTATCTCCTAAAATTACTTCTTTGAACTCTTTTCTTTTACGATCTCAAGAACCTTGTATTTGAGTTCTCCGCAAGGTGCTTCAACTGTAATAGTATCGTTCTTCTTGGCACCGATTAATGCTCTGCCTAAAGGTGATTCGTCTGAAATACTTCCTTCGAGGCACTTAGCTTCTGATGCACCAACGATTCTGTATGTGAGCTCTTCTTTTAATTCCTTGTCAAGAATCTTAACTGTGGAACCGAACTTAACTCTCTTGTCGTCTGTTCCGTCGCTGTCAACAACTTCTACGTTCTTTAAGAGTTTTTCGAGTTCTTCGATTCTTGCTTCAACGTTTCTCTGCTCATCCTTTGCAGCATCGTATTCTGCGTTTTCCGATAAGTCGCCCTGTGCTCTGGCTTCTTTTAATTTCTGAGCAATTTCTTCACGCTTTGTGACTTTTAAATAATGTAATTCTTCTTCGTATTGTTCAAGACCTTCACGGGTCAAGAGATTCTTTTTTTCTTCTGCCATGGTTAATCTCCTTTTAAACTAAATATGCAATGGTCAAACTACTGCAAATTCATATTATACCTTATTCTTGTAAATCGTGTCAACCGATATAAAAATGCCTTACAGGAGTCTGATTTCGTTCACTTTTGCCACGAATTCATCGAGCGTCTGGGTGAAGTTAATTTCCCTCCTAAAAGAAGCGGAATTCTTCATTCCGGCCGTATAAAATGCCGCGTGGGTGCGCATCTCTCTAAGCGCTCTGTACTCGTCCTTGGCCTCTATTAAAAGACGTAAGTGCTCGAGTATCATGTCGGCTATCTCGTCCTTGGAGGGCTTATACTCCTTACCCTCTGCGAGGCTTTTAAATATCCAGGGATTTCCTCTGGCCGCACGTCCTATCATGACTCCGTCGACATTGGTTTCCGCTTTCATCTTTGCGGAACTTATAATGTCTTTGGCATCACCGCTTCCGATGACGGGAATGGGGATGCTTTCTTTTACTTCTTTTATGATGTTCCAGTCGGCTTCGCCCTCGTAAAACTTCTCTCTCGTCCTGCCGTGCACCGCTACGGCACTCGCTCCGCTCTCGTATGCCACTTGGGCCATCTCTAAGGCGTTTATATGGTCTTTATCAAAGCCCGAGCGTATTTTTACCGTTACAGGCTTTTTCGTAGCCCCTACGAGCGCCTCAATGATTTTACCTGCGAGTACGGGGTCTTTCATGAGTGCTGAACCTTCGCCGTTGTCGACTATCTTTTTAACCGGACAGCCCATGTTCACATCGAGGATATCAAAAGGATATTCGTCAATCTTCTTTGCGGCTTCCGCCATTATCGCGGGATCTTTGCCGAAGAGCTGAAGTGAGACTGCGGATTCTTCAGGCGATATTTTTAACATTTCAAATGTCTTTTCGTTTTTGTAGGTTATGGCCATCGCGGATATCATTTCCATGCAGACCATTCCGGCGCCCATTTTAGAGCAAATAAGACGAAAAGGCAGGTCTGTAAAACCTGCCATCGGAGCCAATATATATTCGTTTTTTAAACTGACATTTCCTATGTTCATCTGATTACTTCGAAATAACTTCCACTACGGTTTCGCCGCCGGTAAACTCATGGTTTTTACCCCATGCGGTAACATATACGCGAAGCTTTCCCGTGCCTTCGCTGACCGTAATCGAATGTCTGCTCTCATCGTCGGGACCCAGGCCTTTGATGTCAGGCACGCCTGTCGCCTGTGTGCTTTCTACCCATTCCGCTCCTAAAAGATATCCTTTTATGTTGTCTGCTTTTTCCACTACATCGGAGAGCATGATGGTGTCGCCTTCTTTTATGGTGACGTTCTGCTTCATAATGATGCGAGGTGTGTTGGCGCGGTAAATCATGATCGAGAGTCCCGATGAGATAACCGCTACCGCGAGTAATACGCAGATGGCTGCGATTGTAATGACGATTGTTTTTGTGATTTTTTTAGTCTTATCCATATTGTGCCTTTATTTTCTGTTTTTCTCGTATATTAATCTGAGGCCGTGCATTGTAAGGTTTCTGTCATAAACCTGAATCATATCTGTTTCTTCGCTGACGATTGATCCGAGGCCGCCCGTTGCGACTACCTTAAGATCGTCGAAGCCTGATTCTTCTTTGACCTTTTTTATGATGTATTCGGTCTGTCCGATCTGTCCGTACACAAGGCCTGCCTGCATACTGGTGATGGTCTCCTGTGCGAGGATGGATGCGGGCTTTTTAATCTCTATCTCAGGAAGCTTTGCGGTGTCTTCCCAGAGTGCCTTCGCGGAGATTTTGATGCCGGGTGCCGTGATACCTGCAGCGAATTCGCCGTCCCCTGTGATAAGGTCGTAAGTAGTCGCGGTACCAAAGTCGATTACGAGTATGGGACCGCCGTAAATATCGTATGCCGCAACAGCATCAACGATTCTGTCGGCACCGATTTCCTTGGGTGCTTCGGTAATGATTTTGATGCCTGTCTTAATTCCCGGGCCTACGATAAGAGGTTTTTTCTTAAGATATCTTTCCATTGCATTTACAAGCGAATGCATTACATTGGGAACTACGGATGCAATAATGCAGCCGTCGATATCCTCGAGCTTTATATTGTTATGCTCGAGCAATTCGCAGATAATGGCGCCGAATTCGTCAGAGGTTCTTGACATCTTTGACATTATTTTGAATTTAACGAGCAGTTCCTCGCCCTTGTAAACACCGAAGTTAATATTGGTATTGCCTACGTCGCAAACAAGTAACATTTCATCCCTCCGTTATTCGTCTCTTGTGCCTTCGACTTCCGCGAGAATTTTCGCGGGGTCTTCTTTTAAGATAAATACCCTGTAGTAAAGTGTGAGTGCTTCGAAGAGTTCTCTCTTGTTTTTCTGAACTTCTTTGACAAGCAGACCTGCACTTACTTCGTCATAGTAGAAATCGTTTTCGTCCGAATCGGTCTGAATAATCGGTATACCGTCTTCGTCAAATGCGATGAGGAAGATACCGCCGACTTCCTCGGTGAAAAGCACGCACATGATGTGCAAATCTTCTTTGACCTGTTCGGGAATTTTGTCGAATTCTTTGTTGAAATAATATTTTTTCTCATAGGCGTTTGAGCCGCAGAGAACTATTTTGTCGACTATTTTTTTATTATCCATTTTTTTCTCTCTGTTTTCTTTTATGAGCTTTTACTGCTCGTTTTCGAATGCGCCGAGTGTAGCTGCCATAACAGCTTTGATGGTGTGCATTCTGTTTTCGGCTTCGTCGAATACTCTGGAGTATGACGACTCGAATACTTCGTCGGTAACTTCCATTTCTTCGAGTCCGAATTTCTCGCCGATTTCTGCGCCGATCTTCGTCTTAAGGTCGTGATATGAAGGCAGGCAGTGAAGGAAGATTGCGCCTTCGCCGGCATTCTTCATGACATCCATTGTGACTCTGTAGGGAGTTAAATCTTCGATACGCTCTTTCCATACTTCGTCGGGCTCGCCCATTGAAACCCATACGTCGGTACAGATGATGTCTGCGCCCTTGGTGCCTTCGTCAACATCCTCTGTTAAAGTGATGCTGCCGCCTGAGAGCTTGCAGAATTCTTCGCACTCAGCCACGAGTTCTTTGGAAGGGAAATATTTTGCGGGAGCGCATGCTGTGAAATGCATACCCATCTTGGAGCATGCAATCATGTATGAGTTGCCCATGTTGTATCTTGCATCACCCATGTAGGTGAGTTTCTTGCCCTCAAGTCCTCCTAAATGTTCGCGAATGGTAAGCATGTCTGCGAGCATCTGTGTGGGATGATATTCGTTGGTAAGACCGTTCCATACGGGAACATCTGAACACTTTGCAAGTTCTTCAACGATAGCCTGTTCAAAACCGCGGTATTCGATACCGTCGTAAATTCTTGAGAGTACGCGTGCCGTATCTGCGATGCTTTCCTTTTTGCCGATCTGAGAGCAGCTCGGATCAAGGTATGTTGCATGCATACCAAGGTCATAAGCACCTACTTCAAATGAGCATCGTGTTCTGGTACTGGTTTTCTCAAAAATCAATACTACATTTTTTCCCTTGAGTTCATCCATGGGAATGCCGTTTTTCTTCTTGTACTTAAGCTTGGCAGATAAATCGAGCATGTACTCAATTTCTTCCTTCGTAAAATCCTTTAATGTAAGGAAATCCCTGCCCTTTAAAGAGATACTCATTTTAAATCCTCCAATATTATTTAAATAACTACAAAAGCCATATGATTGGACATATGGCTTAATTACATATTTATTGCGGAGCCAGGCACGCTTCGCGAGCCGGGCACCTTGACTGTTATTAATGCCGCATTGCTTTAGTAGAATACGTGAGCTCCGATAACGACACCACTCTCGCCGGATCCTGCTCTGTGGAAGTTCTTTGCATCGCCGACTGTGGTGGCACCTTCAAGTGCTTCTCTTGCAGCCTGCATACATTCTTCGTTAACACCGTTTGCAAGAACTACGTCGAGTGAACCGTTAGTAGCGGGACCGAACTGACCCGGTGCATAGATAACTTCTCTGATGCTGTTGGGATATCTGTCGGACTTAACTCGGTTAAGAACTACAGCACCAACTGCGAGTTTACCGTCGTAGCACTGGTTGCCTGCCTCTGCCTGAATGATGGCACCAAGAAGTGTAGTGTCATCGGCATTTGCCGCATACGCACCCTGGTTAGCGGTAAGCTTGGCTTTTTCCAAAGCGGCTATTGCTTCACGGGCTTTTATTTCTTCCATTGTTTCGCCGTCTTCGATGAAGTATTCAACATCCACATAGTCTGCTGATACGTATCTCTCGGCACCTTTGTAATCTACCTTAACCCAGTCTTCAAGTTCTTCGAGAACTTCCCACTCGGAATTGATTTCAAACAAACCGTCGGTCTCTGCATCTGTGCTCGGACCTTTTCTGATTCTTAAGCACTCTACGTTTACGCGTGCGATTCTATCGCAGACCTGCTCAGCATATGCTTTGGCGTCTTCCCCGAAATAAAGGAAGTCGTTTCTTACCCATCCTACGAGTTCGCCTGACTGAATCTTGGTCCAGCCGTCACCCTCTTCAAGAATGGTACCGCCGCATTTGTTGTAGAGCATGCCGACTACTTCGCAGTCGGTGTTTGCTTCTTCGCGAACGTTAACGGAGTTCTGAACATTGGCCATAACGAAGTTGATTTCTTCTTCCTCGGGAACTTCTTCCACGATTGTCTCAACCTCGGCTTCTTCTTCGGCAGCCTTTTTCGCAGTCTTTTCTACCGCTTCGACATAAATGTCTCTCTCGGTAATTCCCGCAACACCGCCGTCAAGATTAAACGAATCCATTTCAACTTCGGGTACGTTTAATGTAACTTTGCCGTTTACATTCAGCATGTCACTTATTTTAAAAGGTGACGCTCCGATGCTTATTATTGATAATACTGATGCGCATGTTAAAGCAGTAATGCGCATTTTACATTTTCCTAACATAAAATAACCAATTTTGTAATCTGTATCTTCGACTTAAGTCAAAAACCCACCGTTCCTAAATCGTAAACCTGGATGTCCAAAAATGTTGCTTAGGTGAAATATTATCAAAAAATCGCGCAAATGTCAAATTTTAGGGCACTTTGTCCCATTTTTATGCCCGATGTTTCCTACGTTTATCTTATTTCGATACTCTCTAAAATCGTTCCTTTTTTATCTCTCCAGTAGAGACCGTCGGAGACGATATAGTCTTCGTTATTTTTTATTGCGTCGACGAATTCTTTAGCGGTTCTAAGCCTCTTTTTAAAGGCCATTCCACCGCCGAAGAGGCGCGTTGAATGAGTGTCGGAACCTGCTGTAATAGGCTTGTTATGTTTAAGCGCAAGTTCGATTGCCTGATCGTTCCACTCTGCGACATTGTGCGCTTTGCTTAAAGGGCTTGAGTGCGTCGCATTGTAAGCTTCGATTGCATCCGCGTATTCGGGGAATGTACGTACTTCAGGAATGTACGGCTCCACTCTGTAGGGATGCGCCTGCGATACAAGGCCGTTTCTTTCTTTTATGAGTTCGTACTGTCTTTCGATGGAGCATGTCCTGAATTCAGGCATTTTGATGAAGTCTTCGGGAGTGAGTCCGTAGATTAAAAACTCGGTTCCGGTAAAGCCTGTTTCCATTCCGAAGAAAACGTCAAAGTCGTTTGCATCGCCATATCTTTTGGCGTCGCGATAACCGGTTGCATACTTGGTCATCCAGTCTTCCCAGGGAAGTTCTCTGGATACGCATGTGTTGCCGCCCCAGTTGTGGTCGGTGATAAATGCGCCGGTGTAGCCAAAGTTTTTGCAGGCTTCGGCCATTTCGTAACCTGTGTTGTTGCCGCATGCGCTGCCCTGATTGGTGTGCATGTGCGTCTCATAAAAATAAGGATAATCTTCTCGTAAAATAATTTTCATGTCGTTTCCTGTTCTGTCTGTTCTTCTATTTTAAAGTTGCTTAAGAAATAAGCGACTATAAATCCGATGATTACGCATGCTGCGGAGATGAAAATATCCGACAATTTGTACGGATGGAAAATCGGAAAAATCATAATAGTGGATGAAACTACTATTCCGATAACCGCATGGAATGCTTCGGAATAATGCTTCTTAAATATGTATTCGACGAGCCTTGCAAGCGCTGCTGCCGTAAGAATCATACCGACTACCCAGGGAATGATTACTATCGGTTTAAAGCCCGCGAGACCAGCGTTAAACGATTCGTAGATGCCGAGGCTCATCATAATAGACGAGCTGGTAAGTCCCGGAATGATGATGCTTAATCCCCACATAAAACCGGAGAAAAGATACCACCATACATTCGGTGTGATGTTTAAATCCGGCAGCATTGCAACCGAGAAAAGAATTGCAAACATCACGACAAAAGCAACTGCCATCGATACAAATGAGCTTGCTTTACGGCCCTTTTTGCCCGCCTGTTTATAAAGAGACGGAATGTTTCCGAATATCATTCCGACGAAAGCCCAGACAGTGAATACCTCGTATCGCGCATACATAAACTTGATGACGTTTGACACCGCAAAAAAGCCTACTGCCCAGCCGATGCCGATAAACATGTATACCTTCCAGTGCTTTTTAAACGCTCTGATTGGGTGCGAAAAAAGTTCCATGACAAGCGGATACATTCCGAGCACAACGCACAAAACTCCGCCGGAAAAACCGGGGAGTATCGCACCTGCTCCGACTGCCACACCGCACAAAAGATCAATGATTATTTTTTCTGCCTTCGTTCTCTCACGTTTCTTTGGCTGCTCTTTGGAAGTCTCCTCTATTTGATTTTCTAATCCCTCTTTATCCATTAAATATCCGTTCCGAAGAAGGAAAGATTATTTTTCTTCCATGCTCTTTACGATTTTTACGATTCGGCTCGTACCGAGTCTGTCGGCACCAAGCTTGATGAAATCCTCTGCATCTTCAAGTGATGCGATTCCGCCTGCTGCCTTTATCTTAACGGGCGCTTTTACATATTTTGCAAAAAGTGCAACGTCTTCCTTCGTGGCACCGCCCTTTGAGAATCCTGTTGAAGTCTTGATATAATCTGCGCCCGATTCATTTACGATCTCGCACATTTTTATCTTTTCTTCATCTGTTAAAAGACATGTCTCGATGATGACTTTAAGTACCTTGTCTTCGCATGCTGTTTTTACGGACTTTATGTCTTTTAGGATGTCGTCGTATTTCTTATCTTTAAGTGCGCCGACATGAATGACCATATCGATTTCATCAGCCCCGTTTTCGATGGCTTCTCTTGCTTCCATGCATTTAACCGCGGTGGTTGAATAGCCGTTGGGGAAGCCGATGACCGTGCAGACTTTTACATTGGGAAGATGCTGTTCTGCGGCTTCTTCCCTGATGTATTCGCTCGCTCTTTTAACATATACCGCGGGAATGCAGACCGAAGCAGTCTGGTATTTAACCGCATCGTCACAGATGGTTTTAATCTGATCCCAGGTTGCATCAACCGCAAGAAGTGTATGGTCAACTTTTGAAAGTATTTCTTTGATATCCATATGGATTCTCCTATTCTGTGAAGAGTGCGAAGAGATCATCGTATGTCTCTCTTCTTCTTATAAGCTTGTCTGTGCCTTCCTTGGTAATAAGAACTTCTGCTGCACGAGGACGTGTGTTGTAGGATGAGCTCATTGAATAGCCGTAAGCACCTGCATCGAGTACGCATACAAGATCGCCTGTCTCGATATGAGCCAAAGGTCTTTCCTTACAAAGAAGGTCGCCCGATTCACAGATATTGCCCGATACGCTTACTTCTTCGAGTACGTCTCTGCTTACAGCCTTGCCGTCATGAAGCACTTCGATTTCATGATATGAATCATAAAGTGTGGGACGTGCAAGAACATTCATACCGATGTCGGTACCTGCGTATCTTTTACCTGCGTTCTGCTTTGTTGCATGTACTCTGCCGAGGATAACGCCGCCTTCTGCAACGCAGTATCTGCCGGGCTCGCTCTTAAATAAAGGCAGATTGTCTTTGTGCTTTTCTGCATATGCATCAAGGAGTGCTGTGAATCTTTCTGTGAATGAAGCCATGTCAAACTTTGCTTCGTCGTCTAATTTATGATAAGGAATACCGTATCCGCCGCCGAAGTCGATGTACTCGAGGCTGTCAAACTTCTCGGCGATTCGAAGGAAGTTCTCAACTGCCTGAAGGAAGGGTTCGGGATCAAGATACTGTGAACCTACATGCTGGTTGATTTCAGCGATTGTAAGGTTGTATTTATTGGCAATTTCAAAGATTTTATCAACGTCTTCTTCAGCTACACCGAATTTGGTTTTCTTGCCCGCTGTAACAACTTTTTCATGATGTCCTGCGCCTACGCCGGGGTTGATTCTGACGGAACATTTTCCGCCGGGGTTAAGCTGTCCGAATAAATCGAGCTGATCAAGGCTGTCGAGACTTACCATGATGTTATTGTCGATTGCAAACTGAAGTTCTGACTTATCTACATTGTTGGGTACGAAAAAAATTCGCTCCGAAGGGAACCCTGCCTTGATAAGAAGTCTCATCTCGCCTTCCGACATTGCGTCTGCATTAAGTCCTTCTTCAAGAGCCATCTTAAGGATAGTTAAGTTGCTGTTTGCCTTCATCGAGTAGTTCGCACGATAAGGATATTTGGTGATAACGTTAGCAACATCTCGCATGTGCTCTCTGATGTTTTCCTCGTTGTATACGTATACGGGTGTTCCGTATTTTTTCGCAATTTCTTCGGGATTGATACCTTTAAAAAAGTTGGTTTCTTCGATGTAAGATCTCATATTCATTCTCCGTTTATATTTATTTCTTCCTTAAATACTTTACTATTATAACATCCTTGGCAAGAGGCTGCGATTTTCTTTATTACCCGGCGTTCTCTTCCCCATTTAATCTAATGGAATCCATATATTTAGCGTTTTATCCTTTCATTGTTCAGGTAAAAAGAGACGTCTTGCGATTAATCATTTCATCAATCTGGTTTAGATACAGATCTATGTCTTTTACATTGTCACACCTTTCGATGAGACCGTCCGCATGTACGCACTTTGAGACACTTCCCGCGCCCATGGCTACTATGGACTGAATCTCTTCCATGATGAGAATGTTGTAAAGTCCTTCTTTGCCGGGCTTCGAATAGCCTGTATTTTCAAGGTTTCCGGCCATCTGCTTCTGGCGGTAGAGGTAGTAGGGATTAAGTCCCATTGCCTTTGCGCCGTCTGCACAGATTCTCATAGCTTCCTCATAATCCATCGTGATTTCAAGTTCGTTTTCATCCATCCATCTTTTAAGGCGTGATGCTCTCTTGATGGCCAGTGAATGAACCGTGAGTGAATCGGGGCCAAGCTTTTTTAACTCTTCTATAGTGTGTCTAACATCTTCCACGGTCTCGCCCGGAAGTCCTAAGATAATGTCCGAATTGATATTGTCAAATCCCGCTTCCCTGACCAAATTGAAAGCGTCGACAAACTGTTTGACCGTATGATTACGACCGATTGTCTTAAGTGTTTTGTCGCTCATGGTCTGCGGATTAACAGAGATTCTTGTGATAGGATATTTTTTTATCACATCGAGTTTTTCTTTGGTAATGCTGTCCGCTCTGCCCGCCTCGATTGTAAACTCTCTGACATTTTCCATCGGAAGAATGTTTGTAATATATCCTAAAAGTTCATCGAGTTCTTCGGGGCTTAAAGTGGTAGGCGTACCTCCGCCTATGTATATTGTATCAAGATATCTGTCCGATAAATGGGACACATCCCATTCGAGTTCTTTTTTGATTGCAAGAAGATAGTTCTTGATTTTGTCTTTGTATTTGAATATCGGATTGGATGTAAAAGAACAGTAAAGACATGTCGAAGGGCAGAAAGGAATACCCACGTACACACTGTATCCGTCGGTTCCGTGAAGCCTCGACATGATTTCGATTTCACGCTTTGCAATGTCTATTCCAAGGTCCAGTTTCTCACCGCGAAGACGACGTTCCGCGTAGGCGCGTTCTTTGATTTTGTCGATGACGGAGCCGGGCACGCAAAGCGAGCCGGGCACCGAGTCAAGTTCTTCTTCAAGCATGGTTCTTATTAACTTTGTCGGGCGAATGCCGGTTAAATTCCCCCAGGGAAGTTCTTTGCCCGTGCATTCGCATAAAAAATCATAGAGTGCAAGCCCGAATTCTTTTTTGGCCGCATCTTTTTCTGCAGACTTTATTTCAAAATCTTTTGATTTTTTAATGTCATCAAAACAAAGAGATATCTTTACATTCGCGCCGTCTTCTTTTATTTCAAACAGACCTTCAAATTCTCCTTCGGCATCTGCTGCCGTAACAACTTCAACTCCCGGAAAGAACGATGTAAGCATTGCATATACATCGTATTCTCTCTCGCCTTTATTAATCTGAACCCTGATTCTTTTCATTGTGTTTCTCTTTTCAAATTACGCCATGTTTCTGCTTTCTTTATTCACCCATGGCAAATTCAATTTTTTTATGAATTTATTTTATGGAATCGATTACCCAGTCGGCATCTTCCATTTTGTATGCATTGCCACATGCGGGGCAGTTTTTATGCTTATAGGCGTTAAAGCTTACACCGCAGGTCGGACACATAAACTTGGAAATCGAGAATGCAAGATCGTTTTTCTTCGAAATATTTTTTCTCATATTCACATGGAATATTCTCTCGCTTTCCCTCGCTTTTCCGTTTGATTCCCTTAAAACTTCGGTATAAACATCTGCAGATACGTACGCTACATCGTTTTTAACATCAACCGATTTAAAGTCCATCGCTCCCCTGAAGAATACATCGACGATATCCTTCATTTCCGCAGGCAACGCCTCGCCCTCATAGAAAGGAAGTTCCCTTGCGTCTTCGCTGTAGATTGCGGACTTCATCTTCGCAACGGTCTGGCTCATGAAATATTCCTGCATATAATCCTGACCGTATTTTTTCAGTTCTTCTTCGAATTTTTTATGCGATGCGAATGTCGCAAGAAGCGGAGCGGACTTGGCTGCACCTATTAAAAGTTTACCAAAAAGTATTAATCCGCCGATTATAAATCCCATAATGGGCGCGGTGAAAATTCCCTGTCCCAAAGCTCCCAGGGGAAGCATAAGCATCTGCATAATCTTTGACGGATCTACCTTCATCATGGCCATTATAACGACCGCGATAACTGCGATAACAAGTGCTGCGACGGGAACCGCAACAATTAATACACCCGCGGTAATTGCAGAAACGATTAAATAGAATTTAATCATTTCTTTGCTCTCTTTGGAATAATCCTCAACGATATTGTACGCCGTTACCTTCGGATACAGTTCATCCATCTTAAAAGAAGTACCGCAGTATGGACAGCCTTCCGTGAGGGCTTTGATTTTCTCGGGATTACCGCAGTTTGGACAGTTGTATATTTCATCTCCCATGTTCTGACCGTTTAAGTAATTAATTACAACCGACCAGACATTTGCATTCATTTTCTTTTTATTTATTCTTTTACCGTTCTTTTGAAGAAGGCGCGTATATTTCGTGGTGCTGGTCCACATCTTCGCAACGTAATGTTCATCCTTTGCTTCGCGTCCCATCTCTCTTCCTTCGGGATTATGACCTCTCGGAGTAAATTCATAATCAAGAAGAAGACCTTTTTTTCTAAGACGGTCTTTTTGAATATCAACGTAATTCTGAACTTCCCTGTCACAGGTATATAGCTTTCTGTCAGTGCTTAACGCATCTGAGAGTTCGGATAAAAATTGCTGTTGGATATTGGCCATGATATTCTCCTTTCTTTTACTATTCTCATTATAGATGACGACGAAAACATAGGCAATATGCTTAATGAAGCTCTCATAAAAGAGGGCTATGAAGTTCTTCGTGCTTATTCGGGCACCGAGGCTTTAATGGTGCTTGAATTTTCAAAAATATTTAAATTAAATAACCGGACGTGCACTGCACGCCCGGCTCTTATTCTTATTTTTTAACAGGTTTGAAAATCGTTACGGCCTGCTTTAAGTTCTTGATCGTTACCTCTGTATGACTGCCGCCGTTTTCGCCGTCCCTGGTCCATGCAACAGGCTCATCGCTTGAAAAATTGATTTCGCTTGCCTTGAAGTAATACATGTATTCGGGATCCGGTTCACCCGCGATGAGTGAAGCCAGCACAGCGTTTAAATCGGTCGGGTCCTCGGGATATCTTACAAAGATGCCTTCGAACTTGCCGTCGTTTAACTGAGCTTCCTTAAAGAGAGGACTCTTAACGCCGCCGACGGATGTGGAATTGCTTATCATGCCGTAGATAAACGAATCTTTTATGACTCTGTCGCCGACTGTGATTGTCATTTCAATCGGCTTGAAATTGCCCATTCCGACAGAACGCACGCCTTCGAGTACGTAAGCCATGTGACCGAACACATTTTTGAATTCCTGCTTGGTTTCGTACGAAACTTCCGTCAGGATTCCGAATGCCGCAATGTATACAAAGTATGAATCGTTAAATGTTCCGATATCGCACGGAAACTGCTCTCCGTATATGACCGTTTCCGCAGCCTTGGCCATATCCGAAGATATACCGATAGTTTTGGCAAAGTCGTTTGTGCTTCCCGCAGGAATATAGCCTAAAGGAATATCTTTTTTAAGACTTAACATTCCTTTTACGGCTTCATCAAGCGTTCCGTCGCCGCCGGAAACAACTATGGTGTCATAGCGCTCACCGTCGGCTATGATTGTATTGGTCGCGTCATCCTTTGCCTGCGTGGGATGAACCGTGATTTCATAACCGGCTTTGGCAAAAATATCGATTATTTTAACTAATTTACTTTTAATTTTTTCTCTGCCCGAATGAGCATTGTACAAAAACAAAAGTTTTTTCATTTTGAATTAGTTTTCGCCGCTTAAATATTTTTCGATATGATTGATTGCTGCTTCCTCATCGGAGCCGTCAGCTTCAACTACAACCTTTTCACCGGCATTAAGACCGAGACTCATCATGCCCATGATACTCTTGGCATTGACTCTCTTGTTTGCATCTGTCTGGATATAAACGCTGCTCTCGTACTGGCTTGCAACCTGAACGAGCATGGCAACGGGTCTTGCTTCCAAACCACCGGCTAACTTGATTTCGATTTCTCTCTCAACCATAAATTCCTCCTTAAACTATGCATCTTTCGCACGCTGTTTCTGTGCCAGCTCGGAAATCTTACGCAGTCTGTGATTGACTCCTGATTTGCCGAGAGGCGGCTTCATTAACTCCCCAAGTTCTTGCAGCCCCACGTCGGGATTTTCCAGCCTTGCTATTGCAACACCCTGCAGTGTTTCAGGCAGATTGGAAAGTCCAATACATTCGTTTAAATAGTTGATATCTTCGATCTGTTTTAAAGCAGCATCAATTTTTTTCTGACTGTTCGCAACTTCGCAGTTATTCGTTCTGTTGATATGATTTGCGATTTCTCTGTAAATAAGCTTGTCTTCATATTTCATCGTTGCCACATTTGCTTCGACTACTCTTAGAAAATCAGCTATCTGTTCGCCGTCTTTTAGGTATACCAAATGGTATTTGCCTTCACGACGTGTAGACCTTCTGGCCTTGATATTAAAGTATTCAAGCGTTCTTTCTATCTGGTTTGCATGCTCTTCGCACGAGCAGGTAAACTCAAGATGCATGCCTTTTTCGGGATCGGTTATCGTACCGAAAAAAACGAACGCGCACTTTAAAAACTCTCTTTTGCAGCAACTTGCTTTTATGAGGACATCGGGAATTATTCCTTTATAATAATTGGGCATTCCCTTTGCATCGAGAATTTTTACGGCCTGTAAAATCTCGAGAACCTTGTCTTTTTCAGTAACAGGTAGCGCAAAAAAGCCTTTTTCTTCAAAGGCGTCGACATTTATATTAAATGTTTTCTTCAATAAAGTAAAGTATTTTTCTTTAATTCGTATATTATCGGTCTCGACAATAAGCGAATCGGGGGTAATTCGGCCTGCTCCCGCGATAATTACGGCCGTCTGGGTGATGGCGCAGTGTCTCGCGCGGGGAGTGTTTTTTAGGAGTTCGTCCTTTACTTCCATTGAGAAAGAAGATACATTACCCGACATTTTAATTTCCTATATCCCTGTGATTGATAGTCACTCCGTACTCTTTGTCGTCATCGTTTAATGCTTTGTAGATTTCGTTGGCGAGCGTCACGCTCCTGTGCTTTCCGCCCGTGCAGCCGATGCCGATCACGAGCTGATTTTTGCCTTCCTTTATATAATTGGGAATTAAGAAATCCAGGAGGTCTTTGACTTTGTCAAGGAAGATGTGGGCCTCGTCGTACTGCATGAGGAAATCCTGAACTTCCTTGTCGTTGCCTGTTTTATGCTTTAATTCCTCTACGTAGTAGGGGTTCGGAAGGAAGCGCACGTCGAACACCAAGTCTGCGTCCTGAAGTATTCCGTGCTTGAAACCGAACGAGGAAATGTTTACCATGAGGGATTTGTAGTTTTCGTTTTTTACGAAGATGTTTTCAAGTTCTTCGCGAAGCTCTCTGGTTAAAAGATGTGATGTGTCGATGACGTAATCTGCGGACTTCTTGGTCTTCGCAAGAATCTTGCGTTCACGGTCGATTCCGTCCTCAACTCTGCCGTCCATTGCGAGAGGATGGTTACGGCGGCTCTCTTTGTATCTTTTAAGAAGTGTCTGCTTGGAGGCGTCAAGGAAGAGCATTTCGTACGAATAGCCCTTGTCTTTCATGTCTTTTAAGGCCTGCATGATTTCGTCGAAAGACTGGTCCGCACGCACGTCGATGCCGAGTACGACTTTGTCGCGTTCCGACTCGTAAATCAGTTCTGCAAACTTAACTATAAAAGGCACGGGAAGATTATCTACACAATAATATCCCATGTCTTCAAGCATCTTCTGCGCGGTAAGTTTGCCTGCACCGCTCATTCCTGTAACTACTACAAATCTCATTTTTCCCCCTTGTTGTTTGGTGCCATTACACCTTTGGGTGACTGGCTCCGTTTCAGAATTCGCCTAAGAAGAGCACCTCGGGCTCAAGCGTAACTCCGTCATTTTCTTCTACTGTTTTTATAACGTGATCGATAAGGTCTTTGACGTCTTTGGCTGTGGCGCCGCCTTTGTTAATAACGAAGCCTTTGTGCTTTTCGCTAACCTGCGCACCGCCTACGGTATATCCGCCAAGGCCTGCATCCTCGATGAGCTTGCCTGCAAAATAACCTTCAGGTCTTTTAAAGGTCGAGCCTGCTGAAGGATATTCGAGCGGCTGTTTTTCTTTTCTTCTTTTATTAAGATCAAGCATCGTTTCGCGAATCGTGGTCGCGTCCGATGTGCTTAATTTCATCTCGCAGGATAAAGCGATACAGCCGTTTTCTTTAAGCGCACTGTGTCGATAGCCGAAGTCCATTTCTTCGTTCGTAAAAGATTTGATGCTGCCGTCGGCTTTGTCTAAAATCTTTACGCTCGTTACAACCTGGCACATTTCTCCGCCGTATGCGCCCGCATTCATAAAGAGTGCGCCGCCGAGTGTTCCGGGAATTCCCGAAGCAAATTCAAGGCCTGTGAGTGATGCATTCATTGCAACGTTTGCGAGCTTCGTAAGAGTAATGCCTGCGCCTGCTTTTATGATCTCGCCGTCAACTGTGGCCTCATTGAAATCTCCGGTAAGTTTTATGATGATGCCTCTGAAGCCTTCGTCCGATGCAAGAACATTGCTTCCGTTGCCGAGGAGGAAATAGTTGACGTTTTCCTCTTTTGCGAAGGCAATCACTTTGGAGAGTTCGTCTGCGTTTTCAACACTTACGAAAACATCTGCAGGACCGCCGATGTTAAACGAAGTGTGACTTGAAAGCGGCTCGTTGTATTTAATTCTTTCGTCAGATATTATTTCTGATAACTTACTGTACATATTAATTGATATGCTCTGTATCTCTTCGGAGCCGGGCACCCTGTCGGGAGCCGGGCACCTCATATTAATCGATTACTAACTTTGCAGCACCATAAATTCCTGCATCGTTTCCGAGAGTTGCAAGCTTGAAGTCTGTATCCTTGCAGCCGCGGAAAGTGGTTTCCTTGAAATTGTCTACGATGTAGTCAAGGATGATGTCGCCTGCTTTGCTGACACCGCCGCCGATAACGAAGGCCTGAGGGTTAACAACGCATGCGATGATGCCAAGACCTCTGCCGAGGATTTTGCCGAATTCATTGGCGATTTCGATAGCTACTTCATCGCCTTCTTTTACTGCGTCCCAGACTACCTTGCAGTTGATGTCTTTGTTACGAAGGATGCTGGGCTTGTTGTCTTTAGCCAGTCTTCTTTTTGTAAGCATTACCACACCCGTAGCAGATGCATACTGTTCAAGACAGCCTTTTTTGCCGCATCCGCAGGTTTCGGTTTCGTTCTCGTTCATGAAGATATGTCCGATTTCTCCGCCTGCGCCCTTTGCGCCTGCAACGATTTTACCATCGATAATTACACCGCCGCCGACACCGGTTCCGAGCGTAACCATTACGATTGAGTTATAGCCTTTTCCGCCGCCCATCCACATTTCGCCGAGGGCTGCAACGTTGGCATCGTTTCCTGTCTTTACTTTAAAGCCTGTAAGGTTTGATAAAGTATCGCTTACATTAAACACATCCCATCCGAGATTGGCTGCTTTGTATATAACTCCGTCTGAATCAACAGGACCGGGAACACCGATACCTACACCGATTACGTCTTCTTTTATGAGGTTTTTCTCTGCAACTTTTTTATTAATGCTTGCTGCGATATCGGGTAAAATCTGTGAGCCGTTGTTATCTTTTACGGTCTTAATTTCCCATTTTTCAAGCACTTCTCCGCTCTCGTTGAATAAGCCCATTTTGACGGTTGTTCCGCCAAGATCGACACCAAAAATGTATTTCATATCCTTCTCTCTTTCTTTTATGGAGCCAGACACGCTGTGCGAGTCAGGCACCGGATTTTTTTCTTTTATGAGTTTTATTTAGAAGTTCTCTTCTTCGTCTTCTTCACGCTTCTTCGCGAGGTTGCTCTGAACTCTGTTGTAAAGAACAACTGCTGCGTTGTAGCCCATCTTCTTCTGACGGTGGTTAACGGCTGCGGTCTCGCAAATAATGGCGAGGTTACGGCCGGGACGGATGGGGATGTTGTGGCAGACAACTTTGTTGCCAAGGTACTCCGTGTATTCCTCTTCGAGGCCGAGGCGGTCGTATTCTGTGTCTTTGTTCCACTCAGCGAGTTTGATGACGAGGTCGATGGTCTGCGTCTCTTTTACGCTCGATACACCGAACAGGGTTTTTACGTCCACGATACCGATACCGCGAAGCTCAATGAAGTGCTTGGTGGTCTCGGGTGCGGTTCCGATTAACGTGTCTTCGGAAACTTTTCTGATTTCTACTACGTCATCGGTTACGAGACGATGGCCTCTCTTGATGAGTTCGAGAGCGGCTTCGGATTTACCGATACCGGACTCGCCGACGATAAGTACGCCTTCGCCGTAAACATCGACCAATACGCCGTGTACGGAAATGCAGGGTGCAAGTTTAACATTCAACCATCTGATGAGTTCAGCCATGAATACGGATGTTGTCTTCTTGGTCATGTAAAGAGGAACGCCGTTTTCAAGGGCTTTTTTCATGAAGAGTTCATCGGGAACAAGTTCACGACAGAAAACGATACAGGGAATCGGGAAGCTTAAGAGCTTGCTGTAAATCTCTTCCTTACGCTCGTCCGAAAGTTCCATCATGTATTTATATTCGACGAAACCGATTACCTGAAGTCTGGTAGCTTCGTAGTGATCAAAGAAGCCTGCCAGCTGAAGTGCGGGACGGTTAATATCGGGCTGTTTGATCTTAATTCCCGTGACATCAATCTCGGGTGTAAGCGGCTCCAATTTCATTTTTTCAATGATTTTTGTTAAACTGACACTTGCCATAACAAATACCTCTCTTCTGCATAATTTTTTCCGTAACAGATTATCTTACGCGTATCTTTTATTATATACCATTTACTATGATTTGTCTTTGTGGAAAAATTCATAAATGTCGTTTGCGACATTAAGCGGAATTCCGTCGACCTCCGCGATTTTCTCGGGCTCCGCGCTCTTTAAATCGTCGATGGTCGGAAAATGCTTTATCAGCGCTTTTCTTCGCTTCGGTCCGATGCCCGGAATATCGTCTAAAATCGAATGAACCTGCGCTTTGGTACGAAGTGACCTGTGATACTCTATCGCGAATCTGTGGACCTCATCCTGCACTCTGGTGACGAATTTGAAGCACTCTGAATGAAGATCCATCGGGATTTCCTGTTCGTTGAATAAAAGTCCTCGCGTCCTGTGGTGATCGTCCTTTACCATACCGCAGACAGGGATATCTACGCCGAGTTCTTCAAGCACTTTTTCCGCGATATGAATCTGTCCCAAGCCGCCGTCCATTAGGATTAAATCCGGGAAAATCGAAAAGCTTGTTTCGTTGTCCTCCGCTCTTTCGTTGATGCCGTGCGAAAACCTTCTGTATAAAACTTCATACATTGAAGCGTAATCGTCAGGACCTTCGACGGTTTTAAGTCTGAACTTTCTGTAGTCGCTCTTCTTGGGTTTGCCGTTTTCATATACAATCATCGAACCTACGCTGTTAAAGCCCTGAGTGTTTGAAATATCGTAGGATTCGATGCGGTCTGCCTTTTGTATGTTAAGAAGTCTGGCGAGCTCTTCGACTGCGCCGCGCGTTCTGGCTTCTTCGCTTTTATGCTTTTCTTCATCGCGTCTGATGAGCATCTCTGCGTTCTGATGGGCGAGTTCAAGCATCTTTTCTTTCTGGCCTTTTACGGGCGATTTGAGGGATACTTTGCCGCCTCTTTTATCGGACAGCCACTTCTCCAAAAGCTCTGTTTCTTCAAGCTGTATGGGAACGAAGATTTCTTTGGGAAGGAAGGGAGTGCCTGCGTAATAGAGTTTGATGAAACTGGAAATTGTTTCTTCGTCACTCTCTTCAAGTGCGCCTTTCATATAGAAATGTTCGCGGCCGATAAGCTTTCCTTCTCTGACGAAAAATACCTGAATAAGCACGTCGCTTTCGCTTCTTGCAATGCCGATGTAGTCTTTGTTTTCACCGTCAAATTCGGTGATTTTCTGCTTTTGAGCAATGTCGTATGCGCTCTTTAAAAGCTCTCTGTATTTTGCTGCCTCTTCGAACTCAAGCTTCTCTGCGTGGTCGTTCATTTTGGCTTCTATTTCTTTTAGGAGCGGGTCGAAATTTCCTCCTAAAAAAACCAGTGCTTTCTTAATATTCTCACCGTACTCCTCGGGCGAAAGTCCACCCATGCAGGGTGCGTCGCACTGCTTCATATGGTAATTAAGGCACGGTCTGTCTGCTGCTTTTTCGCCGTTTAAGGCCTTATTGCAGGTACGGATATGATAAATCTTGCTTAAGAATTCTATCATGTCGTGAACGCTGCCCGCGGTCGCGTAAGGACCGAAGTACTTTGATTTGTCTTTTTTCATGGTTCGTGAAAAAACAAGCCTCGGATACATTTCGCCGAGCGTGACTTTTATGTAGGGGTAGGTTTTGTCGTCTTTTAGGAGCGTGTTATATTTGGGGGAGTACTCTTTTATGAGGTTATTCTCGAGCACGAGGGCCTCGAGTTCGGTATCTGTTAAGATGTAGTCGAAGTGGTCGATGAGGCTGACCATCCTTTGAATTTTGAGCGTTTTCTTGGTCGAAATACGAAAATAAGACCGCACCCGATTTCTCAGGTTTACGGCCTTACCTACATATATAACTCCGCCTTTTGAGTCGTGCATCAGATAAACGCCCGGGCTCTTCGGAAGTTTGTCGAGTTCTTTTTTGATCTGCTCGCTGTTCATTCAGACTCCCGGATTATTTTTCTTCTTCGTCATCTTCGAATTTGAATGCTCTGTTCTTGATGCGCTTGAAAACTTCGTTGCTAATCTCTTCCTTAGCCTTTTCCATCTCTTCGATTTCAGCTTTTTCTTCTGCTGAAAGCCTGTCTTCGAGGTCCTTCTTTATCTCTTCGAAATCTTCCTTGTCGTCAGCAGGTTCTTCTTTCTTTTCATCAAACTTTTTATATGATTCAAGAATGCTGTCTTCGGGTCTTGTATCTTCTTCTGTTTCTTCTTCGCCTTCGAAGGGAAGGTCTTCATCAGTCTCTTTTGATTCAGACTTTTCTTCTTTATCTTCAGTCTTATCTTCGGCTTTTACATCTTCTTCAACTTTTACATCGTCATCTGCTTTTGCTTCAGAATTCTCAGAAGTTTCTTCTTTCTTTTCTGACTCTGCTTTCTCGGAATCTTCCTTCTTTTCAGCCTTTTTCTCGTCCTTAGACTTACCTAAAGGATTCTTGGGCTCGGGAACGGGAATACCTTTTTCCGCGCAGTAAATTTCCATGAATTCGCGGCCGGTGATTGTTTCTTTTTCAATCAGGTGAGCAGCGATTTTATCCATGATGTCGCGGTTTTCGGAAAGGAGTTTCTTGGCCTCTTCGTAGCAGCCTGCGATGATGGCGATTACTTCGCTGTCTACCTCTGCAGCGGTCTTGTCTGCACAGTTCATAACCGTTCTGCCGTCAAGATATCTGCTCTCCACGGTTTCAAGTCCGACGAGGCCGAATTTATCGCTCATACCGTACTGTGTAACCATGCTTCTGGCGATGCTTGTGGCCTTTTCGATATCGTTTGAAGCGCCTGTTGTAACGGAGCCGAAAACGATTTCTTCTGCAGCACGTCCGCCTAAGAAACCGACGATCATGTCGTGTAATTCTTCTTTTGTATTAAGATATTTTTCTTCCTCGGGAACCTGCATTACGTAGCCGAGCGCACCCATTGTACGGGGCACGATAGTGATTTTCTGAACAGGCTCTGAGTTCTTCTGAAGTGCGGAAAGAAGCGCATGTCCGACCTCGTGATAGGACACGATTTTTCTTTCCTGTTCGGATAAAATTCTGTCTTTCTTTTCTTTGCCGACAAGCACAACTTCTACGGCATTGAAAAGGTCTTTCTGAGATACGAATTCTCTCTTGTTCTTAACCGCGTTGATGGCAGCTTCGTTGATCATGTTTGCAAGATCGGAACCTACTGCGCCGCTGGTTGCAAGAGCGATTTCTTCAAAGTCTACGGTTTCGTCTAATTTAACGTCTTTTGCATGAACTTTTAAGATCTCTACTCTGCCCTTAAGATCGGGCTTTTCAACGATAATTCTTCTGTCGAAACGGCCGGGACGAAGGAGTGCTTTATCGAGGATTTCAGGTCTGTTGGTAGCGGCTAAAATGATGATACCTTTCTTGCCGTCGAAACCGTCCATCTCCGAAAGAAGCTGGTTTAATGTCTGCTCTCTTTCTTCGTTTCCGCCGCCGTATTTTGAATCACGGCTGCGGCCAATTGCATCGATTTCATCTATGAAAATAATGCAGGGAGCGTTTTTCTCCGCTTCCTTAAATAAGTCTCTGACTCTGGATGCGCCGACACCGACATAGAGTTCCACGAAATCGGAACCTGTGAGTGAGAAGAACGGCACATGTGCTTCACCTGCAACTGCTTTTGCAAGGAGTGTTTTACCTGTTCCGGGAGGGCCTACAAGAAGCGCACCTTTAGGTAATTTCGCACCGATTTTAACGTATTTGTCGGGATTGTGAAGGAAATCAACCACTTCCTGAAGTGACTCGATAGCCTCATCCTCGCCCGCTACATCCTTGAAGGTTTTGCCGGTCTCTTTCTGCACGTAAACCTTGGCGTTTGACTTGCCGACATTCATAATTCCGCCGACTCCGTCCGAACCGCCGAGACGTCTGAAAATAAGGAAACCGATGCCAAGGAAAATGACAACAGGCAGAATGTACGAGAATATAAAATACCAAACCTGCATTGAATTATCAGGTATCTCACCTTCGACTGTGATGCCCTTTTCAAGCAGTCTCTGTGTAAGCGTATCGTCCTCTTCAACCTTGCCTGTGTAAAGCGACGGTTTTGATGAGCCGAAGAAGAGGGAACTTATGTTGTTTTCGTCGCCTGCTTCTTTTATCTCAATCGTCTCTGAGTGGATGATGACCTTTTCGATTTTCTGCTGTTCAACCATCTGCAAAAATTCATTGTAAGTAATCTCGGTTGAATTGTCTTTTCTGAAAAATCTGAAAACCCAGATTGCAAGAAGAATTAACAGCATAAAAAAGATCAGGTACGTAAAAAATCCGCCGGATCTTCTGTTGTTGTTATTGTTGTTTTTATTTGAATTGTTCTGATTGTTTTCCATATCTACCTCTGTTGCCGAAGTATTTTTTCTTTCAAGTAAAGATTTTATCTCAACTTTATATTATAAATTGTCTGAGGAAGTTAATCAACCTTTCCAATCTTGTGAAACCAATTGACTTTTATGGTGGATTAAGTATAATGCAATTAACAGAGTTGCTCGGTGCGAATAACACTGAGGACCAAGCTGAACTTTAAGGTTCGGCTTTTCTATTTTTCTAAGGTAGATAAAATATAATCTGATTCCTTTTTTCTACCCAATTCTCCAAAGTTTAATTCAGCCTTTTCAAAATCTACTATAAGCAATTCTTCTGTATTTCTCGTTGTTTCAGCTAATACTCTTCCGGAAGCATTGATAAATGCCGTAGGGCAACTCTGAAAAGGCGTGATTGCATTTACTGCAAATATCGGTGTTACATTCTCCGCAGCCCTTGAAATTAAGTGGCTTCGCAAAACATTATATTTTTCGGTATCGTCGAAATCCGAAACCGCGTAAAAGATTACTACATTTAAGTCTGTGTTTTCTTTATAAAGTTCTCTGAAATACTCGGGAAATCTGGCTTCAAAGCATATTCTTACACCGACTTTTAAGCCGTTAATTTCGAATATTCCGTCATCATTTCCGCGGGCAAAATTCTCTGAATCCCAACCGTATAAAGCGCGTTTGTCGTAGTGTTCAATGTCTCTTTTAGGAGCGATTAAAAACGCTCTGTTTACGTACTTTTCATCGAATGCAATACTGCCGACGAGAATGGTTATTTTATGAGCATCAGACAGCTCCTGCAGTTCGCTTAAAACTGCAGGAAGCGCCTCTAAATCAAAGTCCTTTGAGCTTGGTAAATCAGTGGGCGGATAGCCCGAAATCGCGCACTCGGGGAAGGCGATAAAATCAGCCTCATTTTCTGCTGCTTTTAGCACCGCTTGCTTGATTTTTTCGGTATTCTTTTTTATATCGCCTGTCACGGCAAACTGAAAGAGAGCTGCTCTCATTTTAGATCCGCTCCATTTTTATAAAACTACTCTTCGTCAGAATCACATGTATTTCAGGTTTTTTCGTTCTTTGATTTACCACTTTTACAACGGTTTTTTCGTCAGATACAGTACATATGTATCATTGAAAACAACCTTGTTTCCGCACTCTAAAACTGCATTTCTTAAGCCTTCGAAAAACTGTGTGTTATAGGGCTCGGGAATCACCATGTGATCGCAGTGTGTGCCACAGAAAAGCACATACTCATCCGCGGTCATTTCACGCTTTCCAAAGAACTCTCTTCTCTCAAAATCCACATAGCCGTACGCGGGTGCATTGTCGTATTTAAAGCCACCGTGAGTATACTTTGTTTCGGGCTTAAAATAATTGTCATATATGCTCTGAATCTTCGCGTAAAGTTCTTCGTTGCTAGACTTGTAATCGCCTAAAACAAGCATCATTGCAAGCGTTCCGCCGGGCTTTAAAAGTTCGAAAGTTTTCGAGAAAGCAATTTCTTCGGGAATCCACTGAATCGTGGCTGCCGAATAAATCATATCAAACTTCTGATCCTTAAAATCGTGTGTGATGAAATCATCGTTCACGATGCTGAAATTGTCGAATTTTCCGTACTTTTCCTTCATCTTCGCATACAGATGCTCGCCCAATTCTATCGCATTGTAATTGCATCCTGTGTTAAGAATCGGATCGGTCGCCTGGCCCGTGCCGGGGCCGATTTCAAGAACGTCTTTACCCGGACCGACCTTCGCATAATCAATCAGATAGTCAAAAAGCTCTTGGCTGTAGCGTGGTCTGAATTTGTCAAACTTCTCGGGTATCGTGTCAAATATTTCTCTAAACTCCATAAATCCTCCTTGCATAGTAGTTCAACGTTATCTGTTCCTGAGGGTGAGTTTTTTAATAATACTTCATTCAGCTTTTAAAATCAACAATTATTTACTGCAACTTGTTTGTACAGGTTGGACAAACAAGTTTAAAAATCGATTACAACAATCTCAGGGTGATTAAAAAACCTCGGAGCGGGCGTGCTTTCTCGCGCAAGACCACGGCTCACAATGAGTCTGCTGCCGTTTTCAAGCGTGTAGACTCCGCTCACATATTTTGAGAACAGGCCCTGATTCGGCGCATAAACCCCAATATTTATAAAAGGTATTCTCATCTGTCCTGCATGCGCATGTCCTGATAAAATCAAATCAAAATCATACTTTGCATAAAGGTCCGTTCTCTCAGGTCTGTGTGATAAAAGGATTTTAAAATGGTCGTCGCTCGTCTTCGCATAGGCATTGTCAAGCTGCTCTATGAACTGTCGCTCATACAGTCTCGTCGGGTCATCGACGCCGCAGACATCTATCAGTCTTCCGTTAACTTCGATTGTCTCGCAGTCACCTTCAAGCACCGTGATTCCAAGGCTTTTAACCTTTTCTTTCATCTCTTCGCAGCGCTCACTCCAGTATTCGTGATTGCCCGAAACATAAAAGCATTTATACTTTTTTGAAATGTCTTCAAGAAAAATCATGGCGTTGTCATCATCGATTTTATCATCGAAAATGTCACCGCCTAAAAAAACAATGTCAGGGTTTTCTTTATCTATTTTTTTTATGAGGTTTTTCTGATTTTTGCCGTAGTAACATGAATGAAGATCTGTTACGAGGACGCATCTTACAGCGCTCGTTTCGTCTCCGTTTGTAAAATCAAAATGCTCAGTCACAGGCACGAAAAACCAGACTGTAAGAAGGAGCAGCAAACCCACCGCAGGCCAAAATATAATTCGTATTATATTTATTATTTTATTGGATTTCTTTTTATCTTTTGTTTTAGTCACTTTTTATCCTGTTTTGATACTTCTTAAATGCCTCATTTATATGTCCCTTGAACGCATCGTAGTCCTCCCAGGTAAAAGGAAAACCAAGTATCGGTGCATTTAAGCGTTCTTTTGCAAAAGTTTCAACCTCGACGAAATATGCGCCAATGGTATCTCCTGCTTTTGCTAAATTTTGACCGTTTACATATACCGAATTGCTTATATATTCATCGACGAAGTCCTGCACTTCCGGCTTGACATTTCGCTCATAAAACGGTGCTTCATAGTTCATATAATCCGACGGAATTGCCTTTCGGTGCCTGATGTCTTTTGCAAGGTCAACCAATCCTTCATCCTCATCTTCGGGATTATAATAATCATTTTCAAAGATCCAAGCCATCAAGTAAGAAATCTCATCATATGTCCAGTCCCAGATGATATTTTTATCATCGTCGTTTAGTTCGTCAGCGGATTTGCCATACTTCTCACAGTACAGTTTCGTTGCCACCTCGCACGCAGATCCGTCATCAATTCCAAACAAAACCGCGTTCGGATTTTTTTGCGGCTTTTGCATCGCAATTTGCTGCTCCAGTCGTTCTGCCTCTTTCTTTTTCTGCACTCCATAAAAGATAGCCGCCGGTCCAAGAAGCACCAAAAATGCTCCTAAAGCAAGACAAACCCCAAGGTCTTTAACCTGTGCCACAATCGGAAAAATAATAAATATACCAAAGCTGATCGGAGTATAAATCGAGCCAAATATAATCCAGGCTTTGGCATCTTTTAATGCTTTTTCATCGATATATGAATTGTTGTTTTCTTTCATATTTCACCCTCATCCCAACCATCGCTCTTACCTTTCAAATTATAACACACAAGAAGTGTTTTCACAAAAACAGCCACCTCAATTAAATTCTCACATTTTATGAGGCACTTTTGTGGTTTCTCTCACATTTTATGAGGCACTCTTAATGAAATATAAATTTATTTCACCTGGTTACAAAGACTTTTACCGTTTTATCTGCTTGCAAACATCACGGTATCGTGATATAACTTTTTTAAAAGGAGAATAGTTATGTTTCACAAAATAAAAAATGTAACACCATTAGAAAACTATAAATTAAGAGTACAATTTTCCGAAGGTGTCACAAAAATATATGATATGAATCAGCTTTTTGATAAATATAAAATGTTTGTTGATTTAAAGTATCATTCAGAACTATATTACTCCGCCAGAGTAGATATCGGCGGATATGGCGTAATATGGAACGACGATATTGACATATCCTGCGATGAATTGTTCTTCAATGGTGAAACAATTCAAACTCCGTTTGACGGACTCATTGCTTTTAGCGATGCTACTCAAATTTGGGGATTGAACGAAAGCACTCTGAGAAAAGCTATCGCCTACGGAAAGTTAATCAATGGTCAGGACGTTTGCAAATATGGAAAACAGTGGGTCATTTCTTATGAATCGATGAAAAGAGAATATGGTATACCCCAATAGTATCCACATCCTTATCATTTTCTCTTATATTTGAAAATATCCATGTCTGCCACAACTGCTATCCCATTATTGATTGCCTCATCGTATGAGACATCTTCATACAAAAGTTTCTTTGTTATGCTGTTATAATCAGGCTCATAAAAACGACTGATTATAATTTCCTTAAGCATCTTAGGAATATCGTACTCAAGCTGAGCAGAAGGATTGTTCTTTGACTGCATTCTATCCTCCCGTACCTCGTCAATCAAATCATCAAGTTCTGATGAAATCTTAATCTCCGGGAGTATTTTTGCAATATCATACAGATGCCTCGAATCCCTGTCCTGCATATCCTGAATCCTATAATCACATATTGCAAAAATCTTATCAATAAAAGTTCTCTCCAATGACTGCACCTTCATATCTACTATTGCTGCATCAAATGGTATCGGAAGTTTTATTCCTCTGTCCTTACAAAATCTTCCAACATAACCGTCTACTGAATGAATATCGACCGGATAAACTTCCTGATAAAAACTTGTCTCTATTATAAGTTCGAGGGGATTATCACTGAAAAGTGACTCATACTCAAAAACATACTTGTTATAATTGTTTCTCGACTTAATATCATCAGGATTTGCAAGTGAAAAATCCATCCTTTCTCCAATCTCCATAATGATATTCTTTATCTTTTTCTTTTCGGATTCAGTAAGTTTACGATTCATTGACAAATCAATATCTTCAGAAAACCTATCAATCAGACCATATGCTTTCGATAGAGATGTTCCGCCCTTAAACACAAAAGGAAATTCACATTTAGAGAGTTCAAGAAGTATCATTGATTGAATTGTATCCTTTTCGACAACCTGCGTCATGCGGTGTTCTTCGGAAGCAACCGTTTCAATAATCTCTTTCCATTGCTCCCTATAATCGCTATACCAACTCACCCATTAAGCCCCCATCATAAATATTTCTATATACCTTATCAGGATAAAATGGCAGATATTCCTTTACTACCGTAAAATCTAGTTTGACTGATGCAACATATTTTTTAAGTTTTACTGCCAACTCTGATTGGGATATTTCACTATATTTATCAATTGCTGACATCAGATCCAAAAACTGCAATGCAGATTTATTAGTATCCGTAACATCCGCCACCGGCTTGTATACAACTATAGTATTTCCATCTATCTCCTGTTTTCTCTGTTTCGTAGTCGCTTCATTACTGCAAATCTCATAACAAGACGGATTTTGCGTAGTAAATCCATACTTATTGGCTAGCTGTAATCCCGTAATATATCCAACAGTTTTTCCATCGACAATCAGGTACTTTTTTTCAATGTACTTATCTATCGAAATTTTTCCTTTTGTACCAAGAATTGTAACATAAGAAAGATAATATACGCCGTTATATAAACGCTCCAATCTTCCTTCATCCACTAGCCTCTTCATCTCCTGTCTAAGATAATCCTTGGAATCACCCGGCAGTTCGCTTAAGAAGATGGGTTCGCCATTTTTATAGTTATCGATGATATAATCGTATACCATTTCCTATACCTCACATTTTTGAAATCTCTCGTTTCAGTTTTATAATACAGCCTATTCTTTCCTTTTTCAAGTAATTTATTCAAAAAAATAAAGTGTTCAAATCTGAACACTTTAAATTAAATTTCACTGTATATTCCATGTCGAGCATCATTTTTTCTTTAATACATCATTGATGTACTTTTGTAAATAATCTTATTTTTTCTTCTTATAATTCCCATCCAGTCTTCCGTATGCGATTACATTTCCGGTATTGCCGTCTGCATCGGTATTTAAGCCTTTGTAAATATCATTGATACTGTTTCCGCCGCCGTCAAATCCCATATAAAACTTACCCGGCTCGTTTTTAAGAGCAAACACAAATACGGAGTAAGTATGCGTCGCACCCAAGGGCGGATACGGTCCGACATATCTTGAACCTTTGGCGCCTTTCCCTGCGATTGCTCCCTCTGCCAGAGAAGTATCACTCGTGGAAACATCCATATGAAGCCAGTTGCCGTCTATCATAATAACCTGATACTGCGTGGCACCATCAACCGCTTCCCACGATAAATCAGGCGAGATATTTTCGCCGTGATCCGTATTGGAAATCTTATCCATCCATTTGCCGTTCTTCACGCATTTTGAAGTAACCTTAAAAGTCGTAACATCCTCAAAAAAGATCGTATCAATGTAGTTGTCAGACTTCTTCATAATCGACGCCTGAGAACCGCAGCCGATAAAAAATGATAAAACAAGCAACGCCGAAATAAGTGTAATTAGTTTCTTCCTCAAAATTGTTCCCCTCATAAAAGATACATTTTATAAAAAGCACTCCGCGCCGGGTAACTCCATGCACGAAGTGCTTTTGCTTTTGATTAAGTTATTTAGTTTGTCAGACTGATTACTCTTCCTCTTCCCTGCGACGTCTGAACATAATGACCGGAGGTACTATCAGTCCAACCAATATCGCACCGAAACCAAACATCATAAAGAACGGTTTGTAGTTGGTGGTATAGCTGGTGGGCGCAGGAAGAAATCTTCCTTCATTTGTAAATACTACCGTCATACTATTTGAACCCGGATTATACGCATTTTCTTCTGGAAATTGGCTTTCCCATTTCGACATACCTGACTCGCAGGATGTAAATGTGAAAGAACGTTCCTGGTTATTAGTTTCAGCTTCTATAGTTCCTTCTGTGATTTGTTTATCAACCGTTGTGTCATAACCGGATTTTTCAGTCTGCGTAATCTTTAATGTGTATTTGTAATCCGAAGTAAAATACTTTTGAGTATTACCTGAACAGAAAAAAACAGAACCAGTATTAACAATCACTCCATTACTATCTATTACATCAATTATAACATTATATACAGGAGGACTATAAACAGTAGATTTTACTACTTTAACCGCAACCGTATACTCTTGATTATTCTTCAACGAAATAGGGAAACTTCCCCATTTCTCATTTGGTGCCCATGGATAGTTTTCGTTTGGCTTCGGACTACCTGAAATCTTACCAACGCATAATTCATCTAATACTTCTATGGTATATTCAAATTCATCTTCCGGATTTCCTCCCACCACTTGATTTAAAACAGTGAAAGTAAAATACTGTGGCAGATTTTGATTATCACCCCAAGAGGTAACCAATGTCACGTTACTTAAAATGCGTTGAGTAAAATCAAATGTATTATTTTTTATAACATTATCCGTCGCTTTTTTCGAGTTACTTCGACAAGTCTGTGTATCACCATTTAAATACAGCCAACTCAAGAAACCCCATGAGGATTTGTCCGTATGCGGAGAAGGGTCTGCAGGCTTGGGAACATATTCTCCCTTCGCCATAGAATACGATATTATACCTGTCGCACTTTCATAGAAACAATATAATGCCTGCTGTTCAAGACCCGGTCCTTTCCATGTATGTAGTTTAGAACCATTATATTTAATATCAAAAGAAACAGTTACTGTATCACTCCATACAGCATACAAAGTCCGTCCATATGGAGGATTATCCTCAAAGTCCCACAAGTAATCACTCTTAATCTTATTAAGTATGATATCCCCAGAATCAGGAGCAACAGAAGTGCTTCCCAAAGTCACAGGAACCTCAGAACTGAAATCGGTCTGTGCTGCGATATCAGCATTGGTTGTCCATCCTAAGAATATTTTTCCGTTTCGTTGCGGATCTGCCGGTTTATATCGGTTAAGTGCAGCTATCCCATCCTCTTGAATAATATAAATATCTTCATCGGTTTGAGAATGAGAAAACCAAGTACTTTGCTCGTTCCAAACGTCAGCGCCGTTTTTATCAAATATAACAGAAGGAATTTCCTCCTCAGTATATGTAATAATAATTCCATCAGGATCTGTATTTAATGTTCCTGTATAATGTGAAAGATCACCATATTGAACATTCTGATCACCCATACCATACGGATTTTCCGTTTTAAATACACCATTGACACTCAGTTTATAACCTGGATGATTATTTGTCGTCTCTGCTGTAATTAAATCTATTCCCGGGGTAGCTCCAGGGAGTACAACTTTGACTATTCCGTTTTCACCATTTTCTTTTTTGGGAACTGTAATATGTGTCGTTATAGCCTTACGATCAAAGCCCTTCGCCTCATTTATAATGCTTATGGTACCGCCTGTTCCAGAAAGATCTATTTCCAAGTCTTCGTCAGTAGTGTTTATAAAGGTTGCATAGACCATTGGCTCCCACATAGCATATAATATATCATCGCTTTCTCTGGTAACACCTGCAACAGAATCCAAAGCAAATGTCGGAATATATGCTTTACCAGTTTTAGGGCTGGTAGGATCAGTATTTTCATCAAAACCAATCAACAAATACTTATCATCATTTGAGAAGAAGTCTGCATATCCATTCAAATGCAGAGCAAGGTTTGACTGAACATCGCCGATTAAAATTTGTACAGGATTTCCTGATTCATATTTGATATCTTGATTCCCGGGGCCTCCAAGTGAAGGGAATGAATTACCAACATTTACAATGCTTCCGCCGTATAACTGATTGGGATCTAAAGTCAAATTGGTAACCTCAGGGCGACGATGAGATGTATCTTCGCGTTCATAAAATGCCTGCATATGTATTACATTCCCAACTGAATTAGACTCTGAAGAAAGTTCTGAATCTATAATAAAATTTTCTCCCGGTTGATAATAATTTAAATCCTTATACGGAACCCAGTTAATGTAAGTATGCGTTCCTGAATTATCCGTAAATGTCTTCGTTGGCTCTGTTTCATCTTGTTTAACTACACGCCAACCACGAAAAACCCAACCGGAAGTAACATTGGTTGGAGCATGAAGAATCAACATAGGCGCCTGATCGGCATAAAGCTGTATAGAAGGATCTTCGGGATCAAACCAAGATCTTGTATTTAACTGACCTATTACCGCCGTAACATTTCCATTTTCCTCATCAAAATAATACGGATTATATTGTACATAATATCCGCCTTCCAAACGCCACATAGCACGCAGTTCCAAAGGACCCGTTAATGGATCGTTAAAGTTGTATGGCATAGAAGCTACAGATCCATTGGGCTGAACCTTATACCATCCCATAAATGTGTAATGTTCACCATTAACAGGACGATAATAATAATCTGCATAGGTATCAATAAAATCTTGTTTACTGAGTTTCTGTACGCCCTCCCAATAATTCCAATCAAAATTCGGATCGTCAAAGATGCTGCTATACCAATTATAATAAGTATCTATTTCCGACTCTTTAACGTACACCGCATTACGCAGTTCAGCCGGAAGACCCCAGTTTCCTTCTGATTCAACACCCTTTCGCTGAGTATTAATATAATAATACTTATCTCCACTATATGTGGGCAGTTCTTTATCTGTGATTTTTATAAACTCTCTATCTGTTGTATATTCACCCACAGGAGTTCCATAGTCTCCCGTGAAATATGTTGAAACGGAAGTATTCTCTCTATGATCGAGCACACCACCATTCGGGTCTATTTTAACAGTATATTGAAGAACCTTAAGGACTGGATACAATACAACATTCTGACTAGGCATTTTTTCGTTTTCAAAATCAAAACGTTGTCCAATACCTTCAGCATTTGTATACCAACCAGCAAAATAATATCCATTAGGGACAACTACTTCGTTTGTATATTTATTCGCATCTGCAAGAGACTGGGTATAATAATATGAATCTTCTTTCATATTGTTTTCAATATTGAAAGTAAGTGTATACTGCTTAGGTCTGTAAAAGAAATGAATATTATACTCTAAATGCTGCGGATTATTAAAGCCCGATGGTTGATCATTGTCATAACAACTGTATACCAGTTCATATCCGTCTATTGTATCCGACAACTGGAACTGTGGTTCTACGTTGGATAGAACCATATCGGAAGAAATCTTTATAAAATGATTTCCTAATATAGCACTCTTATCCCCTTTAGTTTTTTCCGCACACCATGTTGTTTGCTTATAATCCTCAAAATCATCACCATCCTTTATATTCAGGTTTGTATCTGTAGGATCATATGTACCATCAATTGCTTCATAATAAACATGATAATTCTTAAATCTGTTTTGATTCGTTGCCTCACCAAAATAAGCCACAAGATGATGAACCTGGTTATTTACAACGCCGTCACCTGCTCTGTTTGTACAAAGTTCAGCAGACATATACTCATAAACGCCATTAACATCGGGGTTATTTCCGTTAGGATTTCCTGCAGTTGAACGTCCATTGGCTATTTTAGTATAAAGGGTATCGTAATAGGCCGTCCAAATATATAAGGTCTTGGCTTTATTGCTATCGTTTGATGCTCTCCAAGTTTCAGTGAAACTAAAATACTCAGTATTTGAAGGCGAAGGCCATTTGTTTCCAATATAAGCTCCGTATTTTGCCTCAATTATGTACAATTTTTGATCGTTTGAATCACTCGTATCAGGAACGTAGCTTCCACTTATATTCGCTAGAGTTGTCTCATAACTCGAATCGTACTCTTCATAATTTCCCGGGGCATCGGTTTTACCCAAAGGATAATACCTCATTACAAAATCATTATATTCGTCACCAGTTTTTGAATAGTATGATGTTCCGCCTCTTCCATCACGATTCAATAGTTGCGTAACTTTTGCATCATTATACATATACTCAATCCAGTTAGGATATGCCAACCAGTTTGACGTTGTCTCTTTTTGGTTTCCTCTGTTTTTTAAATAATGATCTCGACCGATATGAAATACGAGTTTAAAAGTTTTGCGCTCATAATAAACATTATAAGTCGTACTACCATCACCTTTTATGATTACGGATGCATCAGATAAAGTTGTATTTAAATCATAAAATTTCTCTTCACCGGAAAGAACTGCTCCTATATCATTAAGGTATTCCGTTTCAAGAATTCCACTAGGTCTGTTTCCATCAGCGTAACTTCTTAAGGTATCTAAGAAGAGTTCAGAACCCGAGCCCAAAGAAGTTCCCAGTTGAGAGTTTAAGTCAGTTGTATGAACAACTTCCACTGCAGCTGCTGTATAATTATTTTTTGGATCTGCAGGCGCAATATATCCTTCTTCCTGCGCATTTTCTGTCCAATAAACAACTGTAATCTGTGAATCGGAAGAAGCCCATTTCGCACTGAGTTTTAAGCGGTCAAGTGGATCAAAGAAACGCAATTTACCATTAGATGCTTCAAATAGTTTATACCCTGAGTCATCATTGTGAAGCACTCCAGTACCGTCACCATTATCTGTAACGCTCCATATTCCTGAATTATATACAGAAACACTCTCATCATCAGGATTGATTACAGGATTTGAAATCTGTACAGCTGTTGTATTAACTGTAAGTTTATGCGTAATATATTTTTCACCTTCAGTTGTGCTCTCGATTGTAACATAACTTACTTCCACATCAGCCGGAGTATCAAGGTTAGTTATCTCTCCTGTAACTGGATGTATTTGGGCGAACGCATACCATCCGTCAAAGGTGTATCCTGTTCTCTTTGAACTGGAAAGAGTCGTAAAAACATTCTGATTAACCACATCTGATGTCTCCGGTGTAGTTGCTCGGCCCCATGCTTCTAGGAAACGAGAAGGAACGTAGGAAGCTCCGCTTCCACTGATGCCCGCAAAAAAATCTACCCATCTTGCCTCTGTAAAGAGCGGATACAAATCTATAGAATCCGTATTAGTCATATCGGCTTGCAAGTATATACCATCTCTTGGAGGATCTATCAAAGTTGCCCCCGAACTATCTACTGTCTGTTTCTGAACCCACTGTCCAAGGGTATTATCGTAATATTCCCAACCTACAAACACTAGATGAACAGGATCTGTACTGCTGGAGCGAATATCACTGATTTTTACATCAGTTGAAGTAGCACTACCCAAAGCAATCATTTTACGTGTCATCAAATTATTTGGAGTTTCACCTCTAGGGCGTAACATAAAGTTAATAAAATGATAATTCTCAAAAATAGGAGCAAGGAAGACATTAACATTGCCATCCTTATCCACTGTTCCAGATCCGGAAACACCATTTAATTCCCAACCAACAATATCTCCTACTTTGACGTTGCTTCCTGCGGTAATAGAAATCGGAGACTCAAAAATAATATGGTCAGGATTACCTGGCCAGGTATAATACAATTTCTGATCAGATGTACCAATTCCATAATCATCCGTTATTCCGCTAATCACCTTAGGGTCAACAACATACCAACCATAAAAATACTTGTCATTCTGATTTTCGGGGTCTGCAAATAATTCCAAACTTTCACCATCTTTTAAGATTTGGGTCGTTTGGTCATCTTCGTTCTTGTTTTTGAAAATATAGGGATTACCTTTATAATAAACAGTTGAATCTGTAATTTCTTCAACGCCTATATTACTTATAAAATGAAACTTAACTCTGGGATTCTCAACAATATCATTCTCATGACCGATAACTACATAAACAGAGAAACTATCCGTACTAAACTCAACAGTTTCTTCGTTTACGATTGTATCAACATCGTAAACCAAATAGTTTTCGTCGTTTTTGTCTTCAACGAAATGGAGAACGTTTAAGTTCGCAATTTCGTCTAAGGGCACGCCAACAACGCGGATGCTGACATCCACGTTTCCTGTAGGTTCATATTCGATATTTTCATCATTTTCATCGACGATCTTTATGTCGAATACTTTTGAGAAAACAATATCTTTAGTATCAACTCCGACTTTGCTTGCAGACTCTTCAATATATTCATCATATCCTTCGTCTTCGGATACTAGTTCAGTAACCTGAAGTTTCGTTCCCTCCATCGGAATGCCGGATTCATTGGTGTATTTTACGTTAGTCTCGTATGTGTTGCCATCTGAAGCAACTATGCTTGCAGTCAAATTCGTTTCTGTTATCAGAGATATTTCCTCGATAAACTCAGGAATTTCTTCCTGAACAGTCTGGATTTCGGGAGCTTCGGCTGTTGTGTCTTCCGTTGTCTGTGCATTAGGAGTTTCGGCTGTTACATCTTCCTGAACTGTCTGAGCATCGGGAGTATCTACAGTTGCATCTTCATGAACTGTCTGATCATCAGGGGTTTCAACTGTAACATCTTCCTGAACTGTCTGATTTTCAGGGTTTTCTACTGTAGCATCTTCCTGTGTCTGAACATCGGGAGTTTCTGCTGTAGCATTTTCGCCTTGAGCTTCGCCTATAGCGTCTTCACCCTGGACTTCGTTTGTATCTTCAATTGTATCTTCTGTCTCAACAGTCTGGATTTCAGGAGTCTCATTAATCAGCACCTCCTGCAGTCCTTCGGGCACGGAAATAACTCGTGTGTCATCTCCCTCTGCCAAAGCAGTAATCGGGGTCTGACCTACGAGGCATATAAACATACATGCAATTATCCAGGCTGTCAGTAAACGTTTCTTCATAGTTTCCTTTTGACGGTGCCAGGCACGCTTCGCAAGCCAGGCATCATCCTTTATCTTTTACGATTATTCGTCTAATCTAATTCCGTTATTTTTTTCTTCGTCTTTTTTACTCTTTTTATATCTTGTAAGAATAAAATCTACGAGCAGGCTGCCAATCATCAGAAGCAGCATAAGAGGCGTCCATTTGTCGATTAAAACCATCGGCAGACGCATATCTTCTGTCAGAATGAATGCAATAATCGAGGCAATCGAAAGCAGGACTTCAATTATAATACCTGCGATAAATTTGCGGGTAAATACTTTCAGCCTGTAGAACAATTCCTCTACTGCTTCGCAGAATTTGTCTTTTGAAACATATCCGTTCTCGCTCTTTTGAGTAGCAACTCTCATGATTCTTTCACGTTCTGTCCAGTCTTCGGGAGTCATATCCTGTGCTTCGAAGAGCGATTCTTTTGATTTATTAACTTTACGCATTTTATGAATGCGTCCGTATTTCTTTCTTAAGAAAAAGATCGGTACCAGTATGTAAACTGTGATGATGAGGCAGATAAGGTTTACCAGCGCCCATGCTTCACGGCCATATGAACTTCCACCGGGAACAAAGGGATCGGTAATATCGACTTTGCCGTCCTCGTCCTTGTCTTTTTCATCAGGAGTAACAGGATTGTCGGGCTTTGTTACATCAGGCTTGTCGGGGTTATCGGGCGTAATTTCTTCGCCTGTGGAAGTGCCGGGTTTGCCGATGGTAATGCCTGTATTATCATCGGGGTTGGATGATGTGTCTGTCTGGGACGAGGGTATTTCTTTTAGGGTAAAGAAAACAACCAGACGTCCGTTGGTAGTTGCATCTCGACATGTTGAAAGAGCAATGATTTTTTTAGCATTGTTCAATGCCGAAGGCTTGATGTAACGTGAATATCTGTTAACATATTCAACAACATCGTTGAAACTAAGGCTTCCGACATTGTAAACGCTGTCTTCGTAAGCATCTGTATTAACTACGGCCCAAAGTTCCAATTTATATGTACCGGAGAGACACGAAAATGTGCCGCCGGTATGATTGTCAAAGAAATCTTTATCGAGGAATTTATCCAGATCGCCGAACATGGCGCCGTTATCCATATGATGTCCGTAGATCATGATGTAGTCGTCGCTTAGATCGGATTTGTTGTATGCGGACATATAGATGGAGCCTGTCAGGCTGTGGTTGCCTTCCGTATCATGGTACGCATAATAAAGTTCATCGCCATCCTGCATCAAAGGATAGTCTATATGCGTGCCGTCAATCTGAAGCCATCCTCTGTAGTCCTTGTTCTGAAGCGCCAGGTTTTCCTGTACCTCAACCGACTGGACTTCCTCGGATTTAAGTCCTCCTGAGGAGAATGCTCTGGTCTGCGTATACAACTGTTCGTAGATTGAGTATCCGCTGAATATTACAAGCAAAAACCCTAAAAGAAGGGAAACTGTAACGAGAACACGGATGCCGATTGCGCTAAGCTTATCTATCAGGTCTTTTTTACTTTTTGATTGCATCCGCCTTCTCCTTTCTGTTTATTTTATGATCTTAAATCATAACTTGCTTCGTCTGATTACGTTGATGACTGTTCCAAGCAGTTCTTTCTTTTTCACCGGCCCGAAATACCGGCTGTCCAATCCTTCTTTTCTTCCGTCCACCAGAATGAAGTATTCATCTTCTCCCAGCGTTAACGGGTAAGTCACCATATCATCCCTCTTGGGTGTCTCGGAATAAATCATATCTTCAATAATTGAGTTTCCGTTTACGATAGGGTGATTTGATTCACTTATTTCAATCGTGTCTCCCGGAGCGCCTATTACTCGGCCTACCAGCAGCCGCTTTTTCTGCTCGCCGGGAATTACCTTTTCAAAAATCACAAGTTCCCTAAAAGAAGCATCTCGGTCCAAACGATAGAAAATCAGCAAATCTCCTGCGTCCACACGTGGCGACATATCCATATTCGGCATATGCGTGATTCCGATTATCTTAAAAAACAATACCCAGATCACCAGCAGGAATATTGCAAGATAAATCAAAAACCAATGAAAATTCTTAAAGCCTTTTTCGTCTCTGGCTATTTTTTTCATCAGCTTTTCGGTATCATTTCTGTTCTGTTCATTTGTATTTTCCAGTCTGTTTTCTTCGTTTAAGCCCGTCATTTTGCGTCCTCTAACCCATTTTTAAGGTAAAAGACCCGATAGCTGTAAAAAACTTTATAGCCACCGGATCTTTTTTCTCAACTAATCATATTAGCTGCCCTAATCAGCATTTGCATTATGCTGTTTCCTTTTTGTTTGTTTTATTGTATATAACTAAACCAATTGTAATTAAGAGGATGCCACCTAAAAGTACTAATGCATAAGGAGCAAATCTTACAACGAAACCAGTAGGTGAAACAACGGACAAAGTGTTGGTCCATGCAGTGGTTGTATCAGCTGAGCCTACTGCAGCAACTGTAGTTGCATTATCAAGATTGGAAATAATAGTTGCATTATCTCCGGCCTGAACCTGAACATCTGTATAACTCTGAGCTGTGGCTGCTGTTATTGTAGCACTTACAGTATAAACATCATAAGTATCATTATTCTCCTGTACAGTTGCTGTTACACCTGCAGGAATTCCATAGAAAGTAACTGAACCATCATCAGTCAGTTTAAGTGAAGAAGAATTACTCAAAGCACCAATTGTAGTTGTATCTGCACTTGAAAGAGAAGCTGTTGTTGCAGTAGCAGGAATTCCATTAGTTGCAGTGTAATGGATTGTTGCTGCTGTAGCATTCGGGCTTGTAAATACAATTTGGAACGGGAACTGATGACCTATTTCAGCCAATGTTCCTTCAATATCCTTTGTTACAACAAGATTGTATGTATTATATTCATCACCACCTGTTGCTCCAACCCAACCATTTGTTTTTGCAACATTAGGAGTATTGTCGATTGAAGTGTCTTCATTCTGTGAATCAGGACTCCACAAAACATAGCCATATATTACTCTATCTCCAACAGCTGTTGCATCACCAGCTGTTACATCTGCTTGAACTGCCTGACGAACATATACATCAAGATAACGAACCGATTCATATGTTGTATCCTGATGAGAAACACCAGCCTTTGCAAGTGTATTGGTTGTATCCTCAGCTTCAGTAATCTTATAACGATAAATACCTGCGTGAGTAAATGTGTTTGGAGTAAAGGTAATCTGGAATCCACCATAATAAGAAGTTCCTGTAGTTGCGGCAGCTGTAGGCTGTGTAATAGTCACAGCAGTATCTGTTCCATCGTTGTTATAGCCAGAAGTTGTAGCTGAACTGAAACTTACGGTCTTACTTGTCGCATCCAGAGCACTAGTATCTCCAGTATATACAATACCTACATGATTTCCACTATCGGTAACAGTTGTTCCGGCAGCAACGGCTTCCGCAGTAATGGTGTAATTATACCCTACTGTCGGCAAGTAAATGTTTCCACCAGTGGTGTTATACACTTTAAGTTCTTTCACAATAGTAACCACATTACCCTGGGCTGTAGCAGAATCATCAATATCGCCTTTAATACCATTAGAAAGACCCGTGGGAGCTGCGAATACAGTTGCATTCATTGCCAGCGCCATCGCGAATGTCAGCAGGACAGCGCCAATTTTTCGAAATCCTTTTTTCATAATTCCATCCTCCAATTGAATTTCTTTTACAATTAGTTATTTTTCAATTAATAAACAATTCTGGTAATAGTAACCCCAATTATTTTTTAATGATAGTTGATTGTAGCATTATTTTTATTTTATGTCAACCCTTTTTTGATGTGCCAAATCGTCTCAAAGTCCCTATTTATCGGCTTTTGGGACAATTTGTGGACTAACTTGTCCGTTTGGTTTGTCCATCATTATTTTAACCATTAATCAACTAATTTTTTATAATTTTTTTATCGGTTACAAATTATATATACTTAACCAAAAGTGCCGATAAATAAAGGTTTTGGCATAAAATATGAATAAATTGTCATCAACAAAAATTTTCTTTTAAAGTTTTACGGGCAAGAAAAGGGCAAAAATAAGATAAAATAAGCTTTTTCTTCACAAAAAAACTGTTTTAATATTATAATTTACTTATAAATTGAGGAGGCAAAGATGGACAAAATTATAGTCAGTGTCGACCGGATGCGACGAAGCGATGCATATACAATTGAAAATTTTATTCCGTCCAAAGAACTCATGTACAGAGCGGCAAACGGAGTTTTTGAATCTTTTATGAGCTGGGAAAACAAAAAAATTGCGATTGTTGTCGGCGGAGGCAACAACGGCGGAGATGGTTATGCGCTCGCAGGGATCCTGAAAAAGAACAATATTGATTCCACTATCATAAAAGTATCGGAAAAGATGTCCGAGGACGGAAAATATTACAGCGATATCGCAGCAGAGCTCGGCGTAAAGGCAGAAATGTTTACGGAAAGCACGGATTTAACTTCCTATGATGTAATCGTGGACTGCATTCTCGGAACAGGTTTTACGGGCGAAGTCAGAGGCCTCGCGAAAGACGCAATCGAAGCAATAAACAAAAGTAACGCATATGTAATAAGCGTGGATATAAACAGCGGAATGAACGGCGACACGGGCGAAGCTTCCATGGCCGTTAGGTCTGATTTGACTGTATCGATTGGATATTATAAGCAGGGACTTTTCACCGAAGCGGCTAAAGAATACATTAAAGAACTTGTGAATATTGATATAGGGATAGTTCTTGTTTAGAGTTGCTGAGTGTATTTTAAATGTGGTTTAGTGATTTCAAATACATAATTAATTTCTCAGTAACAGCCGGTATTTCCTCTCCTATCCAATTCTTCTTTGAATCATTCAATTTATCGATATATCTTTTAGAAGAGAAAGTTCTTGTAATCCTGCGTACTACCGCATTCATATCATTCTCTTTCATACCCGGATTAAAAATTATAAGTGTATCTAAGTATCTCGATAGTTTTTTATTATCAATCTTGTCCGAAAGGTAATACATATCAAAGATATCCTTGTATCTTGTAGAATTCGGCCCGAACTTTAAAAGAGATTTAAGCTTTTCGGTGAACATCTGCTCCTTGGAGTTGATAAGCAATGTTGCGCTGCGTGCATCATTGGATATGCTTCGCATCACTACCCCTCCTTTTATTGTAATGTTCTTATTAAGAGAACTTTCAGATATTGCTTTTAAAACAACATCCTGGCAAACCTTCGCTTCCGCATTATCGTCGGCATAGCCGTCTAAGTTGGCCCGTAGTATCATTTCCTTTAATGTGGGCATCAAAAAACCTCCATCTCGAGTGCATCGTTAATCATTTTGCTTTTCGGAAAGCTATCGGCGTAATCCTGAATCCTCTCAATATCCAAATCATAAATAATGTTTCTGTAACTACTTATTATCTCTTTATAATAATCAAAAGGAAATTTATTCTTAAACCGAAGCAGTTCTATCAGCATTCTTTCTTTATCATATATTCTGATTGTTGCATCCCTTCGTTCCATAGTCGTCACTCCAAGATTTAATATATCCGAGAGAACATAGTATTGATGAATTCTCGCATCGTTAATATAAATAGCGTGTTTATCCGTTGCGATATGAAATCTATCCGGAACAACATCTGTCAGACCATGATAATAAAATGCACTGTCCATAGTCATTATCCCCTTGGGATATTTAAAAGTAATAACTGCAAGCGATGAAACTTCAGGAATATCAGAATATACACCTTTTTCGATTTGATACAACTTTCCATCAGATATTTGCTTTTTTATCTGATAATCAGATTTCCACCTGTTAAGGCAATCAGAATAAGACAAAAGCATAACAAACCTCCTTTTAGTAAATATAGGCTAAGTTTGAATAAAAGCCTATAATTACTAAAATTATATGGTTTGAAAAATATATTGTCAACGTAAAAGAATATAATCAGAAATTATTAAATTATTTAAAGGAAAAAAATAAAAGAATAAGAGACAACAAAAACCCTCGGAAACAAGGGTTTTGAAGTGTTTAAAAAATTTTTAGAGGCGCGAACCGGATTTGAACCGGTGATCAGGGTGTTGCAGACCCACGCCTTACCGCTTGGCTATCGCGCCGCAACAAAGTAATTATATAAAAAAATGCTCCTAAAAGCAATAAAAATCTTTTGGATGACTCCGACGAGAATCGAACTCGTGTTACCGCCGTGAAAGGGCGATGTCTTAACCGCTTGACCACGGAGCCGTATACTGTTTAGTTCGCCTCTGTCGAAAACTAACCTCCCCAAGTTGGACTCGAACCAACGACATCATGATTAACAGTCATGCGCTCTACCAACTGAGCTATTGAGGATTATTCTCAAACCTTCAAAACCGAACACAGAATTCTTTAAACTAGATTTTAACCTAAACCTGGATAAGCTTTCGACCTATTAGTGACCATCAGCTGAACACATTACTGTGCTTACACCTTGGACCTATCTACCTCGTCGTCTTCGAGGGGTCTTATAAATGGGAGATCTCATCTTGAGGGGGGCTTCACGCTTAGATGCCTTCAGCGTTTATCCCTGCCGGACTTGGCTACTCGGCCATAGGATTGGTTCCTAACCGATACACCAGTGGTCCGTCCACCCCGGTCCTCTCGTACTAAGGGCAGCTCCTCTCAAATCTCCTACGCCCACGCCGGATAGGGACCGAACTGTCTCACGAC
>JAFZUY010000052.1 GCA_017618075.1 Lachnospiraceae bacterium
ATGTTCATTCTTATCTATTCTCTTCCAGAATCTTTAATCCCTCATTAAGATCAAACCCAAGTATTTCCTGAATCTTCTGAAAATCATACTTCTCATGCAGATTATCAAGAACAGCTGCCAATTCCTTCTTACCATGCTTTCGAATAAACATTGCCATTGCTTTCACAGCATTTGTATCATTTCCACCTGAATAAAATCCGGTAAGACAGCCTGCCAAACTATCACAATCATAGCAACCGTCGAGACCTTTTTCCTCACAACATGCAGCATTTGGACATACACGATCAGGACTGCAGGTTGCGTAGGAGCAGGTATTATAGGATGTCCTGCAGCCGCCGCACCATTCTTTAAGGAAACAATGATTACAGGAAAGACCGCAGAACGCTATGAAATCTACGCCTTTTCTTGCTTTCCGGCAAAGCTCGTTCTTAATCCGGCACATTGCTTCGATATGCATGATCCAGTGTCTGGAAAATGGCATTTGGATAAGTCCTTTTACATCTTTTCCGCACCAATAATCGATCAGCCAGAGGGCATCTTCATCTTTACTGACCGAGCCGCTTTCGATAAGTCTTTCCCTGTCATCATCTGTAAATTTTTTTCTCAGGTCTTTGTATTGCAGATTCTTCAGCAGCTCATTTGTTGAATCCATCACAGATCTGCAATAATCATACAATGCTCTCACATCAAGTGCTGCGGAAAACTCTGCGATCCCCTCCCCCTTTAACTCATTACCGGTAGTGATGATCGGACTGTTTATCTCGCGGTTCCAATCCTCTGAATAAAGAACCTGACTGTCCTGACAGATCAGTGTATGCGCCACAATATCTTCAATCCGGAATATATGCCACAGAGAATAACCGAGGGTTTTGCTGTGATACCCCTTCGCTTTGGCAAAAGGCATCTGGAAAAATGCTTCTTTCGGATATGTATTCACTATTGATGTTATCTGACCAAAAAGATCCTCCCTAAGTTCAAGAAGAAGGGCAATGCCCTCATCAAAGCTCTCTTTCTTTCCGATCAGAGACTGCATTTCCCTGTTTTTTTCCGACCATTCCTTATTCATATCTCAACCTCTCAATCCCCACAGTCATTTTTCTTAATGTCCTTTATGCTTTTCTTTCTTTTTCTGTTGAATCAACTTATCGTCAACCGGAAGTATGTAAAATTCTTTAATTTCTGAAGCAGCTTTACCAATGCAATAATCCATCAGCATATTAAACTTCAGACGTCTTTTTTTACTGACTTTCACAAGATTCGTAACATTGATTTTCTTAAACAGCGTCACCATTGGATTCGGCGCTTTCATCCACAGATAAAATGCCGACTCTCTGCTGGTTTCCTCAGGTTTTATTTCTTTTACCATCTCTCTTATAGTCCTTTACACCTAATTATCTCAACAAACTGGAATTTATCAAACTATTCCCTGTTGTTCTTTTTCACTTTGTCCATCTCCGCTATCAATTCTTCTAACGGACGATATTCTCCGCCCCACCATTCAAAAACATGCATACCTTCATCTTCAAGAACCGATTCCGTAAGCTTCATAGTGATTCCAAGTTGCTTTAGAAGTCCTTCGCGGTCAACTGCCTGATAATCAAACGGAAGTAATTTGCAGAATTCTTTGTACGATACTCCACAAACCACATTATGTACGCCAAGTGACGCGATAGCGCCGAGACATCTCTCACAGGGTGCACAACTGGTATAAAGAACTGCTTTTTCCATTA
>JAFZUY010000010.1 GCA_017618075.1 Lachnospiraceae bacterium
CATCCTGAGCCAGGATCAAACTCTCTATAAAAATATGTTTGAATTTAATCCGTCCCGAATAAACTGCTTAGCTTATTCTTAACGTTTACTTTAGGTTTCTTTCTCTGAAATTACTCTCCATCTTTTATGATGGTTTTTAGAATTTTCAGGGTTGCATTGCTGTTTATTTGTCAAGGTTCTTTGCACTCTCCCGCTTGGGCAGTGCTTGACTATATTATCATTTCAAAATGGGCTTGTCAACAACTTTTTTAAGAAAAATTTAAATAATTTTATTTCTTATTATTATGTTTTTTTATGCTACTAATTTAACGTGTTAAAATCGCACTAAAAAAGAACCGCAAGAGCGGTTCTTTTATGAGCAATTATTCGTTTCTGTAATCGGTTACTCTCTTGGTCTTTTTCTCAGATCTGGGAAGCGTACCGATGGGTACGACCGTTACTCTGGGGGTAACACCGACATATGTCTTGAATACTCCGGTAATTTCTTTTGCCATGTTTTCGAAGCTTACTCTTCCTTCGCCTTCTACGGTAAGAAGGAATACGTCTTTGTTCTTATCATCTTCGTGAGCAAGGGTTACACGGTATTCACTGGTTGCGCCGTCAACCTTTGCAAGCATTTCTTCAACGAGTGCAGGGAACATATTTACGCCGTGAATCTTAAACATGTCGTCGCTTCTGCCTTTTATGATATCAAGTCTCGGATACTTGCATCCGCACTTGCATTCGCCGGGAATGATTCTTGATAAATCGTGTGTACGGAAACGAAGAAGGGGTGCGCCTTCTTTTACGAGCGTTGTGATAACGATTTCGCCTTCCTCGCCGTCGGGAACGTTTTCGCCTGTCTCGGGATTGATGATTTCGATGTATAAATAATCATCGAAGCAGTGCATAGCTGTTTCGCCGGGGCAGTTGATACCGATGCCGGGACCGTAGATTTCTGTCAGTCCGTAAATATCATAGAGTTCGATGCCCAAACCTTCGCGGATGGTCTGACGCATCTTATCGCTCCAGCGTTCTGAACCGATTACACCTTTTTTAAGATGAATCTTGTCGCGGATGCCTCTCTTGTTGATTTCTTCTGATAAAAGAAGTGCGTAAGATGAGGTTGCGCAAAGAACAGTGGACTCAAGGTCCATCATCATCTGAATCTGCTTTTCGGTATTGCCGGGGCCCATAGGAATAGCCATAGCGCCGAGTCTCTCACAGCCTGCCTGGAAGCCGACACCTGCGGTCCAGAGTCCGTATGCGGGTGTGATATGGATACGGTCTTTATTGGTGATGCCTGCGAGACGATAGCATCTCTCAAACATAATTGCCCAGTCTTCAACGTCCTTCTTGGTATAAGGAATGATAACGGGTTTGCCCGTGGTACCTGAGGATGAATGGATTCTAACAACCTCTTCGTCAGGCACTGCCTGGATTCCGAGAGGGTATGCGTTTCTTAAATCCTGCTTGTCCGTAAAAGGAATCTTGTAGAAATCTTCCACAGAATTGACTTCGGTAAGTCCCATCTCGCTGTATTTTTTGCCGTAGTAGTTGCCGCTTGCAATGAGTCTTTTAACCTGTTTGTCGATAAGGGATAACTGTTCTTTTGAAGGTGTCATTTTTTACTCCTTATTATAGTTTTTAAATATACTTTTTTATTTATTCTTATATATCTATATTTATATATTAAATATTTTATAGACTTATTTATTGTTCTTTCCGACTTCGACGCCGTGAAGAAATGCTTTTTTGTTTACTTCCACAAAGTTGGCTTTTACACTTGTCTCAATCGTTGATAAAAGATCCTCCTCGGAAAAAGGAAGGAAGCCTGCGCCTTTGGCAACACCGAGCACAGCCACATTGAAAAACTTAGATGAGCCGAGTTCTGCGCAAAGTTCATCTGCGTTTAATACTACAAGATTGCCGATGGTCTTTTTAAGATATTCGGTCATTTCTTTTCCGTCGTATCCTGTGGGATTTAAAGATTCGGTTACGGGCTTTAAGCATATTTCGTTTGTAATAACCGCGCCGCCGTCTTTAAGATAGTCTAAGTTTCTGACTGCTTCCGAAGGCTCGAATGCGATGATAAGGTCTGCACACTTTTTAGGAATCAAAGGTGAGTATGCGTCTTTGCCTATACGAACGTGGCTTGTAACGGGGCCGCCACGCTGAGCCATTCCGATGGTTTCTGCAGAATGAACCGTCTCGCCCTTTTTCTCGGCTGCTGCCGCAAGAAGTTTGGATGCGAGGACCGTTCCCTGTCCGCCTACGCCGCAAAGTAAGATATTGTAAGACATCTAGCGCACCTCCTTTTCTATGGCACCCATAGGACAAACCTGAGCACAGAGACTGCAGCCGGTGCACATTGATGTATCGATAATAACCTTATTATCTTCTGTCGAGATTGCGGGACAGCCGATTTCACGGATGCACTTTTTACATCCGATACACTTATCCGTTATTACGCATTTTTCCGTAGGTTTGAAAAGTGCAACGCAGGGTGATTTGAAAATAATTGCTTTTACGCCCTTTGCATCCGCACATTCACCGATTGCTTTTTTAGCTTCTTCAAGGTTTAAGGGATTGACGGTTAATACTTTTTCGATGCCCATTCCTAAAAGAATCTTTTCGATGCTTATTTTATTTACAACATCGCCCATCATATTCATGCCTGTGCCGGGATGGGGCTGATGTCCTGTCATAGCTGTAGTAGAATTATCAAGCACACAAAGAATCATGTCCGCTTCGTTGTAAATCGCATTGGCGATTCCGGTCATGCCTGAAGCAAAGAATGTGGAGTCTCCGACAAATGCGAAATTAACAGTTTCTTCGTCAGTCCAGTGAAGACCCTGAGCCATGGTGATGCCTGCACCCATGCAAAGACATGTGTCTACCATATCAAGAGGCATTGCGTTGCCGAGTGTATAACATCCGATGTCTCCGGAGAAGTTTGCCTTTCTTCCCTTCATCGCCTGCTTAACCGCATAAAAACTTGCTCTGTGAGGACAGCCTGCGCAGAGTACGGGCGGACGCATCGGAGGTGTGGGAACTTCTGATGTATTTGCTTTATTCTCTTCGATTGTTTCGCCGAGGAATTTTGCAATTTCCGCTGCAACGCCTTCGGCTGTGTTTTCACCTGCCAAAGGTGAATTGCCTGTGTGCTTTCCAAGGACTTTTATCTTAAGCTGCTTCTTGCCGATTAACTGTAAGAGTTCCTCTTCAAGATAAGGGAAGAGTTCTTCCACTACGAGCACTTCTTCAACGCCTTCCAGCGCTTTTATGAGGAATTTCTCAGGCAGAGGATGAGGTGTTGCAACTCTTACTAAAACAACATCTTCTCTGTCCTGAATATATTCTTTTGCATAAGCATAGCCTGCACCGCCTGCAAGAACTGCTTTTTTGTTTACAGCCTTACCCTGAACGGTGTTGAATTTATAATCCGAAAAATCATCGCCGATGGCGGGATTTCTCTTCTCAATCATTTCGTGATTCATTCTCGAAAGACGCGGGAAAATTACGAAACGTTTTGAGTTCTTTACAAATCCGGGAACTTCCTTGGGTTTTGCGTTCTCATCATATGTAATGCTACCGTACGCATGATCGATTCTTGTGGTCGGTCTGAAAAGAACGGGAGTTTTATATTTTTCCGAATATTCGAAAGCGTCCTGAATCATTTCATATGCTTCTTCAACGCTTGCGGGATCAAACACGGGAATACGGCAGTACTTTGCAAAGAGTCTCGTATCCTGCTCAGTCTGTGATGAAATGGGGCCGGGATCGTCTGCGGATACAACTACGAGTCCGCCTTCAACTCCGACATATGCAAGTGACATTAATGCGTCGGATGAAACATTAAGTCCCATCATTTTCATGGTTACCAAACATCTTGCTCCTGCATATGAAGCACCTGCTGCCACTTCCATGGCTGCCTTTTCATTGATGGACCATTCTACGTGAATAGCCTTATCCTTATTTCTTTTGGCAATCGTATCGACGATTTCCGACGAAGGAGTTCCGGGATAACCGCACGCAAGGTTAACTCCTGCCGCCATTGCACCAAGCGCTATCGCCTGATTGCCCATGACATATTCTTTCTTCATACTTCGTTCCTTTTTCCTTTTCCTAACATGAAAAAAGTAGTTCGAACTTTGCATCAATCTGCCAGCCGAAATACTTTTTTATCATAACATTATTTTATGGATTATTGTAGAGTTTTTTTATGATGGAATAATTAATCAAATCAGGTAAATTCCGAAAAATATGAAAATATTTTTTACGATGAAATTTATAGTTAAAATGCCAACCCCGATGTAAATGAGAACAAAGGGGCTCAGTCTGGCGAAACATTTTTTGTTGTGACGATACAGAAATGAATTGATCGTATAGAAAAAATATGCCAGGTAAGTATATGGTACGAAGGGATGATAAAAGAAACTTTTCAGGATATGAAGATGCACGAGATAGTTGAATGCTCTGGTGCCGCCACAGCCTATGCAGTAAAAACCGGAAACTTTTCTGAACAAGCATTCACCGCCGGCAGCAAGAATTTTATCTCCGAAGAATATAAAAAGAAGCGTTCCTCCTATCATAAAAGGGAGCAACACAAGGCAGATGCGATAAAGAAGCAGATGCTCGATATCCATGTCTCTTAAGTTTTTCTTTTTGCAGTACTCGTTTAATTTGGACATAATATGATATAATACTCTTTGTGAAAATTACTTTAATCGGAGGTTATCATGTGGATTGCCGACAAATGGAAAGATTATGAAGTCATTTCTACGTCCGGTGGAGAAAAACTCGAACGCTGGGGCGACTATATTCTCGTTCGACCCGACCCACAGGTAATATGGAATACGCCGAAGTACAATCCCGGCTGGAAGCATTTTAACGGTCATTACCACCGCTCAAGCAAAGGCGGCGGAGAATGGGAGTTTAAAAATCTTCCCGAGGAATGGAGCATTCATTACGATGAACTCACATTCAATTTAAAGCCTTTTGCTTTTAAGCACACGGGGCTTTTCCCCGAGCAGGCAGTAAACTGGGACTGGTTTTCGGATATCATAAAAAAGCAGCTGTCCGACAATCCGGACAGAACTTTTAAGGTGCTTAATCTCTTTGCATATACAGGTGGTGCAACACTCTCTGCGGCAAAAGCCGGTGCAGCGGTTACACATGTCGATGCCTCAAAGGGCATGGTTACATGGGCAAAAGAAAACGCCATTTCTTCGGGCCTTGGTGATGCGCCGATAAGATGGCTCGTGGATGACTGTGTCAAATTCGTCGAAAGAGAAATCCGTCGCGGAAACAAATATGACGGTATCATCATGGATCCGCCTTCATACGGAAGAGGTCCGAAAGGCGAAATCTGGAAAATCGAAGAAAGCGTTTTTCCTTTTATTGAACTGACCACAGAACTTTTAAGCGAAGATTCCGCATTCTTTTTAATCAATTCATATACCACGGGGCTTCAGCCTGCAGTTCTTTCATATATGCTTAATACCTGCATCAAACCCAGATTCGACGGAGAAGTTGTCTCAAATGAAATCGGACTTCCCGTATCCGAAAACGGTCTGGTACTTCCCTGCGGAGCCAGCGGCAGATGGGTTAAATCCTAATACGCGGAATAAATTGCGATATATTCAATCTTTGCGTTTAAGGAATATCCGTTTTCTTCAAGATATTTTTCAAGATATTCTTCCTTGCGCTCGGATTTGTTTGGATTGTACCGGTCAGCCAAATAATCCGTGTTTATAAATACAATCGGCTTGTCATCAAGACTGTCGATATCGTCAGCAAATTCATCATAAGAGAATGATCCTAAATTGGGCCATGTGTGAGAAATCGCGCATGGCATTTTTAATATATATTCGAGTCCCGGAATATCTCCGTAGAAAATCGCTCTCTTTCCCTCATATCCCTTATCTTCCACATATGATGTCAGCGCTTCTATAAGTGCCGCTCTCTCGGGATTGGTATGCATTCCTGCGAGTACTTCGTTGCCTTCAATCCTCGTGTTGTTTTGTGCAGGGAAACCTGTGTCACGGAAGATAAATACAAATCCGAAAATTATACACTGAACGGTAGCGGTTACGATAAGTAAGAACAATGAAATTCTGGTCGCAACCATTGTATTTCTGGCTTCAAGATCGAGTAACTCATAAAAGTTTCTTCCCTTGAAAAGTTCATTCCAGATCATAAACAAAACAGCGGGTGCAACTATAAATAAATTGTTCATCGAAGGATAAAGCGCATTGTTGCTTCCTAAAGGTGTAATCCAAATTATAACCAGTACCGCAGTCGCAATCAGTTTATGCACTGTTTCGTTGCGTTTTCTTAACATTGTCCATACGGACATCATGTTTGCAATCAAAAAGAATATGACCATCCAGAAATGCATTGAAGAATAGTCGTCGTATCTGAACGTGAAAACATGATTTCGATAAGCCCAGAAAAGGAAAAGTCCGTATAAAACAAACTGAGCCACAACCGTGATTATTCTCACATAATGTTTCTTCATTATCGCGCTTACCGCAAAGCATAAAACGGTTATGCCGACAAGAAGAATAAAACTCTTGTAATAAGTCGTATATCCCGTAATGATGGCCATTATCATGCCCGTCGGTTTATAGCCCGAATTTTCTCCTGTCATCGAGAAAAGAGAAATGACCATATTCGGTATCGAAGAAAATCCGTATTTAATTCCTATCAGTCCGACATTGGCGGCTATGCCGGCAAAAAATCCGCCGATACAGATTAATGTGTCCGTTAGACCGTACACAAATTTTTTCTTTTTAAGGCTCGCGCTGAACCATACCACTACTATAAGCGCGGTTTCGGTAATATTCGGAAATCTTACAAATACATTGAACGCAAGGATAACTCCCGCGAATGCAAGACCCCATCTTTTATCTTTTTCAAGGGACTCTATAAGAACTATTACCGCAAGGGTAAAAAGAAGATATGTCAGATAATTGTAAAGAATGGTGGTCGGACACCAGAAAAGAGATATCGCCAGAATCTCACCGACAAATACGAATACTCTCGGCATATATTTTTTCAGGAAAAGATATGAAAAAACGACACCGACAACGGGCACCAGAGTCGTATAAAATTTCATTCCTATCCATGTGGCACCGAAAGGAAGCATGGTGAAAAACTTTCCGACCATGTTAGCCCAGAAAGTTGCCACAGTCCAGGTAAGATTCATCTTATCAAGGTTTTCGTAATTGCCGAGGCTGTATGCGGTATCGGTAAATTCGACACCGAATGCAAGATGAAGAAAAGGAAACAAAACAAGGACCGCAAGGAATATGCAGTCCAGAATTATAAGCTTTGTTTTTTTATTATTTTTCTTCTCTTTTTTATCCATTAATTATCATTCTTTCCGACTTTTTCACGAATTACATACTGAGGTGAATTGTTCATACAGATATAGATTCGACCGATGTACTCACCGATTAGTCCGAGCATGAGCATAATCATTCCGCCGATGAAAACAAGTACCGACATGAGCGCGGAGAAACCTGCCTGTACATCAACGAGAACCAGTTTTTTGATAATCGTGTATATTCCGTAAAGGAAGCCCGAGCATGCACAGAAGCATCCGATGCCTGTTGCGATTCTTAAGGGCTTGATTGAAAATGCGGTGAAGCCGTTAAACCAGAGTGAGAAAAGTTTCGCAAGTGTGTATCCGCTCTCGCCCACACTTCTTGCTCTGTGGTTAACTTCAACGTTTGCAACGTTTTTGGTGGCTCTTAAAACAAGGCCTATAACATATGCATATGACTGCTCATAACGAAGCATGTCATCAACGATAAATCTCTTGGCTGCGAAGTAACTCGAAACCTTAAGTTCCTTGGGTTTGCCAAGCATGATTCGAGTCATAAGTTCGTTAACTTTACTTCCGAAATTTCTGAAGCCCGAATGCTGCTTTTTGCCATAGCTTGCATAGCAGACATCATAGCCTTCATCAAGTTTGTCGAGAAGCTTTCCGACTTCGTCTGCGGGTGTCTGTCCGTCGTCGTCAAGACATACTACCACGTCTCCCGAAGTATGTCTCATACCGGCCATAAGTGCGCAGTGCTGGCCGAAGTTTTTCGCAAGGTCAATTCCGAGAATATTGTCATTCTCACTTGCGAGTTTTTTTATTACCTCAAATGTTTTGTCGGGCGAGCAGTCGTTAACAAGAATGATTTCAAATTCGTGTCCGATAGTCGCCATTGTGGTTTTAATCTCATCCACTACATCGGGAAGTGTTTTCTCCGATCTGTAGCAGGGGATCACAAAACTGATTTTCATTTTTCTCTCCGTTAATTATTTTTTTACTGCATAAAGAATGTTATACCCTGAGTTAATCTTACAAAGAAAAATACTCCGCAGTATGTGTGATATATCAATAACGCCAAAGCAAGTATAAGGTATACGGCTTTAAAAATATCAAAAGCATTTACTTTGGCAGGTGCCGTATCATCTTTTGATGTGTCCGATAAGTCGGACATATTCTTTTTATTCATCTTTCCGAGTAACGAATAAATATTTTTAACAAAATACATTATGCTTACAATGAAAAGAATAAAGATGCAAAAATCATATCCCCACGCGAAATTGTCATCGAGTTCTCTTTCTCCTGTTTCGCGAAGAAGTATATATTCCGCAAATGCCACAAACCACATGGTCCATGCGAGTAAAAAGAAGCGGTGCGTGAGTCCTCTTTTTTTATCCTTAAAATCAAGGAATGTGTCTTTTAGGACAGGTATGATATTGATTAACAGTATCATTATAGGAAATGCTGCGGAAAGTATCATCGTAAAGTAAGGCTTTTCCGCACGTAAATAAACACTGTAAAGAGGATCTATAATAATTCCGTTTCCCGTACTCTCGCCGAATAAAACATACTCCTGGAAAAGTATTACCGCTATCGAAGGAATTACCGTCAGCGCACAGAACAAAAGTCTTTTAAAAGGCACTCCCAGTATCCAATCGATGATGAGGAATAAAAGTGCTACGGGTGCAAACACAAGGATAAAGTTTGTTTTTACCGATGTGGTTACAGCGAGTAAAATCGCAAATGCTATTAACTCTCCCGCACTTATTTTCTCTTTGTATTTTGCGGATATTGCAAGGTACAAAACGATGCATATAAGAGCCGTGAATTTCATCACGATATATGTTGAATTGTGCCATATACTACCCGACTGATAACCGATATATCTGTACGGCTGTATCGCTCTTATATATGCGGGTGCAACAAAGCCCGACATCGCTGCGAATATTATCGCCGTTTTCGTTTCAATTCTGTTGGTTCTTAAAAGTATAAATGTCAGTGCTAACGTTCCGGCTTCGCATACACAAAGGAACGTTGCTATCGCAAAATGAAAGCCGAACTCAGGCATAAGCGCAAACAGTCTGTAAATAACCGCGAGTATGCTGTATCCCCAGCCGTCAAGCGCCATCTCTATATGTGCGAAAAGATCCGATTCATACTTGCCCGTGACCGGAAAAAGCGTCTGATTGTAGTGAAGAAGTACAAGTTCAAAACAGTAGAACGTAAATCCGATTATGGCGGCGATTATAAAAAATGCATTTATTATTTTGTTCTTTTTATCGCTTTTCAAAATCCTTTTTCTCCAGCTCCATAAAAATCACTTCGCGAATCACACCGTTGTCATTTATCTTTTCGATGCCGTCCGTCATTTTAAAACCGGCTTTTTCGTAGCTTCGGATTGCACCGGGATTATCTTTGTACACTCGTAAAAAAACTTTATCAAGTTTAAGACCTCTGAAGGCGTAGTCTAAAATTATCTCTGCGGCCTTGGTTCCGACGCCTTTTCCTCTTGCGCTTTCTTCGCCGATGAATATTCCGAATTCAGCGTCTTTTTTATCATGATTGATATCTCTTAGATATACGCTTCCGACACCCACACCGTCTAAAAGAATGATAAACTGTGTGACCTTACCGGTCTCGACAAAGTTTTTAAGCCATGCTTCATGGCTTTCTTTCGTAAACATTCTGCGGTCGATAAAACGTGAGTTTACGTATTCGGAATTGCGCCATCTGACGATGTCATCCGTGTCTTTGTATGTAATTGGGCGAATGGTAATTTCTGCCATATTATTTGCTGTAAAATTCCTTTACTTTGCCGATGATGTATTCTGTTTCCTCTTCTTTTAAGCCGTAGTAAAGAGGGAGTCTTACGAGTCTTTCGCTTTCCTTGGTTGTATATACATCCTCGCCGTTAAATCTGCCGAACATTTTTCCTGCGGGCGCGCCGTGAAGAGGGATATAGTGGAATACCGCAAGTATACCGTTTTCTCCGAGGAATTTGATAAACGCAGTTCTTTCTTCCAAATCCTTACACTTTAAGTAAAACATATGCGCATTGTGCTTGCAGTCTGTGGGAACAAAAGGTCTCTCTATGCGTTCTTTGTTTTCAAGCTCTTCAAATGCATCATAGTACATATTCCATGTGTGCATTCTGTCTGCGGTTATTTCTTCTGCAAGCTCAAGCTGTGCATAAAGATATGCTGCATTAAGTTCACTGGGAAGATATGATGAACCTGCATCAACCCATGTATATTTATCTATCTGACCGCGGAAAAATTTCGCTCTGTTGGTACCTTTTTCCCTTACAATTTCAGCATGCTCGATGTTTTCCTTGTCACGGATTAAAAGTGCTCCGCCTTCACCCATGGAGAAGTTCTTCGTCTCATGGAAAGAAAAGCATCCGTACTCTCCGAATGTACCGAGTGCCTTGCCCTTGTACTCGGACATGATTCCCTGTGCGGCATCTTCAATCACCATAAGATTGTGATTCTTTGCAATCTCCATTATCTTATCCATTTCACAGGAAACGCCTGCATAGTGAACGGGAACGATTGCTTTTGTCTTATCCGTGATGGCATCTTCAATTAAGTTTTCGTCAATGTTCATCGTATCGGGACGAACATCCACAAACACTGCTTTTGCACCGCGAAGTACGAATGCATCCGCTGTGGAAACGAATGTATAACTCGGCATAATTACTTCATCGCCGGGTTTGATATTGCTTAATATTGCAGCCATTTCGGTAGCATGTGTACAGGAGGTGGTAAGAAGTGCTTTTGTAGTGCCTGTTTTGTTTTCAAGCCACTCGTTACACTTTTTCGTAAACTCTCCGTCACCGCAGATTTTCTGATTCTCTACGGCTTTTTTGATATAATCCATTTCTTTTCCCGTAAAGGGAGGTACGTTAAATCTGATCATTTTTTCTCCGCGCAGAATTTAATTCTGCCTTAGATAATTATTTTTCTTTTTTTATGAACAATCCAAAAAGGAGTCTTCTTACAAAATCAATTAATATTCCGACCACAAAGATTGCAAGGATTGTTCCAATCAAGTGAAGTAAAAACAAAGGTGTGCCGGAAACCGCTTCCACGTTAAACCACTTAGGCCAGAGATATCTTAAAAGCTTGTGCTCGTGTAAAAGATAAACGCCGAAGGTTCCCTGTGATGCAAAAAGGATAACGCCTGCAAGCCACTTCGGAGCCTTTGTCTCATGCTTAAGTGCGAAGAGGAACAGGCATACGCTTGCTAAAAGTATGAAAAGCGAATTGTACGGATAAAAGTTTTTGGCATATCCGCCGAGCTTTCCTACATACAAATCTATTAACAATAATCCTTTGCCGAGTACAAACGCACAAATTGCAGATACGAATGAAATCAGCAAATAAACCCATCTGTTTAACTTGAAATCTTCGGGATATTTTCTGATGTATGCTGCCACAAGATAGAGGCATGCAAACCAGCAGATATCCATTCCTTCAAGATCCGTAAGGGGCTGTGTAAAAGGAAGGATTGTATTCCATACCGAGAACACCGCTATCGCTGCAAGTATTATGCCCTTAAGCTGCTTTTTATCCATTGCCTCGATTCCTTTATTTAGGAACGGGAAGAACAAATATAGGAGCATATAAACCGTTGCAAACCAGTAGTGGCTGCCGGTCACGGGCATCAGGAGAGGTATTACATCATAAATACCGTTTGCGAGGCCAAGATGTCCTTGGGTTACAATCGCAAAGACTGCAGTTATTATCCATGAGTAAAAAAGAATCTGTGCCCAGAGCATGATGACCTTTTTTACCTTAAACTCTGATTTCGAAAGGAAGTATCCGCTTATGAGCACATAAACATTAACGCTTCCCATGCAGAGCGCTTCGATAATCCAGGCGAGGTTTCTGTTTAAGCCCATCTTAAGCTCAAACTCTTTTAAGACACCGCCCTTGTCGAGATAATGAAGCGTTATTATCATGAGCATCGCAACGATTCTGAGGACTTCCATATTCAGTTGTCTGGACTTTTTTTCACTCATTCTTCGTTAGTTGTTTTTGAAACAATGTATCTGGGTCTTCCCTTAACTTCTTCATAAATACGTGCAAGATAATGTCCCATAATTCCGAGGCTTATCATAATGCATCCGCCAATGATAAGAAGTAAAAGAATAACTGTCGTAAAACCGTCCGCTGCAATTCCGAGGAAGTAATTAACCAGTGTCTCGATTCCGAGTACAACGGAGAAAATCATCAAAAGCACACCAAGTACGAATACCGCCTTAAGAGGTGCCGTCGTAAAGGATGTGGTATTTGAAATCGCATATGCCACAAGTCCCGAGAACGACCATTTGCTCTTGCCTGCTTTTCTCTCGGCAACATCGAAAGTAACGGATGTGCTCTTAAAGCCTGCCCAGAATGAAAGTGCTCTAAAGAAAGTATTTCTTTCAGGCAGATCAAGCAGTGCCTCAACCACTTTTCTGTCAAGCAGTTTGAAATCACTTGTTTTATTCAAATCCATCTTCATTAAGGAACTCATTATTCCGTAAAAGATAGCGCAGAACAGTTTGTAGAAAGGATTCTCCTTGCCTCTTTTAGACTTGATTCCTTCAACTACTTCGTAGCCTTCTTCCCAGAGCTTATACATCTCAACCAAAGTTGCGGCAGGATGCTGAAGATCGCAGTCAATTACAGCCACGCAGTCGCCTGTCGCATAATCAAGACCTGCGAAAATAGCTGCTTCCTTGCCGAAGTTTCTCGAAAACTGAATGCCTCCGATTCTTTTATCAGCTTTGGAAAGTTTTTCCACAATATCAAAAGTCTGATCCGTCGAGCCGTCGGAAACAAAGAGCAGATCGTATTCAATACCTGCACCCTGCAATGTCTCTCCGATGGTTTTGGCTGTATTCTCGATATTGTCTTCCTCATTGAATGAAGGAATGATAACGGTAAGTTTTCCCATATCCCTTACTCCAGTTTAATAAACATGATTCCGTTTACAATCTTGATGCTGTTCTTATCCGGGAACGATGACATCGTCGAATATTCTTCGGAATAATACATATCAACTACATAATCGCCCTCAAGAATATTAAGCGTCGCACCTAAATAATTCTTGATAAACTCTTCATACTGCTCACCGCGGTAGAATAAGAAACTCCTGTCGGTTCCGCGGATCTTCGATGTTATATCATAGGTCAGTTCTGTCGGAGGATAACTCTTTTCACTAATCTCTCCGACCAGACAGATAGGCATTCCCTGAACGTAACCTTCGGTCTGTTCAATCCTGTCAAGAAGCCTTACACAGTATGCGTAGGATTTCTCATATTGCTGCTGCATATTGAAGTATGCAATATTATCCATTAACAGAAAATTATAACATAATAACGCCACCAGCACCACCGATACGGTCTTGGGAATGATGAGCTTATCTTTTACGGTCTCAAATGCCGTAATGGTTCGCTCGGATATAATTACGATGGCAACGATGAAGATTTCCCACTGCAGTCTCATAACAAGATGGTATTCACCGGTTTGTGACATCAAAAGAAGCACGGTATTGGCACCAAAAGGCATCAGTCCTATGCAAAGGAATAGAATCAGCCAGCTGTACCATTTTTTGTACACCTTGTTTTTGACAAAGAGTACGAAAATTGCAACCATGGACGCCGAGACTATCGTACTCATTATTATCATCGTTAAAAAATTGTTGACGAAGATTCGTCCGCTGAATGCAAATGCGGCGAAATCGTAATACATATCGTAAATTCTTTCAGGGATTGAAGAAAGACTGATGTGAGTCATTTCGTTAATGCCCTGATATGTATCAAGTTCCTTGTGCTGAACGAGCAGACAGATTTTTAATATACCGTAGTATAAAGCACTGCCGCCGATGCCCATCATAAGGTACTTAAAGCCCTTGTTCCAAAGCGTATAAATATCTTCGTTGTCGATGACCGTAAAAATAATATCGAACAAACATAAAAGAATCGCTACCGAAACATACGCCTGATAAGTACCGAGGCTTAGTGCAAGGAAGATCATTCCGGCGAAAAATCCGAACTTGTATTTCTTGCTTACGTATGCTGCGATAATTGCAAACAGGAGGCCCAACATATATCCGTCCACCGTGTACATATACGACATTGTTGCCGCAACGGCGGGGAATGTGACCATAACCGCAGGTACCAAAATCAACGTGGTCTTTTTCTTAACATCGAAAAACCTTGTGACAAAAACTGCGCTGATTGCTATGAATATAATCGCCAAAAGACCGTTTACAAAATTCAGATCATAAAAGGAGGAGATTCCGCACGCTACTGTTAAAAACCACCTTCCGCTTGTAACCATGTTCTGGTCAAAGTAAAAGTTGGTCATGGAATCGCCGTTCGGGAACTTGTTTACAATCATAAACATATGAGTGATAAGTCCTATCACAATTCCCGACATAAACGGTATTTTGTATTGTTCTTCTTTTAATTTGTTGATTAATTTTTCCATTATTTTTTCTCTTTCACAATGTAAATGGGTCTGCCCTTTACTTCAAGATATGTCTTTGAAATATACATTCCGATGATACCCACGCTAAAAAGCTGGAGGCCTGCAAAGAATGTAATCATACATGCAAGTGAAGGCCAGCCGCTGACGGGATCACCGAAAATAAGTGCTCTTACGAAAAGGAATATAAGTGCAATAAATGCAAGTACGCAGAAGATAAGTCCTATAATTGAGGACCATACAAGCGGTGCGGTTGAGAATGCAACAATGCCTTCAATCGAGTACTGGAAGAGTTTGAAGAATGACCATTTTGTCTTGCCTGCGACTCTTTTACGATTTTCAAAAGGAATCCATTTGGTATTAAATCCGACCCATCCGAAAATACCCTTGCTGAATCTGTTGTACTCTCCTATTTCGACGATCGCATCCACCATGACACGCTTCATAAATCTGAAATCTCTGGCGCCGGGAACCATATCCACTTTCGCAATGAAATGCATCAGAAGATAAAAGATATTTGCAAACATGCTTCTGATGGGCGGTTCGCCTTTTCTGTTTACACGTCTCGTGGCAACGCAGTCATATCCCTCGTTGATGACGCTCTCGTACATTTGGGGAATAAGTTCGGGCGGATCCTGCAAATCGGCATCCATGATTACAACATAATCGCCGGTCGATTCCTTAAGGCCTGCATACATTGCAGCTTCCTTGCCAAAATTCCTCGAAAAAGAAACATAGTGCACTTTTTCGTCTTTTTCGGCGAGGTCTTTTAAGACATCAATCGTTTTGTCTTTGCTGCCGTCGTTTACAAAAAGATATTCGTAATCAAGCGCAAAGTCTTTAAGTGCTTCACTGGTCGCCTCATAAAACAAAGGGATTGCTTCCTCTTCGTTGTAGCACGGAACGATTATTGTACATTTTTCTTTTGCTTCGTTACTCATTTTTCTTCTTTCTTTTATGTTTCTGTTACCGTATCTTTATTCGATTTCCAGAGAATCGAAATTTTTAACTGTCTTTAAAAACTTACCCGGAGATTCGATGTGAAGCGATACCAGATCTTTTATATCGTCATCGTATTTCTCGTAGTAATAAGGGTTGGTCTCAAACTCGGGGAAGCAGTCAAGTATTGCATTCTGAAGCATCTCTAAGAATGATTTTTTGCGCTTGGCACCGGGTGTTACAGCGATGTATGTAAAGAGCGTTTTCATATACATATCATCGATAAACGCTGCCTCAACCTCTTCGGGAAACTCCTCAAGAATCTCTCTCTTAAAGCACTCCTCGATAAAGAAAGTCATTACATCCAGTCTTTCAAAAAGATCGCTTTCTTCTGTGGAAGGTTTGTTGTCCTTGTCAAAGAAATAAAGGCATTCATCGATGTATTCAAATTTCTCCGCTTCCGAAAGTGCAAGTCTTCCGATTCCGAGTTTTTCAAAAAGAAGTTTTTCAGGGAACCAGAGTCCGTTCTTTTCAAAGATACTTCTCTTAAAAATCTTCGACTCCATCTGCCCCGGATTGACTATTAAAATCGCCTTCATTTCATCTTCTTCCATATCGGGAAGCTGCTTGAAAATCTCAGCATCGCTCTCGTTATCTTCCGAATCGTTCGCACATCCGACTACATCCGCGCCCGTTTCCTCGGCTTTCTTAAGCATGGCCTTTACAAACGAGGGTGCAATCGTATCTCCCGCATTCATAAAAGAAACCCACTCTGCCTCCGAGCTTCTCAGCGCCAGATTGTACGCTCCGCCTTTACCGCGTCTTTCGGAAGTAAATAAAAGTTTGATAATGTCAGGGTACTTTTCGCTGTATCCGGAAATCAATTCTTTTACAGGACCTGAAGGAATGTCTGCCGATATAACAATCTCTGTCCCTTCGCGGTAAGCTTCAAGCGTGGAATCTATGGTTTTTTTAATTTTTCCAACATCTGTGTATGTATCACTTAATGCAATTATGATACTCAATTTAATATCCATATTTCTTTATCTCTCGCGATTTGCCTTGCCGTTTTCTATGCGGTAAACTGCATCACATTTCTCGATGGTCTGAAGACGATGTGCAATGATGATTAAAGTCTTTCGGCCGTGGAGTGAATTGACGGAATCCATGATAGCCTGCTCGGTGTCGCCGTCGAGAGCACTGGTGGCTTCGTCGAGGACGAGCACTTCGGGATCTTCGTAGAGAGCACGTGCGATACTGATACGCTGGCGCTGTCCGCCGGAGAGTCTGATACCGCGCTCACCGATGCCGGTTTCGAGGCCGTTCGGAAGTCCTTTGACGAACTCATCGAGCTGTGCTTCTTTTAAAACTTCCCATACTCTGTTTTCATCTATTTCGTCTTCGGGTATACCGAATGCAACATTCTTTCGGATTGAATCATCGAGCATGAAAACTGTCTGAGGAATATAGCCTATATTCTTAAGCCACTTGCGGTAGTTTTCTTTGCAGAGTGCATCCTTGCCGTCCGCCAATATCTGTCCCGATTCAAGCTTCAAAAGCCCGAGCATTACGTCCACGATAGTGGATTTGCCCGCACCTGTGGTACCGACGATTCCGACTGCGGAACCGACGGGTATTTCCATACTCGCTTCGTTTAATACATAAACATCGGTATTGGGATATTTATATTTGATGTCTTTTATTTCAATCTTTTCTTTTACTTCAAGCTTGTCCTTGGGTCTCTCAAGAGAAGCAACTTCGGAATTCTTGTCGGATATTTCGTCCTGAAGATTGTCCGAAACGCCCATGAAGAACGGCTCGAAATATGAAATGTTGTTTAAGCAGTTGTTAATTCTGTTGGCCGAAGGCATCAGACGCATAAGCGCCATTATGAAAACGCCCATTGTTTCAAGTACATTCGAAACATTGACGCCCTCGAGGTAAATGGTCAGAAGATAAAATACAATCGCAATGATGCAGACAACTTCAATGATAAGTCTCGGAACATTGCTTAAAAGAGTGTATTTCTGAACGGCGTTTACATATCCCCTGCCACACTCGATATAGCAGTCCGAGAAGTACTTTTCCTTGCCGCCGATTTTTACTTCTTTTATACCCGTAACGGTCTGATTAATCCATTTGAAAAGACCCGCATAAAAGTCCTGATTATCCTTCCCTGCCTTGTATAAAACCGGCTTTAAGGCAATCTTTATTATCAAAAGAGTAATTCCTAAAAGAACAGCAAAGAATGCAGTCATCAAAGGGCTCTCGCCGATACAAAGGGCAATCAGTGTTGCGAATACGATAAGCTCCGATATCAAAAGCATCAGCGACTGAATCAGCGCATACATATTGTTTACATCGGATGTGATGTTACGCTGAATTACGGCGCTGTCTGCGTTTAAGTAATACTCGTAATCTTTTCTGATGTAGTTCTTCATCATCCTCTCGGATGTTCTGAACTGATTGGTGTATATGAATCTGTAAAGTAATTTCTGCTCAACGAAAAGGAATAAATTCTTTATAACAAAGGCAACGATAATGCTTAAAAGAACAGCTATCGAAAATGCTTTTTCACTCGTAAAAGGCGATGCCTCATAAACAAGCGCAAGATACCATTTCTCCTGAATTGCATTGGGAGTAAAGAGTACCGTAACAACAGGTATAATGAGCGCTACGGAGCACGCTTCGAATATCGCTCCGATTAGCATCAGAAATACCAGTCCGACTAATGATCTTTTCTGTTTTGCGTCCAGAAGCTTGGAGAGCTTCTTTAAAATTTTCATTTCTCTACGGGTTTTCCTTTCAAAAACATAATCTTGTTATGCACCCACTTGCTTAAATGCGGAACGCGGCTTAATATCTTTAAATTTCGCCTGTCCTTAGGAGCAAGGTACTGATTAGTTTTAATATCCTTTCGCCAAAGTTTCAGTTCTTTTAAAACCTTCTCTGCTACCGGATTGTTTTTCATCTTTGACAAAGGTGTGTGAAGCGTGTAATCAAGTCTCTGGTAAAGCTGAAACTTTCTCGCCTCTTCCTTTAGTGCGGGATATTTTTCATCAACTAACGCGGCAGCCATGTCGGAGTTTTCAATCATGCAATCATAAAAGAGATTCTTGTAAACATTTCTCGTGTTGCTGCCAAAGCGAAGTATGATATTGTATCCCGTTATCTCGTATGTGTATATGCAGTCAAACTCCTGCAGCATGTATACAAGGAGTTCGAAATCTTCGTTTAGTCTTCCTTCGTTAAAAGCAAATCTTTTCATAAAATCCGCTTTTATCATCTTGGTGCAAAATGAACTGTCGCCCAAATGTAAAAGAAGTTCTCTGAAATATTCTTCGTTGGTCTCACGAACAATCTCGCCTGAATTTTTTAATGGGCCGCTTTCAAGCGTACCGTCCTCGTATCTGCAGACTGCCATGCACTGCGCCACAATGCAGTCATCTTTTTCATTGAAAACCTTCATGAGATTTTCAACGATATCCGGCTCGTAATAATCGTCCGAATCGCAAAAGCAGATGTATTCGCCCGTGGCTTCTTTTATGCCGACATTTCTTGCAGATGAAGACCCGCCGTTTTCCTTGTGGAAAACTTTTACTCTCGAATCGTTCTTTGCATATTCCCTGCAAATGTCAAGGGAATCGTCAGTCGAGCCGTCATCCACGAGCACTACTTCGAGGTCTTTGTAAGTCTGCGCCAGAATCGCATCCACGCATCTTTTCAAATATGCAGTTGAATTGTATACCGGTACAATGACCGAAACCAGTGAACTCATATTTTTCCTTGGAGCCAGGCACACTTCGTGAGCCAGGCACCTTTTTATTGTTCAATACCGATGACTTTACGATACATCTTTCTCTCGGGAATTACCTTTGCTTCGCTAAGCGGACCCTTATCATAAAAGAATGGCTTATCCTCCATTATGGCCTCACTCAGTTTAAGCAGTCGCTCGGCTGCGGTCACATGATTCCAGCCGTTTTCAAGCGTCTCGTATGCATTCTCTCCGAGTGAGAGTCTCCACTTCTGATCTTTTGAAAGTTCTTCAATCTGAAAAGCCATTTTCGCAAAATCTCCCGAAGGGAAAATCATACCGTTTACTCTGTGCTTTATAAGTGTGGGAACCGCGCCTGCAGCATGTGATGCTACAACAACACAGCCCTCGTTCATTGCTTCGTTGCAGACCGCGCCCCAGCCTTCCCTGTAATCGCTGGTGATAAGGAATATATCCGCCGTGGTCATGTGTTTTCTGACTTCTTCGGGTTTCATCATTCCGAGAAGTTTAACCTCTTCGGTAAGTCCGTTCTTTTCGATGGCGGATTCGATTTCTTTTTCCATCTTGCCTCCGCCGATAACGGAAATCTCAAACGGAATATCTTTTTCTTTTAGGGTTTTTGCAAGCTTAATTACGCTCTCGGGATGCTTCCAGTCGATAAGTCTTCCCGCCCATAGAATTTCGAGTTTCGAATGGCTTCTTCTCTCGTCTCTTCTCTCTTTTCTCTCATCGTCGGTGTAGGCTTTAAACTCCGGGAAGTAACCCCATTTAAATCTCTTGCCGCGGTATGCTTTGATGATGTTAAAATCGTCTGCCACATATGCTCCCGCGCATAAAAGATAAACCTTTTTATCCGAATATCTGGTGTGATCGTGATATTTCTTTTTTAGGCCTCTCGGGGAAACGCATTTCCACTGACCCTCTTTGTAAAGTCTCTCGGAATATCTGATGACGGGCTTTCCTGCGTGAAGTCTGTCTTCGATGACCGACTCGTCCTCACATCCGCCGAATACCACGATATCCGATTCCATGATTAATTTTTTACATTCAAGTCCGTTCTCGTAATACTTTTTAAGATACGGAATGCTGTCAAAATCATCGTCCCAGCCAAGCTTTATTCGTTCTTCTTCCATCGGCTCGGTCTGGATAAATGCATAGTTATCGCCGAGCTTCTCATAGAGCACATTGCTAAGCGGTATCTGATGATGATTTATATAGTTGGAAACAAATGTCAGTTTCATGTTGCCTCTTTTGTGTGCCAGACACCTTTGGAGTCAGGCACACAGAAATTATTTGTTTGCAATTTCATTATAAATTTCGAGCAGGCGCTTGTAGTTTGTATCAGGATCGTGTGTGATGCGCGCTCTTTTTCCGGCCTTTTCGCACATTTCTTTTTGCGCTTTGCTTCCGTTTTGTTCGAAGCATTTTTTCACACATTCGATTAATGCTTTTTCGTCAAGCGGAGGATAAATAAATCCCTCTTCTTCACTCATTAAATCTCTTACCCCGCCAACATCGGATGAAATTACCGGCATCGAAAGAAGCATTGCTTCTCCGAGTGAGTTGGGTGAATTTTCCATCATCGAAGGAGATATAAATGCATTGCTCTTTAGGTATCTCTCCTTCATTTTCTCTGCATTAAGCGAGCCTAAGAAAACAACATTGTCGGTTAAGTTTCCGTCTTTTATGAGCTTGTTTATATATCTTCCGTACGTTCCGATTAAGATTTTTTTCTTAAGCGAATCTTCGCCTGTAATCTTGTTGCCCGCAACGTAAAGTTTTACGTCCGGGTATTCTTTTTTTATCTCAGGCAGAGCACGAAGCAGTACATGCAGTCCCTTTATCGGATAATCTCCCTGGCTTGCGAAAAGTGTGTGTTTCTCGCAGGTTTCAAAATTCCATTTACCCTCATAAAAGTTACTTCTCAAAGTTTCGTTCATGAAGTAATACTTTGCGCTAGGATTGTATTCGGATGTGTATTTTTTATCCCAGGAAGTTCTGCCTGTGACATTCTTTGCTAACTTGATAGCCTCGATTTCGTGTTCGCCGCGCTTAACGAATTTTGCCTGCTGCTTAACGATATTGTCGCTCTTTATTTTGTCTCGAAATGTTTCTTTAACATACATTTCTTCAGGCAGTCCGTCGAAATAATGGTCCGCGTATACACTGCAGAGACCCTGAATTCCGATAAGCACTTTCGATGTATCCGGTGCAGCTTTGCAGACCGCAAGCGTGTGCGGATATTCCGTTCCGAAAATATGAATTACGTCGGGTTTGAAATCTTCAATGATTTCTTTAAATCTGTATTCAAGCGATTCGTCGTATTCTTCGGGAACGCTTACATCATCGTCGTAGCCGTAGGCCGTAACTTCGTATTCGCCTTTATATCTTCCGTCTTCGAAACCTGCGTTAAAGGCTATTCCGAGAGTAAGATCTTCATTCTTTTCGGCGATAAGTTTTTCCGACAAACCGGAAAGCCAGCCCTCTTTGTTGGGCACTTCGATATTCAGATGTCTAGCTATGACCGGAATGCACTGGTTTATGACCCAAAGTACTCTCATGTTTTTCCTTACGAATAAACTTTCTTTTTAATCGAATTATATGCGCCTGCAAAAATGCTCTTCTGCGCTATCCATGTACGAAGAGGCTGAAGTGTCAGAATCATAATTCTTCTGTAATGATTCGCTTTCTTCTCGCCCATGTACTTAACCACGATTTCACGGTGCTCTGCTTTATCAAGTTTTTTGTCGGACTCGGAGAATCCGCCGCCCTCGTAGGACGCAACCGTGATTCCTAAATACGCCGGACGAATATTCTTTTCGAAGTAACATCTTAAAAAGAAATCGTAATCCGCACGGATCTTATATTTCGTATCCAGTCCGTCGTTGTCCCAGAGGCTTCTTGCAAAGAAGCAGGACTGGTGATTAGGCATATGTCTGTAGCAGATTGACTCGGTGATTTCCTTTGGCTGCGAAATGATTTCTTTAGCACTCGCAAAAAATGCATCTCCGTAGTAAATCATGCTGTCCGGTTTATCGGACATATACGCCGCGGCATTTTTTAAAACGTTTTCATCATAAAACGAATCTCCGCAGTTCATGAATATCACATAGTCGCCTGAAGCCTTTGACACCGCAACATTCATTGCATCGTAAATGCCTTTATCTTTTTCGCTGAAAACTTTTATTCTCTCATCCTGAGGGATTGCTTTAAGACTCCCGTCCGTAGAGCCACCGTCTTTTACGATGATTTCAAAATCCCCGTGAGTCTGCGCGAGAATGTTTTCAAGCGTGTTCTTCAGTTTGTCGCCGGCATTAAAACATACCGTTATGATAGAAAAGAGCATTTTGTTTTCTCAATCTAATTTATAATCCAGTTAAAATACGGCAGGAGTCTCGTGCCGTTAAACTGACTCGAATAAAGGAAATAAACGTAGTACGCAAATCCACCCGAAATAAGCAGAACCTTTAATACAATTCTGACCCATTTCTTCGGAATGGCATCTATGAGAATCGGAACAAGTACTATCTGGAAAATATTAAAGTAATATCCGATTCTCGATACAACCGGCAGGAATGAACAGCATATGTAAATCACCGTAGCAAAGATGTTCATGTTGAAATAAAATCTGTTCTTTTCGCTGTCTTTTATGACCTTTTTGTAAAGGATAATCGCAAAAATCAGAACGCCGATGCATCTTGCAATATTTGTGTAACTGACTTCTCCCGTATCGTAAATCGTGTTCTCGTACTGAGGGTAAATCAGGAAAACCAGTCTTCTGTAAACATTCGGAATGATGAGGAAACTGGCGGAAAAAACTCCGAGGACCGCAATCATCCAGGGTTTCCATTTAATCAGTCCGAGAGGGTAGGCCACGAGTATGATTAATATCGATATGTGGAATGTCGATGCTAAAAGTACGAGCAGCGCGAACTTCCAGAATTCTCTTCTGAAAATATATCTGACCGAGTAGAAAGCTACCGCAAATGCCAGATAACTTCTGATTGAATTAAAGCTCGATGCGTAGTAACCGAGCAGCATAAACATCGCAAACGATATTGCGAAATCTTCGCTTAATTCATCTAATCCTTTTATGAACAAAAGAATCGTAACGAATGCAACAATCGCAAAGATAATGATGTACTGCTTTCCGTCGTATCCGAACATGTGCTGGACTATCTTGACCAAGATATTAAATCCGAATTCGGTAGCTACGGATTTATCCCTGTTCTGTGCGAGAAGATTAAAGATCGAAGTGTAACTCCAGTAATCTCCTCCGACCGCAATTCTGGTGGCCGATACCGCAAAGAGCAAAAAGAAAATCATCACGTATATTAACTTGTTGAACGCGCGGCCCTTTGAACGGTTCGGATCTTCGAAAAAAGACTTGTCGTACTTTTCGACTTTGCTGTCAACAAAGAATCCGAGCGCAATCGTTATTGCCGCAAGCACCAGGTAAACCGCCATCAGACACCCTTTTTCTTTATTTCAAAGCCTTCCTTAATTCCGGCTTTCATAAGTTTGTTTGCTTTCTTACGGTCAATTTCGCCTTGGAACATTTCTTTTTTGGTTAGGATAAAACGAATTCTCCAAAGCCATGCATTTTTGCCGTAAAGGAACGCGAAAAGCACTCCTCTGTCAAAGAAAAACTTTTCGGTATAACCCTCAAACCACGTGGAGGATCTCGGAATTTCACTTCCGATATGCGTTTCGGTCGCATACATCGAAATACCGCTTTTATACGCATCTCTTAAAAAGAGTGAATCTTCGCCGTTTGAATATTTCGCGCCTCCGCCGAACAGTTCGGAAAATCTTATTTTCTTGTCTAAAAGCACATTTCTTCTTACAGCAATGCTGTATGCGGGAAATCTGCCTATATTGAAACGGGAGAGTTTTTTGAAGCCTTCGTTTACGTAGGTTCTTCTTTCATCGCAGACCGAAACGTTAAACATTATCATTTCCGCTTCGGGATGTCTTTCAAACTCTTCCTCGACTTTTTTTACGTAATCTTCGTCGTAAACAATATCATCGTCCGAGAAAAGAACGATATCGCCAAACGAATTGTCTATACAGAGATTTCTGTTAACGCCGACGCCTCGTGTGGGCGATTCGATAATGACGATTTTGCCGTCATCTTTTTCAATCTCTCTTTTACTGTCTTTGTCGCACTGATTGACGATAACGGCATTGCCTTTAACGCCCATTTTTTCAAGTAATTCCTCAGGATTTACATCCAGTGCGGATACGAGTAAAGTCATACTCATTTTTTTCTCCGACATTTAAGTGCTACTTTTCTTCCTCTGCCTCTACGGTTTCCGGAATATCTTCGGGAATATCTTCGTAAAGATTCTCTGCACCTGCTTCTTCGTTACGTGTATTGTAAATATTCTCTTTCAGTTTTCTCGTTGAGCTTGAAAAGAATGAGAATACATAACTCTTAATAAGCGATGAATTAACATCATAAAGGATTGCTCCCACAACATTTGCTTCCTGAAGTCTTAAAAGATCAAGCGCACGTTCTATCATCTTGCCGTTATGATCGCCTGATTTTATAAGCACAATCGTAGCCTCGCATTTAGCTGCGGTTGATGCAATAGTAGGATCGTTGTTAACCGAGCCCGGTGCAACGATTTCGTATTCGGGTGAAGAGAAGTATGCATCTTCTTTTTTGAGTTTTCCGCTTTCGATGTCGGAAATTTCTTTGTTGCGCTCTTCTTTTAAGATGCTGTTTATAAGGTTTATTACATAATGCGAATCGTCGGTAAGTGATGTGTCGACAATCGCAATCTTCTTTAAGCCCTTGGTAATCTTTAAGAAATTAACCTGAAGCCAGAGTCTGTAAAATTCGGTCTTTTTGTTTCCTTTGGGCTTTTCGAATTCGTAATCGTCATCCTTCTTGATTGAAAACTTTCTCATCTGGTCGGTGGTAAGTCCGAGTGTAGGAATGCCGTATCGAAGTTCCGTTGTGGAAGGAATGTAAATCGATGTGTCCCATATGAAGTACAGGAAAAGCCAGATCGCGGATACAATACCGCCGAAGATGGCACCGCTTGCGGACATCGCCCAGGTTCTGTCTTCGAAGCCGACTTTTTCCGCATGGCTTGCGCTTGATATGATTCGTGCATCTTCTATCTCTTTTAACTCGGGAGCAAAACGGCAGATAGCTGTGGCATATTTATTTGCAAGAAGCTTGGCCTCTGCCTGGCTCGTCGACTGACCTGTTACAACTACTATTCTGGTATCTGTAAGAAGAGTCGCGGAAACCTTTTGTTTTACTTCTTCCATCTCAAGGCTTCTGCCGATTTCATCGGCTGCATACTCTGCGATAATATCGTTGTAAACGAGGTCTTCCCAGGTCTGCTTGTTGATGTATATGTTTTCAATCTCAACATTGTCGATGTACTGAAGATATACCTTTGCCTCAGCCCTGTATTCGGGTCTGCCCGCGAAAATGTTACGCGCAGCATAATAACCGCCGCCGAAAATAAGGGCGCCTAGGCATATTCCGTAAATGATAAATCTTATTCTTCTGATTGAGACCAGAACCATTAATCTGAAATCCACGGGTTCCTTGCTATACGGTACTTTCATCGTTGTCCTCCTCGGGTTTCATAGCCGTAACCTGATCTTCGCCCACTCCTTCGGTCGCGTCGGGAGTAAGAAGCACTCTCAATGTTAAAAGCATCAGTTTTATATCCATCCAGGTCGAATAACCTTCTATGTAAGCTAAGTCGAGTTTCAGTTTGTCGTACGGTGATGTGTTATATTTGCCGTAAACCTGCGCATAGCCGGCAAGCCCTGCCTTTACTTTTGTTCTGAAGGTAAACTCGGGGATTTCCTGCATATACTGCTCGATGATTTCCGGTCTCTCGGGACGAGGTCCGATAAAGGACATCTCGCCCTTTAAAATGTTAAAGAGCTGGGGAAGTTCATCGATACGCACTTTTCTTATAAACTTTCCGATCCATGTAATTCTGTCGTCGTTTTTGGCTGCAAGTCTGGCCTTTCCGTCGGCTTCGGCATCAACCTTCATGGATCTGAATTTAATAATCTTAAAAGGCTTGTTGTTAAGCGTTACTCTGGTCTGTTTGTAAAAGACGGGACCGCCGTCGGTAATCTTAATCAGTATCGCGGTAATTAACATTATCGGCGAAGTAAGAATGATTAAAACTATCGAACAGAAAAGGTCAATCATTCTTTTGATGCAGCGCTGCTCGAAATTAAGCGGATATTCCCTCGTCAAAAGAATCGGAGTGTCGAAGAAGTGAAGCACGTCGGCACCCTGAATGATAACGTCGGAAATCTTGGGCATCAGATAAACACGGATAGATCTCGCATAGCAGTATTTCAAAATATTGTTTCTGAAGTTCATCGGAATATCCCAAAGCACTACGCCCTGATATCTGTTGAGAATTTCTTTTAGGATTGCTTCCTCACCTTCCGAAACATTCATAATCTTGACTATCTGGAAACGGTCTTTTCTGGTTTTGAATTTCTCGATGATTTCATCCACAGGTCTCTCGCCACAGACTAACAGAAGGTCGCGCGGTGCAAATACCGAACGGTAAATAAAGTTCGAAAGATACGACCATCCGAGTGCAAACAGAAGCTGTATCAGAGTAAGTATAATCATGTATCTCGGATCGATTGCGGTTCCGTTCATAAGGCAGATGATGCCGTATGCAAAAATGTTTGACGCAAGTATCGAGAATGTGTGCGATAAGAATATTTCAAAGCTTCTTAAATATCCGATTTTCCCCGCACCGTATACAACAAGGAATCCTGCCAGTATAACCGCATAGAGTGCGAGTACCAAAGCATCGCCCTTTTGCCAGAATCTGACTTCAACCATTTTCTTGTAAAAGAAAAACCAGATAAAAGCGTATCCGCCGACATCAAGCAAAAACTCGAATGTTGCCAGCTGTAAAACCAGTATTCGCTTTATGGAATCTTTTTTGCCCATTTTCATTCGCCGTATAAACGGCCAGCCTTTCAAAAATTTTGTGAATTATATTCTTCGTCCTACCGCTCTTGCTGCCCAGCCTATGAAGCAGACAATGCTTTTCGCAAGACTTAATTTTTCCTGTTTTCTGTAAAGGAACCAGATACGTCTGATTGCTTCAAACTTGTTTGACGAGAGTGATTTGGACGGTCTTCTGTAGTACACGAGATTTTCGTTCAGTCCGTATGCCACTACTCCCGTTCTTAAAAGCTTCCACCACAATGCGGTGTCCTCGCTCTTTATATGCGGCATTTCAATCTGCTCCTTGGTAAGAAGGGACATATCGAAAACTACGGTAGATGTAAAAATCGTCGTGTTTTTAAGTGCCTCGTTGTAAGATATGTTCTCGGGTACTTTTACGATTTTGCCCATAGGCTTTGCATCCTCGTCCGCAAATTCATATCCGGTAAAACAGAATGCGGCATTTTTTTCTTTCATGAATGCAATCTGTTTTTCAAGTTTGTCTTTCTGCCACAAATCATCCGCATCAAGAAATGCAATGTATCTGCCGTCTGCCTCTTTTACGCCTGCGTTTCTCGCACCTGCGGCATCCTCTACATTCGTAAGGTTAAGTACCTTTATTCTCGAATCGGTCATCTCTCCAAGAATATCTTTTGTGGAATCGGTCGAATTGTTTTCGCAGAGAATAAGCTCAATGTTGTCGTAGGTTTGCGAAAACACGCTTTCAACCGTGTCTTTTATGAACTTTTCGGCGTTATGAACAGGTATTACAACACTGACTTTGTCTTCCATCAAATCCATTTATCCTCGGCTACAAATCTTTTTTGCGGTAGCAGATGTAACCGCCGTCCTCATAAATAATCTCGTAGAAATATTCCACGTTAAGCGAGTGTTCTATCATCAGGTCGCTGTAGTCATTCTCTATCCAGTCTTCCCTAAAATGCTTATGTTTCGGGAGGAAAATATATCCCGCGTCACTGCCGTAAAAATCATTGTTTAATACAAAGTTGATTCCGAATCCCTCGGGCATTGCCAGGATGGCTTTCGGCTCCATCGTGTACATAATGATGGTGTTGTCCCAGGGATTGTCGCTTTCTTTTAGGGTCATTATTTCTTTAAGCCCGTTTTCAAGACTCTTCCACTCTGACGTAACTTCGCTTGTATAATATCTTTCCGTACCCTGAAAATTTCTAAGGTTGACGGGAAGGAACAAAAGTCCGGTCGCGTTGCAGAGGATGATGGTCCATGCTAAGAATTTGTCTTCGGTCATCATCAGAAGGTACGCGCAAAAGATGATTGCTATTTCCGTTCCGCGCATAAATGTGTCGGGAACGATGGTGTAAAGCGTTAAGTACATCAGGAAAAAGATGCATATCGAATACACCGATACGGCTGCAATCAGTCTGTCTTTTTCGGATGAGCTTTTCGAGAATATCGTAAGCAGGGAACTGGCGATTATCAGAAAAGCAATCATCACATGGAAGATGTAAATGCCGTTTGTCCTGATGTAATATCTTAAATCAAGCAATCCTTTTAAACCGTCACGCATCATTCCTAAAAAGCTTTTTACTGCCGCAAATATATGTCCTTCGCTGACTGCGTTTAAAAGCGCTTCGGTTTTGCCGATGTTGTAGTTACTCGATATCAGATGGAGCAGTCCGTAGCTTGCGGTTGCAATAAATCCCATTGCCAAAACCGATATGAGAATTCTTACCCAGAGTTTCTTTTTGGCAAGAAGCGCAAATACGTAAATCGGAATGCAGAATGCGAAAAATGTATAAACCTGAACCGCATAAATGATTACGAGCGGAGTAACAACGTATTTAAGCCATTTAGGACACTTGTCAAAGAACATTTTGTATAAAAGTCCCGCGATAAGAATAGCAAGCGCGTATCTGAAAATCTCGGACATGTTGGTGTTTAAGTACAGTATGAAAACTATGCTTGTAACCTGTACGAGAATAAGCTTTAAGGTGTTTTTCCAATTAGGCTTGGTAAGCACCATAAAAGCAGCGTTCGCAGCCGTGACATAAACCATGTTGCAGATATACACGAAGGAATATCCGACAGGGAAAATGATGGCGGGTATAAAATACGGCGCAAGTATTGCGGGGCTCCATGCAGATCCCGTACCGAGAATTGCATGGTTACCGTCAAATCCCCAGTAACCCTTGGGTGAAAAGTTTCTCGAATATGTTTCAATCAGTTTGATGTATACGGCTTCATCGTTCCACTTAATGCCGGGAAGTGCAACGTAACCCTGCGATATCCACTTGATGATCATAAAGATAAGCGACAGGATTAACGGAGTAAGCACAAAAAAAATTTTTAAAACAAGAGCTTTAGTATCAGTTTTGCGTGTCTTTTCCGCATTTTTCATTTTTGAATTATTCTTTTTGCTCTCTTCCCTGCTCATCCCAAAAACCGTCTGTAATTACTACGGAAAGCGGTATCCGTACATATTAAACCCATCATATCATTCAAATTCTCATAATTAAGTGTATTATAACATAATACTAGATTATATACCACAAAATTATGTTAATTGTTCTCCTTTTGTCCATCATTGGACATTTGACACGAATGATGATAGAATTTGCATTGAAAGTTTTAAAAGAAATTCGGAGAAAATATTATGATAAAACTTCTGATTACCGGCGGAAACGGCCAGCTTGGACGCGCCATAAACAATCTTTACAAAGACAGAGCCGATATCGAGTGCATCAATACCGATGTCGGAGAACTTGATATCACAAATCTTGATGAGGTTCTTGCATTCGTAGAAAACTGCAAGCCCTACGCAATCATCAACTGTGCGGCTCACACCGCTGTCGATCTTTGCGAGGATCAGGAAGAACTTGCATATAAAATCAATGCAATCGGCCCCAGAAACTTAAGTATCGCAGCCGAAAAGAACGGTGCGAAAATCCTGCATATAAGCACGGATTACGTGTTCGCAGGCGATGCAACAAAGCCTTACAAAGAGTTTGATATTCCTGCTCCCCAGGGTGTTTACGGAGCCAGCAAGCTAGCAGGTGAAAACTTCGTAAAAGAGTTTTCCACAAGATACTTTATCATCCGTACCGCATGGCTTTACGGCGACGGCAAAAACTTCGTAAAAACAATGCTTCGTCTCGCCGAAGACCGCGACGAAATCGGCGTTGTATACGATCAGGTCGGAAGCCCTACAAGCACATTCGAGCTTGCAAAAGCAATGGATTCACTGCTTTTCACCGAAAACTACGGAACCTTCCACGGAACCTGCGAAGGTATCTGTTCATGGGCCGACTTTGCGGAAGAGATTTTCAAAATCGCAGGAAAGAATGTAAAAGTTAACCGTCTTACCAGCGATCAGTATCCTGCAAAAGCAAAAAGACCTGCTTACTCGGTACTTGAAAACTATATGTTTAAAATCACTAACGGATTTATGTTTGCCGACTGGCATGACGCTTTGATTGAATACATGGATTGGCTTAACAAACAGTAAGTTTTATGAGAAAAAATTAAGCCGGAGGATTATTAAATTCCTCCGGCTTTTTTATTTTACTATTTCATGATTACGAGGCAGTAAAGAAATGCAAATCCGATTCCAAGGAGCGCTCCGCAGAATACCTGAAGCGGTGTATGTCCTACGAACTCTTTTAACTTCTCGTCATTTGAAAGTTCGGAACCGTTTTTCTGGAACATTTCAATAAACTCGTTTAAGACCTTCGCCTGGTTGCCTGTTTCTCTTCTTACACCCGTAGCATCGTACATTACGACTATCGCAAGAAGTCCTGCAACCGCTACCAGATGGGAGCCCGGTCCTTCGTTTAATGCAAGTGCAGTTACCATGGCGCAAACCGCTGCAGAGTGGCAGCTGGGCATTCCGCCGGGACCTATGAGTCTCTCAGGCACGAATTTTTTAGTCATTGAAAGGTGGATAATGGTTTTTATGATCTGGGCAAGTATCCAGCTTAAAGCCGCAGACATTATAACTTCATTGTGAACCAAGTCACTTAAAAACTGTAACATCGAAAAATTCCTTTATTCTGCAGACGGCATATTGTAGGACTCTGTATAGGTTGTCCCACCGAGATTGATAACCCCGGATTCATTGTAGATTGCATAGCCTTCCGCATTATTTGTAACGCTTCCGCCGGTCAGCGTGAGTACGGCAGATCCGCGATTGTTGTAAATCACGGGATGGAAAGAATCACCTATGCCGGTAATGCTTCCCGAAACTATTTCCATGGTACCCGAATTAACCACAGTCATTACGTTTGAATGAGTGTGAGAAATATCCGAATCTTTGATGGTAAGAACACTGCTGCCGTTCTCGGAATTCCAGATTGCCACAGAATCGGTATCGTTGGTAACGGTTACTCCCTGAAGGGTTAAGTCGCCGTAGTTTACGATACTTTTAGAATATTCACCGTTTACGCTGTTGGTAATTGTACCTGCACCGTAAATGGTCATTTTACCGTTGTTGATAATGGTATCTTCACCGATTCCGTCAATGGTAAAACCGCCGAGCTCGATATTAATCTCAGCGCCTTCAGCGGTATTTCCGCCGCCCTTAACATCCTTGGTAAGATAAATTCTTTTGGATCCGCTGCCGATGTAGTTGAACGCATCCTGAAGTGAATCAAACCCGATTCCGTCTACCGTAACGGGCTTGTTCTGATATTCGAAATAAACATTAACCGTTTCTTTTCCGGTGGTGTTTGAAGTCTCAAGCGACCATGTTGCAACATCCCAGACAATGGATGCTTCCTTGCTGTTGGATTCGATTGAAACGGCTTTATAAAAATTCTTGTCCGGCGCGGAAGCTGCTTCCTGGCCGTCAACGAAATATTTAACTTTAGGATCTCCCGTAGTCTCTTTGGTGCAGGCAGCAAGCATCGCAACCGCACTTAAAACCGACATCAGAAGTACTGCTTTAAATTTCTTCATAAAACTCTCTTTTTGTGTATTTCCAATGGGTACTCTGTCTTTCACGACAACTCACAATTATACATTTATGAGGTTTTTTTGTCAATGTGAACAGGGACAAGCACGGTTGCGTTGAACTCATAAAATATTCAATTTTCAGGCTTTTTTACGCCTCATAAAACTTTTATTTTCGCATTCCTTTCCTGAAATCGTCTCCCGAATCATTATCGCCCATATTGAAAGTTCCCATCGACTTGATATCAATGTGTGAAGCATCAATTAAAGCATTAGAATTTCGCTGGCCTTCGTCCGTCGAAGGAATCGTTCCGTCAAGCTGGCCTCTGATACTTTCAGCACGAAGTTTGATAGTTTCATAAAGTGTTTCTGCTGCATTTTCGTATTCGTCGTAATCATAAAATGCAGTCGGGTCTTCTTCAACAAGTGAATCAATCTGGCTTCTGATACGTGAATAAACTTCGTCAAATCGTCCGCCGTTTACGTATTCTTCTACGAGCATATCTAAATACTCATGGTACTTTGCAAGGTATTCTTCGTTCTCAAGGAGCGCATCGAAAAACTGCGTACCCGAGAAAGGTGTATCGATTGCATCGTTTACTACAGATGTTCCGTCAGAACCGCCGCCCATGCTCATTCCGCCTAAGGATAAGTTGTAGTCCCAGGGGAATATGTTTAGTTTTCCGTCATATTCGTACAAATAGTAGTTATGGGCCATTGAACCCGAAAGGCTGTCCATATTAACCGAGAATGTATGTACCGCCATATATTTAAGCACATTGTCGACATCGAGATACTCTTCTAAATCCGTGCCTTCGCTGATGTTTTTAAGTGCGGTTACGACTCTTTTATGATCGGCCTTGCTCGTGCCTGTAACTTCGCCGTCCCAGATGGTTGAATAGCTGTCGAGATCATCGTCTGTGTAATTTAAATTTGCCCCGCCGTTACCGAAGGAGAAGCCTCCGCCTCCCGGGAAACCGCCGCCACCGCCGGGTGAGGGCTTGGAATCTTTATCTTCACTGCTGTCTTCCGAAGGTGCTTCTGCACTGTCTTTATCAGGCATAATTCTAAAGTCGAAGTTTCCGTTATCGGGCATACTACCGAAATCAAAACTGCCCATATCAGGCATATTGCTCATGTCGAAATCGCCTCTATCAGGCATATTTTCGGAGTCGAAGTTGAAACCTCCTCCACCCGGGAAGCCGCCTTTTCCGCCGCCGAAACCACCCATGTCGGGCATATTACTGAAATCAAATCCGCCGCCGAATGACGGAGCGCCTTTGTCATCAGATTTTGACGAATCGCCGCCACCCATTTCCATGCTGTCGGGTTTGTAGAGTTCGCCGTCCTGCGTTCCGAAGTTACGAAGCATGAAGCTTTCTTCGACTGCTTCGAGCGCCAGATAAACTCCCCAGTATTCGCCGTTTACGCTTACCTTGGCGTAATTGTACAAAGATGCGTCGGCGCCAAGATACTGATACATATCGTAAATAATGGCTTCCTTCATGTTGGTCGCATCTGCGTAGTTATTGTTTAAAATGAGCTTGTCTAATCCATAGCATGTCTGACCTTTTACGAAATGATCAAACTCTAACTTAAGACTGTATCTGTCGGTGTCGGGATCCATTGCAATAGCCGAAAGACTGGTGTTTCCTTTAGGTCTGATAGCAACATTTTTAACTGTGATTCCGTTTATTTCAACATCACACACATAGTACACTTCGGTCATTGCGTTTTTAAGCATTTCGTTCCAGTCATCTTCATCCATAATGATGTTTACACTGATGGGTTCGTCGGTGTCAAAAAGAGCTGTTTCATACTCCATTCTGACGGTGCTCCCGCCCATTGCTTCGCTTAGAGGATCGGCAAACATAACCGCAAGAAAACACAACGTAACGGCTATGGCCGTAAGGGCGACTATTATTTTTGATACATGTTTATAAGCAATCATAAAAATCTCCTGTTATGACATGTATTCTCCGTTAAATGTCACAAGCGTTGCACCTGATACACCGCTTATTTCGTTTACTCGGTTCACAAAGCTTACAGCTTCGTTTTTAACTCTGATTTCTGCCGTAAGTTCGATGCCTGAAGCATTGATGGATTTGGATTTTACAACATATTTGTCAACTGATTTTTCAATGATGTTTAATGCGTTTTCTTCTGCTTTTTCATCTTCGCAGTTTACGATTAAAATGTAAGGAGCGTTTCTGAATTTCTTGTTTGCAAAAATTACAAGAATGACACCGATGATAACTGAGCCGATAACCGCAAGAGGTATCATTCCGGCGCCGATTACAATACCGACTGCAATCGACCAGAATAAGAATACAATTTCCATCGGCTCTTTTATGGCTGCTCTGAAACGAACGATTGATAACGCACCGACCATACCAAGTGAAAGAACTACGTTACTTGTAACGGCCATGATTACGAGTGTGGTAACAAGCGAAAGTCCGATAAGCGACATCGCAAATCCTGTGGAATACATGATTCCCGTAAATGTTTTCTTATAAATGAAAAATATGAAAAGCCCGATTACAAGGGCAAAAAGCATACCGATTAAGGTATCGAGCGCGGAGAATTCTCTCACGCTTTCCAAAAAACTTGATTTAAAAATATCACTGAATGACATCATTGTTTTATCCTCCAAAATGTGTTGTTTTTCTTATCTCTTTTATGATTTATTATCCGAATCTTCTCGAGGCGCCGTATTTTGAAAATGCCTGCTGTCTGATGCCTCTAACCTGTATCAGATTCTGAATGACTGACGGTAGAAATGCATCGTATTTGACTTCCAGAAACATATCTCCCGGTGTGTCGGTCGCGCTTATATCGTCGACTTCTTTTGTTAAGAATTCCTGATGAAAAAGGCTTGTTCTTATCTTTGAATCAAAGGTTACACGTACATTTCCCGCTGCGTAAATGTAAGGCTCTCTTTCATACGAAACGAGGACTTTCGGTTTTAACCTCTGGTAAGTCATCTTTGCATAAAGTTCTCTGACGAGCTCCTCTTTATGCTCCTTCATCCACCCTAAATCTCCGCTTAAAATTTTTCGGCATTCCTCTTCGGTGATTGCCGCATCGTATTTTAAACAGAGGTTATTGATTTTCATCTTTTTTTCGAGAGTGATAAAAGAAAAATCGTCGTTGTAGTATCTTATTCTGAATTTCTCTCTCTTTGCGATTCCGTCGATTTTTTCTTTTAGTGCCTTGTCGTCGCAGTTATCAAAGTAAATGCTTCGAATCCTGTATTTTCCGTCTTTAGACGCATGCGGATCCGTTTTCATAACTGCTTTTAAGCGCTGCCGCATCGCGACATATTCGGCATATGAAATCTGGTATTTCAGTTCGTGCCGGTAGTGCTTCTTATCTTCCATTCTCACGCATTCCTTTCGGTTTGATACACTTATCATAAAAGGTCAACCTGAAATGAACCTGAAGTGATTTAAAAATCATAAAAAAAACGCCTGACATCTTTTGATGTCAGACGCTTATACATTTTTCTTTTAAAAAGAAATTTTTATCGTCATTGTCTCACCGCTTGGACAGCTAGCACTTATTGTGCCGCCGTGTGCGGATACAACTGCTTTTGCAATCGAAAGGCCTACGCCCGTTCCGCCTGTTTCACGGCTTCTTGATTCGTCCGGTCTGTAAAACCTGTCAAAGAGCCTGTTGGCATCGGGCGGTGTGTCATAATGACAGGTGTTGAAAACCTCTATGCGGGGTTTGTTTTTCTTTTTGTAGATGGATAGTCTGATGTCACCGTTTTCATCCGAATAACGGATAGCATTGTCAAGAAGTACCGAAAGCAGTTGTCCGACTGCTGCCCTGTCTCCGTAAAGGTCGATGTTATCTTCTATCTCTGCACTGAACTTTTTGTTCTTGCCTTTAGCCTGCGCTTCGTATATTTCAACGATTTCCCAGCCGAGGTTGCTTAAGGAAAACTGCTCTTTGTCGGGAAGGGGCATATCCTCGTCGAGTCTCGAAAGAGTTACAAGTTCACTGACAAGCTTCGTCATTCTTCCTGTCTGGTTCTTAATATTTTCGGTCCACTCATCCTCGCCGTGCTCCATCGAAATTACATCGAGGCTTGTAGAAATGGATGTGAGCGGAGTTTTCAGTTCATGGCTTGCATCGGTTATAAACTGCTTCTGCATTTTTATGTTGTTTGCAATCGGTCGTATGGCTCTGCCTGCGAAAAGTTCAACTAAAACAAACACAATTGCAAGGCTGACTGCAGATACAACAAGCGTCAGAAGAAGGAGTGATTTCATCGACTGCTTTTCTTTTGAAACATTTAGAAAAACAATTATTGTGGAATCTTTGCTTTCGGATTTGATAAATCTGAAATCATCGATGTAACCATGGTCAGCATTTTTCTCAATGATTTTCTCGCCGTATTTCATCGCATCAAAAGAATTAACCGCAGCGATGTAATCCATACCCATCCATGAAACATTGCCGTATTTATCCAGGCGAAGCACGAAGAAACGTGTCATGTAGTTTACTTCGAGATCCGGAAGCCCCATAAAAGGCTGCATCGGAGGCATCTCGCCCGGATTATCCGGCATAAACATTTCTTCTCTGTTTAATTCGGTTTCAAGAATGGCTGTAAGAGTATTGTCCGCATTCCTTGTGGTTATGCAGTAATTCACCACATTAACCGATATGCCTATGAGAGCAATAACCGCAAAGAACGCAAGCATCGAAGCAAGTACTACTCTCTGCCTCATTTTTTTGATCATGCGTTCACCTCCAGCGAATAGCCCGCGCCGCGGATAGTTTTAATCTCGACATTTGCATCGAGGCTGCGGAGTTTTTTACGAACAAATCCGATATGCGTCCAGACAACGTCGATATCCGAATCGGAATCGAGTCCCCATATTTTATCCATTAAATGTTCCGTTGAAAATACAAAGCCGGGGTGAAGTACGAAGAGCTCCATCAGCTGATATTCTTTGTTTGAAAGGCTGACGCTTTTATCTTTTACCCTCATCTCATATCTGTTGCCGTCAAGTTCAAGATTGCCTGCTTTTTTAACCGAATCGGTATAGTTTTCGCTTCGTCTTCCGAGTGCTTTTATTCTTGCGATAAGCTCATTGGTCGCAAAGGGCTTCGGAAGATAATCGTCCGCGCCTGCCTCAAGTCCTGCCACGCGGTCTTCTATTTCTGCCTTTGCGGTAAGCATTAAAACCGGCGTTTTGATGCCGTTATTTCGCATCTTTTTAAGCACTTCTATTCCGTTCATTCCGGGCATCATAATATCAAGAACGACTACTTCGTAGCCGCCGTCCGACACATAATCCCAGGCATCGTTTCCGTTATGAACAATGTCTACCGAATATTTGGATTTTTCCAAAAGAAGTTTCAGCGCTTTGGCTGTTGCAACTTCGTCTTCAGCAATCAAAACTCTCAAGGTTATTCACCTCTTTTATGAAATCAGATTTTCTCGTATACGTATTCGTAGGTCATGGGCTTTGAAGGATCGTCGTTGAAAAGATTTAAATTCTTTCCGTCGAGTTTGCCCGTGTAATCAATCTTTCCGAGATATTTTTCGGTGAGTTTGACTTCCCCGTTTTCAACGCTCCAGTCGGGAACTTTGATTTCAAGGCCGTTTCTCTTGGAAATACCTGTTCCGTCGTCTTTTAATTCAAGAGAGAATTCCTCTTCATTCTTGGTTTCATCGCAAACCATTTTGGTATATAAACCTTTGTAGGTTCCGACTGCCTCAAGCATTTCGGGTGTTAAAACCTTTGCTTCTTTTTTACGAACAGAAGTCGGAGTCTCGCCTATTTTTACAATCTGATAATTATCAAGAACTATAAGGGTGTTGCCCTCTTCAATCACTTCTCTCCAGGGATTGATTTTTTCACCGAAAACTTCGCCCTCTTCCTTGCTGTCGATAAGGATTTTGCCGTCTTCCTCTTTCCAGTTCTTGGCATCGCAGATATAGCAGTATCCGTCTTCAACGACTACTTTTCCTACCGCAACAGCAGCATCAAGTTCGTCCTTGGGAACCGAATCCGCAGCGGGCCCTTTCATCATCATGTTTAAAATGCCGCCGTCCTTAAATTCAAAAAGCGTGCCAAAAACCATCTTGCTCATATCGTCTTCGATGGCAGCCGCTTCTTCTCTCGTTTTCCACACCATTTCCATTTCGTTCATGTCAAAAATCTGTGCGGAACAAACTTCCCATAATCCTGTTAATTCCATAATTGTATCCCTCCATACATAAATTTAATACCCACCTATTATACTATAAAAATGCATATTAAAAAAGTGGCCCCTTAGGACCACTTCTTCTTATTTTTCATCCATCACCTGGAAAATTAAAAACTTCAGATAGTACGATTCGTCGGCTGCCCAGAGGATCGGATGGTCGGGCGCCTGTGTGCGAAATTCTATCTGTTTAAGGCGTTTTCTCGCACTCTTTGCCGCCTGTAAAATCGTCTGTTTAAACAGCTCTTCGATCATAAAATGCGAGCAGGAACAGGTTGCGAAAAAGCCTTTGTCACGCACGAGTTTCATGCCCTTCATGTTGATTTCGCGGTAGCCTTTTATAGCATTTTTCGTAGCTTCTCTCGACTTCGTAAAAGCAGGCGGATCGAGTATTACAATATCGAATTTCTCGCCTTCTTTTTCAAGCTTGGGAAGTTCATCGAGAACGTTCGCACATCTGAATTTTGCGCTCTCTGAAAGGCCGTTTGTTTTTGCATTTTCGGTAGCCTGCGATACGGCAAATTCGGATATGTCAAGGCCCGTAACATCAGTCGCTCCCGCATATGCGCAGTTAAGCGCAAAAGTACCCATATGAGTGAAGCAGTCGAGGACTTTAAGCGTTCCTTTTCCGCCTAAATTTTCTTCATTGTTTAATACGCTTTTGCAGAGTCTCTGCATTGCCAGACGGTTGTATTTCTGGTCAAGGAAAAAGCCTGTTTTCTGGCCGTTTACAACATCGACGGTATATTTTATGCCGTTCTCGCTGATAGGCACCATCGTGTCAAATTCCTCACCGATAAAGCCTTTGTGAAGGTACATGCCTTCCTTTTTTCTGACCGTTGCGTCGGATCTTTCGTATACGCCTTTTATGATGATGCCGTCTTTTTTAAGAACGTCTTTTAACTCTTCGATTATAACTTCCTTGAAGCAATCGATTCCGTAGGCAAGCGACTGGACTACCAGCACGTCGTTGTATTTATCAACTGTCAGGCCGGGTAAGAAATCGGCCTCTCCGAATATAATTCTAAGCGAATTAAGACCGTCTTCGGTGTTCTCGTTCATCACGGATTTTCTGAAATTCCATGCATCTTCGACACGCATTCTGAAGAATTTTCTGTCGATTTCGGTGTCAGCATTTCTTGATAAAAGTCTTACCCTGATTTTGGAATTATCGTTGATAAAACCTTTGCCGAGAGTGATGCCGTCATTGTCTTTTATGATAACGATGTCACCGTTTTCATACTCGCCCAAAATGCTTTCGATTTCGTTGTCGAAAACCCATGCTCCGCCGGCTTTTAGGAGTCTTCCCTCATTCTTTTTTAGTGTTATGACTGCGCTCATTTGCTTTCCTTCTTAGACTTCGTAGTCAAAGCAGCTTCTGATTTTTGTGAAAGGTCTTACCTTTTCCGTTGCAACTTTTACGTGCTCGGGATGAACAGAATAACCCTTTAATGCATCTTCGTTTTCGAATGTCGAATCAAGCATTAAATCGGTGTTTGAAGAATCAAGACCGCTTATTTCAACCTTGATTTCAACGATTCCGGGAACCTTTCCCTTTAAGCCTTCGAGGCCTTCTTTTATGCCTTTTTTTATGTTCTCTTTTTCCTCTGCGGAATATTCATCTTTAAGTGTCCAGACAATTACGTGTTTTACCATTTTTCTTTTCCTTTCATGAAATTATACTTAAACAAATTATTTCCAAATTACTATATCAAAATCACCTCTGTCGGGAACGGACATTATTCTGAGAAACACTCCTTTATCATACGAATAAAGGGTTGTTCTCTTTCCCGGTCTTTCTACTGCAACAAACGTCTTCCCATACGTAAAGAAAACATCATATGAAAGGAATGTTGTATGTGCATCATTACCGGCAAGCCAATTGTCATCGGTTCTGACATAAGCCCGGTTAAAATCATAAAAGTGCTCTGCTATCTCAAGCATTATTCTCTCTTCGTCGGCTGATATATCGTAATCATCCGGCCCGGGATTTTTAACCGTAATTACATATTTCGGATCATATGTATGTGCTATTGTGCGAGTACCTTCGAACTGAGGTTTTTCGTCTTTGGAATATGTAGCCTGTACGAAGAAATTCTTTCCGACCTCTCCATCGGTTGGTCCGATTTCGTCCACATCCTGATCAACAACACTCTGTGCGAAAAATTTTGGTATCATTACATGGAATGGCCCCGCAACAGCGAAATACTCTTCATGACCCACGAACAGGTTATCAAGACCATAATATGTGTTTCTGACGATTCTGTCGGAAAAAATCCATACACTTATGTAAAAAAGCAGTAATCCTATTACGATTATTCCTATAACGCTAACTACCGTCACCGCTTTTTTTACTGATTTTCCCTCTTTACTCATGTTTTCACCTTTTAACAAGTAATCTTTTTATTTGTTACTTGTTATAATTCTACACCGTTAGCGTATTTTATCAAGATATCCAAAATATTATTGTGTTGAATGCTTTTCCAACCCTTTTATCATGTTATAATCATTTTACGCTAAGGATACACAAAGGATACATCCGCTTTGTATCATAAAGTCATGAAATGAGGTCCGAGCTATGAATTACAAAATGCTTTGTGTTGAAGACGACGCACAGATTCGCGAAATAATCGAAGACTATTTTACCTCGAGGCAAGACAATACCTTTGAGTTTTTTGCGGCTGAAAACGGACTTGTTGCAGAGGAAATGATATCGGAGAACGAATACGATCTGATTCTTTTAGACGTTATGCTTCCCTATCTGGACGGCTTTTCTTTATGCAGAATGATTCGTAAAAAAAGTGATGTTCCGGTAATTTTCCTGACGGCCAGAACTCTCGAAGAAGACGTTCTTGCAGGGTTTGAAACCGGATGTGACGATTACATTTTAAAACCTTTTTCGCTCGCTACTTTATACGCAAAATGCATTGCACTTTTAAACAGGGCCAAGGGAACGGTAGTTAACGATTCCGTTACCGTCGGAGCAATTACAATCAACTTCAATTCCATGGAAGTTATCGCCGACGGAAAGGCTGTTGAACTGGCGCCCAAAGAGTTCGAACTTCTTTCGTATCTTGCAAAACACAAAGACTGGGTAATAAGCAGAAATACACTGCTTAACACCATCTGGGGCTACGAGTACGAATGCGGCGACAGAGTTGTCGACAACCACATCAAAAAACTTCGTAAATCTCTCGGAAGCGCAGGATCTCAGATTAAGACCATCATTTCAAAAGGATACAAACTGACCGATTAAAGCGGAGGAAGTATTATGGCTAAAAACAAACGAAAAAACTTTATCAAAGTTTTTATTCCTAAATTTTTAATATCGATACCGATTGTTATTATCGTTTTCATAATTACGGTTACTTTTATGAATATGCGTTCGGAATCGGAACTTGAAAGAAATAATGAAATTTATTCCGAAAGCCGGATAAAAAATATCGAAGAATATTTAAGCGAAAATTCATTCGTGGAAAAGCAGGACTTGATTGGATTAAATTTACGTCTTTATCAAAGCTCTTCTGCTTTTGCATGGCCGGGATATAAATCAATCGCATATGTCGAAGACGCGAACGGGGAAGTTGTTCTGGACAGCGAAAAAGCAATACAGATACTGATTATCGACAGGGATTTAGGTATAACAAACCGCCTTACTGATGTTTATACATGCGACCTTGATTACCTTAATTCATACCCCGAATTTGCGGATCTTTTAAGACGTGACGAGGCTTTTACCAGCGATACGGTGCTTGAATTTCTTTTACCCAGAAAAATAGTCGACTCTCATCCTATAATTCTTACCGGATATGCCGATCCCGACACACACAAATTTTATGTCGGAAAATGCATATTCCCGTACTATGAAACAAAGATGTTTTTAGGATATGAATCGGAAGAACAGTTATATGAAAATTATATTAAAAAAGTGGAGATCGATTTAACACCTGCGGATGTTTCGGGATATTTGGAATATAACGCCGTTTCGGATTCTGCTTCGATTCCTGATGAAAACAGCACAACCAGATATTTTGACGGAAAATTAATCAGCAGCTTCACTCTTATTTGCGGCGGAAAAGAAAGCGTAAAAGACGTTACTTCCAAAGTCACATACCTTGACCATATGTCGCATATCAGCAAGCAGGTAAAAGACTCAAACGGCGACACATATACGGTTCACTTCATGTTAAGTGACAATTTCACTAAAGCATACATGTCAGCTATGATTCTAATCGCTTTAATTTATTTATTTATTGACGCCGGAATATGTCTTTTGATTTCAAAGATTTCCTACGAAAAGCTTAAAGGCTTTTACAGAAACGAGGACTATAGGAAAGCACTGATGAGTTCGATGGCTCATGACCTTAAGACTCCGCTTACCGTAATGTCGGGATATGCTGAGAACCTGAAAGAAAATGTCCAGACCGAAAAACGCGATCATTATGCAGACGCCATACTTGAAAATACCACTTACATGAACGGCATAATAACCGATGTTTTAGGCCTCGCAAAACTTGAGGAAGAGACTGCAAAAAGTAAGACCGAGAAGCTTGATTTCTGCGAAATTACAAAGGCTCAGGCTGAGAGAATCAAACCTCTTTTGGACGAGAAAAATATCACGTTAACTGTCGATGGTTCATTTAATCGCAAGGCCGACAGAGCCTCGCTTGAAAGGGTTATGGATAATCTTTTATCAAACGCCGCTAAGTACACCAAAGAGGGCGGAAAAGTAAATGTTTACGCCAAAGACAAACCTTTCAGCAAGCATGTTTTCGTAATAGAAAACACACCCATAGATGCCATTGATGTTAAGCCTTCAAAACTCTGGGAACCCTTCGTAAAAGGCGATCAAAGCAGAAGCGATAAGAACGGAACCGGACTTGGTTTGTCAATTGTAAAAAACATATTAGATAACTTAGGATTTAAGTCTAAGATAAAGATTAAAGACGGTTGGTTTAAAGTCATAATCAGATAAAATAAGGCGCCTGCTACAATTCGTAACAGGCGCTTCTTTTATGGTTTCAAAATGCTCTCTTCGCACTCAACTATGTTGAACTCAAGAAATTCTGGGATGGCAATTTTTTTAACTTCAGCCTTAAAATCCTTATTTAATAATTTTTCATAAAGTTGGATATCCGGAGGATAGACAGTTTTTTCAAGTTTATATTTTCTGATTTCATTATATTCTTCGCATTGCGGAAGATCATTTCGTCTGCTTAAATAATCCAACATACCCAGAAGATAAATGGATTCCTTCTCCATATGATTTTTCCAATAATAATCTATCTTATTTTTTACCAAAAGGTCTATTATATAATCTAACTCACCCAACCTTTTTACAAGGTGACACTGCTCTCCTCTGAACAAAGCAAAAGAATAATCCTTATTATATTTTTTTAAAGAAAGCTTGTCATACAACATTTCTCACCTCGCTTTCAATAATATTATATTTCTTAAATTCAGGAATAGCCTCATCCTCAGCTTTTTTCCTAGGCTCGTCTGATTTCAGTACTTCGCATGTAAGAAGAACACCCAACGGATAAACTGGATTCTTTAATTTCTTTGAACGAATATCATCGTATTTTGAACAAAGAGGAATATCATTTTCCTTGGAGAGATAATCAATCATAGCAAGAAGATAAAAAGCTTCGGGATACCAACGTTTTTTGTACAAAAAGCTTATCTTGTCCGTCTCCAAAACTTCTATCAAAAAATCAATATCCCCCATATCCTTTAAATAGTGACAAATATTGCTTTTAAATATTTCAAATTCGCTTCGATAATCATTTCTTTCAAAATCCAGCATATTATTCATTCCCTTCTTGCTTAAATATATCGGTATACCAAAGTGTTTTCAAGAGCTTTTCGTGCTATTATTTTATTTTCTTTATTTGAATTCTCTGTATTTTTCGGATATCATGTTATGGTTGGGGTTTAGAGATGTGTCCCCAGGTGGTCAAAAAAGCCAAAATAGAACCGTCCCTAGTTGGCCGCACACGTCCCTAGTTGGCTCTTGAAAGGAAGAAGATGGAAAGCAAAGCATTTATTTTTGATCTTGACGGAACATTAATTGATACAGAAAAACTATACAGAAAATACTGGCCGATGGCACTTAAAGACTACGGATACGAGCTGTCCGATGAGCGTGCGTTAATGCTTCGTTCTCTTGGAAGACCATTCGCACCAAGGCAGTTTAAAGACTGGTACGGGGAAGATTTTGATTACAATCTGGTTCGTCAGAGAAGAAAAGAATATGTCGAAGGACATATTGAAAAATACGGTATCACTCTTCGCCCCGGCGTAAAAGAAATCCTCACGCTCCTAAAAGAAAAAAACATAACCGTAGCTATCGCAACGGCTACAGATTTGGAGCGCACAACCAAATATCTTGAAATGACAGGAATCTCCGAATTTTTCACGGATATTATATGCGCTACCATGGTAAAATGCGGAAAGCCCGCGCCCGACATTTATAAATATGCATGCGAAAAATTAAATAAAAAACCGTCCGAATGCTTCGCTGTGGAAGACGCTCCGAACGGTGTAAAAAGTGCATATGATGCAGGTCTTAAAGTTATCTTTATTCCGGATCAGGCTCCGGCGGATGATTCAATAAAGCCCATGATTTATGCCGAGTTTGAAAGTGTTTTGGGATTACAACAACTTCTTTGATGCTCTTTTGCTTTCGATTCCGAATGCAATTACCTGTACCAGCCATAGAACGCAGACACTTAAAAGCGGTAAAATGGTTATTTCCAAAACCATTCCCAAAAACATAAGAGCCGCTATCATTATAAGACAGGTTTTGCTTACTATGATAAATGCCTTGTAGCTTGCTATTCCGGCCTGATTTCTTTCTGCTTCATCGAAGCTTTCATACCATTTCTTGTTGAAACCAAAATCGTACAGACTTCCCTTTTTCTCTGGATTCATTATCTTTTCAAAATCCACGAGTTTCTTTTGCATATAAAAGAACACAAAATTGAAAATCAACATAAATATAATGGAACATCCAAAAGCAATATCATACAGCTTATCTATGATTCCCATTCCGGGCTCTATTACGCTTAAATTTCCTCGGATATTATACACGGCGCAGCCGTATAAAAAGAAGGTTATGATAATTGCACAGCTCACTGCAGTGAGAAGAGAAGCAAGTTTATCTTCAATGTAATCCCAGTTATCGTCACGCTCTTCTTCCTTCGCCCAAAGTTTCTTAAGCATAGAAAATCGAATTATAAAATAGAGCGAAAAAATCGTTCCGTTAAGAATTAAAAGCATGGTAAAAAAGATACTTATAATCTGCGTATTCTCTCTACAAAGACTCAATATATAATCCATTTTTTCCTGCATGGCGCCTATAAAAAAGCCAAAGAAACCACCGAAGACACAAAGGCCGGCCAGAACTATAAAGAAAATCGGCGCTTTCACAGAATCTTCTTTTTTTATCTCTTCAATTTTCTTTTCTTCATTCATTGCTTTCATCCTTTCCGTCATCTTTGTACTCAAAGATGTCTTCCACTTTAACGCCAAAAACCCCGGCCAGTTTTAAGGCCAAGGTTACTGACGGAGAATAGTCTCCTCTTTCTATTAAACTGATCGTCTGCCTGGATACGTGTACCATAGCGCCCAGTTCCTGCTGATTGACACCTATCCTGGCCCGATATTCTTTCAGATGATTATCAAGAGACATAAGCCCTCCTTTTAATCAAAATCTGTTTTAATTGTCTTTAAATTACTATTACTATCCTTTCAGCGCAGGTATTATCATCATCAGATAATTGGCTACAAAGAGTGCAACTGTTCCGATGATGAAAAGAATCATTCCGATATTGCCCCATGCATACTTCATACCCTTTTCAACCTGAGCTTCCGTGGGCTGAACTTTAATTTTCTTTTTAGCAAGAACTATAATCCAAACTACGATTCCGACGATTGCAAGGAAAATAAGGAAAATAAACCATAAGGTTAATAATATATACGGAATCGATGCCATCATAGCTTCGGTCATCTCTGCCTGAAGCGCTGTATCGTTGGGATTGGCCAATACCTGTTTGCTGAGTTCCGAATATCTTGTAACTGCTTCATAATCTGCCATTCCCAAAAGAGTCGTGGTGACTACGCTGGTAGCAAGGTTTAATAACATATGATAAATGATTGTGATCCAAACTTTTCCTGTGCGGATATAAACATAAGCAAATATTCCGCCAATTAATGTAGCAAAGAAGAACTGTGAGAAGTTGCCGTGGAAAAGGCCGAACATCAATCCGGAAGTGATAATTGCTACCCATTCACCGTACTTAACTACTCTGTCTATAAGAAACTTTCTGAAAACAAGTTCCTCAACGATTGGTGCAAGAACACCGACAGTTAAGATTCTCCAGAACGCATTTGAGCCGTTCATCAGATTTGCAAGTGCATTGGTATCGGTTACTTTTACTCCAAACGGAAGTGTGAATGCGAAGTTTACCGCTGTACCTACAACTGCTCCGACGCCTACGGCACCAATCATCAGAAACAAAACTACTATGAATTTTCCGAAGCCGAATTTGTTTTTCTCGGGAGCTTTCTTATCCATTTTGAATACAAGCATAATCAAAATGATAAGAACAGGGAATCCTACGAAATACTCGGGAATAATAATATTCAAAAACGAAAAAATACTTGAATTCGTAAAACTTTCCGGAAGCACGTTCGCAAGAACAATATTGTTAAAAAGCTGAACTATGACCGCTGCCACCAAGAACATTATTGCCGAAAAAGCATATCTCGAATACGACTTCTTCATTAAACTGCTGTTTTCCATTTCATATCACCTCATAAAACTTAAATTAAGAAATACATCATAAAAGATTTTTAAAATCTCATAAAAGATGCAATTTTGTCTGACAACAAATTTTGTCGTTTTGACAACTTTCCTTGTCAAAAACAGTATATCGATGACAAATAAAGTTGTCAACAACTTTTTTTGAAAAATTTTTTTGAAAATTTTAAAACGGCCGGAACGCCCTAAAACAGGGCGTTTGCGTGTCTTTTATGATTTTGAAATTATCATTTTCATTAAATTTTTATCGTTTATCGTTAAATTTTTGTTGACAAAGATAAATTTGGGTGTTATTCTTGACTCGTAAACAGGAAAACCGCCGATGAATTTCCGGAAATTCAGAAGCAGTTTTACGATACAAAAATCACGTGATAAAAAAACAAAACAGGTGTTTGAAAATTATATGAATCGGGTTTAAACCCAAAAGGAGAATAAAAATGAGTACAGAAAATGCAAAATTAGTAGCAGTAAAGAAAAGCTGTAAAGGCGTAAAAATAGTATCACTGATACTTTTCATAGCAACCGTAGTAGCAACCGTTCTTTGTCTGACATGTGCAATTATAATGACCGCAGGCTCATCCAAAATTGATGCAGCGATGAAACAGGCAGAAGCAAACGGATATAATGTCCAGGGCGAGATTTTTTATAACGGAATTAAAGTCGGAAACATCGATCTTCCCGACCCTTCAAACTGGCACTCCGATGTACCTGCAGTTCAGGAAAAATTCGATGAGGGTTCCGTAAGTTTTGTAACCGGATTGTATCTTTTCATAATGACCGGTGTTCTGGTTTGGACGGATGTTGTACTGTTCCTCTTCTTCAGCGTATTCTCAATCATTGTTAAAGAAGAAACACCTTTCAGTGATAAAGTTATCAGAAGAATGTTAATCTCTCTTATTCTTGTCACTATTTTCTTAGGTGGCACCGTAGGCTGGGGCTTTGCAATCCTTGGCGGATTTGCAACCTGGGCTATCATTACCATCATGCAGTACGGAAAAGAGCTTCAGATTCAGTCTGACGAAACATTATAGGGAGGTGCACTATGGGAAGAATTATTTTAAGACTCGACCGTGTAATGGCCGACAGAAAAATGTCACTAAATGAACTCGCCGAAAAAGTAGGCGTATCCAATGTTAACCTTTCCAAAATGAAAACAGGCAAAATAAGTGCGATCCGCTTCTCCACTTTGGAAGCCATCTGCGAAGCACTCGAGTGCCAGCCGGGCGATATCCTCGAGTACAGCAACGAAGAATGATTAAAGCGTTTGTTTTTCTATTGACAGTATTAATCTCTTATTTAATCATTTTGGAAATGTAGCTATAGATAAAGGACGGGGTTTTATCTCCCCGTCCTCTTTTAATTAATATATATCGGGTGCTTCTTCCCAAATCTTAATTACGGCTTTATCGCCTATCATTTTAACCGATCCGTTGGCCGGCCAGCACGGCATTTCGGCGTATTCTTCGCTTCGAACAGCCTCTTCGTATTCAGCCGCCGTAAAATACCTTGCTTCAACTCCCATTAAGTCCTTGAAGAAATGATATCTGCAGACAATCATTCCGTTGGCATCTAACCAGAAAATCGGTCCGCCCTCCTGAGCTGCATATCTGAATATCATCGGATATCTGTCTTTTACGGGAGTATTTGAAAATGCTCCGCCCATTACTATAGGCGTTTCGTCCGGAACATATTCATCCAGATCGTATATTTCCTCGAGCATTAAAAGTGCCTGCTGTTCGGCATAATCATAACTGTACTTATACATAAATGTCGTGCAGTTGGCGGTAATAGCATACGCACAAAGAAGAAGACCTATTGCCGCAACGCTTATGTATGCAAGAAGATTGTTGAAAAGTTTGTTTCCTATATACGAATGATAAAAGAGAAGCAATGCAAATATCAGAACATACTGATATCTCATTATGTTTCTGATTCCGTTGGTCGGAAGAAGGATTAAAATAAAGTTCATCGACAACGGCAAAATTATCGTTGCAATAAGGAATGGAATTGCATGTGCTATTTTTTTGTCTTTTATTTTAAGAACAAAAATAACTATCGACAGAATTGCTATTATCGCAAAAATGACTGCATAAAGAAGGTTCTGTGATAATACATCATTCTTAAAGAACATAAAGAACCATCTGGTTGAGTACTCGATTGAAAACTTAAGATTGGAACGGATAATGTTAAAAGAAAACTCGTTGACTCTGTTTTCGGTACCCGTATGGTAAATCTTCATCATGAGCTTTGAAACCGGCAGATCCAGTGCTGCTGCCAGAATTCCCGACAAAGCACAGAGTCCGAGATTTGAAAATGCTTTCGAAAGTTTTTCTTCTTTTACGATGTCGTATATAAACATGATTACCGCAAGAGCGGCAACGGCGCTGATATAGGACTGATAGGAGCCCATCATCATAAGAAAACAGATAACGGATATTAAAAACGCGTAGATTTTTCTTGTTCGTAAAAGAGCCACACCCACAACCGTCATTAAAAATGCGAACGAATATGCAAGCGCCATGTAAAGGTATGAGAAATGATGCGATACAACGGGAAATCCGACCATAACCGCCGTTAACAATACCACGTAAAGTACTTTTTCAATCTTCATCATACGGCAGATTATTAATGCACAGATTCCTATCATAAGACAGTAAAGACTTACGGTAAGCGCAGGGATTACGATACATTTACCTGCGAAGCTGTTGATGTATCTTATCATCCATCTGGCCTGTGATGTCGCATAATCGGCATTTCTGTAATACCTTAAGCCTTCGCACAAAGTGTCGGGACAGCCGAGGCCGTAAAGCATCTCATAAAAATAACATATAACCATAGTAATTATCATGGTTATAATTCCTGCCAGCATTTCTTTTTCGTGGCCGGCTGCGATTTTATCCTTCAGATATTTTAACAAATCCTCGGGAGATTTAATCTTTTTAAATACACTTTCTTTGCTGTTTGTTCCTGCTTCGCTTTGATTGTTCTTGCTCATTGTTCCTCTTCTTGCCTTTTATTTTCTTCTTTTATGAATTGTAATGATTAAAAAGATACCCATGCCGAATGCGCCGACAAATCCCGCGAATCCGAGTGCCGGAATGCCAAGGACCTGAGGCTGCATGTTGGTGGTGCAGATCATGGCCGAGCTAATGATTACAGAAGCCATGATGATGCAAAGAATCATGTCTCCGACCAATATTTCCACTCTCCTCATAAGCGAGTCAAATCCGACGGGTTCGATGTTTATCTTCGTCTGGCCCTTGATAACCGACTTCATCATATCTGCCGAGAGCGACGGAATCGTGAGAGATTTTTTAGCCGAATCATATACCGCTTTGGCGTCGCCTATCATCTCCTGCTTTAAGTCAAATTCATTGAGCAGATCCTGCATGACTTTGCCGGAGAAAAGTTCTGCCATATTTACGTCTACATTAAGGCTTGTGACCACACCCTCAATTGTAACAAGTGCACGGACAAGCATTGAAAAACCTCTCGGAAGCGAAATGCCGTGAGCGGCCGCAAGTTCGACCACATCGTTTAAAAGCTCGCCCATATTGAGGTCCTCAAGACTCATGGAGCAGTAACGGTCCATCATATCGTCGATGTCGTTAAAGAGTTCCGGATGGTTGATTTCCTTCTGCGGTTTTCCTAAGGAAAGAACCGCATTTTTCATCAGATTGACATCCTTTTGAACTACCGCTGTGATGGCGGTTTTAAGGATGTTCTGCTCTTTTTTGCCAAATCGGCCGACCATGCCCCAGTCAAGCCATACAATCTTGCCGTTTAAAATCTCAAGATTTCCCTGATGGGGATCTGCATGGAACAGTCCGTCGTCGAGTACCTGTTTTAAAAAGTTATTTACAAGCTTGGTTGCAACTTCCTTGCGGTCATACCCTTCGCTGTCGAGTTTCTCTATATTGCCGATAGAAAAGCCGTCGATATAGCTCATAGTAAGGACACGCTGTGTGGTGTAATCCTCTTCGATTACAGGACATGTTACATAATTGATGCCTTCCATATTGCGGGCAAATTCCAGCGTGGTTTCAGCCTCAATACGGAAATCCAGTTCGTTAATTGAAACCTCTTTTAACTCCTCGACCAGCATGTTAAAGTCTATGGTCTGGTTTATCGGAGAGATCTTGGCCATCTTGGCAGCCTTGGTTAAAAGCGCAAAATCCTTCATCATCATATCAGCCACGTAAGGGCGCTGAACTTTGATGACAACTCTTCTTCCGTCAGGAAGGACGGCTGCATGAACCTGCGCTATGGATGCGCTGCCTAAAGGTTTTTCGTCTATGGATTTAAAGAGTTCGTTAATCGGTTTGCCGAGTTCGCTCTCTATTTCTTTTTTAATAATTTCTATATCAAGCGGTTTTACATACGCACGTAAAAGTTCAAGTTCCTTGCAGTATTCCTTGGGAAGAAAGTCTCCTCTTGAACTCATTATCTGACCGATTTTTATAAAAGTCGGACCGAGGTCCTCTAAGATATGTCTTAAGTTCTCGGGTGTCAGACCGTTTTTTACGATATTGTGTTTTCTAATAACACTTAAAATTTCTTCGAGACGCTTGGTCTCATCAAACATTTCGCGGGGGATGCTTCGTAACTTCATTTCAGTTCTGGTCATCTTCTGCACCTCCTTCCGCTGTATGAATACTTATGGCCTTTCTGCCGTCGTCTTCTTTTATGGCTTCTACGGATACTTCTTTGGTTCCGTAAACGGGAGTCTTTGACAGTTCGAGATTTCTTTCTATTACTTTTCCGTCTTCGTCCTTAACTTCATTAAAATAAAGGCTCTTTCCGTCTCCGAGATCAAGCGAATTGTCTTCTCTCTTTCGCTCTTCTCTTTTACGCATGATTTCTTCGCGATTGCCGTTATAAAGGAGCTCTTCGTTGTCAACATTTCCCAAGCCCAGCACTTCGCTTCCGCGGCGAAGCAGGTCTTTTATTTCTTCGTTTTGTTCATCTATGGTTCCTAGTCCGGCAAGAATAATTTTTTTGGTCACATCAGTTACCATACTCATGATTAAATCACCTTCTTTTTTCCGTCCTTTAATCAAAAACTCATATTAAATATATTATACTTCTTCCCACAAAAAATAAAAGCCAGGATACTCAATATCCTTGACTTCACAAATGATTGGTTTATAATAATTATAGGTGCTACCGATAGACGGTTGCCCTTGAGTTATTTAAAATGAATTAAAATAATCGCCGGCTAGGGCGGTTATTTTTTTGTGTCATGACTTATCAAATAAATGACAGTCACCAATGCAACAATAAATATTCCAATTTGGATTAAATCCGAATATGAAACCATTGGCATCCCCTCCTTTCAAAAAGATTGGAGGGCCACACCCTCCGAAGAGGGCAACCGCCTACCGTTATTGGTAGCACTTTCTCATTCTACCAAATATCTTTTTTATTGTAAATAATTAACAATAAATAAATATTTTTATTGTTATTTTATACAAACATTTTTTATTCTTCCTCATAATTCATGGATTCGAGGAATACTCCGAAGGACTTCGCCATATTTTCGATTGTAACATCGTCAAACCATAAAAGATTGACGGTTTTATCGGCATCATCTCTAACATGATTCATTAATATTGAGTAATCAACAGATTTTATCTCATTCTCATTATCATCGAAGTAAGTGGCTTTCCTGCCGTCTTCGTCTTCGATTAATTCCTGTGCACTGACTTTTTCAAATACTACGGAATTTATCTGGATTGAAATGTAATAATTTTGAATAAAATAAGTGTCTTCACTGTAATTTGTTTTACCCTCTGCCAGATACCTGTATATATCCTGATATTTGTTATAAGAATAGAAGCAAAGTAGTTCATTCATATCGTACAAAGCCGGCTGTATGGATGTATTATTTGTTTTCACCCTTTGTATGCTTCTGTCTTCTGTGGTTTCATAAATATATAAGAAACAGGTGTCATCTTTATCGCGCCCCGAAACTATCACTTCGGGACAGCCGTTCATATCAAGATCGGTAATAGCATATTTATATATAAGTTCGGCCTTTTCTTCGTTCTCAGTCTCATCTGTTTCTTCATTTTCAGCTGTATCTGAATCTTCCGGCTCAATTTCGTCTGCTTCAACACAAATCTCGTCAATTTCCCACTCATCCGCATTTTCAAAAAGAACATTTATAGGCTGAACATATTCAATATCTACACTCCCCCAGACTTTCTCATCCATAAGATAATAAGTTCTCGATTCACACTCAAACGATTTATAGTCCTCGGAAAATGCTGCTTCAAAGGAGTAGTATGCTCCCCATCCACCATCCGGCGCTTCATACATTTCTATTCTGTTTTCATCTTCCGACAGCCACTTAAAAGAGATGCCGGGACATTCGGTAAATTCGTTCCTCTTTCCATCATAAAAGAGTAAATAACTGCCTGTGTACTCCTCATCGGATATGTTAAAGTAAGAACCGTCTTCGCTGATCCATTTGCCCTTTATTGTCGCAAGAATATTGTCACTTACTTCCCGGGCGATTTTGATGTTCTCCTGTATCTTGTATTCATTTATTGCCTGATTTCTCTGCTCTTCGAGTGTATAGTATTTTTCCTTATCTCCCGAATAATCAACCCATCCGAGATCGTCAGCCCAGTAGCGCCAGATTGTTGCGTACTCTTTGGAGTCGAGATATCTGAATTCTACATCAAGCCAATTGCTTGTTGCACTAACGGAAGTAATTGCCGAAGGATCATCATAATAAATTATCAGGGTTTTGTTTTTTACTTCCTCTTCATAATCCCGTACATTTTCTACACCAAACCAAAAATTATCAAGATTGTATTCACCTTTAAAAGTGATTTCCACCCTGTCATCATAATATTCGGTTTTGGTTATATACAAATTATCACAATGTTTGATGTCTTTTATGTTGTAAGTATATGTATTTAGTTTTTTTCCGCAGCCTGCAATAAAAAGAACATTTAAAAGCACTGCAAATATCAATAATAGTTTGTTCTTCATGGTCTGCCCTCCCTGCGCCATCTGCTTTATGTAACAGATACGATTGAGCAATCTTAATTTATTGACTTTTTTTATTTTTTACCATAAATAATATTTTCTATATTCGTATGTATGATAGAAAACCCCATACTATATTTATTTTACATCGTTTAACGGAGGGAATAAAGAATGAAAAAGAGCTCTATTAAATCACTGGTTTATGGCCTGACGGTAGCTATTGCGGCTGCAGGAATGTTAATCGGATGTGCAAATTCTGCTTCCGCACCAGTTGAATTGGAATCCATAGATACGCTACTTGAAGCCGACCCGATCATAAAAGAAACTGAAGATGAAGTTTTAGCTGATGACACTTCTAATGAAAACGAACCGGAAAAGGAATATAAAGAAGTTAACGGAACCGGCTATGTCGGCGATTATAAATATATTCTTGAAGGAGCGGAGGAAAACGGTCCCGACTACGACCGCGGATGGTTTCTTGAAACCGCTGACGGCACCAATGAATGCATAATCGTAATCTGCTCCGGCAAAAAAAGCACGGGCGGATATTCAATAAAAATCGTCGATATGGATTATGAAGAAAACGATGATCTTGTAACAATCACCGTAAATGAAGCATCCCCCGAAGGAGCAACAGTAACCGACGCTTTTACATGGCCCACCTGCTATATTTACTTTAGTGCACGTCCTAAGAATGTTAAGGTTGTAAACACTGACGGAGATGAATTGACTTATCAGGGCGGATACCAGGAAGAATTCGTTGACGGCAAAGACCATATCGCGGTTTTCATCGCAGGCGCAGGAGAAATCTCACAGAAGACCTATGTCTATAAAACCGATGACGGCAGATACCGCTATGTAAATGTTACCGCCGTCACCGAAAGCTGGGGAAGCACAAAATGGAAAGAAACACTCAAGGGTTCAGGCGTTGTGGATACAAAAGAAGAAATCGTCGAAGTAGCAAAAATGCATAATTCCTGCGGAACCGTAATGTATACAGGTGAATTTACACCCATAGATCTTTCGGAATTGGAATCAGGCGGTACGATAGAAGTTCCTCTTGTCGATATCTATTCCCTATATCATACTGCCGAAGATTTTTTAAACAGTGATTACTAAAAAATAAACCCGGAGTTTTATCTCCGGGTTTTGTGTTTGTTTTATTTCTGTCCGTAATATGCGTTTGCGCCGTGCTTTCTGAAATAATGCTTATCCTGCAATTCCTGAGGAGCGCTTATTACTTCATGATTAATCTGCTCGGTAAAAAGTGCCATCTTGGCAACTTCTTCAAGTACTACTGCATTGTGAACCGCATTGTATGCGTCCTTGCCCCATGCAAAAGGTCCGTGATTCTTGCAGAGAACCGCAGGCACTGCCTCGGGATCGATGTTCATTCTTTTGAATTCATCAACGATAAGAATTCCCGTATTAAGCTCATATGCTTCATCAATTTCTTCCTTGGTAAGATTTCTTACGCAGGGAATACTGCCGTAAAAGTAATCCGCATGAGTAGTTCCGTAGCAGGGAATATCTCTTCCTGCCTGCGCAAAGCTTGTAGCATATGTAGAATGTGTATGTACCACTCCGCCAATTTCAGGAAATCCCTTGTAGAGTTCAAGATGTGTGGGTGTATCTGATGAAGGATTAAGTCTTCCTTCAACTACGTTGCCATCGAGGTCAACAACAACCATATCCTCAGGTTTCATGACCTCGTAATCTACGCCACTAGGTTTGATAACGAACAAGCCCTTTTCTCTATCAATAGCGCTTACATTACCCCAGGTAAAAGTAACTAAGCCATGTTTTGGAAGTAACATGTTCGCCTCATATACTTTTTGTTTCAATTCTTCAAGCATAATATCTATTTCCCTTCATTTTATGATTCGCTTAAGTATTACAGTACGTCAACTGCTGCCTTTTCGATTGCAAGACCTGCTTTGTATTTTTCGATGTATGCATCAAAGCCTGCAACATCACCTGCATCGGGCATGCATTTTTCGCATTTTGCATTTTTGAAGATAACGTCTGATAAGAATTCGCTTAAGGATTTGCCGTTCTTCTTATCCATGTATGCAGCAAGGAGTGCGATACCCCATGCGCCGCCTTCGGATGCTGTTTCCATTACGGATACGGGTGCGTTGATGGCTGCAGCTGCAATCTTAGTGCCTACACCTTTGGTCTTGAAGTATCCGCCGTGACCCCACATTTCGTCTACCTTTACGCCTTCTTCCTTGAGCATTAAGTCAAGGCCGACTTTAAGGGTAGCCATTGCAGAGTAAAGATTTGATCTCATAAGGTTCGCAAGAGAGAAGTTGTCTTCTGCTGTTCTTGCAAGAACGAGAGCACCTTTTTCGAAACCTGTAACAGGTTCTCCTGAAAGGTAGTTGTATAAAAGAACTCCGCCGCAGTCCTTATCGCCGTCAAGCGATACGGAATAAAGCTTTGTGAAAAGTTCGTTCATGTCTACGGTCATTCCGAAGAGTTCCTGGAACTCTTTGAAAATCTTAACCCAGTTGTTAATCTCGGAAGTACAGTTGTTGCAGTGAACCATTCCTACAAGTGCTCCGTCGGGTGTTGTAACAAGGTCGATTTCGGGATAAACCTTGGATAAATCTTTTTCGAGAACAACCATTGCAAATACGGATGTACCTGCGGAAATATTACCTGTTCTTACCTTTACGGAGTTGGTTGCAACCATACCTGTTCCTGCATCGCCTTCGGGAGGACAGAGAGGAATACCTGCTAAAAGATTGCCACTTTCATCAAGGAGTGCAGCACCTTCCGGAGTCAAAATACCTGCGTTTTCGCCTGCGGATAAAACTTCGGGAAGAAGATCCTTAAGGCCTTTTGCAAGTGCGGTTTCTTTTGCAAGAACATCAAACTTTTCAATCATCTTTTCATCGTAATTGCCTGTGCTCATATCGATGGGGAACATACCTGAAGCATCGCCCACACCGAGTACTTTCTTTCCTGTCAGTTTCCAGTGAACAAAGCCTGCAAGAGTAGTGAAGAAGTCAATATCTTTTACGTGTTCTTCTTTGTTTAACATTGCCTGATAAAGATGGGAAATGCTCCATCTCTGGGGAATGTTGTAATTAAATTCTTTGGTAAGGATTTCTGCAGCTTCGCCCGTGATTGTGTTTCTCCATGTTCTGAAAGGAACGAGGAGTTTGTCGTTTGAATCAAATGCAAGATATCCGTGCATCATGGCTGAAATACCGATGCCTGCAAATGATGTTACTGCGATGCCGTATTTTTCTTTTATGTCTTTTACGAGATCTGAATAGCAGGCCTTTAATCCTGCGAAAATTTCTTCTTCCGAATAGGTCCAGATACCGTCTTTTAAGCTGTTTTCCCAGCCGAATCCGCCGATAGCGAGTACTTCGCCTGCCTCATCACATGCTACAGCCTTGATTCTCGTTGAACCGAATTCGATTCCGAGATAAGCCTTCCCTGCTTCAATTAATTCTTTTGCTCCCATAGTTAACCTCCGTTTATGTGAAATTTAATATACTATCATGTCTCTGCCGTTCTGTTTTCCGAGATACAGTTTCTCGTCGGCATCTTTTATGTTGTCTTCAAAAGATTTCGAATAATCGTATTCCGTCAGGCCGTAAGTCATTTTTATCTTAACTTCCTCTTTGCCGTGATTAAGGGTTAAGTCTTTTACGGCGTCTCTTATGTGTGAGAGTTTGATATATGCATCATCTCCGTTTAAGTCTGCGAAAACGATTAAGAATTCCTCACCGCCCCATCTTGCTACGAAGCCGTACTCTTCGGTTTCTTTCTTTAAAACTTCGGAAATCGCCACAAGTACGGTATCGCCGAAATCGTGTCCGTAGGAGTCGTTGATCTTTTTAAAAAAATCTATGTCTCCGATGCAGATGCTCATCACGCGTCTCTGCAATACTATGTCGTTGACTATTTCCATTGTGCTTCTTCTATTATAAAGACCTGTGAGCGCATCAACCGAAGCCTGTTTTCTTAGCTGATTGTTGTAGGAAATCAGCTTGTCTTCCATGTGCTGACTCTCTTTGGAAAACGAAAAAGAAATGATTGAAACCATTATCACAAAAGCAAGGGCGTTTACAACCTGAATGCTCTTGTCGACATGTTCAATGGATATTTTTCCCTGATTGCCCTTAAAAAAGATAAGGAAAACGATAAACATTGCAAAGAGACAGAAATCGAGCAGAACCTTTTTTCTGTTGTAGCCCGCCTCGCCGAACGAATACATAATTACCAAGAGAATTAAGAAAAACTGGAAACCGCCTTCCCAGCCGAACAATACGACTGCGGCCGTTATCCAGAGCGCTTTCTGGAATACAAAAATTGTAAGTATGATAAGCTTTCTCGCATTGTAGGAAATGTAAAAAGTAATACCGTCGACAACAAGCATTACGCCCCAGAATACGGATCCCGGAGACGATTTTATAAAACACGCATCCAGCACAAGATTAAAGAGCGAAACGCACATAAAGATAAGCACCATCTGTCTGATGATTACTGTCATACGCTTGCTCTCGTTTTTGTGTTTTGTGTCTTTGTTGATTAAATCAAATAACTTACCCATACAGCTTTTTGCCAAAATTTATAATTAATGCTTTTTCCACATCATAGGAACAAAGAGAAGAAGAATCGGATAAAGTTCGAGTCTTCCCGCAAGCATGTCAAAAATGAAAACTATCTTCGAAAGATAATTAAATCCGGCATAATTTCCCGTGGCACCAACCACTTCAAATCCGGGGCCGACATTGTTTATTGTCGCAAGTACGGCGGTAAAGTTTGTTACCATGTCGTATTTGTCTATGGATACGATAAATACCGATCCGAAATAAATAAGTGCGAAAAGAAACGCATAAACGCAGACGCTCTTAACAACCGCCTTATCCACGGTTCTGTCGTCCATACCGACCGCTTTTACGCTGCGGGGATGAATGAACGAATTGATTTCCTGTCTTACGGCTTTAATAAGTATAAGGATTCTTGAAAACTTAAGTCCGCCGCCCGTTGAGCCTGCGCAGGCACCCGTTATCATCAAAAGAACCAGAATTGTCTTTGAAAGCGACGGCCATAAATTAAAGTCGCAGGTTGCAAAACCGGTCGTGGTGATAATCGAAGCTACCTGGAAAGCCGCATCCGTAAGGGCTATGCCAAACGAATCATAAGTCTTGAAGATATTTAACGTAATGATTAATACCGCTCCGACAATTACCAGTAAATATGTTCTTACTTCCTCAATCTTAAAGATGTTCTTGAATTTTCGTGCAAGGATAAGGAAGTATACATTAAAGTTGATTCCGTAAAGAATCATAAATATTGTGACGTCCCATTTTATGAGCGTTGAGAAGTTTGCAATGCTTGAATTGTAAATACCGAATCCGCCGGTACCGGCTGTTGCGCATGACGTGCAGACTGCTTCAAAGAAGCTCATTCCCATTATCCAGAGGGATATTATCTGTACGATGGTAAGGAAAATATAAATAACATAAAGAATCTGCGATGAGTCCTTCATTTTGGGAACCAGTTTCCCTACTACGGGTCCCGGGCTTTCCGCACGAAGAAGGTGCATGTTTACGCCGCCGACCATGGGCATAACCGCTAAAAGAAATACAAAGATTCCCATACCGCCGATCCAGTGGGAGAAGCTTCTCCAGAAAAGAGTCGCATGAGTTATTGCCTCAACATCGGTTAAAATTGTGGCACCGGTTGTGGTAAAGCCCGAACTCATTTCAAATACGGCATCGATGTAATTGGGTATTTCTCTTGAAAGAAAAGGAGGCAGTGCTCCGGTCATACTGATTAAAAGCCATGCAAGACCTACGCTTGCAAAGCCTTCTTTGGCAAAAAACTGTGTGTTTTTAGGTTTCTTAAAAGATACAAGAAGTCCTGCGAGCATACCAACTAAAGCGACAACAAAATAAGTCCACCAGTTGTTTTCCCGGTAGATAAGTGCCACTATTCCCGGAAGAATCATGAATGCCGATTCAATGGCCAAAACTCTTCCGAGCGTATACAGGATTATAGCTATATTCATAACACTGCTTCCGGATTTAATCCGGACTCTCCCTTTATGAATGATTATTCGAGAATGTCTTTGATATCGCTTAGGCCGCTCTTGGTGGTAACAACGATAACTGTGTCGCCCTCTTCGATGGTATTCTGGCCTTTGGGAATGATAATCGTTCCCCTGCGGTTGATACAGCCGATAAGGATATCTCTCTTTAAATTCAACTGCATAAGAGGAATTCCGATAACGGGTGATCCTTTTTGGATCTTAAATTCGAGTGCTTCCACTCTGCCGCCGTTTAATTTGATAAGAGTCTCCACGTTGCTTCCGATGGAGTTCTGCATTGCCCTTACATAGGATACTATGTAGTCTGCAGCAATCTTATCGGGATAAATCAGACTTCCTACGTTGAATGTATTTATGATGTCATCGAAAGAAATTCTGTCGATTTTGGTTACGATTTTGCCTGAGGTACGTGTCTTTGCAAAAAGCGAAAGGATAATGTTGGTTTCGTCGATACCTGTCAAGGAAACAAACGAATCGCAGCCGTTAATGCCTTCCTCGATTAAGATTTCCTGGTTCGTTGCATCACCGTTTATGATGGTGGCTCTCGGAAGGTTCTCGCTTAATTCTTCGCACTTGTCTCTGTTCTGCTCGACGATTTTTACCTTGATGCCCATCTTTAAAAGAATCTCTGCGAGGTAATACGTCATCGTACCGCCACCGATAATCATCGTGTCTTTTACCTGATGTGTATCGTATCCGATCTTGGTAAAGAATTCTCTTGAATTAACCGCCGATGCAACGATGGTAATTTTATCATTAGCCCGTAAAATAAATGCACCGTTCGGGATAAAGATATCGTCGCCTCGCTCAACCGTGCAGATAAGGATGTCGGAAAGAACTCTCTTTGCAACATCAATAAGTGTCTTATTTACAAAAGGCGAATCCTCGGTAATAACAAGGTTTAAAAGTTCTACTCTGCCCTTCGCAAAAGTATCGATTTTGTCTGCCGAAGGGAATCTTAAAAGTCTCGAAATTTCGACTGCTGCCGCATACTCGGGATTGATAATCATCGAAAGGCCTAGCTCGTCTTTTATGTACTGAATTTCCTTGCTGTACAAGGGATCGCGGACTCTTGCTATTGTATTGCAGTTACCTGCTTTCTTCGCGAAAAGGCAGCAGAGTAAGTTTATTTCGTCGGAACCCGTTACCGCAATTAAAAGATTTGTTCTGTCTACTCCGGCTTCTTTTTGAACCGAATATGAAGCACCGTTTCCGACCAAGCCCATTACGTCGTAATTGTTGGTGATGTCGTTTATTACTTCCGCATTTTTGTCAATTACGGTAATATCATGTTTTTCTATAACAAGCTGCTTGATAATCGATAAACCGATTTTGCCACAGCCGACTATAATGATTCTCATCTTAAAATCCTGATTTCTCTTTTATGTTTGGAGCCGGACACGCTTCGCGAGTCAGGCAGCGTCATTCTACTTTCTTGCTGTGTATTCCGTTACGCCTCTTACGGTTTCACCGTCAATCTGAAGCGCTGTGGGTCTGTCAAATTTAACTGTAATTTCCTTGCCCTCTCTTACAGCAACAAGCTTTTTGTTGTTAACATGCTCGCCCTTAAAGATTGCGGGGAAGCCCATGAGTGTACCGATTCGGCCTTTATCCTTAAATACCATGCAGGTTAATTTATCGCCGAGTCTGTCCTGTTCGGGAGCAGCCTTCATTCCGCCGCCGTAGTATCTGCCGTTCATGGCGGAAGCAATCCATGCTCTTTTATATTCAACGGTTTCTCCGTCTACGGTAATCCATGCATGAGGACATTTGAATTTGAAAAGCACGATTTTGATTGAAAGCGAAGTATAGTTGATGTCCTTCTTGCCTGCGGCTTTCATATCATCTGCCATTTCACAGCATACACCGTCAACGCCGAATCCGATACCGTTTAAAAATCTGTAGTTGTTTCCGTTGATGGTTACAACAGGAAGATTTGTTAAATACTTCTTAATCGAAGGCATCTCGGAATCGTCGTAATTCTCTTTGATGTCTCTGTAAAAATCGTTACCCGTTCCTGCGGGGAATAAAATTATATCGCAGGGAATCTCCAAATCCGCGGTGTAGTTGGCAAATTTATTGAGTGTGCCGTCTCCTCCGCAAAGTATTATACAATCGTCAGCCGTAAGTTTTTGCACGAATTCTTTGGGGTCAAGACCGACTACATTTACGGCCTCATAATCGCCGCTTATTTTACCCTTTACAACCTCAAGGGTTTCACCGCCTCTGCCATTATTTGACAATTCGTTGTATAAAACGTACTGCATAAAATTCCCTCCGTTTTTATAATTTTTTGTTACGTTTAAAAACTGCAATAAGGTAACCCTGAAAAAGGTTACCTTACACAGAATGTTTATTGTTTATCGTTTGATTCTTTGGATTTATTATCAGACTTTTCGTCATCGTCGTCGTCATAATATGCGAGCGAGCTTCCGCAGAACTGGCAGAATTTTCCGCCGTTGTTTACACCGAGGCAGTAAGGACAGTTCGCATAATATTTTTTCTCCTGCTTTACATCTCGTCTGATTTCTTCCTGTTGTGTTTTAAGCTTTTCGAGTTCAAGCTGATACTCTGCCTGCTGTCTTGCGTACTCTGCCTGCTGTTCAGCCAGTTGCTGCTGTAAAGCTGCCTGTGCCTGAGCCTGTTTTTCCTGCAGTTTAAGCTGAGAACTTTCCTGAATTTTATTAACGATTGCAGCTGACGCAACGCCTACTCCCGCACTGACTGCGCTTCCAACGAGCGAGCTTACCATACCGCCGCCACCGCCGTATTTTACCTTGGGTTTATTGATATTTATATTAATGGGTGAAGATGCGATGCCTCCCATAGGAGCTGCGGGTCTGTTAAAACTCGGTGCGGAAAAACCGCCGCCCATACCGCCTGCACCTCCGGCCATACCGCCGAAACCGCCTGCTCCGCCAAAACCGCCTAAACCGCTTGTACCTCTGAAACCGGTCGATGTTCTGGGTGCGCTTGATACGCCTGATCTGAAGCCGCCTGATGCGCCTCTGAATGCACCGCCGCCTCCCATGTTAGGTCTGCCACCGCGTGAATGTCCTTTGCCGATCCCTATAGCCATTGCCTTTCCTCCTTAACAATTGATTCAGACTGATATCTGTTATCGATTGTCTTTAAATGTCAAACACACCATAAATTGTAACATAATTACGTCTTTTTTTAAACAGGATTTTCTTGTTGAAAGTACCGTCAAAATCTTGCTAATTGCTATCTTTTGATGCCAAGTTCTTCAAGATATGCGGCCTGCTTTTCTTCCATCACTTTGGCCTCATCTTCTTTCATGTGATCATATCCTAAAAGATGCAGCATGCTGTGTGCGATTAAAAAAGCATATTCTCTTTTTATGGAATGTCCGTACTCTTCTGCCTGCGATATGATTCTGTCTTTGTTTAAACAAATCTCCCCTAAAATCGTAAGCTCCGTCTCGGGATTAACGGACATTTCAAGATCTTCGACATTAAGATTTTCAAAATCCGAAGGTGCCTCCCACTCGAGGTTTGGGAATGAAAGCACGTCCGTTGTTTTGTCGATGTCGCGGTATTCTTTGTTGTACTCCTTAACCTCTTCGGAATCCGTGACGAGGATATCCACTTCGCATTCAAAGGGGCAGCCCTCTTTTAGGAGGATTGATTTTACCACATCTTCGGCAATCTTTTGTTTGTCAAAATCCGTTTTAAATTCGACGTTTTCTTCGATAACAACCATGTCTTTTATGTCTCCAATTATATAATTCAATCTTTTATGAATATATTATTCTTTTCGTAAAATATGTGCATTTAATTCTTTTTTTGCGATTAAATACGCTTAGCTCACTTCTTCGTCGGCCCACTGGCTCATGTAAAGTTCCCTGTAGAAGCCACCTTTCTTTATTAGCTCGTCGTGGCTTCCCTGCTCGATGATGTTGCCGTCCTTCATGACTAAGATGATGTCTGCGTTTTTAATCGTCGATAGTCTGTGTGCGACGATAAAGCTCGTCTTGCCCTTCATAAGATTTGCAAACGCATCCTGAACCTTTAATTCGGTACGGGTATCGATGGAGCTTGTAGCCTCGTCGAGGATTAGAATCGGAGGATTTACAAGCATTACTCTCGCGATACAAAGAAGCTGTTTCTGGCCGTTTGAAAGATTGCCGCCGTCCTCGGATATAAGCGTGTCATAGCCGTTTGGCATTCTCTCGATGAAGCTGTGCGCATGGCATTTTTTGCAGGCTTTTACGACTTCTTCGTCGGTAAAATCACGGCCGAGCGTAACATTGTCTCTAATCGTTCCTTTTCTAAGCCAGGTCTCCTGCAAAACCATTCCGAAATTGTCTCTGTATGCGACTCTCGTGTAGTCCTTGATATTTTCGTCGTCGAGGAGTATTTCACCCGATTTAACATCATAAAAACGCATCAGGAGGTTAATAAGCGTGGTCTTGCCACAGCCTGTCGGTCCGACGATTGCGATTCTCCTGCCCCTGTCTGCTTTAAGCGAGAAATTCTCGATGAGCTTCTGGCTTTCGGTATATGAGAAACTGATGTCTTTAAATTCGATATGTTCGAAGCTTTCCTTGGGTTCGGTCTTGGCGTCTTCTTTTTCGGTGATTTCCTGTTCGTTTAAAAGGTTCTTGATTCGCTCGGCACAGGAAAGTGCATTCTGAAACTCTGTCAAAACACCCGAGATTTCATTGAACGGCTTTGTATACTGGTTTGCGTATGAAAGGAAAATGGTCAGCGCGCCGACTGAAAGGTTGCCCGTCTTTACGATGGATATTGCTCCGAAAATCGCAACGCCCGCATAAACCAGCGAGTTTACAAATCTGGTCGAAGGATTGGTAAGTGACGAGAAAAATGTGGCCTTAAGCGAAGCATCCCTGAACTCTTCGTTCATCTTCTTAAAGCTTTCCATATTTTCGTTTTCTTTGCCAAAGGCACGAACTATTTTCTGGTTTGAAACCATTTCGTTTATAAAAGAAACCTGCGTGCTTCGCGCCTCGGTCTGCTTCTTAAAGAGGTTGAAGGTTCGCTTTGAAATGAATCCTGCAACAAAGAATGAAAGCGGTGTAATGAACACTACAACAAGCGTAATCTTCCAGTTTAAAACGACCATCATCGTGAGTGTACCAAGGATGGTAAGAACGCCCGTGAACACCTGCGTAAAGCCCATTAAAAGACCGTCCGAAAGTGTCTCCACATCGGCTGTCATTCTTGATACAAGGTCTCCTGCCGGATTGGTGTCGACATAGGAAACCGGGAGCTTGTGGATTATTTCCATTACGTCTTTTCTGATAACTGCAACGAGCGAAGCCGTTAAGCGGTTGTTTGAAAGACTTAGGAAAAGCTGCGAAACTATCGTAATTGCGATAACGATTAATGTTTTTATGATAAGTTTCTTAATGCCGTCAAAATCCACGTTGTTCTGCCCTATTACCATGTCGACGCCGTTACCGATTAAGATCGGAATGTAAAGCGTTCCGAGCACGGTAACAAGAGCGGTAAAAATGCTTGTAAAAAGCAGAAACCACTTTTTGAAAACGTATTTAATTATAAAAGAAAATGTCGATTGATTTTTCAATCCGTTTCTCCTTTTAAATTGCCGCTTCGGGGAACTGTGATTTGTAAATTTCTCTGTATACTTCGCAGGATTTGATAAGCTCTTCGTGTCTTCCGCACCCTGCAAGTTCGCCCTCGTCAAGTACGAGGATTTTATCAGCATCCATTATGCTGGCCGCACGTTGTGATACGACAAAGCAGATGGAATCTTTTGCTATTTCGCGTATGCCCGCTCTGACCTTTTTCTCCGTCACAAAATCAAGGGCTGATGTTGAGTCGTCAAGGATTAGGATTTCGGGCTCTTTTATGAATGCTCTTGCTATTGAAAGACGCTGTCTCTGACCGCCCGAGAAGTTCTTTCCGCCTTCGGTCACTTCTGCCTTAAGCTCGCCTTTTTTGGAATAAACAAAATCATATGCTTCGGCTCTTTTAAGACTTAGGTCCATATCTTCCTTTGTAGCGTCGTTTTTGCCCCATTTAAGGTTATCTTCGACGGTTCCCGCAAAAAGCACCGCAGTCTGCGGAACGATGCCTACAGAGCCTCTTAACGCCTTTGTAAGGACAGTCGCGATTTTTGAGGCATTCGCTTCTTCGCCACATTCCTTCTCTGCGAAGGTCTTTAAATTTTCTTTATTTACATTTATGGTACCCGAATAGTCTCCGTAATATCCGCAGATAAGATTGATAAGCGTCGTTTTGCCCGAGCCGGTACCGCCGATGATACCGACGATCTCGCCTTTTTTCGCGCTAAATGAAATGTCTTTTAAAGATTCCTTGGAAGCGCCGGGATATGTAAAGCCGACCGATTCGAATTCGACGGAATCTATTTTTTCGAATTTGTTTTCTTTTATGAGGGGTAATTCTTCGGTGTTTTTCTCTTTTAGGAGCGTTGAAATTCTGTCGCCGCAGGCAACGGATTTGGTCATCGTGATGATGAGGTTCGCAAGTTTAATAAGCTCGACGAGGATCTGCGCCATGTAGTTTAAAAGCGCAATCAGGGCGCCTCTTTCGATGATTCCGGCGTTTACCTGTGATGCTCCGACATAGAGGACCGCGAGCGTTGCGACATTAACGATTAGGAATGTGGCGGGGTTCATTATCGCGGTAACCCTGCCTGCAAGAAGCTGCAGGGATTTTAAGGTGTCGATTTCCCTGTCAAAAGCTTCGCTCTCCTCGTCGTCGCAGTTGAATGCTCTGATTACACGGATACCCGTGATGTTTTCTCTGGTTTTGACAGTGACCGTCTCAAGCGAGCTCTGAACTTTTTTGTATAAAGGGATGCTTTTTAACAGAACAGCGAAAACCACGAGGAAAAGGATCGGAACGCAGATTGTGAATACAAGCGCACCTTTTATATTTACCGTAAATGCCATAATTACGGCGCCGAAAACTATAAAGGGGGAACGAAGGAAAAGTCTTAAGAAGAGATTAACTCCGGTCTGAAGCTGATTGACGTCGGATGTGATGCGTGTGATGAGCGCACCCGTACCCTGCTCTTCAAGCTCGGAGTAAGTCCTCGACTGGATATTGTCAAAAATTGCTTCTCTTAAGCTCGCCGCGAAGCCCGTGGCGGCTTTTGCTGCAAAGAACTGTGCCGTAAGCGCGCAGATTAAACCGATGAGTGCGAGTAAAACCATGAGCCCACCCATCTTTAAAATATAGGGATTATCGCCCTTCTCGATACCGTTTGTTACTATGCCTGCTACAACGAGCGGCACGAACAATTCAAAAGTTGCCTCGGTCAGTTTAAATAGAGGCCCGAGGATGCTTTCTTTTGTATACGGTTTTAAGAATTTTAACAGTTCTTTCATACAGAACTTATTATAACATATAAGTCGCTTTTTAAGCATTAAAAAAAGCGTAGCGCCCGCCTTATACGGCAGACGCCTACGCCCTTCAAATAAATATATTTGGATTTAGCGGCCGTCTGAAGAAATTCTCTAGGATCTTTTCCGCAAACGCCTCGCCGCTTACTTCATATGTTCCGTTTTTAATCCTTTCCTTGATGGAATGTATTAAATCTTCCCTGATATCCGGTGTAGATGATAAAGCCGTTCTGGCTATGTTATAATCTTTACCCATAGATGAAATCAGCAGCTTGTCCGAAAAGTTTGAAACGGTTTTTTCATTTGTTTTCAACGTATTCTTTTGCGGATACTGTTGGAGCGTTTCAGTCCGCGTCACTGCCAATCCCTCCTTCCGAATTTAACCTTTGTATTCTTTATCGACCTATTTATATTTTTCTTTATAGCAAATTTGAAATTTGTGGACATGAATCGGACATTTTTATTTTTTTGTGCATTTTACACAAAAAAGACGGACATCTTTTTTGATGTCCGTCTTGATTCTTTTATGATTTTTTATGCCCAGGGATCTGCAGCAACCGGAGTTCTGATATCCGAAAGAGCAAGGTTCTCAACGAGGAACCACTGATTGGTGCTGGGTTTAAGTCTGCACTTAATCTGTCTGGGTGAATCAGCGCCCGTTGAATTCATGTGAAGTGTAGCCCATCCTGCTTCGGGATAGCTGTAAGGGTTGTCAAAAACCGTAATCTTTAAAGGTTCTGTGGGAATGTAATTGTTCTGAGGCGAAGAGCCTTCAAAGAATGAACGAACAACATATTCCTTGCCTACGAGTCTGTCTTTTAAGAACTGAATCTGATAAGGATTCATAGGCTCGGGTCCTTTAAGGAAGTTGAGCATTTCGATAGTTGCGTTAACGTCGTCGCCATAGTTTAAAAGAACGAGCATTGTCAGCGCACATGTTTTAAAAGGTGTGGATAAATCGCTCTCGGGAAGAGCCTTTAAATCCTCAACACTTCTGGGGATTGTTGTAAATGTAAATGTTTCTCTTTTTCTTGCAGCTTCGTTTACCGCACCCGTTACCGCATTTGCTGCCGCATTGCCTATGGCACTGCCTGCTTTACGTGAAATTGAATCAAATAATCCCATAAAAAATCCCTCCAATAATTTGATAATGCTATTTTATCATTTTTCGCGTCTGCTAACAAACTAATTTTACTCTTCGTCGGCAAACTCGATATTGATTAACGTTAGTCCCTGCGGTTCGGCTGTCGGTCCCGCAAGTGTTCGGTCTGTCCCCTCAAGTGCTTCTTTTATGAATATGGGTTCTTTTTTGCCGGAGCCCACTTCCATGAGGCTGCCCGCAATGATTCTTACCATGTTGTATAAAAATCCCGCGCCGCTAACACGTATTACAATGTCGTCTCCGTCGTGGAACACATCCGCAGAATATAATTTTCTGACGGTGGTTTCGGCTTGCGTGCGAACACAGCAGAAGCTCTTAAAATCATGCTCGCCGATTAAATATTTTGCGGCCTCATCCATTCTTTTTACATCTAAATCCGTCGGAAATCTGTAGGCGTATCTTCTTTTAAGAGGATCGTTTATTCTCGATACGAAGATTCTGTACTCGTAGGTTTTAATGCTTGTGCAGTGTCTCGGATGAAAATCGTCTGCCACTTCCTTTGACTCGACGATGGAAACATCCTCGGGCAAAAGTGAATTTAACGCATACATAAATCTGTCTGCAGGAATGGTCGATTCGGTATCAAATACGGCCACATTTCCTTTGGCATGAACTCCCGAATCGGTTCTGCTCGCACCGATGACTTCAATCGTCTCGCCCGTTAAGGCGTTTATCGCTTTATTTAATTCTCCCTCTACCGTGCGGCCTTCGTTTTGGATCTGCCAGCCGACAAAATCCGTTCCATCGTAAGCCACGCGAAGAAAAATTCTTTTCATTTTTACTCCGTTTAATTAAAAAGCCAGGTTAATACATTTCCAAAATCTGTGTTTGCGAAATACAAAATCAAAACCTGTGCAAGCTTTGAAAATGTAATTCCCAAAAATACGATAACTAAGATGTAAAGAAGCAGTACTATGTACGAAACATAGTCTCTTGCGGCGTATTTTAAAGGATAGAGTTTTGTTCTGCCGTCGCCCCCGTGATAACCTCTCGCTTCCATGGCAAGTGCCAGATCTGCCGCACGTCTGAATGCGGAGATAAACAGAGGAACGATCAGGGGTATCAGACTTTTTACTCTGTCCGTCAGTTTCTTTGAATCAAATTTTGCGCCCCTGGCTGTCTGTGCCTTTACGATTTTATCCGCTTCCTCCGAAAGAATTGGAATAAATCTAAGTGCTATCGACATCATCATCGCAAACTCGTGAACCGGAACCTTGAAAATCTTAAGGGGTCTGAACAACATTTCGAGACCGTCGGTTAAGCGGTTCGGAGTTGTGGTAAGTGTCATGATTGAAGCCGATACGATAAGAAGGAAGAGCCTTATTACCATTAACAATGCAAGTTTGATGCCTTTTAGGGATACGTGGAAAATCCAGAATTCGAATAAAGTATCACCTTCCGTAAAAAGCACGTTAAAAACTACCGCAAATACCATAATAAAAAGTACGGCGCGCAATCCTTTTAACATATATCCTACGGGAATTTTGCAAAGGATGATAACCGCTGTTAAAAGAATCGCCGATACCAGATAGCATATTATGTTGTTGAAAACAAAGAGGGATATCATATACAGGAAGGTTCCCGCGAGCTTGACTCTCGGATCAAGTCTGTGGATAACGGAATCCGCCTGATAGTATTGTCCCAGGGTTACATCTTTAAACATTTTTAAATCATTTCCGTTGCCTTACGGCAGATTATTTCTTTTATGAGCTATTTTATAACTCTTAATATTTCGTTCAGTGCTTCGTCCACGGTAATCGCATCGGTGTTAACCGGAATACCGCTTTCTTTAAGCCTTACCATGGCTTTGGTCACCTGCGGAAGCGAAAGTCCGAAGCTTTCGAGTTCTTCCTTGTGATTGAAGACTTCACGCGGTGTTGCATCTATGGCAAGTTTCCCGTCATTAATCACGAGGATTCTGTCGGCGTATTCCGCCACATCGTCCATGCTGTGGGAAACAAGTATTATCGTCATCTTCTGCTCGCGACAGAGATCTGAAACGAGCCCTAAAATCTCTTTTCGTCCTGCGGGATCAAGTCCGGCCGTGGGCTCATCGAGGATGAGAATCTTCGGTTTCATCGAGATTACGCCTGCTATTGCGACTCTTCTTTTCTGTCCGCCGGATAATTCAAACGGAGACTGTGAAAAGATGGCCTCGTCGATTCCGACCAACCTTAATGCCTCATTTGCACGGCTTTCGATTTCTTCCCGGGAAAGGCCCAGGTTTTTAGGTCCGTAACAAACGTCCTTAAAAACCGTCTCTTCAAACAGCTGATGCTCGGGATACTGAAAAACTATTCCCACTTTTCCGCGGATTGAATGAAGATCGAAGTTCTTGGCAAAGATATCTTCCCCGTCGATTAAAACCGTTCCCGATTCGGGTTTGATTAACCCTGCAAGGAGCTGTAAAAACGTGGTTTTGCCCGAACCCGTATGACCTATAAGTCCTATGAACTGCCCGTCATCGATTGATACCGAAATATCATCGACCGCCGTTGTTTTTAATTTTTTGTTTCCACCGTAAACATATGTCAGGTGGTCTGCGGTAATTGGCATTTTTTTATCCTAAAAGATTTATGTTTCTATTTTCCCTGTTAGACTAATTTCTTAAGCGCTTCGGCCAGTTCCTTGTCCGATAAAACGCACTCCGGAATATCAATTCCTTTTTTCTTAAGTTCATGTGCAAGAAGTGTAATCTTGGGTATCTCGAGTTTGTATTCTTCAAGTTCCTCCACGTGTTTAAATATCTCGCGCGGAGTGCCCTCCATTGCAATCTTTCCTTTGTTCATCACGAAAATCTTGTCGGAGTAAATGGTCTCTTCCATATAGTGCGTGATAAGAATGATTGTTATTCCCTCAACTTCATTTAATGCACGAAGAGCCCTTATTACTTCTTTTCTTCCTGCGGGATCAAGCATCGCCGTCGGCTCGTCAAGCACTATGCATTTAGGATGCATTGCAAGCACGCCCGCAATCGACACTCTCTGCTTCTGTCCGCCGGAGAGTCTGTTCGGAGATTTTTTCGAATACTCCATCATTCCGAGAGTCTTTAAAGCTTCATCAACTCTTTCACGAAGCTGCTCTGTCGGAATGCCCATATTCTCGGGTCCGAAAGCAACATCTTCCTCAACCACCTGACCTATTATCTGGTTGTCGGGATTCTGGAAAACCATTCCTGCGGTCTGTCTGATGGAAAGAAGCTTTTCTTCATCCTTCGAGTCCATTCCGTCAACCCATACGGTTCCTTCGGTCGGCACAAGTATCGCATTAAGATGCTTCGCAAAGGTCGACTTTCCCGAGCCGTTCGCACCGAGAATAGAAATAAAGTCCCCCTCTTTTACCTCAAGAGAAACATTATCTATCGCGCGGTCGATTCCTTCGATATTGCCTTCTTCATCGCGTCTTTTATATTCATATATTAAATTTTCGGCTTTAATAATATCCAATTGCTTCTCCTGAAAATAAACTTTCGTACGACTTAGTAGAATCCGAACAACTTACATATTCCAAATAATACCGCGAGATGAAGGGGATAAAAAATGTAAAAGAGCCATCCGATTTTAGGTCCTCTTTCACCGTTGTAATCTTTTATGAGAAAAACATTTGGAAACGCAAAAATTTCGTCCGGAGACATGGCGCTTAGTATAACGCAGGCCGCAAACATTTTCCTTGCATTTTTGTTTTTAATAAATTTGCTTAAGACGAGTGCGATTGTGGAAACCGTCAGTACAAAAGCAATGTATATCCCAATCGCAATCGGTATAAGGTTTGCATATTCTCCGAAATCGAGTTCCGGCATATTAAGCAGAACAAAATAAAACACAAACAAGGCCAGGGCATTAATCGCAAGAGGCAGATAAAATTCTTCTCTTTCAACCAGGTAAATGATAATTATCGTAATAACGCCAAAAGAACTGTAGTCGGATTTTAGTGCAAATGCCACCAGTGCCGCAAGCACGGTTATTATGATAATACAAAGATTCCTTGCCGGTTTTTTTAACTTAAATTTCCTGTAAATCCCGTCAATGCAGTATATGGCAACAAGTCCCAAAAACAGTGTCCAAAACACATTCTGGTTGCCAAAGTCGAACAGTTTTCCCTCATGCGAAAGGTCAAAGGGGATTTCGGATATTAGTGCCAGCAAAAATAATCTCGCCGCATATTTAAATACATTTCTTGTATGTAACAGGCCTTCCACAATAAAATAGCAAAAAATCGGGAAAGCCAGTCTGCCTATAAATCTTAAAAGAATTATAAGCACCATATCGCATGTATAAAGCGCGCTGTCCCTGCTTAATGTATCAAGCCAGGCTGACATGGGTATTCCCGCGATATGGTCCAAAGCCATACAAAACAGGGCAATCATTTTAAGATTGCCCCTGTTTAAACCGTATTTTGAATTTTTAACTGATTCATTCATTAAATACTGATATTCTGCCTTAAAAAATTAGCACATCTTGTCAAGTGAAGCAGGATCGTTGGAAACTTTCATAGCTTCTTCCTTAGTGATCTTCTCACGATGTACGAGTGAAGCAAGATCGTCATTAAGAAGATGCATGCCCTGTGCACGGCCACCCTGGATTGAAGAAGGAATCTGAATTGTCTTCTTCTCACGAATGAGGTTTCCGATAGCTGCGTTAGCAACCATGATTTCTGTAGCAACATGACGTCCGTTTCCGTCAGCTGCAGGAAGGAGACACTGTGTAATAACACCACGGATAACGTTGGAGAACTGGGTTCTGATCTGATCCTGTCCTTCAAGAGGAGTAGCGTCGATAATACGTTCTACTGTCTGAGCTGCACTGGTTGTATGAAGTGTTGACAATACGAGGTGACCGGTTTCAGCAGCTGTAATAGCAGCGGAAATTGTTTCGAAGTCACGCATTTCACCTACGAGGATGATATCGGGGTCTTCACGAAGAGCTGAACGAAGAGCTGTAGCGAAGGATGTAACGTCCTTACCAACTTCTCTCTGGTGAATCATAGCTTTGTTGTGAGGATATACATATTCGATAGGATCCTCGATTGTCATGATATGTCTTGATGTTGTTTTGTTGATGTAGTCAACCATTGAAGCAAGTGTGGTTGATTTACCTGAACCTGTAGGACCTGTAACAAGAACAAGACCTCTGGGCATTTCAGCAAGATCTCTTACAACAGGAGGAAGTCCGAGTTCCTCGAATGTAGGGATATACTGGTTTAAAAGACGGATACTTGCTGCAAGGTTGTTTCTCTGATGATAGATGTTCGCTCTGATACGGGTGCCGTCCCAAAGCATACAACCAACATCGAGATCTTCGCCTCTGGATACTCTCTCAACCTGCTCCTGATCAAGGAACGAGAAAATCATGTTTCTTGATTCTTCTGCAGTGGGTGAAGGTTCCAAAATCTCAAGTGTACCGTATCTACGGATAGCGAGGTTTGTTCCTACGGTGATATGAATATCGGAACATTTATTCTGTTTCGCATATTCCACGAGTTCTTCAAAATTCATACTAATTAATCCTCCCCTTTTCATGATATATGATATGAAATTAATAAATTTTAAGAAGAAAAAAACTCCCTATTCACGATTATAACTTATTTTATCGTGAATAGGAAGTCCTAAAGTTCTTAAAATATTGTAAAATTATACTAATTCGATGATAACCATCATAGCTGCATCGCCTTTACGGGGACCAACTTTGATAATTCTTGTATAACCGCCCTTACGGTCAGCATACTTAGGTCCGAGTTCATCGAAAATCTTAGCAACCATATCAACTTTCTTAGTTGCTTTCTTCTTGCCTGCGTTATCCTTGGGAACGCTTACAACGGGCTGAAGAACTTTTAACATCTGACGACGAGCATGTAATCTTGAAGGGTTGTCCTTTTTGATTTCTTTTTCTACTTCGTCATATACGGTAACTCTCTTGCCGTCTACAACTTCTTTTACTCTCTTGCCGTCTTTGTCTTTACGAGCAACTTTGCCCTGAACCTTTACGAGTTCATAGTTGTCTTTTTCTTTTACACCTAAAGCGATGAGGCTTTCAGCGATTTTACGAATTTCCTTAGCCTTAGCTTCGGTTGTTTCGATTCTGCCGTAGTATAAAAGTGCTGTTACCTGGTTGCGAAGAAGTGCCTTTCTCTGTGCACTTGTTCTGCTTAATTTTCTGTACTTTGCCATTTTTTTCTCCTTTTCCAAACCTGGGGTCCCGGGCAACGCCTTTGGTCTTACTTGTCCTGAACCTTTTCCATTTCAGAGTTTCTTAGCGTGCTTTTCAGACTTACCGCATTTTTTTATTCTTAGTCTTCGCTGTCTCTCAAGTGAAGATCAAGTTCTTTTAATTTCTGAAGAACTTCGTCAAGTGACTTACGTCCTAAGTTACGAACCTTCATCATTTCGTCGGATGTCTTGTTTACAAGTTCCTCAACGGTATTGATGTTGGCTCTCTTTAAACAGTTGAATGAACGAACGGAAAGTTCAAGTTCTTCGATGCTCATTTCAAGCACTTTGCCCTTGTTGTCTTCTACTGCTTCAACCATAACTTCTGCATTTCTTGCATTTTCGGAAAGGTTGATGAACAGTTTTAAGTGCTCGGAAAGAACCTTTGCTGCAAGTGAAACTGCATCATCGGGACCGAGTGTTCCGTTTGTGTAAATATCAAGTGTAAGCTTGTCATAATCTGTCATCTGGCCTACACGGGTATTTTCAACTGTTACGTTTACTCTTTCTACGGGTGTGTAGATTGAGTCGATTGCAATTGTTCCGATGGGTGTGCTCTCGTCTTTGTTCTTGTCAGAACTTACGTAGCCTCTGCCCTTGGTAATTGTAAGGTCGATGTATAAACCGTTGTTCTTGCCGCTGATGGTGGCAATTACCTGGTCAGGATTCATTACCTGAACATCATCACCGAAATGAATATCTGATGCGCGAACTACGCCTTCGCCCGTGAAATCAATGTATGCTTTCTTGGGCTCGTCATTATCGGAGCTGTCCTTGATTGCAAGATTCTTAATGTTCATGATAATCTCGGTTACATCTTCCTTAACACCCTTGATGGATGAAAATTCATGCTGTACACCGTCGATTTTAACCTTGCTTACAGCTGCTCCGGGTAATGAAGCAAGCATGATACGTCTAAGCGAGTTGCCAAGTGTAATTCCGTAGCCTCTCTCAAGGGGCTCTACAACGAATCTTCCGTACTTATTATCCTCTGAAATCTCAACTACCTCGATGTTGGGGTTGTCAAAATCAAATGCTAACATTTACTACCCTCCTTATCATGCTATGCTATTATTTCGAATACAATTCGACGATAAGCATCTCGTCTACGGGAACGTCAATTTCCTCTCTGGTGGGAAGTGACTTAACCTCTACCTTGAAAGCTTCATGATCTGCTTCCATCCAGTTGGGTGTAAGTCTTCCGTCCGTTACTTCGAATACATCTTTAATTCTCTGTGTTGAACGACATTTTTCTTTTACTTCGATTACGTCGCCGGCTTTAATAAGATGTGAAGGTATATTTACGCATTTTCCGTTTACAAGGAAAAATTTGTGATCTACCATCTGACGTGCTTCACGACGTGTTCTTGCAAATCCTGCACGGAATACAACATTATCAAGTCTTGACTCAAGAAGGATCATAAGGTTTTCACCGGTCATACCCTTCATACGGTCAGCCTTTTCATAGTAATTTCTGAAAGGTTTCTCAAGTACACCGTAGATGAATTTAGCTTTCTGCTTCTCTCTTAACTGGTTGGCGTACTCAGATTTTTTACCTCTTCCTTCATGTAAAAACTTTCTGTTAGACTTCTTGTCATAACCCAAAACCATGGGCTCGATACCAAGATGTCTGCATCTTTTTAACACAGGCGTTCTATCTACTGCCATTTTTTTGTTTCCTCCTAAATTATACCAATCCAATAATCACAACGAATCGTCCATCAAACTCTTCTACGCTTGGGAGGACGGCATCCGTTATGGGGAACGGGTGTAACGTCTGTGATTGTTGTAACCTGTAAGCCACAAGCTGCTAAAGCTCTGATAGCTGCTTCTCTTCCTGTTCCGGGTCCTTTTACAAATACATCTACTGTTTTTAATCCGTGAACGAGAGCTGCCTTTGTAGCTGTCTCTGAAGCCATCTGAGCTGCATACGGAGTAGATTTCTTTGAACCTCTAAAACCAAGACCACC
>JAFZUY010000011.1 GCA_017618075.1 Lachnospiraceae bacterium
CTATGGAGGACGGTTTATATGAACATTATAGAAAAGTACAAGAAGTATTTTACTAAGGAATTTTTGATGGGACCTAACTCCTTCAGGCTTCTTGATGAATTGATTCGAAGAAGGCCTGATGGGACCTGCTTTACGCGTACATTGGATCTTGGCTGTGGCTATGCGCTGACGTCATTATTTGTCGCAAACGAAACGGATGCAGAGCATGTATACGCATTTGATCTTTGGGTTCCTGCGACGGAAAACTACCGAAGGATTCAGGATAATGGGCTGGCGGACAAGATTATTCCAATTCATGGAGATGCTATGGATATGCCTTTTGCTGAGGAGTATTTCGATACCATAGTCAGTGTGGATGCATATCATTACTTTGGATGTAAAGAAGGCATCTTTTCCGATAAGGTATTACCATATGTAAAGAAGGGCGGCACAGTTATGATCGCGGTTCCGGGATTAAAGGAACAGCCGCAGGGCGAACTGAAACAACTGTTTGAGACATGGGCAGAAGGCGAAGACTCGGAACTTTTCAAGACAGCAGTTTGGTGGGAGAAACTGTTGAAGGATGAATGCGGAGACCGATGCCGTATCGAAGTTAAGGAGGCTGATTGCTACGATATTGCTTGGCAGGAGTGGTTTGAATCGGGGCATGAATACGGCATTCGAGATAAGGAGTTTCTGGATAAAGGCCTTTATGATATCTTGAATTTTCTACTGATTTATGTTCGTAAAGAATTATAAGCGGCTTTGATTTTATCTTTGAATTTTACGTACTAAAGAAGGATTGAAAAAATTGGTTACAAAAAACGAATTAAAAAATCAACTTCTTAAGTTGGGAATTGAACCCGGTATGATTTTGGAAGTACATAGTTCTTTGAGCAGTTTTGGAGAACTTGACGGCGGTGCAATAACTGTAATCGATACTCTGAAGGAACTGGTCACGGTCGAGGGAAGCATTTTCATGCCGGCATTACGATTAAGCAGAGAATTAGAGCTTACGGAGGAAGATAGAGAACTGGGAATAACGGTTAAAATAAAAGTTCTTGACCGTGATGAAAAGAAGACCGCTATGGGAATTGTGGCAGATACTTTTCGGAGCCTGCCTGATACATATACCGGAACGGATGTTATCAGCACATCCGGCTGGGGGAAATATGGTAGCGAAGCGATTCACGGTGGACTGAATTATGCGATTTATCATGGTGGGAAGGCATTAATGCTTGGCGTGGACATTTACAAATTGACGGCCATGCACTATATGGAAAATGATACGCCTGATGATATCCGTCAGATTTCTGCACCGGGTCCTAAGATAAACGAAAAATACCCGCCTGATGAATGGTTTATGGAGGCAGGACATCCTCCTGTGAAAGCATGGTACAAAATTCAGGATATAGCGTATTCGCGAGGCTTGATTAAGGAAACATATATAGGCTCTTGTAAAGTTATGTTTTTTGATATTTATGATGTTGTATCGATTTACAGAGATGAACTCGCACGAGATCCTTATGGATTATGGGGAATAGTAAAAGGTTGAGATGATTTATAAAGGGAAAAAATTCGATAGGGGGATGGGTGAGAATGAAGAATGATTCGCAGTATATTTTAATTGATCTGTACGGAGTGATAATAGAGGAAAGTAAGGGATACTTTATCCCATATACATACGAACACTTTGCTGAGTCTGAATATGAAAGAATTACAAAAGCTTTTCGCGAAGAAAAGATATTCAGTAAAGCGCAGATAGGCTTACTTTCATCAAATGAGTTTCTGGAGTATCTCGGATACGATGAACCGGAAGCCGCCATGAAGGATTATCTTAGTAACTATCTTACCTTGGATGCGGGATTCGAAACTTTTGCCGAGAAAGTCGGCAGTGAGTATAAGCTTGTGCTGCTTTCCAACGACGTTTCCGAATGGAGCGAATATCTTACGGATATCCACGGTATTAACAAGTATTTTTACGAAAAGATTGTAAGCGGTGATGTCGGACTTAAAAAGCCC
>JAFZUY010000053.1 GCA_017618075.1 Lachnospiraceae bacterium
AAAGCTGGACTAGCTGGATTCGAACCAGCGAATGCAGGAGTCAAAGTCCTGTGCCTTACCGCTTGGCGATAGCCCAGTATAAGGTGGGTAATGGGACTCGAACCCACGGCCTCCAGAGCCACAATCTGGCGCGCTAGCCAACTGCGCCATACCCACCATGTTTTGACTCGTCCGCTTTGACGAAACGTGCTCGAAGGGATTCGAACCCCCGACCCACGGCTTAGAAGGCCGTTGCTCTATCCAGCTGAGCTACGAACACTTGCATCTTTTCAGTGACGTTTGATATTATATACCAACTGTATGTATAAAGTCAACAAAGATTTTCTAGTTTGCATCAATTTCCGCGATATAATTGGAAGCCTTATTTCCGAGCTCTGTATCAGGGGCTAAATTCATTACTACATTGAAGTAATATTTGGCATTATCGTAGTCCTTATTTGCAAGATAAGTACAAGCTAAATAGTAATGTGCTTCAACATTTTCGGAGTTGTATTCAATAGCTTTCTTGAAGTTTTCAAGTGCCGTTACATAGTCTTCCTGTCTGAATGCGTTATATCCGTTTTCGTAATAGGTATCGGCTACACTTTCGCCGATGAATTCTTTTAGGATATTGTAGACTTCGAGGAACTCTGTTTCTTTCAGTTTGTCAGAACCGTTGTCGTCTACCTTTTCAAGATACTCTGCGATAACATTCTTATCTGCAGCTTCGCCCTTCGAATACTCTTTTACTGCGAGCATCAGATACTTGTAGCCCTCAAAAGCACCGTTAGCGCCTTCATATGCGTTTACCTGATCCTTTAGGGATTCATACTGCGATGTGAGGTTCTGGTTTAACTGATTAAGTTCTTCTATCTTGGTATTCTTTAAATTAATCTCTTCGTAAGCACGGTTAAGTTCCTTGTTCTCGTCCGTCTTTTGAAGTTTAACCCTGATGGGTCCGAGTACAAACCATCCGACTAAAAGACCTATTACGAGGCCTATGAAAACATTAAAGAATATATTAAAGAATGTATTTTCTTTTCTGGTATTGGGCTGAATGATAATATCGTTACCGCTTTGGATGGTAACGGCATTTTCTTTTTTGTTGGTCTTTTTCTTTGAATCCGTATTAAGATTCTCGTCGGCCATTCGCATATATAAAGCCGCAGTAATATTACCCCTGTCAATTCGTCTGACAAGGATCAGTTCCTTTTTGGCAGCTGCGTAATCTTCTTCGTTCATTAATACAAGCGCCAGAAGAAGGTGCGCACTGATAAGTCTGGGGTTGATGGATACAACTCTTTTAAGAGTGATTTTTGCAACATCAAGATTTCCCTGTTTGCAGAGATTCAGCGCCTGATTGTACTTCTTAATGGATGAATTGATGGTATCAAGAAGAACCACATTGGTTTTTAAGGTTTCGATATAATCTGTAGCGATGTTTTTATCCGGCTGGAAATGCTGCGAAAGAATCCACTCTGCCATAGCATTGATGGTTTCACCCATCTCAAAATAGACCAGTCCGAGGAGGTTTCTGGCCTGAGTGTTTCTCTTATATAATTTTAAGCTTTGACGTAAATCTTCTGCCGCACCGGTCAGATCGCGAATCTGAGCCTTTGCAAGTCCGCGGTTGTAGTAATTGTTGGACATATAAAGAATCTTCTTATAACGTCCGACAGACGCTCCGCATGAAGTACAGTATGATTTTTCGGACAAAGCCATTCCGCAGTGGTAACAAAATAACATTTAACTTCTGCCTCTATTCTTCCGCATCCGATACTGTTCTTACAATAAAATCAACCATGTCTGTCAAGTCGTGATTGTTTACCACGTCTTCAACATCACCTACTTCGGGTGAGGGATGAAATTTTTTAAGTTCGTTTTCAAAATCTATCATAACCGTTCTCCTAAAATACGAACACCGTTACTGTTTATTTTTAAATATCGATACCGCTTCGCCGACTAAGTAGAGCGATCCTGCGATATAAACCGCCGAATCAAAGGTCTTTGAAATATCTATTGCTTCTCTCAGAGACTCAGTGGTAATCACTTCGGACTTAAAGTCTTTGGTGCACTCTCTCATCGTTGATGAGTCCACAGCCCTCTCCGAATCAATATTCGTTAAGATAATTGTATCAAAGTTTCCCGACTCATCTATCAGGTGAAGCATCTTTTCGTAGTCTTTGTCTTTGCATGCGCCAAAGATGATTACTTTCTTTCCTTTGAGTGTTTTAACCGACTCAAGGAGTTTATGCATTGCATCTTCATTATGCGCACCGTCAACAAAAAAGCCTCTGGCAATTTCTTCAAATCTTCCGTGGAAGTATCCTTCCGATAAAGCATCAAGAGTTTTATCCCTGTCAAAATTTTCCTTTAGGAACAAAGCTGCTGCCATTACGGCCAGAGATGAATTAATCCTCTGATAAAGCGCAGGCGTCGGAAGCGATACGGACAAATTGCGTACAAGCTTAAATTCATCATACCGACTATTTAAAGAAAAAGCAATGTGTTTTTCGTCGCAGACAAAATCACTTATGTCTTTTTCTTCAAGCATAAACAATTTTGCATGCTTTTCTTTGGCTTTTTCTTTTAATACCGAATTAACCGCATCAGAGTTGTCCCAAGTCACGAGGGGTACGTTTTCTTTTATGATGCCTGCTTTTTGCGTGGCAATGCTCTCTATGGTATTTCCAAGTTCTTTTGTATGGTCTAAACCTACGGATGTAATAACCGTAACCGAAGGATTATCAAAGATATTCGTTGCATCCAGCATTCCGCCAAGGCCCGTTTCAAGCACAAGCACATCGGCTTTCTTTGATTCCATCCATTCCATAAACATAAGGAATAAGAATTCAAAGAAACTCGGATGCATGGTTATCTTTTCTTCATCGTCAAAGAGTTCGCACTGTGCTTTTACCTTTTCGAAAACAGCCACAAACTCTTCGTCTGTTATCATTTCCCCGCGGTAAACAAATCTTTCCTTCATTGACACAAGGTGAGGAGATGTAAAAAGCCCCGTCTTAAATCCGTGTGCCTCTAAAATCCTTGAAATGTAATAGCAGGTACTGCCCTTACCGTTTGTACCGGCCACATGTATTTTTTTTATATTCTTACCCGGTGAACCGAGCAGCTCATAAAATTTTAATGTGTCCGATAAAAGGGTCTTCTTCTTGAATTTAGGTATGTTTAAAAGATATTCTTCGCAATCCTCAATATTGTACATAGCACTTTTTACAGGCTCTTGAGTCTTTCCTCAACCTGCTCCATCATCTGAGTATATTTTGCAAGTTTTTCTTTTTCTTCGTTAATCTTAGCTTCGGGAGCCTTGGAAATAAACTTCTCGTTGGAAAGCATTCCGTTAACTCTCTTAAGTTCACCTTCGAGTCTTTCCTTTTCTTTAAGAAGTCTTTCTCTTTCCTTGTCGATATCAACAAGTTCCGCAAAAGGAATATAGATATTTGCATTTGCAATAACTACCGAAACAGCATCATCCGAGATACCTGTCTTGTCATTCTGAACAATAACTTCAGATGCATAAGCAAGAGGTGCAAAGAATACCTTGCCGTCTTCAAAAATCTTTCTCATGTTTTCGTTTTCCGATACAACGTAAACCTGAGCTTTTCTTGAAGGAGGAACGTTCATTCCCGTACGAACGTTTCTGATACCTCTGACTGCTTCTTTTAGGATCTCTATGTCGTTTTCTTCTTTTGCAAATACTCTGTCTTCCTTAAATACAGGCCATGAAGAAACCATAATGGACTCTTCCTCGCTCTGAAGGTTGCAGAAGATTTCTTCCGTTACGAAAGGCATGTAAGGATGAAGAAGCTTAAGTGCATCGATAAGAACTGTCTTTAACGTCCATAAAGCTGCGGTTCTGCTTGCTTCGTTTTCCTTGTTCCAGAGTCTGGGCTTAACCATCTCGATATACCAGTCACAAAATTCATCCCAGATGAAATCGTATACCTTCTGTACTGCGATACCGAGTTCGTAGTTTTCCATATTGTCTGTAACTTCCTTAACCACATCGTTAAGTTTGGAAATAATCCACTTGTCAACGGGCTCAAGGGAAGATGCGTCGGGAGTCTTAACTTCTTGATCTCCCATATTCATCATAATGAAACGGCTTGCGTTCCAAATCTTATTGGCAAAGTTTCTGTTAGCCTCAACCCTCTCATAATAGAAACGCATATCGTTTCCGGGTGCGTTACCTGTGATAAGTGTAAGTCTTAAAGCATCTGCACCGTACTGGTCGATAATCTCCAAAGGATCGATACCGTTTCCTAAGGATTTACTCATCTTACGTCCCTGAGAGTCTCTTACCAAACCGTGGAAAAGAACTGTCTTAAAAGGTCTTTCTCCCATCTGCTCGTAACCTGAGAAAATCATTCTGATTACCCAGAAGAAAATAATATCGTAACCTGTTACGAGTACATCGGTAGGATAGAAATATTCAAGGTCCTTGGTCTTTTCGGGCCAGCCGAGTGTCGAGAAAGGCCAGAGTGCCGATGAGAACCATGTATCAAGAGTGTCGGGATCCTGCGTGAGATGTGTACATTCGCACTTCGGACACTTTTCGGGAGCAGTTGCTGATACAACTATCTCGCCGCATTCGTCGCAGTAATATGCGGGAATTCTGTGACCCCACCAGAGCTGTCTTGAAATACACCAGTCCTTAATATTGTCGGTCCAGTTGAAATATGTCTTTTCCATGCGTTCGGGAACAAGCTTAATATCGCCGGTCTTTACAGCCTTAACTGCGGGCTTGATAAGCTCATCCATCTTAACGAACCACTGCTGTTTTACGAGGGGCTCTACCGTGGTATGGCATCTGTCGTGTGTACCTACGTTATGTGAGTAATCTTCAATTTTAACAAGAAGTCCGAGTGCATCAAGATCTTTTACGATGGCTTCTCTTGCTGCATATCTGTCCATGCCTGCATATTTGCCGCCGTTTTCGTTGATTGTTGCATCGTCATTCATAATATTGATAACTTCAAGGTTGTGTCTTTGACCTACCATGAAGTCGTTAGGGTCGTGAGCGGGTGTTATCTTAACAACACCTGTACCGAATTCCATATCTACGTAGGAATCTTCTACGATGGGAATGGGCTTGTCGATAAGAGGAAGCCATACGCTCTTTCCTCTTAAATGATGATATCTTTCATCATCGGGGTTTATAGCAACTGCGGTATCGCCTAACATTGTCTCGGGACGTGTTGTTGCAAATTCAAGAAACTCCGTAGTTGAAGGCTTGCCGTTCTCATCTACGATGGGATATTTGATATGCCAGAAATGTCCGGCCTGTTCTTCGTATTCAACCTCTGCATCGGAAATGGATGTATTACAAACAGGACACCAGTTGATAATTCTTGCGCCCTTGTAAATCCAGCCTTTTTCATGCATCTTGCAGAAAACTTCGGTTACGGCTTTATTGCAGCCTTCGTCCATTGTGAAACGTTCTCTGTCCCAGTCACATGATGAACCGAGTTTTTTAAGCTGTGAAATAATTCTTCCGCCGTACTCTTTTTTCCACTCCCATGCTCTCTCAAGGAATTTTTCTCTTCCGAGATCATGTTTGTCGATGCCCTGTTCTTTTAGGGTATTTATAATTCTTACTTCGGTTGCGATTGATGCATGGTCGGTTCCGGGCTGCCAGAGCGCATTGTATCCCTGCATTCTCTTAAATCTGATAAGAATGTCCTGCATTGTATTGTCAAGTGCATGACCCATATGAAGCTGACCTGTGATATTGGGTGGCGGAATAACAATCGTAAAAGGTTTCTTAGTCTCGTCTACCTCGGCATGAAAATATTTCTTTTCAAGCCATTTCTCATAAAGTCTGTCTTCTATGCCCTTGGGGTCATATGTTTTGGCAAGTTCCCTGCTCATTTATTTAGCTCCTTGTATAAATAGTTTTTGCAATTAAATGTGTATTATATCAAATATTTTATGAATTTCCAAGTATCGAGAATGCGATGTTCGTCGCATGGTCTCCGACTCTTTCAAGTCCCGAAAGAATGTCTGAATAAAGCATTCCGGCCTCTGCGGTACATTTGTTTTCCGTTAATCTCTGTACATGAGTCTGCTGGAATTCTTTTTCCATATTGTCGATCTTATCCTCGGTTTCCTTGACCTGATCGATATGCTCCATCTTTCTCTGGGAGAACATTTCGATAGCGTACTGGAGATTTAAGTTGATTGCATCCATCATCTGAGCCATTTCGTTAAAGGCTTCCTTGGAGAATTCGATGTTCTTTTCTTTTCTCATCTGTGCGGTTTCCGCGATGTTCGTCGCATGGTCGCCGATACGCTCGATATCGTTTACAACATGGAAGTATGCACCGATATTTTGAAGGTCTTCGATAGGGATTGTACTCTGCGTAAGTTTTACAAGGTAGTCCGTAATCGTCTTGTTAAGGAAGTTTATGTTGTTTTCCACTTCGGCAACTTTTTCGATTTCTTCGGAATCAAGTGTTACCAAAGAGTTCATTGCTCTGTTTAAGTTATCAAGCGCAAGGTTAGCCATACGTTCGATTTCGTTTGTAACTTCGACTACTGCGGTAGCGGGGTTAAATACCACTTTGTTACCGATGAACTGAAGCTTGTATTCGTCGTTGTAACCGACCTTTTCCTCTTTGCCGGGTATGATAAGGTAAGTTGCTTTTACGAGGAGTCCGGACATCGGGAATAAAACAAGTACCTGGAATATCTTTATGATGGTATGGCAGTTAGCGACGTATCGGCCGTAATTGTATTTTGAGAATTTAAGCATAAACTCGACGAGAGGATTCGCTTCAAATACTCCGTCAAAGATAATCATTATGATAAATACGATAACGGTACCGACTAAGTTGAATAAGAAGTGAATCATAGCGGCTCTCTTTGCGTCCTTCATACCTGATAAAGATGCTAAAAGAGCTGATACGCACGCACCCATGTTACAACCTAAAATAATAAAGATTACAATCGAGAAGTTGCTTAAGAGGCCCTGCTGTGCGAGCAAAAGTACGATTGAAACCGTAACTGACGAACTCTGTACGATACCTGTAATCAAAAGTCCTATAAGTACCGCAAGGAAAGGATTCGAAAGCGATGCAAAGAAATTGATTACTTCGGGCGATTCCTTAAGACCGTTCATACTCTGGCTCATAAGGGAAATACCAAGGAATAAAGTACCGAACGAAACAATAATATAGCCTATACGGTTAATCGAAGGCTTCTTTACAAACATTATCAGTATTGCACCAATCAAAAGGAAGATTGGTGCGTAATCACTTAATTTGAATGAAACAAGTTGTGAAGTGATTGTAGTACCGATATTGGCACCCATGATAATTCCGGCAGCCTGATAAAGATTTATAAGGCCGGAGTTAACAAAAGATACTACCATGACAGTACAGGCACTGGATGACTGCATTATCGCGGTAAATAACATACCGACACCGAGGCCGGCGAATTTATTGGTTGTAAAAATTTCAAGTATCTTTCTTAATTTGGCACCTGCAGCCTTTTCGATGGACTCACTCATCATCTTCATACCGAAGAGGAAAAGTCCCAATCCGCCCGCTAATGTAAGAATATTGCCAAAAGTCATAAGGTCCTCCTATGAAGTTTTGAAAAACTTTTCGGCTTCGCTTCTGTCAATGCCGATTTGTTTAAACAAAGACCCCTCTGAATCAAATTTCTGTTCATCCCTGTGGAATTTTAAGAAATACACCCTTATTCTGCTGTCATAAAAATCTCTACCCTTCGGGCAGTCGATTAAGTGACTCTCAATGTTTACAAGCCCTTCATCGGATACGGTGGGACGAACTCCCACATTTGTGACAGCTTTGAATTCTTCCCCATCCTCTGTTTCGACAATCGTAAAATAAACGCCGTGCTTGGGAATTACTCTTCCCTTTACAGGCATTATATTTACGGTAGGAATATCATACTGATGCGCAAGACCCGCTCCTTTTACGACCTTTCCGTAATGATAATAGTCGTATCCGAGCATTTCCGTGGCATCTTCGATACTACCGTCTTCCAAAGCTTTGATGATTCTTGAAGAAGAAATGGTTTCGCCTTTATATTCTATTTTTTCTATGATCTCGGTTTCAAAACCGTATTTTTTCGAAAGTTTTTCGAGTAATTCGGCATCTCCCGCTCCGCCTTTTCCAAAAGACACATCGCTTCCGCAAACAACGGTTTTAGCTTTAAGACGGCCGACTATAATATCTTTTATGAAGTCTTCGGGACTCATATTCATAAGCTTGTCAAAAGGTGCTCTGACAAGATTGTCGATACCGATTTCTTCCATCTGTGATATTATTTCACCCTTGGTATTAAGATGTAAAAGATCGTTTCCGTTAAAATAATCTTCGGGATTGGGATCGAATGTAAATACAACCGATTCACATTCGTTTAATTCGCTTGTCAGCGCGAGCTCTTCGAGGAGTGTTACATGTCCTAAATGAACTCCGTCGAATTTGCCGATACTGACACATGTTTTCTTTTTAAATTGTGGAATTTCCTTAAATATTTCCATTCCTAATGTCTTTCAGGTAATATTATATTCTTCTTTTTTATATCGGTAAATCACAAATCTTCCATGGAAAGCAAATCCAAAAGTGAATTGGTGATTTCTTCTTCGCTGCCCTTATAATAAAAGCCTGCTGCCCTTATATGGCCTCCGCCGCCGAATAATCCGCAGATTTTTGACACATCCACTTTTTCCTTGGATCTTAAGGATACTTTTATGGTCGAATCGTTCATAGGATACATGAAGATTGCAACTTCCGTTCCGGTCGTGATCCTGAGCTGGTTGATGACACCTTCAAAATCGTTTTTAACGATATTGTGCTCGGTCATTTCCTTCCTTGAAATGCTTCCGACTATGACTTTTCCGCCCAAATAGATTTTCGAATTAAGCACTATTCTTGCACATGCCAGGTTCTGCGCGTAAGTCTTCTCATAAAAGGTCGTATCCACGAGATACTGGCAGTTGATGTTTTCTTCCATGAGTCTTGCCGCAATTCTCATTGTCTCGGGCGATGTTGCGGGGAATTTGAAAACTCCCGTATCATGAACGATGCCAAGATAAATCCATGTTGCAATTGTTTTATCAAGATAGGAAACATCAATCAGTCTGTAAACAAGCTCTGCTGCCGATGATGCATTAACATCAATATAATTAATGTCTCCTCTGCCTGCTGCGTTACTTAAATGATGGTCTATATTGATTTTTAAATCCGCTTTTTTGAAAAGCTTTTCGCCGGGGCCCATTCTCTCCGGCTCGGTATCAATTAAGATATATGTGTCGGGTTCCATGCCTTCAAAGGTGGAATCGATTATCTCGGAACCCTCAATTAACTTAAAGCAGTCGGGGATTTCCTCGAGGAAAAGTCTTATATCTTTATCCGGAAATCTTTTACGCAAATAGAGAGTCATGGCGATGCAGGAGCCAATAGAATCCCCATCGGGACTTATATGCCCCGATATGGCAATCTTTTTACTATTGGCTAATTCTTTAATAATGTCCATAACTCTCTTAGTATTTAAAATATTTTATTCTTCGGTTTCCTCACCGTCTTCGGTATCTTCACCGTTTTCGGATTCTTCAAGTCTTTCTTTTTCGTGAAGAGGCGCATTTACCTCATCGATAAACTTCATCATCTCGATGCCCTTTTCAATAGATTCATCGAGGATAAAAGTAATCTCGGGAGTATTGCGCATATTCATTCTTTTAGCAAGAAGAGACCTTATCATTCCTTTGGCACTGTTAAGGCCCGTCATTGTGTTTTCTTTGTCTTCATCGCTTCCCATAACCGAAACATACACCTTACATGTCTTTAAATCGGGAGCAACATAAACATCCATGACGGAAGTGAAAGGATTGATTCTCGGATCCTTTACTTCGTAAGCGATAATCTGCGAAAGTTCTTTTAAAACTTCGGAATTAATCCTTACGTTTTTTATACTTCCTTTTCTCATCTCGGTACCTCAACCATTTCGTATGCTTCTACGATATCAAGCTCTTTGATGCCGTTAAATCCGTCGAATACAAGACCGCATTCGTAGCCTGCTTTAACTTCTTTTACATCATCCTTGAATCTCTTAAGTGAAGCAAGTTTGCCTTCGAAGATCTGCTCGCCTTCTCTGGTAATTCTTACAAGGCAGCCTCTCTTAACCATACCGTCAAGTACGTAAGAACCTGCGATATTACCGATGGCATTGGCCTTAAAGATTACTCTGACTTCGCAGTGACCGATTACCTTCTCTTCGAAGATAGGCTCAAGAAGTCCCTTCATGGCAGCTTCTACATCTTCGATAGCATTGTAAATTACGCTGTAGAGACGAACGTCAACGCCTTCTCTGTCAGCTGTATCCTTAGCCTGATTATCGATTCTAACGTTGAAACCTATGATGATTGCTTCGGAAGCCGATGCAAGAGTAACGTCGGATTCGTTGATTGCACCTACACCGCCGTGAATAACCTTAACAACAACTTCGTCATTGGAAATCTTTTCAAGTGACTGCTTAACCGCTTCAACCGAACCCTGAACGTCGGCCTTAACGATAATGTTGAGGTTCTTTAAGTTATCCTCTTTAATCTTGGTGAATACATCGTCAAGAGTCATATGGCTCTTTGTATCTTCAATCTTCTGTTTCTTGTGTTCTGCAATATAAGTATCAGCAAAGTGCTTGGCATCCTTGTCGTTCTCATGAGCGATAAATGCATCACCTGCGCTGGGAGCCTGATTAAGACCGAGAATTTCAACAGGTGTTGAAGGTGTTGCAACCTTAACATTTTCCTTCTTGTCGTTAATCATTGCTCTAACCTTACCGTGAGCCTCACCTGCGGAAATGAAATCTCCGACTTTAAGAGTACCCTTCTGTACAAGTACCGTTGCTACAGGTCCTCTGCCTTTTTCAAGCTTAGCTTCGATAACAAGACCTCTGGCCTTTCTGTTGGGGTTGGACTTAAGCTCAAGGATTTCTGCCGAAATAAGGATGTTTTCAAGCAGGTTGTCAATTCCAAGACCCTTCTTAGCCGATACGGGAACAAAGATTGTATCGCCGCCCCAAGCTTCGGGATTGAGCTGATGATCCGTAGCAAGTTCGGTCATAAGCTGTGAAATCTGAGGATAAGATGTCATATCCTTTGTCTTATCATCAAAATCGTAACCAATCTTATCAACTTTGTTTACAGCTACGATGATGGGAACGCCTGCTGCCTTTGCATGGCTTATAGCTTCTACTGTCTGAGGCATTACACCGTCGTCGGCTGCAACAACAAGTACTGCAATATCGGTACTTGTCGCACCTCTCATACGCATGGCCGTAAATGCTTCATGGCCGGGTGTATCGAGGAATGTAATATTCTTGTCGTTAATCTTAACCTGGTAAGCACCGATATGCTGTGTGATACCGCCTGCTTCCTTGTCGATAACATGTGTATTTCTGATAGCGTCAAGGAGTGAAGTTTTACCGTGATCGACGTGACCCATTACACAGATAACGGGAGGTCTCTCAACGAGCTTGTCTTCGTTTTCGTCTTCTTCCTTAAGAAGCTCCTCGATAACGTCAACCTTTTCTTCCTTTTCGCAGAGGATATCGTATTCCATTGCAATTTCTTCAGCTTTTTCAAATGAAATCTCGGTGTTAACCGTTACGATTTCACCTGCAAGGAAGAGTTTTTTTACGATGGTTGAAGGCTGAAGTTTCATCTTGTCTGCAAGGTCTCTGATGGTAAGTACTTCGGGAAGTACAAGTACCTTGATATCGTCCTCGACTTTCTCAACCTTCTTTTCGGGCTTAATGAATGCGCCGGGCTTTAAGGTCTTGCCCTTCTGGCCCATTCCGTCTTCATATCTGTCGTCGTAATTGTTTTTCTTTCTGTCTTTTTCCTGAGAATTTCTTCTCTTGTCGTCTTTTCTCTTGCCGTCGCCTGCAGGAGCAGCAGGAGCCTGTGACTGATCAAATTTAGGATTTTTCTGGAATCTCGGAGGCTTTTGAGCATCCTTGTCGCCCTGCTTGTTAAATGCGGGCTTATCCTGTCTCTTAAAGTTGTCGTCTTTTCTTATATCTCTTTGCTGATTTCTCTGATTTCTGTTATCAGCTGATGGTGCCTCTGCGGGTCTCTTTGCTTCCTGGGACTGCGTATTTACAGGTGCAGGCTTAACCGGTGCCTGCTCTGTCTTAACGTTTGTATTTTCGGTAACATTTTCTGTTACTTTTGTTTCCTTAACTGTTTCAACCGGTTTGGAGGGTTTTACGGGGTGATTGGGAACTATATTAACGCTCGGTGTACCCGAAGGAGGTGTGGAGGGTTTAATGAGCCTGGTAGGTCCCTGGTTAATAGGTCTCTGAGTTGCTCTCTGAGGCTGACCCTGATTCTGGGCAGGTCTCTTCTGACCCTGTGCCTGAGGATTGCTCATAAACTGAGGGTTAATCTTAAAGTTAAATTTAGGCTTCTTTGCTTCAGGCTTAGGCTCTTCTGCCTTTCTTTGAGGAGCGGGCTCAGATTTTACGGGCGCCGCTTTAGCTTCTGCCTTGGGCGCTGCTTTGGCTTCTGCTTTTTCTTCTTTTACGCTCTCAGCTTTTGCAGGCTCTGCCTTAGCCTTTGTGCTTTCTTTCTTCTCTGCCTTAGCCGGTTTTTCTTCCTTTGCACCGGACTTTTTAAGAAATGCATTCTTTACGGTCTGCATCTCCTCGTCAGACAAATTCTTGGTAGCGGCCTTGCATTCTATGCCTAAATCATTTGCAAGCGCGATAATATCCTTGCTTGTCGCTCCCAATTCTTTGCTTAATTCACTTATCTTCATTCAACCACCTCCGAATCCGATTGAAATTAATTCTTTATGTCTTTCTGCGAAATCTGTTTGTTAACTGCGTTCGCAAAACCTTCGTCTGTAAGAACTACTGCCGCTCTTTCCTCGCAGCCGATGCATTTGCCGAGGTTATCCTTATTACCATAAAAGATAACAGGCACCTTCTTAAAAGAACACATATCGGTATAACTTTTCTTCGTGTTATCCGATGCATCCTCTGCCACAATTACGAGCTTTGCTCTGCCTTTTTTTACTTCAGTTTCAACGCAGTATTCACCGCCCTTTAACTTGCCTGCTTTTTTTGCAAGTCCAAGTAAAGAGAGCACTTTATCATTGTTCACCGAACAACTCCTTAAAAGCTTCTTCAAAAAACTCACTGCCTACGGACATTTTAAAAGCCTTGTCAAGCGCGTGTGTTTTCTGTAATTTTTCAAAACATTCCTTATTTTTGCAAACATATGCTCCCCTGCCGTTAAGTTTCCCGGTAGGGTCGATTTTCACTTCACCTTCGGGAGTTCTGACAATTCGAAGTAACTCTCTTTTGTCGCCGCTTTCCCTGCAGGCTACACATGTTCTTTTAGGAACTCTTTTATTCTGCATCATTATTTTCGATATCCTCAGCTACACCTTCAGCATTCTCATAGTACTCTTCGTCTGTATACTCAGGTGCGTATCCTTCGTTCTCGTATTCTTCATCATACTCAAACTCTTCCGCATCAGTAGAGAAACCGAATGCTTCTCTAGCCTGTGACTCGGACTTGATATCAATCTTAAATCCTGTAAGCTTTGCTGCAAGACGTGCGTTCTGGCCTTCCTTACCGATAGCAAGTGATAACTGTGTATCGGGAACGATTACCATAGCTTCCTTGCTCTTGGGATCTTCCTCGTTTACTGCAACAGCGATAACCTGTGCGGGAGAAAGTGCATTCTGGATGAGTTCGTTTGCATCGGGGCTCCAGTTGATGATATCAATCTTTTCGCCGCCGAGTTCGTCAACGATAGCATTTACTCTGGTACCGTTAAGTCCAACGCATGCACCTACGGGATCGATGTTTTCATCCTTTGACCATACGGACATTTTTGTTCTGCTGCCCGGTTCTCTTGCGATACCCTTGATTTCAACGATGCCGTCTTTGATTTCCGTAACTTCGGATTCGAAGAGTCTCTTAACAAATCCGGGATGTGTACGGGAAACAAGAATCTTGGGTCCCTTGGGTGTATTCTTAACTTCTGTTATATAAACTTTGATTCTGTCTGTAGGATGGAAATGCTCACCCTTAACCTGCTCGTTTTCATTTAAGATGGCATCAGCCTTGCCAAGGTTAATAGAAATGCTCTTGCCGATGTATCTCTGAACTACACCGACAACTATATTGTTCTGCTTGGAATAATACTGGTCAAATACAACGTTTCTTTCTTCTTCACGAATCTTCTGTAAGATAACGCTCTTTGCATGCTGTGTTGCGATACGTCCAAATTCCTTTGACTGAAGTTCGAATCTTACTACATCACCTACTGCAGCTTTCTTTGCAACCTTCTTTGCGTCCTCAAGTGAAACCTCGGTAACGGGATCCGTAACGTCTTCTGCATTTTCGACAACGGTCTTCTCCTGATAAAGATGATATTCACCTGTCTCTCTGTCCATTTCAACGACGCAGTTTTCATCGTTGCCGAAATGTTCCTTGGCTGCTTTCTTAAGAGAGTTCTCAATTGCCTCAAACAACGTTTCCTTGCTGATTTCTTTTTCTTTTTCAAGTTCGTTGATCGCTCTTAAGAGTTCTTCGCTGTCCTTAACCTTATTTTCCTTTGCCATTAGATTATTCCTCCTATCTAAAAATCAAGTGACAATTTTATTATCGCAATATCTTTTCTGTTAAATACTGTTTCTTTATCTTCAACGGTGATTGTAACCGTATTCTGATCAAATGCTTTTAAAATGCCGGTGAATTCTTTCTGCTTGTCAATCGGCTTGAAAGTTTTGATATCTACCGATTCACCGATTGCCTTTTCAAAGTGAATGTCTTTTTTAAGCTTTCTTCCGAGCCCCGGAGAAGATACTTCGAAAATATATGTTTCCTCAATGTAATCTTCTTTATCAAGTATAGTATTGAATGCTCTCGACACTTTTTCACAGTCGTCGATTGTGACTCCGCCTTCTTTGTCGATATAGACTCTTAAGTACCAGTCACTGCCTTCTTTTTCAAAATCGACATCGTAAAGTTCAACGCCTGCATCTTTTAGGATATCAGCAATCAGTTCCTTTGTTTTATTTTCGTATTCTTCGTGTTTTGCCATAATAAACCTCTTTTATATTTGGCATAAAAGAAAGTGGGTTTTTGACGACCCACTTCAGTAATTTACCTTATGCAACATTTATGTTAACACAAAAATAATAAAAGTCAAGCATATTTCCTTATTTTATGGTATTATAACAGCATGGACGAAACAACAAAGCTTCAGGCTTATGACAATTTCAAAGAAATTTACGAACATGTAAACAGCGACTATCCTCTCGCGGTTTATTTTGTCAAGCCCGATGAATACTTTTTAAATAACGTTCCATGGCACTGGCACGAGGAAATCGAAATCGATGTTGTGCGTGAAGGAAATGCCGTTTATACAATCGGTGACGACATCATAAAAGTTCCCGCAGGAAATGCAATTATCATAAAAAGCGACGTCTTCCATTCGATTAAATCCGAAGACGGAGAATGCACGATTATCTCGATTATTTTTTCAAGCAGCATTCTTTTCCCAGAAAGCGTTTCACCGATGAGCGTTTCTTATATGACACCTTTTTCAAAGATGCCTGACAAAGCAAAATTCATCAATCCTTCCGACAGAGTCGGCAAGGCTTTGTTTTCGTACATTGAGGATATCATTGATTATAACCTGGGCAGAGAGTACGGCTACGAACTGCTTACAAAGTCCGCACTTTACCAGTTCTGGTTTCTCCTCGTAAAAGATATGCCCCACAAGGAATTTGCCAAAAAGAATGTGGAGAATATTTCAAAGACAAGTCTTGATGAAGAGCGCATGAAAGATGCAATTATGTTCATCCAGAAAAACTATTCCGACAATATCACTCTTGAGGATATTGCAGACAGCATTCATATTTCAAAGAGCGAATGCTGCAGACTCTTTAAACGTACCATTTCTCTTACGCCTTTTGAATATCTTACAAGATTCAGAATATTACAGGCATGCGATATTATGATCAAAAGCCAGAGGAACGATGAATCCATCTCCTATCTTGCGGGAGTTGTAGGCTTTAATTCTGCGAGCTATTTCAACAAACTCTTTAGGGAATACGTAGGCTGTACGCCCACTGAGTTTCGTAAGAAATCAAAAACCGAACGAAGAGATAAGCTCTCACCGTTCGGCATGTCTTTTTCACATATTTAATTCTTTCGTTTCACACTTTAATTTCCGTATTCAACAAATCTGTCCTTACCTAAGGACTTTGCTTTTTCGAGTGCTTCTTCGGCCTTTTTATAAAGTGTGACGTAATCTTTGCCATCTTCAGGGAAATAAGATACACCGATGGAACAGGAAATCTTTAATTCCTCTCCGCCTTTAAGATAAGGCTTTCTGACGGTTTCGTTTAACTGCATCGAACGAAACTCCGTCGCTTCCTTCGTAGTATTTTTCATAAGAACCAGGAATTCGTCTCCGCCGATTCTTCCCTTAATATCGCTGTCACGATATGCTCTCTTTAATACCGAACCGAAGTATTTGATGAATTCGTCTACAGCATCGCCGTGGTCAAGTGAGAACTTCGTAAAATCATCGCAGTCAATCATAACAAATGCGTGAAGTTCGTTTTCGGTTGAACCGCTTATAAATTCGGTAATGGATTCGTTAACCGCATCTTTGTTTAAAAGACCGGAAACCGCATCTCTTGCTGCCGGTTTGTTTGAATCCGCAGTTTTAACTTTGTTCTCTATAGTCTTCCTATAAAGCTCTTCATTTACGCGGTTGATTTCCTGTTGCGAAACAACCATTTCAGTCATATCGAACAGAACACCGTACACATTTTCTGAACCGTCGTTTTCAACTACGAGTCTTCCTTCAAATTCCATGAATCGTTCAGTTTCTTCCATAATGCTCTTTACTCTGAAGGAAGCACTGCAGAAGTCATCGAAACCAAACTGGCCTTCGATTAATTCTTTTACGTTTTTTCTGTCTTCCTTGTAAATAAACATTTCAAAAGAATTGAAATATCTTTCAAGAAACGCTTTTTCGGAAAGTCCGAAAAGATTTAAAAGACCGTCTGAAACGAATACAAACTTATACGTCTTTCTGTCAAAGACGAAAAACGCACCGGGTATTCTGTTCATTAAATCCATTGATTCACTAATCATTGATAGCCCCTCCGAAGAATAGTCAGTTAAGATTAACCTTCCTGCTCGTTTAATTTTACAAGCTTTGCAGCCTGGTCCGCAGCGATGCAGGCATCAAGTATTTCACCTATATCCCCGTTCATAATCTTGTCGAGTTTGTAAAGTGTCAGATTGATTCTGTGGTCGGTTACTCTTCCCTGAGGGAAGTTGTAGGTTCTGATTTTTTCAGATCTGTCGCCCGTACCTATCTGGCTCTTTCTAAGTTCTGCTTCGGCATCATGAGCCTTCTGCTGTTCAAGGTCATAGAGTTTTGCACGAAGGAGTGCAAAAGCCTTTGCCTTGTTCTGAATCTGAGACTTCTCAGTCTGTGAATAAATAACTATACCTGTCGGATAATGTGTAAGTCTGACCGCAGAGTCCGTGGTGTTGACGCACTGTCCGCCACAGCCCGACGCACGCATAACGTCGATTCTTATATCTGCTTCGTTTATTTCAACTTCAACTTCTTCAACCTCGGGCATTACCGCTACGGTAACAGTGGATGTATGAATTCTTCCGCCCGACTCGGTCTCGGGAACTCTTTGTACTCTGTGTACACCCGACTCGTATTTAAGTTTGGAATATGCACCGTTTCCGGTGATCATAAATTCTACTTCCTTCATACCGCCGATACCGATTTCGTCCACATTGACGGTTTCAACCTTCCATCCCTGGCTCTCGGCATAATGAACATATAATCTGTACATTTCGGCTGCAAATAGTGCTGCTTCATCTCCGCCCGCACCGGCTCTTATTTCAACGATAACGTTCTTGTCATCGTTAGGGTCTTTGGGCAAAAGAAGAATTTTTAATTTCTGCTCAAGTTCTTCAACGCTTGCTTTTGCTTCGTTTAATTCTTCTTTTAACATTTCCCTCATTTCCTCGTCGCTTTCGGCATCGAGCAGTTCAAGGGAATCTTTAATTGTTTCTTTTGCTTTTTTATATTCTTTGTATGCTTCTACAATCGGAGTGAGGTCACTCTGTTCCTTCATCAGCGCTCTGAAGCGTGTCTGATTGTCCGTTACTCCGGGAGACTGTAATTCTCCCATCAGTTCCTCAAACCTGATAAGCAAATCCTCAAGTCTGTCAAACATTTTTCTATCCTTTCAACACGGCCGTAACAACTCTGTCAAGACCGTTTAAATCCTTAATAACTTTAATCTCTGTGTAACCGTTTTCTCTCAAAAGACTGCTGACACTTTCTCCCTGATCGAAACCGATTTCCATCATCAGGGAAGCATCGGCATTTAAGTATCCTTTAGCTTTATCGGCTATAATCCTGTAATAATTAAGACCATCTTCTCCTCCGCAAAGTGCGTTATATGGTTCATATTTCTTTACCTTTTCATCCAGCCCTTCAATTACCTCTTTGGGTATATAAGGAGGATTGGATACAATTACGTCAAATCTTCCTTCGATGTTTTCAAACATATCGCTTTCGATAAATGTTACATCAAGCGAAAGATTCTCTTTATTTTTCTTCGCAGTTGCAAGTGCGGCTTTACTTATATCGCTTGCAAATACGCACAAATCATTTCTTTCATGTTTTACGGAAAGCGCTATACATCCGCTACCCGTGCAAAGGTCTAAAAGCTTTGCATCTTTGGGTGCATTTTTAATAATCTCTTCAACGAGCACTTCCGTATCAAAACGCGGTATTAAAACCGCATTGTCGCAAAGAAACTCAAGACCGTAAAAGAAAGTCTTTCCGGTAATGTACTGCACAGGTTCTCCCGAATTTCTCCGATTAATTAAAGAAAAGAATTTCTCTTCCTCTTCTTTTATGAGTTCTCTCTCAGGATGTGCAAACAAATCGTTTCTATCTGTACCCATTACGTATTCAAGAATAATGGCGCATTCAATATCCGCTTCATCGGATACAATGCGTTTTCTTCCTTCATCGTAAGCTTCTCTATAAGTCATCCGAATCAAGCCCCAGTCTCTTGAATATCTCATCGTATTCATCGTCGAGCATACGGTTAAATGCATCTGTATCTTTTAAGGTAAGATGACCGTTCTCATCGATGATGTTATCAAAATCGATATTCTCATCGTCTTCATCGAATTCGTTCTTTTCTTCTTCCTCTGTATTGATATATACTCTCGCCTTAACTCCGCCCTGAGGCATAACTTCTTTTATGTTGTCAAGGCTGTCAGGCATGGGAATGCTTTCGATTTCCTTGCTAAAGAGCGGAACATTTCCTTCTTCGTAGTCTTCTTCCTCTTTTTCGGCGATAATACTTTCATCCACGGGTTCGAACTGCATAGTATTCTCGTCTACTTCTTCGTCTTCGGGATCGAATCCGTAATCATCGGTAAAATCAATACTTACGGGTTGTGTCTTTTCCATATCATTCACCTTTGTTACAACTTCTGAAACTTCTTCCTCTTCAATATTATCATATATTTCTTCTTCGGCAAAATCGACGTCTTCTTCTTCGAGTTCTTCCTCATATTCTGCCGAAGGCTCTTCTTCGTATTCTTCAACCGGCTCTTCGTATTCTGCCGGCTCTTCTTCATATTCTGCGTATTCTTCGTCAGAATAGTTTACATAATTTCCGTCTTCATCGACATAATACTCTTCAAATTCCTGATTATCGTATACATACTCACCGTTTTGGTTGACATAATATTCTTCGTATTCCTCGTCGCCCGTTACGGTAATGTATTCACCGTTTTCATCAATGTAGTAATTTTCGCCTTCTTCACTGACATATTCGCTCTGAAGCAGTTCTTCATCGACTCTGGCGTATTCATCTTCGATTTCCTTTTCAAGCTGCTGCTCTGCAAGCAGTGCCTCCACGGCTTCCTTCGGATCTTTTTTATCAAGCCCGAAATCCGAGGATGAGAACTTATCCGGGAAATTGATTACAAGGAATTCTCTCCAGTCAATTGCTGCATCGAGTGATGCCATAGCGGTTGTAATCATTTCATCATCGGGACGAAGTGTTGAAAATACCTGAAAAAGCATACTGGGTGCCGTAAATATTTTCAGGAAAATATTGTCCGGAAGGTGAGAGATTAAAACATAAAACTCATAAAAGAGTCCCGTTGCCAACGGAAGATATAAAAGTCTGAACAGAAGTCTTAAGGGAACCGAATCAACTCTTACAAATATAAAAAGAATTATGGATAAAAATGCGCAAAATGCAATGTAATTGGTCGTGCATCTCGTAAAAAACCTTGAGGATGATGCCACATTTTTATATGTAAGTTTTCTTCCTCTTTCGATGCAGTTGATACATTTATGCACTGCCCCGTGATATTTCATCATTCTTCTTACATCTTTAAATAAAAGAAATGAAATAAGATAAAGCACCAGTATTAATATTGATGCCGCAAATTCAATAATATGAATAACCGATTGATTGATGATGTATCTTTCAAGATACCTTGCGATTAAGTACGGAACGAATGTTACAAAAAAGAAGCAGATAACAAAGGAAACACATGCCGTACCTGCTGTAACAATCATATTGATATGCTTACCGAAGATTCTTCTTAAAATCCTGTCGATAAAGGTTTCTTTTGTTGTATCGTTTCCGAAAGCATCGGCGGTAAATTCCAGAGACTCGAGTTCAAGATAGACATTATTTACCAACACAAAAATACCTCTGACAAACGGAATCTTATAAATCAGCCTGTCAGGGTTCGCCTGTGCATTTTTTACAACTGTCTGAAGCTCGCCGTCGCTCTTTCGAAACTCAAGCGCGTATTTGTTCTGATTCTTGGTCAGAACGCCTTCAAATAAAGGCTTTTCGGTCAGACCGCTGCTTTGTTTTTTTCTCCTTCTTTTTTTCGTAGCCATGGTATCTCCGCAATTAGTCGCATTAAGTCTGCATAAATAATAGAAAAGGTTGAGATATCATATACCTCAACCTCTTTAACACAACTATTTGCTTTCCACACCGTACTTCTTATTAAACTTATCGATACGGCCACGAGCCTGTGTGGCTTTCTGCTGTCCTGTGTAGAAAGAGTGGCACTTCGAACAAACTTCTACGTGAATATCTTTCTTTGTGGAACCTGTTACAAATGTGTTTCCGCAGTTACAGGTCACTGTCGCCTGATAGTACTCAGGATGAATTCCTTCTCTCATTTCAACTCACCTCTCTATATTGAATTCCATAAATTTCACAAAATGCTTGATAATTATATCACGGTGATTTTCTTTATGCAAGACATTTTTTAAAACCATCTTGCTTTGTTCATCATGATGACAAATTCCTGATTATTCTTTGTTTTGGAGAACAAATCGATTACCTTATCTACTGCCTCTTCGGGTTTAAGTCCGTTGAAGCCTCTTCTCATGGCACTGATAGCCGTAAGCTCTTCGGGTGTTAATAAAAGATGCTCATTTCTCGTACCGGACTTCGGAATATCGATGGCAGGGAATACTCTCTTTTCGGAGAGCTTTCTGTCAAGAACAAGTTCCATATTGCCTGTTCCCTTGAATTCCTCGTATACTACATCATCCATCTTCGAGCCTGTATCAACAAGTGCTGTAGCAAGAATTGTAAGGCTTCCGCCCTCTCTCATATTTCTTGCCGCACCGAAGAACTTCTTGGGCATATGAAGTGCTGCGGGATCAAGACCGCCGGAGAGCGTTCTTCCCGAAGGAGGAATAACCTGGTTGTATGCTCTGGTAAGTCTTGTGATTGAGTCTAAAAGAATGATTACATCCTGCTTGGATTCAACTAATCTTCTTGCTCTCTCAATTACCATTTCCGCAACTTTTTTATGATGTTCGGGTGTTTCGTCAAATGTTGAATAAATAACTTCTACGTTTTCGCCTTTGATGGCTTCTTTTATGTCCGTAACTTCCTCAGGTCTTTCATCAATCAGAAGGATGATCATGTGCATCTTTCTGTTGTTGTAAAGCACACTCTTTGCAATATCCTTAAGAAGCGTTGTCTTACCTGCTTTTGGCTGGGATACAATCATACCTCTCTGACCCTTGCCTACGGGAGATACGAGATCCACGATTCTCATTGATACCGGAGCGCCCGGAATATCAAGTCTTATCTTTTCGTCGGGGAAGACCGGAGTCATTTCCTCGAACTTGCATCTGTTTGCAATCGATTCGGGCTTTCCACCGTTAATCTTCGTCACGTATAAAAGAGCCGAGAATTTTTCTTTTTCGCTTTTTATCTTGGTGTTTCCCGTTACGATATCGCCGGTTCTTAAACCGAATTTCTTGATGATGCCATGCTGGATATAAACATCATTGTCACCCGACATATAGTTGTCGCTTCTGATAAAACCGAAGCCGTCCGGCATTACTTCAACAATTCCGGTAACGGTATTGTTGCTGTCTAATCTCGCATCATACTCCTGCTCAAATCCCGGAGCACCGAAGACTACCATATTGTTTTCATTTACTTCTTTTTCTTCTGTCGCCTTGGGAGCAGGCTCTGAAGGCGCCGGCTCAGCTGCCTTCTTCTCTTCTTTTATGGTAACACCGTTATATTCTTTTTCTTTTTCAACAAGAATATCCACCAGTTCTTCTTTGTTCATAGTGCTGGTGCCTTTAATACCCATTCCTTTGACAATACTTCTTAAATCGGTAATTTTTAAAGTATTATATTTTTCACGCATTAATAACCCTCCTGCAAAAATAATATTCTTTGTTTAAATAAACCGGGAATATTTTTGAATAACCTCAATAGAATTAATGAAAATGTTGCGTTACCCCGCAACCTATTCAAGATTTTTGAATTATCTGTATTATACTACATTTCTGCCCTTTTGCAAGTATATTTATCAGGTTGTTGAAAAAACGCCTTTTTTTATTTATAATTTTCTTGTGTGGGAAACCATGGAATTTCATATGTAGAGGGGAAAAATATGAGACTAATTACACGTTCGGATTTTGACGGTCTTGCATGCGGTGCTCTCTTAAAAGAAGCAGGCATTATAGACAGTTGGAAGTTTGCTCATCCGAAAGATCTTCAGGATGGGCTTGTTGAAGTAAATGAGAATGATGTGCTTGCAAATGTACCATTCGTTGAAGGGTGCGGTTTGTGGTTCGATCATCATTCGAGTGAATTCGAAAGAAATCAGCTGGAAGGCAAATACAAAGGTGAAAGCCGTGTGACACCTTCCTGCGCCAGAATTATTTATGATTACTACGGCGGTCACGAAAGATTCGCTCATTTCGATGAAATGCTTGATGCCGTAGACAAAGTTGACTCGGCCAATCTTACGATTGACGATATTCAGAATCCCAAGGGTTGGATATTAATCGGATTTTTGATGGATCCCCGTACAGGCCTCGGCAGATGGAGAGATTTTACGATTTCCAATTATCAGCTGATGGAAAATCTGATGGAAGCATGTCGTACGATGAATACCGAAGAGATTCTTGCACTGCCAGATGTAAAAGAGCGTATCGATGTTTATTTCGAACAGGAAGCACTTTTTAAACAGATGGTAAAAGATCATACAAGAGTCGAAGGCGATTTAATCATTTCCGATATGAGAAATGTGGATCCTATTTATTCGGGCAACCGTTTTATGATTTACTCAATGTATCCCGAGCAGAACATTTCAATGTGGATTGTAAACGGCAAGGGTGGCAAAGGCTGTTCATGTGCGGTAGGCTACAGCATTATAAACAGAACCTCCAAGGTTGATGTAGGTTCACTGATGCTAAAATACGGTGGTGGCGGACACAAGGCTGTTGGTACATGCCAGCTCTCGGATGATGAAATGGATGCAAAGATTCCCGAGATTATCGATGCCATTATTAACTACCAAGAATAAAATCATAATTTAATTTTAAAAGGTGCCTGACTCACGAAAGTGTGTCTGGCACCTATTTTTTTGCCTTATCGGTGTCCGGCTCCCGCAGGGTGCCTGACTCCGTCTACTGTTTGATTTCGTTTTGTGCGGCTACAAGATTCTCTACGCAGTAAATTGCACGAAGTTTGGGCTTTTCAATCTTACCGGTCGGGTTTCTGGGAATATCCGCGAAGATAATCTTCTTGGGTCTCTTGTATCTCGGAAGCTTGTGGCAGAACTCTTCCACTTCTTCTTCGGTAAGAGTAAATCCGTTCTTGATTTCAATGATGGCTGCCGTAACTTCACCGAGTCTCTTGTCGGGAATACCGATTACGGCTACGTCCTTAATTGCGTTATGCTGTCTTAAGAAATCTTCTATCTGAACGGGGTAAATGTTTTCACCACCCGAAATAACGACATCTTTCTTTCTGTCTACAAGGAAGATGAAGCCGTCCTCGTCTTCCATAGCCATATCGCCTGTAAATAACCAGCCGTCTGCAAGTACTTCTGCGGTAGACTTGGGATCGTTGTAGTAGCATTCCATGACGCCGGGTCCCTTAACAGCGAGTTCTCCGACATCGCCTCTTTTAACGGTATTTCTGTTTTCGTCAACAATCTTAACTTCCCAGCCGTAGCCTGCCTTACCGATAGCGCCGACCTTGTTGATGTTTTCAACACCAAGATGTACGCAGCCCGGTCCGATTGATTCGGAAAGACCGTAGTTGGTATCGTACTGATGGTTCGGGAAAACCTTCTTCCATCTTGCAATAAGTGAAGGCGGAACAGGCTGAGCACCGATGTGCATCAATCTCCAGTTTGAAAGATCGTAATCTTCGAGTTTAACCTCACCCGAATCGATTGCATCAAGAATATCCTGAGCCCAGGGAACAAGGAGCCATACAATGGTACACTTCTCATTGCTTGCTGCCTCCAAAATTGTCTTGGGCTTTGTACCCTTAAGAAGCACTGCCTTTGATCCGGATAAAAGAGATCCGAACCAGTGCATCTTTGCACCCGTATGATAAAGAGGAGGGATACAAAGGAATATATCGTCTCTTGTCTGACCGTGATGGTTCTGCTCTACCGCACATGAGTGCATGAGTGAACGATGTTTATGAAGAATAGCTTTGGGGAAGCCTGTGGTGCCTGATGAGAAATAAATGGCAGCATAGTCATCATCCGTAAGCTTGACATTTGGTCTCTGGCTCGAGCAGTTTGCAACGAGTGAATTGTAATCCTCTGCAAAGCTCGGACAGTTATCGCCCACATAGAATAAGAGTCTGTTCTTGCTGATGGATTCTGCGATTTCTTCCACACGGCCGATAAATTCGGGACCGAATACAAGAATATCAACCTCTGCAAGATTAAGACAGTATTCGATTTCATCGGGAGCATATCTAAAGTTAAGTGGTACTGCAATAGCTCCTGTTTTTAAAATACCGAAGTAAATGGGAAGCCACTCAAGGCAGTTCATCAAAAGAATTGCAACCTTGTCTTCTTTCTTGACTCCTCTGGATATAAGCATATTTGCAAATCTGTTTGCTTTCTCCTCGAAAACACTCCAGGTAATTTCTCTTCTGTAATGTGTAACGGGATTAGGTTCAATCAGTTCGTATTCCTTCCATGTCACACGTCTGACTTCTTTGATTTCAGGATTTATTTCAACGAGACATACGTCTGAACCGTACTGTTCGCTGTTTCTGTCCAATAATTCTGTAATAGGCATAAAAATTCTCCTTAATACTTTCATTTTTCGCGACAGTCTATATTATGCCACTTTAAAGCACGAAAGTAAAGAGTTTTATGAATATGAATAAAAAAAAGCCCTTCTATCCCTGAAAGACTTTTTTTAGTAAACTTTGATTGTTTCGATTACAAGCATAGATTTGTAATCCACATTTGCCTTATCGATTTTTCTTCTTAAATCCATCTCATCTTTACACTTCACCGCGGCTGTGATATCCGGTGTCATGTAGAATCTTCCCAAAAGTTTCTTCTCTGCCAGATACTCGTCGGTCCGTGTATTGTGAGCAATGTAATATTCACTAGCAGCAGCCATATCGAAAATCCCCTTCCTGTAATTAATGATTAGACTTGCTTAGATGATTACCAATTCCTCCGAAACAGGCTGTAATTTATATCCGCACTTGTTACAAAATGAACTGTCGTACGGTAATGTGTTTCCGCAGTTATCACACATTCTCAATCCCTGTGTTTTTAACTTGCGGTTGTTCCAGACTTTAGCATTATATTCAAGTTTCTTGATGGTATCTACTTTTTCCTTGTAAATCTCATCAATGCTTTCGTTATCTTTATTTGATTCGTAGAATAGTTCTCCGAGCTGATAAACCATTCTTTTCTGGGTATCTTCCACCTGTTTTAATGAAGCTTCAATCGATTTAACTTCGGCGGAAGTATTATCCTTTTTAGCTCCAAATGCCATATTTCATTCCCCCTGGTCACTTTCTTATAATAATTATAACTCCTCATAAAAGAAAGTCAATTATGACGTTGACATAAAATGTAAACAAATTGTAACTTCCCTGTTAATTTACAGGGAAGCTACAATCCGTATCGGTTTTATTAGAAAAATACTATGCTTCAGCCTTTGCTTCTTTCTTTTCTTTGCCAAAAATTGCCTTTAATACAAAGAGCATTCCGATGGTAAGCACAACGCCTATTAATAGGCTTAATACTACATTAAGTACGAAGTTTGTAACAAACAACTGAATCAGACCTGCAATTATGTATGTTACGAATGAAACAGCCGCTACAGAAAGTGCGTAAGGAAGCTGTGATGATACATGGTTTACATGCTGAATCTGTGCGCCTGCCGAAGCCATAATTGTTGTATCCGAAATAGGTGAGCAGTGATCGCCGCATACAGCACCTGCAAGACAAGCAGAGATACCGATGATAAAGAGTGTACTTTCGGGCGGGAACAAAGCAGTTACAATCGGAATCAGAATACCGAATGTACCCCATGAAGTACCCGTTGCAAATGCAAGGAAGCATGCAACTATGAAGATAACTGCGGGAAGGAATACATATAATCCGCCTGCAGCACCTTCCATAAGGCCGCTTACAAATTCTGCCGCACCAAGTGCACTGGTCATATTCTTAAGAGATACGGCAAGTGTAAGGATTAACATTGCGGGAACCATTGCCTTAAATCCCTGAGGAAGACATTCCATAGCATCCTTGAATTTGATTACTCTTCTTAAAAGCAGATAAGCAATAATAATTACAAGGGCAATAACGGCACCCCAGGGAAGTCCGATGGTTGAGTCCGTATCTGCGAAAGCATTGATAAAGTTAAATGCATTATCGGGAGCATCTTCACCTAAAAATGCAACAGGGCCCCAGAAACCGCCGATGTAAATCATACCGACTACGCAGGTAATAATAAGAACTGCTACGGGAAGAATAAGATCTATAACTTTACCCTTCGAATTGGATTTTTCTTCATCCTTCTTTTCAAGTCCTCCGATATTTCCTTTTAAGGCTTCTTCCTCATATTTTTTCATGGGACCGAAATCGAATTTAAGAAGTACAAGTCCGATGATGAATATAAATGTAAGAAGTGAATAATAGTTAAAGAAAATAGCCTTGCAGAAAAGCTGAATACCGTTAATTCCCGTATTCATATCTTTAGCTACACTCGAAACTGCCGCAGCCCATGAAGAAATGGGTGCAATCATACAAATAGGAGCCGCTGTGGCATCAATCAGATACGACAACTTGGCTCTTGAAATCTTTTTTGAATCTGTAATCGGTCTCATAACCGAGCCGACTGTAAGGCAGTTAAAATAATCGTCCACGAAAATTAAAACGCCAAGAACAAAAGTTGCAATCTGTGCACCGACTCTTGTCTTAATATTCTTCTCTGCCCATCTTCCGAATGCTTCGGAACCGCCGGACATATTAATAAGTGCAACGATAATTCCTAAAAGAATAAGGAATAAGAAAATACCGGCATTATCCATTATGGCTGTGATAAGGCCGTCGTTAATAATGGTATCAATCGTTCCGATAGGATTAAAACCCGCTACGAACAAAGCACCGATAATAATGCCGACAAAAAGTGATGAATAAGCTTCTTTGGTGATTAGCGCCAAGACAATGGCTACCACGGGCGGAATAAGCGCCCAAAATTTACCGTACATTTCATAACCTCCCTAAATATCCGATTTTTGTTTACCGGAAGAAGTGTCCCCTCGACACTTTTTTGCTTGCCAATCTATATTATATAATAAAATAATAAATATAAAAAGAACTAATTCTCCTTAATTTGCATAACTTTTATAACAAGTTCTCTCGTTCTTTCAACGCTTGCAAGATCAAGTTTTTCCCTTGTGGTATGAATATTTAATATATTGGGGCCGACAGATACGGCATCAAGTTCTTTTTTCTTTTCAATCAGTATTCCACACTCCAAACCCGCGTGAACGCCTGTAACTACGGGATTTTGACCGTATTGGTCATTATAACATTCAACAAATCTTTTAGTAAGTTTCGAGTCAGGATTAAACTCCCAGCCGGGATAATCTCCTGTTAATGCAAGCTTGCAGCCTTTCTTAGCAAGGATGGTTCCGAGTCTTTCTTTTAAATCTTCTTTTTCTTTGGCAACAGAACTTCTAAGACAGAAATCAAGTTTAAATCCTTCGTCATCGAGTCTCATGACACCCAAATTAAGACTGGTTTCAACCATATCAATACCTGAACACATTTTGACGACTCCATCGGGAATCTCCGTTAAGATTTCCGCAATCACTTCTGTTTTGTCTACGCATAAAGTATCATTAGAGGACTCTTCGGTCACCGGTGTTATGACTATTCTTATTTCATCCTCGATGCCTTTGTACTCTTCGTTTATCTTTTTATCAAAATCGTTGATTATTTTTGCAAAATCATCGGTAACAATGTCGGTATCGATTAACATCGAGGCATATGCGGGAATTGCATTGTCTTTTTCACCACCGTAAATACCGGCCAAATCCGTTTTGCCTTTTTTTACAAGTTCTTTTAGGAGTCTTCCGAGCACTATGCAGGCATTTGCCCTGCCCTCATGGATGGAAGTACCCGAATGACCGCCTTTAAGGCCCTTAAATTCAACGGAATACATTGTGCCGTGTCTTTTTACGTCTCTTTTACATTCAAGCAGAGAAAGAAGCCTTACGCCGCCTGCACAGGATGTAGTAATCACGCCCTCTTCTTCAGAATCGATGTTTATAAGATATTTACTGTTTATGTCAGATAAGTCGATGCCCATCGCACCGTCCATTCCGACCTCTTCGTTGACCGTAAAAATGCATTCAAGCGAAGGGTGCGATAATGAATCGTCTGTTAAAATATCAAGTGCCATTGCAACGGCTATTCCGTCATCTCCGCCAAGCGATGTGCCTTTTCCGTACAGATAGCCGTCCTTTTCTTCTAAGATAAGACCGTCTTTTTCAAGATCAAGTTCTACGCCCTCATCTTTTACGGCCACCATATCCATATGACCCTGAAGAATGATTCCGGGCTCGTTCTCGTAACCTTCGGACGCACTTTTCCAAATGATGACATTTTTAAGATCATCCTGTCTGTACTTAAGACCGTTTTTATGAGCGAAATCTGCGAGATAGTCGCTAATTTTATCAATATTGTATGAACCGTGAGGTATCGCACATATTTCTTTAAAATATTTAAGGGTATTGTTCATTTTCTTTTTCCTTTTACTCGGCAATCTTAAAATTCATATATTCGTTTCTTAATTCATACGCAGGGATTACCGCACCTTCGGTTTCGTTAGCTGCTATAATCATTCCGATTAATCTGTCTTCCCCGTCAAAAAGACCTTCGCCGGACATTCCCGGAAGAACATCTCCCATAAAAAGTCCGACGTCTTCACTTAATTCATAGACAAATTCATCCGAAGAAAGCCATTTTCCTTCTGCGACATCCAGAGAAACATCATAAATATCTTTGGAATAATAAACGCTTCTGCTTAAAGGTAATGATTCATAATCACTTTTTGACATAATCTCGGGAGCTTTTGCGCCTTTAATATAAAAGTCCGAATCTTCCCTCATAACCCTTATTATCGCAGCGTCGGTATCAAGATAATAATACACGACTTCGGCATCGACCTTTCCCTTATTTCCAAACTCGATACTGACTTTGTTTTCTTCACTTACAAGGTGCTTGGATGTAACTATATCGATATAATCTTCGGTAGCATCAATGACGATTCCGCGGCCGTTTTTAATACCCGCATAAACATTTACCTGGCAAAGATTTCTGTAACCTTTTTCCAGGAGCCCTATTTCGTCTGCTGCATCTTTTATGAAAATCATTCCCACCGCAAATACCACTATAATGCTCATAAAAGAAATGATGCACAGTATTAAGTTTTTAACAAAATCACTGCCTTTTTTCATATCACTCTCCAAAATAAACAAGTGCCGACGTCACACGCCGGCACTTTATAAACTTACTTTAAGAATCCTGCGACTATTTCTTTTTCAGCTTCTTCTTCGCTTAAGCCTAACGTCATAAGCTTGATTAACTGTTCGCCTGCAATCTTACCGATGGCAGCTTCGTGAATAAGTGAAGCTTCCACATTGTTGGCGGTAAGTGCGGGAAGTGCCGTTACGGATGCGCTGTCCATAATAATCGCGTCACATTCACTGTGTCCGTGGCATTCCGCATTTCCGTTTATTTCGGATCTGAAGAACTGCGTGGATTCATTCTTTGCTACAGATCTTGATACAAGATCCGCACTTGAATTAACGCCGTCGAGATCTACGCTGAAATCCGTCTCCGCATGCTGTTTGTCGTGCGTCATGATTTTTTCTTTTATGACAAGTCTGGCATCATCCATAAGCTTTGCTCTGGTCTCACGCTTGGTGGAATCGATACCCTCTATCTGAACGGTATCCATTTCCATGTAAGAGCCCTCGCGAAGAAGGATGTTGGTCTGGGGATTCATGATTCTCTCGCCCGTGCCTTCGCCCTGTCCGTAGTGTTTCTCGACATATTTAACTTTTGAATTTTTGCCTACATCAAAGGTATGAATGCCCGAATGCTCGCTCGCATCCTTTCCTCCGTTGTGAATACCGCAGCCTGCGATAATTGTAACGTCACAGTTTTCGCCGATGAAAAAGTCGTTGTAAACCGCTTCTTTTAAACCTGACTGTGCGATAATAACGGGAATATGAACACTTTCGTTGACTGTATTGTCTTTTACGATGATATCTATTCCGGGTTTGTCTGTTTTGGTAACAATATTGATATTTGCCGATACGTTTCTTCCGTAAAGCTCACCGTCTTTTCGGATGTTGTAAGCACCAACGGGGATTTCGTGAAGACCGGCAACCTGTTCGAGTAATTCTTTGGTAATCTTATCCATCTCGGCCTCCTACATTTTTTCTGTCAGTTTTTCGCAAGCCGGACCATCCATTAAAAGTCCGGGTAAAACTGCATCTCTCGTTCCCATATCTTTAATCTGTCCGTTTGCAAGAACAATAACCTTATCCGCAATATTAAGGATTCTTTCCTGATGCGAAATAATGATTATGCTTCCGCCTGCCTTCTCGTGAAGATGTTCAAAAACCTTGATAAGGCTCTGGAAACTCCAAAGGTCGATTCCTGCTTCCGGCTCGTCAAAGATAGAAAGCGATGTTCCCCTTGCCATTGTCATCGCAATTTCGATTCTTTTGGCTTCACCGCCTGATAATGATGCGTTAAGTTCTCTGTTGATATAATCCTTTGCGCAAAGACCTACTTCGGAAAGGTATGCACATGCTTCGGTAGTCGAAATATCATGTCCTACGGCAAATCTGATAAGATCTTTTACCGTAATGCCCTTAAATCTTACCGGCTGCTGAAAAGCAAAACTGATACCGCTTTTTGCTCTATCGGTAATGCTTAAATCCGTAATGTCTTTTCCGTCAAGGTAAATTCTGCCCGATGTGGGTTTTATGATACCTGCCACAAGTTTGGCAAGTGTGGATTTGCCGCCGCCGTTAGGTCCGGTGATTGCCACAAATCTCTCATCGATTGTGAAACTGATGTCTTTTAATATTTCTTTGTTGTCGTTTTCATCCGACACTTCATAAGAAACATTCTTTAATTCAAGCATTTCAATATCTCCTTAATGTATATGAATTTAGCCTGATTTTTTACCCTATACATTTTTCGATTTATTACTACATAGGCTTTTTAAGCCACACCATATGTTAACACAAATTTTACATAATTGCTATACACTTTTAACCGCCTCTATGATAAAATAAGTACATGTAATCAAGGGGGTTTTACGATGCAGAGCGAAGAAAACATTATGCTGATCAACGAGCTCAAGGACCAGCTTTCAGGCGAAGAACTTGTACAGGTTCTCGATCAGTATAAAGAACTCATGACCAAGTATTCCTGTGCGATTAAGGAGATTCGTACCAAATTCGAAGTCTTAAACGAAGAACTTCAGATAAAAAATAAAAGAAATCCTATTCATGCGATTTACTCGAGAATCAAAACCATACAGAGCATACGGGATAAATTAAACAGAAAAAATTTAGAGTTTTCATTTGACAACATTCAGGATGAAATACACGACGTGGCAGGTATCAGAGTTATATGTCCTTTCGTGGACGATATCTATGAAATCGCCGACATGATACTTAAGCAGGATGATATCAAACTTGTAAATTACAAGGATTACATCCGTGCACCCAAGCCCAACGGCTACAGAAGTTATCATATGATCGTGGAAATACCCGTATTCTTCTCAGAGCACAAGGAATATCTTAAGGTCGAAGTCCAGTTAAGAACCATCGCAATGGACTTCTGGGCAAGTCTCGAACACGAGATGCGTTACAAAAAAGACCTGACTGAAGAAATTTCTCAGTCAATCTACGCACAGCTTCTTGACTGTGCAACAACCATCACTGAAATGGATTCAAAAATGCAGGATATCAAAAATCAGATTTATCCGAAATACCCCGAATCCATGTAACAGTAACCCAAACAACAAAAGAATATTAAAAAAGAAAAACCGGTGTTTTTGCACCGGTTTTTCGTATTCTTAATATCTTTGAGCCTTCTTGTCCTTGATATATTCGTCGAAGAGTTTCTTGCACTCTTTTCTGTCGCTTTCTTCAAGCGTTAATATGTTTTTCTCGCCATTGAAGAAATCATAAAACTTATCGTCTCTGAAACCGATTTTGTCGGTATCGTTTACATTGCAGCCATAATAAACTTTTGCAATGTTTGCCCAGAGGATTGCTCCCAAACACATAGGGCAGGGTTCTGCCGTTGTATAAAGTTCACACCCGGAAAGATCATGACTGCCTGTCTTTTCACAGGCATCTCTTATCGCTTCCATTTCACCGTGACAGGTAGGGTCATGTTTTATGAGCACTCTGTTGTGCCCCTGGCCGATTATTTCTCCGTCTTTTACGATGACACATCCAAACGGTCCGCCATGACGGTTGTTAATTCCTTCGTATGCCTCTTTTAGGGCTTCACGCATAAAATCCATACATCCCTCCTAAACTATTTGCTTACGAAAAATTCAATTATCGGCGGCAGATACTCGGATATAAACAATACTGCCGTTGCCACATAAAAGATCCACATTAAAGGAGATGCAATTATACTTAAGGCCTGTTTTCCGAATGAATCATCTTCCTCGGCACGGTTAATCTTTATTTTTTTCATGCATGCAATAACAATAAAGGTAACAAGTCCTGCAATCATAATTAAGAAAAGTAAAAGAATCCAGCCGATTAATGCCATGGAAGGTAATACAAGTTTTTCCGCACCTGCGACATTATATAAACTTGCATCGGAAGATGCGGCGTTTATATCAAGCCCGATGCTTTCGGCAACTTTGTAAAACCACTTTATGAGTCCGATTGTAATACCGCTTGTGACTGTATTTAAAGTCATATGAAGAAGAATCGTATATATCACTCTTCCTGTTTTAAGATAAATATATGCAAAAAGAAAACCTATGAAGCAGGCGAAAAAGCACTGCTGGAAATTGCCGTGGAAAAGTCCGAACATGATTCCGGAGGCTAAGATTGCAACAAGTTCTCCTTTGGGTGCAACGTGGTCAATCAGTACTTTTCTGAAGATAAGTTCCTCAAATATAGGAGCAATTACACCGACTATCAGAATTCTTACAAAAGAATTGGAGTTAATCAGAAGGTTCACGAGTTTTGAGCTTTCATTATTGTTGAAGGGAATCGTCAGTACGCCATGAAATACTAATCCTATCAACGCTCCCACAAAAATCAGTCCGTACATTATGAGTACGCAGAGCAGAAATTTTCCGAAGCCCAGTCTTTTTTTCTCAATCTGAGCCTTGGGCATTTTGAGAGTGAGTAAAAAAATTAACGGAAAACTAACCAAATCAACAGTGAAAATTATCATCAGATATGTAATAAGAATCGTATGATTTTCCACAAAATTAGGAACCAGCAATCTTAAAAGAAAAGATATTCCATAATTAAGCACGATATAGATTATCGCCATTAGTCCGTATTTCCAGCCTATGGAATTCATAGTCCTGTTCATTTTATATCCTCCTGTCAGCCGGTCCGGATTAATCTTTAAAACATTTTGACATATTTATGAAGGGTATCTCTTACGGCGCCTTCTTTTAGCATTTCCTTAAACATATTTTCAATCTTGTCGGATAAGCCCGCATCGATTAGATTAATCGCAAAAATATTCTCGTTTGAAAGAATATCTTTTATCTGACCGTTATAAGTATTTACATCATTATATACTATTCCGGATAATTTTGTCTGCAAATCTTCAAGCTGCGGATCTGCGCTTACTTCCATTGTCTCGCCCTTATCGTTTACTCCTAAAAGATAGCGAAGCCACGCTGCTATCGCAAGAGGGATAAATGTTAAATCATTTACGTCTCTGTCGGGTGAATTGTAATAGGACTTGATCGTCTCGCCAAATCTGATGGGTATTTTCATACTTGTATCGGTTGCGATTCTCTGCGGCATATCGGGTATAAACATGTTAGGAAGTCTCTCTTCCACTACTTCATCGATAAACTTCTTCGGATCTATGATTCCGGGGTTAACGACTACGGGAAGACCTTCCTTGTAACCGATGTTCATTACAAGTTTCTTAATGTCTTCATCCTGCATTTCTTTGGCGATGTGATTATATCCTAAAAGACACCCGAAAACAGCCATGGCTGTATGAAGAGGATTAAGGCATGTGGTAACTTTCATCTTCTCTGTTTTATTTACTGTATCTCTGTCCGTAAAATAAACTCCTGCCTTTTCAAGGCTTGGACGGCCGTTTGGAAATCTGTCTTCGATTACCAGATACTCGGGGATTTCAGCATTTACGAAGGGTGCGATAAAAGTGTTTTTATCCGTTACGATTGCGGACATATTTTCAATGCCTTTGTCTTCAAGCATTTCTTCAATCGATTTCGCAGGTCTCGGAGTAATTTTATCTATCATGCTCCAGGGGAAGGATACTTTTTCCTCATCGGAAATATAGTCAATAAATTCCTTTGAAACAAAACCTTTCTTTGCCCACTCGTTTGCCATAAAAAGCACCGATGATTTTAATTTCTCACCATTATGCGAACAGTTATCCATGCTGCAGACTGCGATAGGATATGCGCCTGCGTTAAATCTTTCTAGAAGTAATGCAACAGTGATGCTCATAGCATGCTTTGCATTTGCAGGTCCTTCATTTATATCACTTACAACAACAGGTAATAAATCACCCTGCATATTTCTGAGTGAATAACCTTTTTCTGTGATTGTGTAGCTGATCATCTGGAGAGAAGGGTTTTTTACTGCTTTTACGAGTTTTTCTTTTTCTGCATCATCGGCGAAATTGCACTTAACCGCATCTGCTATCGATGCAATCACTCTCATGTCGGTATTGCCGTCCGCTTTTAAACCTACGGAAAGTGCAAGGTTGTCAAAAGGCACATAGATTTTATCTATCATGTCAAAATCAAATGTGTCCGCCGCAATTATACCTTTATCACTTAATCCTTCGTCCAAAAGTTTCTGCTGTAAAACCGCAATAAATCCTCTGAAAATATTACCCGCACCAAAATGAATCCACACAGGATTTTCCGCGGTATTTATTTTCATCTTTGCAATATCAAAAGCCGGCATTTTGATTCCGGCTTTTTCCCAAATTTCTTTTTCTTTTATGCCTTTTAAAGTTAATTCCATATCCTACCTCTGAACTCTTCCCGAAGCATCGCCTTTTGCAAGTTTTTTAACTTCATCAACGGTAACAAAATTGTAGTCACCTTCAATCGAATGCTTTAAGCAGCTTGCGGCTACTGCAAATTCTATAGCGTCTGCGGGAGTTTCGTTATGCATGAGTGAGTAGATAAGGCCTGCGCCGAATGAATCTCCGCCGCCGACACGGTCTACTATATGCACATTGTATTTCTTGCTGAAATAATAGTCGCTTCCGTCATAAAGCATTGCGCCCCATCTGTTGTCGCTAGCGGAAATTGATTCACGAAGTGTGATTGCAACATATGAAAAACCGAATCTTTTCTTTAATTCATCCGCAACATATTTATATCCTTCGGAATTAATCTCACCTGCGGTAACATCTGTGTTTGCTGCCTTGATACCGAATACATCGTTTGCATCTTCCTCGTTGGAAATGCAGACATCCACGTACTGACAGAGCTTATTCATTACTTCGCCTGCTTTTTCTTTTGACCAGAGTTTGTTTCTGTAGTTAAGATCGCAACTTACAATGATGCCTTTTTCTTTTGCTTTTTTACACGCTAAAAGACATATTTCTGCCAACTCGTCCGAAAGCGCGGGAGTAATGCCCGTAAAATGAAACCATCCTGCACCGTCAAATATTTTATCCCAGTCAAAATCATCTTTAACTGTCTCGGCGATAGCCGAACCGGCACGATCATAGATTACTTTTGAAGGTCTCTGAGAAGCGCCTTTTTCAAGATAGTAAATACCTACTCTCTTTCCGCCTCTTACGATTAAAGATGTGTCAACTCCGTATTTTCTTAAGGAATTAACAGCCATCTGACCAATTTCGTGCGAAGGAAGTTTGGTTACAAAAGAAGTATCAGCGCCGAAGTTTGCAAGAGAAATACTTACGTTTGCTTCACCGCCGCCGAATGTTGCTTCAAAAGAATCAGCCTGAACAAATCTTAAATATCCTTCGGGTGCCAGGCGGAGCATCAGTTCGCCGAAAGTAATAATCTTCTTGTCCGGTAAATTGGACAGATTGATTTTTTTATCAGATTTATTTTCAACTGAATCATCTACATCTTTTTTATCAAAAGGATATTCTATTGATTCGCTTAAAGATGAATTGGATTTAATCTCTTCAATACCCTTTACAACATCTTTTGTAAGGTCTTTTATTTTTTCAAAATTGCCTTCTTTAATTGCCGCAGCATCGATCATAAAACTACCGCCGCACGCAATTACATTTTTAAGCTTGTAGTATGAATCCATATTTGCCATGGATATTCCGCCTGTAGGCATAAATGTCATCATGTTATAGGGCGCAGAAAGTGCCTTAAGCATCTTAACTCCGCCTGCAGCTTCTGCAGGGAAAAACTTAACCACATTAAGTCCGAATGAATATGCCTTGGCAACTTCGCTTGCAGTTGAAACTCCGGGTATAACGCAGATGCCCTTCTCCTGACAATAAGATACTACGTTCTCGTCAAATCCCGGACTTACGATAAATTCGGCACCGGCTTCAATTGCAAGGTCAACCTGCTTTGTATTTAAAACCGTACCCGCACCGACCAACATATCGGGATATGCTTCTTTCATTGCCTTAATGCAGAGGTTTGCACCTTCTCTCCTAAAAGTAACTTCAGCGCAGGGAAGTCCGCCCTCAACCAAAGCCTTTGCAAGAGGTATTGCATCAGCTACATTATCAAGAGCAATTACAGGTATCATTTTACAGTTTTTGATTTTTTCGTATGTATTCATACAACCTTCTTTCGCAAGAAAAACCGGACGTTAATTTCCGGTCTTTCTCATAAAGCAATTTATTGTTTTGAATTTTTCTCAATAGCTTCCCAGAGTCCCTGAAGATACATGGCTCCGAGTGCCCTGTCATAAAGTCCGTAGCCGGGCATCGCTTTTTCACCCCAGATCATTCTTCCGTGATCGGGTCTCATTATTCCGTCAAATCCGATATCATACAACGCTTTCATTATCGCATACATATCGAAATCTCCGTCGCTTGACAAATGCGCCGCCTCTTCGAAATTCGTGGGTGAAATAAACTTAAGATTTCTTACATGTGCGAAATGAATTCTGCCTTTTAATGCATGAATCGTATCAACTATATCGTTGCTTAAACTTGTTCCGTAAGAACCTGTACAGAATGTAATTCCGTTGTGTACGTTATCAACGGCATTTAAAAGTTTTATGAGCTGGTCTTTGTTCGTTACTATTCTTGAAAGACCAAATACACTCCATGCGGGATCGTCCGGATGAATTGCCATGTTAATATCGTACTTGTCACATACAGGCATAATGGCTTTTAGGAAATATACAAGATTGTCGAAAAGCTTGTCGGCATCGATATCTTTGTATAATTCAAACAGTTCTTTTACCTGAGCCATACGCTCGGGTTCCCAGCCGGGAAGAACAAATCCGTTGCAGCAGTCTTTAAGCGAATCAAACATTTCCGAAGGATTAATCTTATCCACCGCATCCTGTGTATATGCCATAACTGTTGAGCCGTCTTCGCGCACTCTCGCAAGTTCGGTTCTCGTCCAGTCAAACACGGGCATAAAATTGTAGCATACGGTATGTATGTCTTCTTCACCCAAATATGTAAGCGTCCTGATATAATTGTCTATGTATTTATCTCTATCGCTCGCACCTACTTTAATTGCATCACAGACATTTACGGATTCTATTCCAAGGATTTTTAATCCGTTGTCTTCTACTTCTTTTTTCAGGGAGCGAATTTCTTCCTTATTCCATTCTTCGCCGGGCACGGTATCGTATAATGTGGTAATTACTCCTTTTACGCCCGGAATCTGTCTGATTTGGGGCAAAGTTACACTGTCGAACTTTGAGCCAAACCATCTAAATGTCATTTCCATTTCTCAAATCTCTTTTCCTATTTTTAGGGATTGTTCCTTCAAAAAACACTAACTTTTATCATATAACATTCTGCCCTAAAAATCAATTTCACAAAGAGTCTTATTAGTTTCGTTTTTCTAATGTTTTGTGCATGCAGAGGGGACTAAGCCCCCCTGCTGCACAATAGGGTTTCGGGAAATAATTATCTCTTGTTAATTTCGTTGTAAAGATTTACAAGATTCTGTGCGTTTGCATCGTCACATGCCTTAAGGTAGTTATCCCATTCAGCATCGATGTCTTTCTTACCTGTTACGAAGTTAAGTGTCCAGGTGTTGATTGTATCTACCAAAGGAGTCTTCCAAAGGTTGATCTGCTCGTTCTCGTCTGCTGTTGAAGCAAGAGCGGGATTAAGAGGTCTGATATCTCTGTACTGAGAAATTCTCTTTGAGAAATCCTGAAGTGCGGGTGTTAAGTTGTCATCTCTCTGATCTACTCTGTGTGCATACCAGAAGTTACCGCCTGCATAACCGTACTCAAGTCTCATATCCTTGTTGTCGGAATCATCATCGGGTGTGGGATCTGCGTAGCCTAAGCCTGAGCAGTACCAGCCGTCTGCAAGAACTTTCTGACCGTCAACAACATTGTATGTTTCACCTTCAACACCCCATTTAATGAGATCGTAAGCTTCGTCTGAGTAGAATAACCAGTCAACGAATCTTAACATCTTGATGAAGTCTTCTTCGCCGAGATCGTCGTATGCGTTCTTGGAAATCATAACACCGTTTTCAAGTCTGGAGTTTTCTGCCATGTAGTTGTTAAGTCCCTTAGGAGTTACCATGAGGTATGTCTCATATGTCTTTCCTTCAGAACCGATACCTGTTTCAAGGCCTGCGTTGAATGCAGCAACCTGACCACGGTTAACTGACATGATAGCTGTTTCACCACGGAAGAACTTGTTTGTAGCAACTGAGTCATCCTGTGTGAATGTTTCGGGATCAAGGATTCCGCCCTTAACGAACTTGTTAGCTGTCTTAACAAATTCCTTGTAATCTTCTGTTGTAGAAGAAAGGAACCATTCCTGCTTGTCCTGATCGTACTGGATACAATCTGCTACAGCCCAACCTGAAGCTACATTGTATGAGAAGCCCATAATCTTAAGAAGGTTACCGCCTGAACCCTGTCCGGATTCCTGGCCGCACCAGAGGTCTGACCAGATGTAGTCAGATTCTGAGCACATTCCTTCTTCTACCATGTAAGCTTTAACTTTAACTAATGCATCATATAAATCATCGTATGTCATATCTTTTTCAAGTGAAGCGATATCAACGCCTGCGCCGTCAAAGAGGTCTTTTCTGATGATGAAGAAATAATCCTGGTTAGGTGATTCATGCATACCGGGAAGTCTGTAGAAGTTGCCGTCGTTACGTGTGATTGTATCAAGGTCGGGCTGCATATTGTAATCTTCAACAAACTTTGTGAAATTAGGCATGAACTGAGTCCACTTGGAAACGGGAACAATAGCGCCGCCGTCTACGAATCTGGATTCATCATATGTCTTGGGGATGATGTAAGGCGCATCACCTGCATTGATTGAAAGAGCAATCTTGTCATTGTAGTCGCCTGAGTCGATGCTTGTAAGATCAAGAGTAACGTTTGTTCTAAGTCTGATCTGTTCAAACACACCTTCTGTCTTCCACTGATCTGTCATGGGATACCATGAAGCATCTGAGAATGACATTGAATATGTCACAGGTTCGTCTGACCAGAAATGCTCGCCGTATGTATAATCGAGTTCTTCAACCGGTTCTACTACGGTGCCTTCTTCTGTAGTCGAAACAGTGTTGTTTTCAACCGCTGTCTGACTGGGTGCCGGTTCCTCCTGTTTGGAGCCGTTGCCGTTAGTACATGCTGTAAGAGATGCTGCTACCATACTTACTGCAAGCGCTGTACTTAAGAGCTGTTTTTTCATTTTGTTTCCTCCTTTTTAAAACATGGATTATTCTCCCCCATAGAGAACTAACCCGTTTATGTACATTTTTATAATTTATCCCTTAACACCGCCAAGCATCATTCCCTGAACGAAATACTTCTGGATAAAGGGGTAAACACATATGATAGGTACTGCCATCAAAACCATCGAACATGATTTGATGTTTGCCGCAATCTGCATGTTTTCCTGTGATGCGGCGCCGGGATCCGCACTTGTTGCGGCTCCGATAATAATCTGGCGAAGGTGGTATGCAACGGGCCATTTGCTTCTGTCTTCCAGATAAAGGAAAGCGTTAAACCAGTTGCTCCAGTAACCTGCCATGTAGAAAAGAACCATCGTTGCGATAATCGGCTTTGAATTCGGAATAACTATCCTGAAGAACACTCCGTATTTCGAAAGACCGTCTATCTCGCCCGCTTCCTCTAATTCGTGAGGAAAACTTGCGAAGAATGATTTCATTAAAAGCACATAGTATGTACCGATCAGACCGGGAAGGATAAAAGAGAAAATCGTGTTTCGAAGTCCAAGCGAGGTCATTAAGATGTAGTTAGGAATAAGTCCGCCTCCGAAATACATCGTAAAAATAATGAACGGTACGAAAAACTTGTTTAATCTAAGCTGCGGCTTTGATAAAGGATACGCAAGCATCGATGAGAAAAGCACCGAGAAAAACGTTCCGAAAACCGCGTAAAGAATAGTGTTTTTGTAGTATCCCAAGAAATCACCTTTGGATAACACCGACTTGTATGTCGTTAAGTTAAAATCCACAGGAATGATTTTTACCTGACCTTTTATGATCGCTGCTTCAGACGAGAACGACTGTGCAACCAGGTAAAGGAAGGGATAAAGCGTAGCAGCGCAGATGAGTACCATTATGATTACATTGATAACCTGAAATACTCTGTACTGCCAGGACTCTTTTACCTTTATGCCTTTTTTAAGCTTTTTGATTCTTAATTTTTCTTCACTGATTCTGTTTTTTTCTTCTTCAGTCAGTTGTATTTTTTCTTCTGCCATGACACCCTCCTTACCAAAGTGATTCGCCGGCAACTTTTTTAGAAGTAAAGTTTGCTACGGTCAAAAGAATCAGATTCAGAAGTCCTTCAAACAAACCAACCGCTGTCGCGTACGAATAGTTTCCTGAATAAACACCCATTCGGTAAACGTATGTCGATACAATGTCGGATGTTTCGTATGTCATAGGATTGTAAAGAAGGAATACTTTTTCAAAAGCTGCGCCCGATCCTACCATTCCGCCGATATCAAGGATTAAAAGTGTGGTAATTGTAGGAAGGATGCAGGGAATTGTTATGTGCAGTACCTGCTGGAAATGTGTTGCGCCGTCAACCTTGGCCGCTTCGTAAAGCTCGGGGTTGATACCTGCAATGGCTGCGAGGTAAAGGATACTTCCCCACCCCAGGCCCTGCCATATTCCGCTGGCAACGAATATGGTAGGGAACCATTCGGGTAATGCAATGAATTCTATGGCTTGCTGTCCTATCGATACCAAAAATGAATTTATAGGCCCGCTGGTTGACAAGACTTCCTTTATCATTCCGGCTACAATAACCATCGAGATAAAGTGAGGGAGGTAAGATACCGTCTGAACAAACTTTTTCCAAGGAAGCCATTTGATTTCATTAAGCAGCAGTGCAAAGATAAGTGTGAGCGGAAATCTGACTACCAGATATGAGAAGTTAAGTATAAGCGTATTTCCGAATGCTCTTCTGAAAGCAGGGTCGCCTAAAAACTGTCTGAAGTATTTAAAGCCCGACCACTGTGATCCGAAAATGTTACCGCCTGCCGAATACTTTCTGAAAGCGATGATGTTACCAAACATAGGTATGTATCTGAAAACTACGTAGTAAACAACCGGAATAATTAAGAACGTGTAAAGGATCCAGTTCTTTTTCATGTGTCTCCAGAATCCGTCGCCAGAGTTCTTTTTAGGTTTGTTGTCTGAGGATTCGTTTTCACTGAGAGCTGTTGTTTCTTCTATGCTCTCCGTTACTTCGATTTTGGAATCTTCGTTCGTCATATCAGCCTCCGAATGACCATTGTATTTTTGTATTTTTGTCTGCTAATATTCTTGTATACAAGTATATTATGCCATCTTTTTGTACTTTTTCTATTAGCAGAATCAATATATCTGAAAAACTTTTTTGTTGAATATGTACAAAAAATGATTTATGTAAACCCTTTGTCCATCAATATTGAACAAAAGGCAATAAAAAAATCGCCCTCTCGGACGATTTCTTCTTTTATGATAAAAATCTTTATTTAATGTTTGTAATATTCCGGATATGCTTTCTTGATTTCCTCTTTGTCTATATCATATCTGGATAAATGTTTCTTAATCAGTCTTTTGACTTCTTCTTTGTCTTTGTTTCTGATGGCTTCCATGATGAGTCTGTGATCGTTTACGATTTTGTTATCCTTAACCGTAATAAGCGAAAGTGCTCTAACTCTGTCGTAATGAATCATCATTCCGGCCTTCATTGCGTAAGTTCTTTCCTTGTTGGCCATCACATAAATCATTTTGTGGAACTCATTGTCGAGTTCGAAGATTTTACCCTGGATATTATTCTCAAGATAAAACTCCTGAAGCTTAACATTTGCTTCAAGATTCATGATGTCTTCGGGAGAAGCGACATCACATGCGATTTCCGCTACCGATACATCGAGCACTTCTCTGATAAATCTTGATTCCTCTACGAGGTCGGGATCGATTAACGCAACCATGCTGCCCCTCTGAGGATATGTCTCTATTACATTTGAATGATTAAGGTCTATTAAAGCCTCGCGAAGCGGTGTTCTGCTGACTCCTATCTCGTTGGCGAGCTCTGTCTCACTTAAGAACTGACCGGGTTTTAATTCAAGCGAAATAATGTTAGTACATAAAAACCGCGAAGCATAATCTCTCGTGGACTCACCTGCGAGTTTTTCGACTTTGATCATAGTTTTATCTTCCCCTTTCGATTGCTCTTATAAGCATTCTGTATTCATCGTAAAATCTTTTTGCCACTTCTTTTTTGTTCTGGGTGTGGATTTCGTTGTACTCTCCGAGATCATAAAGCTCAGCTAACGCACAGTCTTCAATCCTCTCTGAAGCCCGAAGCTGGGCGTCTCGTAAATCTTCCCACTCGTCTCCCGGAATCTCCCAGGACTCTCCTCTGAAGTAAGGGAGTCTCGCAAAAATGAAAGGCACGTCGTATCCGAACAGATTTCTCCATTCTTTTACCATTGCTACCATCAAATACTCGTAATCCTCGGGATATTTCGTATTGGATTCGCCCTGATAAAAGAGAACCGACTTAAACGATATATTTCTTAATGGATAAATCATTTTGTTGTAAAGCGCCGTAGGATGCCATGTAAAGAATGTCATTGAACCCATGGGTTCCTCGACTGCTGCCACTCTCGCGTTCCATGTGCCTTCAAGCGAAATCTCTTCGTTGTCTGCCTTTATAAAATAAGGCATGTCTTCCTTGAATTCACCGACATTATTATTGATGATTACGCGGACCGTGATTACATTCTTGCCGTTTTTCAAAACTCCTGCGGGAATAGAATATCTTCTCGGAGGATAGAAGTAATCCGTGTGGCCTACCTGTATTCCGTTGACATATGTGAAATCGGCATCTACTATGGTTCCGAGCTTAAGCTCCACGTCTCTTTCGCAGAAATTCTGCGGAGCAAAGAATGTTCTCTGAACCCATACCGTTCCGATTCTGTTTTTAAGAACATTGTTGACCCATGACTGCGGTACTTCGATTTCGATACCGCCCATCTTTTCGTCAGCGTTCCACTCGTGGTCGTACCATTTTTCTTTTAGACCGATATCGTCTTCATCGGTCTTTTTCCACCACGCATTTATTCTTTCCATTTCTTCGGAAATGGTGTTCTTAACAAAGAGTTCGTCTTTATTTCGATTGATGTTTTCCTCGTAGCACATCTTGCAGGTATCGTTGATATCGCACTTACAGACAAGTTCTCTGCCCTGGTCTAATGCGATTTTTCTAAGCTTCTTACCTACCTTTATAAGCCAGTCACCGCTCATAAAAGCTTCGATATGCGTACCGCCTACAGAAGCATGTACTAATCCTACGGGAATACCGTCTTTTTCAAATTTCATCTGTGCGAAAAAGAATCCGATGGCAGAAAAGTTCATTACCGATTCTTCGTTCGCAGAAGTCCACTCTCCACTCTCTACCGTCTCGTCAGGCTCGCCGAATTTAAATTCCTGCGGCATCTGAAACATTCTGATTAAAGGATATTCGATACCCTTTAATTCCTCGCGGTAAAGATCGAGTGTTCTTGATACCGGAAGCTCCATATTGGACTGTCCGGCCAATAAAAATACATCTCCGACATATACGTAGTTGATTGTATATCTATCGTTTTTATCAGCTATATTTATAGTGTGGGGGCCGCCTGCTTCCATAGGAGGCAGAACGATAAAGAAATGTCCTTCCTCATCGCAAATCCCCTCATATATATTTTTGTCAAAATACAGGCGGATTTCACTGTTCGGAGAAGCATAACCTTCGATAATATTCTCGAAGTTTCTCTGAATAATCATTCCGTCGCTGTAGATTTTCGACAACTTCATAGTCTCACCCCGCGGATTAAGTTACCGTCAGAAAAGAGGGCGTCCTTTTTCGTCTTTTATGCCTGTCTTTCTGAAGAAATAACTGTTAATCACGTCACGCCATTCTTTGGCATGTTCTGTCTGGTGCTCAAAACGCGAAGCTGCTCTTTCATAGACATCGTCTGCAATAAGCCCCTTTAGGGACTTAAACGATTCATACATATCCCCTGCTTCCGCAGCACCCTCAAAATGTGTGTCATAAATGTGCTGAATAATGGTCTTGCCATTTTTCAATACATAATTATAAGGCAATCTGTGGAAAAACAAAAGTAAATCTTCGGGACATGTTTCAACTGATGCATACATATCCGCATTCTCTTTCCAAATGAAAAAATATGTAGTATACTTGTATTTCAGTACAATATCATTTTACTACTTATTATTGTTTTGTCTATACGAAAAATCCGAAAGTGTAATTTTACCTGCAAAAAACTATAATATGTAGGAGATATTTGTTTATAATATTATATAAGATTTTTTAAAAAGGATAATTCCCGTTATGAATCTTTTTGGCATGGACGGAAAAATATATAAGTTTCTCTCGAAGTTCTGGCACATGGTATGGATTGGAGTTCTTTGGATAGTCTGCTCCATCCCCATCATTACCATCGGCGCTTCCTCGACGGCCGCTTATTATGCAATGGTAAAAAGTGTTCGTAAAAACGAAGACCAGCCGACCAGGGATTTCTTTAAATCTTTTAAGAGAAACTTCCTGCAGGCTACGATAATGACTGTAATTTATCTCGTGGTCGGCGCTGCATTCGCATATGCCGCATGGTTTTATTATCACGGCCAGGGTTCTTTTAACATGGGAATGAGATGGGTCTTTTACATTATCATTCTCGTATACCTTTGCACGATTACATATGCATTCTCATGGCTTTCAAGATATGATATGAGCACAATACACGCTCTGACATATCCTATAGCGATTACGTTAATGCATTTGCGCTTCTCGCTCGGACTGATAGTTTTCTGGGCTGCTTCCGCAATCGTGCTTTACTGGTCCTACAATACATTCCTTTTTGCACCGCTGCTTGTACTGATGCCGGGACTTAAATGTCTGTTGGACACTTACCTGATTGAGCCGGTGCTTAAGAAATACGAGTCGATTGCACTGGGTGCTGCGAATAATGAGACTGCAAAAGAAGAAACCGAAGAAATTTCAGAAACTGAAGAAAATAAATAAAGGGGTTACTTATGAGTACTTTTATGAATGATGATTTTTTACTTTCTAATGATGTAGCTAAAAAGCTATACAACGACTATGCGAAAAATCAGCCGATAATCGACTATCACTGCCATATCGACGCAAAGGAAATTGCGGAAAACAAACGCTTTGAAAACATCACTGAGCTCTGGCTTGGCGGTGATCATTACAAATGGCGTTTTATGCGTGCTGCAGGCGTTGAAGAAAAATACATCACAGGCGATGCAACGGATAAGGAAAAGTTCGTAAAATGGATAGAAGTACTCTCTTCCGCCATTGGCAATCCTTTATATCACTGGAGCCATATGGAGTTAAAGAAGTATTTCGGCTTCAACGGATATGTTAAAAAAGAAAATGCCGAAGAACTCTGGGAACTCTGCAATAAGGTAATTGCTTCAGAAGATTTCTGCGCAAGAAAAATCATTGAAGATTCAAATGTTACAGTTCTTTGCACCACAGACGATCCTGTAGATTCACTCGAATATCATGATGCGATTGCAAAAGACGAATCGGTTAAATTCAAGGTTTTGCCTGCATTCAGACCTGACAATGCACTGGCTATCGAAAAAACCGGTTTTGTGGATTATATAAATAAGCTTTCCGAAGTAAGCGAAATAAAAATTAATTCACTTGAGACTTTAGAAGAAGCTTTATATTCAAGGATTAAATATTTCAAGGAAAAAGGCTGTGTGATATCCGACCACGGTTTACTTGATATTCCTTTTGCACCCACCAAGGATTTTGAAGCCAATACAACTCTTAAAAAGAGATTAAACGGAATAATGCCTACGGCTGAAGAAATCGAAAAATTCCAGACCACTCTTTTAGTATTCCTTCATGCAAAATACAAAGAAGTCGGCTTTGTAAGTCAGCTTCACTACGGATGCAAGAGAGACAATAATGAAAAGATGTTTAACGAGATCGGTCCCAACACAGGTTTTGACTGTATCTCTTCAGTTACCTCGGGCAACAAACTCGCTGATTTATTAAATCTTTTAAACAATTGCGATGCGCTCGGCAAAATGATTGTATACAGTCTTAATCCCAACGATAACGATATTATCGATACTGTTATCGCTTGCTTCCAGGACGGAATGTGCGAAAACAAAATCCAGCACGGAAGCGCATGGTGGTTTAACGACAATAAAGCAGGCATGGAAAAACATCTTAATTCCCTTGCCAACAATACAAACCTTGCAGGCTTTGTAGGAATGCTGACCGATTCAAGAAGTTTTGTATCATACACCAGACATGATTATTTTAGGAGAATTCTTTGTAACTTCTTGGGAACACTCGTTGATAACGGAGAATTCCCCGAAGACTACGACATCCTCGGTGAAATCGTTACGAAGATTTCTTACAAGAACGCTAAAGAATACTTCGGTTTTTAATCTAAATGAAAAACAAAAATCCAATCAGAAAAGAAAGATATGAAAATTTAAAAAAAGCCTCTGCGCTTCCGTTTGGAAAGCGCATGAGGTATTATTTTGATTTCTTTAAATTTCATCTGCTTGCAATTCTGATTGTGGGCGTAATTATATTCTTTGTTTTAAAAGATATCGTCTTCGCTCCCGATGTGATTTTGAACGGTTACATCGTAAACAGGACTGAAATCCCTGAGATAAGTGATGAAGAATTTATTACGTCATTCCCTGAATACGGTAACATAGATACCAAGAAGCATCGAGTGTATTTCTCATCTGAATTGTTCTTAAACGATTCTGATATTGAATCTACCGCAAAGCTTATTGCAACCGCTTCCGCAGGCGATATCAATTTTCTTATCTGCAATGAAGAAACCTTTGAGCGTCTCGGTAAAATGGGGCTTCTTGAAGATATAAACAGATACCCCGAACTTCAAAGCAAATATAACGACAGACTTATTGTCTACGACCATACAAAAAACGACACCTCCGAAGACGATTCTTTGGGCTTAAAGCCCTACGGAATCGATGTCTCCGAAAGTGCCGTATTAAAGTCTTTTAACGCATTCAAAGAAGATGAAAACGTTTATCTTTGTATCGGTATCAATTCTAAATTAAACGATACTGTTTTCGCTTTTATTGATTGGATTGCGCGGTAAATTATTCTTCGCTTTCTTCCTCTTCTTCCAAAGCTGCCTGTTTTGCATATTCAATAGCTTCTGCAGAAATATTCTCTTCAGGATCGTATTTCTCAAGATTTGAAGTTACAACATTGTTTGAAAGTGCATCAAGATCTGAGAAACCGTTGTAGTAAACGATAACCTGATTGCCGAGGATTCCCCAAAGTGATGTCTGATATACATCAAATTTGTGTGAATCAGAAGCCCAAGGCTTTTCATACTTGTTCAGATCATAAATGAAGTTTCCGTCCGAATCTACATACATATTTTCCCATGAAACATAGTTATAGAAATCGCATTCACATGTAACATCTTTTTTCTTATGATCCTTAACTTCTTTTGTATAATGCATTCTGTAAACAAGGCATACCTTATTCTTGAAATCCCAAGTCGTTAAGTCTTTTGCTGTAAGGAAATATGTTCCGATATATTCAACATCCAAAACAGCTTCGCTGTCGAGTGCGGTATTAATTGAATCGGACTGCATTGTATCGGAAGCCTGTTTTTTCATCTTTTCCAGTTCTTCTGCGGGAATCATGGAAGCGCTTGTAATATATTCGCCCAAACCTTCTACTACATATGTTTTGCTTTCAGAAGTAGGTGCTTTTCCGTAGGCCTGAATATATGCTTCGATTCCATAAGGTGTGGTTGCAGTCATAACAATCTCTTCACCGTTTGAAAGATTTGTCATTCTGTCAAGTGTATAATACAAACCGTTACTGGGCATATTATTTACAACAGCCTGACCGGCGGGAGAAATACCCGTGAAATCAATTGTAATTCCGTCAAAAGGATCAAAGTAAGCTACAGGTTCAAGATCTTCAACAGTAAACTCAATATCGGAATAATTTAATTTTACGCCGAGAGAAGAACATGTTTCAGCTACTTCTTCCTCACTCATTCCGCCAAAAGTCCATGTGTATGTAATTACATCACTATTTGAAAGGCGTGTGCATTCCGAAAGTTCTCCCATAGGATTAAATCCTGCCACGAATAACTTCGCAGCATCTGCATCATTGTTAATATCGATGCCTGATAAAGCAATTAAGAACTGTGTTCCGGAATCAGCATTGTTGTATTCTCTTTTAAATTTGCTTGTAAATTTGAACTTGTCTGCATTGTCTTCCATAAATGCAGTTGAATCAAATACATATGCGGCTGTACCGTATCCGTCATATCCCTGTGTATCGAGAGATATATACTGGTTCATATCGATAGTGGGTTTGTGCAAAGCGATTGCGACAATAATAACCACAACGACAATAACTACAAGAAGTAACAAAGCTAAAGCTGCCAAAGCAATTCCGATGCCGACAAAAAGTTTTGTTTTCTTTTTCTTGACGGGCTTAGGCTCATCAGCTTTCTTCTCTTCTGCAGGCTTCTCTTCTACAGGTGCTTTTTCTTCAACTGCTTCTGCAGTTTCTTCAACAGCCTGTTCTGCCTCGTTTACGGCAGTTTCTTCAACTACCTGCTCTTCTTCATTTTGAATAATTGTGTTTTCGTCCATAATACTCCTCATTCCTTACGTATTATTATTTAAATATAACCAACAAAATTGATTATATTTATTTACTTAACTATATGCAATCTTTTTCTTGCTAATTCTCTATCCTAAATATGACATATCGTTTATATGCCTTACGCAGTGTTTTCCGTCATCAAATACAAGCATTTTGGATACTCCGCCTGCCGGACCGTGTATATTCACCTCATAAAAGGATTCAAGCGGAAGTCCGATAAACATTGCATTCCAGATGCTTAAAAGATCCCCATGCGAAACGATCACGATAGTTTCTTTATCGCTCGCCATTATTTCCTCATAAAAAGGTTTAAGGCGGTTCCATGCATCACGTCTGCTCTCTCCGTCTGAGAAAAGTCTGTCATCAACCGTCTTTTCATCGCATTCAATATTTTCGCGAAGCCACTCAACGGATTTTCCGCAGCACTTTCCTAAGTTTCTTTCTCTTAATTCATTTCTTAAGATTGTTTCAACGCCCAGATATTTTGCTATCTCGTCTGCAGTCTGCTTTGCACGCTTAAGGTCTGAAGAATACATAATTACTTCTTTTCCCGAAAGCTCATCTTTTAATTTCTGTCCGATTTGATCCGCCTGCTTTTTACCAAGTTCAGTTAAATCCCAGTCAGTCCAGGAACCAACCATACCATTCGTATGGTGAACCGATTGTGTATGTTGCACTGTAATAATAGTCTTCATTGTCTTTCTCCAAGTATTTTACGCCAGTCCATTAATCTTAACGAGTATATTGTATTGCTATAATCAACACAAAACGATATGTATTATCCGGGTACTCCATTACGCAGTAATGGCAGTCAGTTTCCGTATCACTTCCTTCTTCTTCCAAAGGCAGAAGTTCAGGATTAATTTCATATATAGTGACCTGCTTGTTCTTTAAATCAAAACCATTCTGAGACACACCGGATGTCAACGCATCTTTGATTGCATCAGAAAAGCCTGCAGGTAAATTTGCATTCATTTCCTCGACGCTTTTAAATTTCCTTGTCTCTAAAAATTCATGAGTTCCGTTTCCAAATTCTCCAAAGCCATTTTCTTCTATGTATTCAGCAAAGTACGACATATGCGCAACCCAAGTGTAATGCGCTCTGTCAGATTTCTCGGTTTCACGAAGATACCGGAAAATTTGGAAGCCAAAAACACCGGCTATCAATAATATTATTACACCAAAAACAATCAGTAATTTTTTTAACATTTTTATCCTTCCTGCAAAAATATTTTTGTCTAATAAGGGAATTGTCCAAAAGAGCCTACTTTTTTATTAACATCCTCATATTTATCCATTTCCGCTGCACTGAATGGCGCGCTTAAATTATCATATAAAGGCTGCGAATCAATTCTCCAGACAGTACCGAAAACATTTGCATGCCCATCGTTTAGCAACTCATCCCGGAATTCGTCGGTTTGCGTTTTATAATCCGTATTCTTCGGGCTGCTTGGAGGAATATATATAATTAACTCCACGCTGCAATTATCAAGAACTTCATCTGCATCTGCCGTAACAGGAAAGGATGAAGGCAAATACGAACTTACGAAATTTACAAATACCTTACAACTTCCGAATTTTTCCTCTGCGGTTTTCTGCATATATTCTTCAATCTCGCTTCTTTTCAAAAGCACCATGTAGTTATCTTTATAAATCCACTGTCCGTTTTGAAACATAACATGTGCTCTGATTTCACCGTCAGGAAACGTATCATTTTTATAAAAGACTTCGGTAATATAGTATTCCCTGTCATACGAAACGAGCTCATTATGATCTACCGTAAAATCACTCCCCGGATATCTGTCTTCCATATATGAAGCCAGCATTTTCAGTGTGTTGGGCTGACATCCTAAAACCAAAAATGAAAGCATCAAAGTAAATACTGATATAACTATTCTTTTTATATTTTTTTGTTTTTTCATTTTGTTTAATAATCCTTTTCCGATACCCTGCTATACCGGCTCATAAAAGAATGCCGCAATCTTCGGATGTCTGTCGACATATCCTTTGAAAAATTTGTTGAAAATTTTTGTGGAAACAATGAATTTTCTAAAGTGCCTCGATGCTCCCGCAAGGAACATAAAACTAATCACAAAAAACGGAACCTGCGGAATAACAGGCAAAATAAGACCGATTACAGCAAGCCTGAAGAAAAGCCAAAACAGGTATAAAAACAGTATCTTTTTTAGAATATTAAGAACTTTTTTTATAAAACTCTCAAATGTCATAATTAATTTCCAATAATATCGCCTAATCCATTTTCTTAAGTTCGTTTGCTAACCAGCCTGTCACACCGTTAGGAAGGCTTTCGTCCATCGGCGTTCCGTCATCGAATTTCACATTCATCTGTATTTCATTCATCAGACAGTGCTGGCCCATTTCTATACCGAAGTTGATGGATGCAACACCTTTATCGCCGTTATATGTCCAGTCGGGCGTGAAAATAAAGCTATTCTTCATGTTTCTAATTCGCTCGAGTCTGGGTGCAATTACTTCATCAAACGGTGTAAATTCATCATGCTTGCAGATTGCTAAGAAGAGTGTTACGCCGTTTTTATCATAATCATCGAGTACTTCATCAGGCGGAATCTCACATGAACCTACAGGAAGGATAATATCAAACTTCTCGGGATGATGTTTTGAAATCGTAAAAGTAAATCTTCCTCCGCTTGAATTGCCAAGTAAAATTTTAGCTTTACAGCCATCCATATGCTTCTCAACAAAGTCGTCAATAAGCGCAGTAACAGGCTCAACATATTCCACTTCCCATGCGCCCTGTACTCTTCCGTTCTCATCACGGTATTCGTTTGCCATAGGCATTAAAATATAAGCTCCGCCAAGATCTTTCTGATAATCATCGGATGCATACATCTCAGAGCCCGAATAATTTATGCAAAGCTCACCTTCCAGAGCATTGCTTGTTCCGTGGAAGAATACAAGCAGCGGATAATCGTCTCTTTTAGGGTATCCGTGTTCTGTAGGATCAAAATAATAATATTTTAGGCCAAAAGCCTCATCTTTCTTAAATCTGTTAAAATACTTACCCGTAGGATAAGTCGGTTCGCCTGTTACAAATGCTCCTTCGGGAAGTTCGTTTGTCCAGGGTGGTGTAGGTCTTTCCATATGCTGCCTCCAATCTTTCAGTAAAATTAATCTGGTTTTTTATATAATTCCATCAGCCAAACTATACCCCGTATAATTCTTTTCTTCTCTTCTTGCTCTTAAATACCCTGTAAACAATAAGCATAATCAGGCACCATACGAGTATCACGCCGCCTGTAACGAAGTCAAATGCCACAGGATAAAGGAACAAAATATCGTTTCTGACTGAAGGGAATATAAGCAAAATAATGCCTACAACCATAAAAGATAATCCCTGGAATAAAGTCAAAAGAAAATGAACCAAAAGTACCTGCGATATTATTTTATCCGCTTCGGCCTTGGGCGCTGGTTTTTGAATACATGCTCTTACCAAAAGAAGAATGTAAAGTATCGATGTTACAGTGATAATGATTGCATCAAACGAAAACGGTATCAGGTAAACCAGTATCGTTTTAAATGTCTGTAAAAAGAAAGAACTTACCACAAATGCGGGATCCATAACCATGTTGTGAATCCAGACATAAAGGTATGTAATTTTCTGAATGCTTGATGCATTAATCGCAAAATTCTGGATAAAAAGCAGCGCCAGAAAAATCACAATGCATTTGTTACGGTTAAAGTTTTTGTCATATGTAATTTCAACTGTATTCTCTTCCATAATTTTACCCTCCAATAAACATTTCCACATAGTATATTATACCATTTCTTGCTCTGTAATGCACCTAACCAATCGTAAAAAAAACAGCTGCGAATATATCGCAGCTGTCTAAAAACAAGATTAATCTTTTTATCTGTTTGCGTACATTTTCTCGTAGTAGTTCTGATATTCGCCGGATACGATGGGCTCCCACCAGCTTTCGTTGTCAAGATACCATCTGATGGTCTTCTTGATACCGTCTGCAAACATGGTTTCAGGTAACCATCCGAGTTCATCATGAATCTTTGTGGGATCGATTGCATAACGCATATCATGACCTTTTCTGTCTGTTACATATGTGATGAGGCTTTCGGGTTTGCCGAGTTCCTTGCAAATAAGTTTTACGATATCGATGTTTTTCATTTCGTTATGACCGCCGATATTGTAAACTTCTCCGACTCTTCCCTTGTGAATTACGAGATCGATTGCCTTGCAGTGATCTTCAACATAGAGCCAGTCTCTTACATTTAAGCCTTCGCCGTATACGGGAAGGGGCTTGTCATGAAGTGCATTGATAATCATTAAAGGAATGAGTTTCTCAGGGAAATGATAAGGTCCGTAGTTATTCGAGCAGCGGCTGATACTTACGGGAAGTCCGTATGTTCTGTGGTAAGCAAGTACCAAAAGGTCTGCACCTGCCTTTGATGATGAGTAAGGACTTGATGTATGAATAGGAGTAGTCTCCGTAAAGAACATATCAGGTCTGTCAAGAGGAAGGTCTCCGTATACTTCGTCGGTAGATACCTGATGATATCTCTTGATGCCGTATTTGCGGCAGGCATCCATCAGAACGGATGTACCGATAATATTTGTATCAAGGAAAACCTGAGGATTTTCAATTGAACGGTCAACATGGGACTCTGCAGCGAAGTTTACAACCATGTCAGGATGTTCTTCTTCGAAAAGCTTTTCAACTGCTGCCCTGTCGGTAATGCTTTCCTTTACGAATCTGAAGTTGGGATTATCCATTACAGGTTCGAGTGTGGAAAGATTTCCTGCGTATGTAAGGCAATCCAGACAGATAATTCTGTAGTCCGGATATTTATTAAGCATATGGAAGATAAAGTTGCTTCCGATAAAGCCTGCGCCACCGGTTACTATAATCGTCATTTATGACTCCTTTCCCGCCTAAGCGAAAACATATAATGTTAATATTCCATTTTTTTTCAGCTGAATATCGAAATGTTCCTTTTCGATATTAACATTATATAGGGTGACGTAACGTAATGTGCAAGTACTTTTTTTAATTTTTTTAAAATATATTTTTCAGTAGTATTATAAAATCATGTATTTTATATTTGATTTCCCGATAAACCTTCGTATGACTGATTTCCGTACACATATCTCTTATCAGTCTTTTCCTGTCAACCGAAGACATAAATTTATACATCCTGTCTAGTGTATCTCCCTGAGGAAAATTATATTCATAGGTACGATGTTCTACTTTTGTACCGTCTTTTCTGATTAAAGTGATGTGGCATATAAATCCGTCTACACAGCAGCCATCGGGAAAATATGCATTGGTGTTTTCAATGTTTAATGATGCCACACGCAAAACCGCGGTATAATATAATATTTTTGGTATTTCTATTTCTTTCTCGTCGTAAAACATACCTGATTCACTTGCAGTCAAAAAACAGTGAGAGCCGTGTCTTTCGAAAACATATCTTCCCTCACTTCCGGAAAACGTTACCGACCTGTAAGGATTTAATACTTTCTCTGCAAAAAAGCAAATCGCACTTCTTCCTGCAATAATAGAAAAAAGCAGCACTATGAGAAGAATAAACGTTTTCTTTTTAAACTTCTTCTTTTCATTCATAGTACCGCCTCCTTATATCCGTTTAAGATTTAAAGGCTTTAAAATACCCCGATTCTTTGGTGATTTTAAATCCTTTTTGGGTTTTCTTTTCAACGAATACTTTGAATTCCTTATAACGGTCCGGTATGTATCGTCGCTGATTGCCGTGGCAGGACATTATGTATTCAAGTAGCGGTTCGGCCTTATCGACGTACAGATAATCGTCATATAAGTTTTTCTCTATACTCGTAAAATATTTCTTTAATATTTTCTCGCCGTTATCAAGTCCGAATATAAGATATAGATCCTTTGCAGCAAGTGCGATTCTGTCGTCAAATTCTTTTACGAGGTCTGTTATTTCCCTCATATGAGCACTTCCGTATGTACTGGCAAAAAGAAATCCGCCTTTTTTAAGCACTCTTTTAGCCTCAGACAAAACTTTATCCGGTTTGTCAAAATAAAAGAGCATGTGATTGGCAATTACTATATCTATCGATTCGTCCTTTACGGGCAAATCCTCGGAATCAAACGCTTCGAACTTAAAATTCTCACTGACTAATTTTTTTAATTTCTCGCTCTTTCCTGCTGCCTTTTTAAGTCCGTTCTCCGCATCATTTACCATTCCGATGGAAACATCCGACAGGATAACGTTAACATTTTCAGGTATCTTTTTAATGTTCTCAATCCAGAAAGCTCCGTTGCCGCAGCCGATTTCAAGGATAGTAACCGTCTTTTTCTTATCAACATTTTTAAATACTTCTTCAAAGAGCCAGGGAAACCATCCTTTTTTATTGACGGAATAATTCTTGTGAAGATCTATTCTGGCCGAAATATTGCCGGAGTTTTTGTACTGCGTATTAAGAGAGTTTTCCAAACCTGTAAGTTCGGTAATCTTAAGCATCTTATCCCAGTCAATATTTTTGTTTTTCTCATAAGCATTAAGAGTTTCGTTTATCGCATCTTTTACAAGCTGCATCTGCTCGATTTTATCATCTACAAGTTTGTTCTGCAGTTTCAGCGAATCAAGCATAAAATTCTTGTCATCCGAATTAAGCATCAGTTCCTTGATTTCATCCAAGGAAAATCCGAGATACTTGTATAAAAGAATCTGCTCGAGCTTAAGGAAATCTTCGCGAACATAAAATCTTGCGCCGGTATCTTCATCGATTACGCTCGGCTTTAAGATATTGGCCGTATCGTAAAATCTTATGGTTCTAACCGATACCTTTGCCATTTTTGCAAGCTGTCCGGTAGTAAAGTATTCTTTGTTGTCGTCTTTGTTTTTAATACTCATAAACGCCTCATAAAATATGGTTTGTTTATGATTCTCAGATTGCTTTTCTGATATATAAACAAACCACATAAAAGAATGTTACAAAAAATTTAATTAAATTCCTTCCAGAGGAATATTTAGTTCTTCGCAGCCTTCAAGTACGAATCTGCCGTTTTCGATGAGTTTAACCGCTACACCATTGTAATCAACCGCTTCAAGGAGTCCCAACTCATCATATGGAATCGTTACATCGGTATGGCAGTATGTGTAGGCTTCACCGTTTTCTTTGGCAATCATTTCCTTGCCGTCGGGATTGTATACCTTTACGCTCTCTTCGTTCGAATAGCATGTGTCGCCGAATGCAAAATGCGGTCCCATTTTTTCTGCGATGAGTATCGGAAGCTTGTTGAAAATATCATATTTCTTTGCAAGTGCATATGCATACGTATTCGTTCCGATTGCAGCCTCTCCCATAGGAAGTGTCGGATGATAGAATAAAAGATTTTCATCGATGAATTCTTTGTTCTTTTTCTCATCCTCGTAATTGGTGCATGTATATGCGGATATCTTTCCGTCCTTTATTTCAAGTTCAATGTTTTTGAATTTAAGATCGTTTAAAAATACTTCTTTTACATGCAAAACACCCTCTGTGCCCTTAAGTACGGGAGATGTAAATACTTCGCCCAAAGGAATGTTTACATCTGCGAGACAATTTTCGTACTTGGTCTCTTTTAAAGGATCTTTTAAATCCGCGAGCTTAACCTTTAAATCCGTTTTATTGCCGTTACATCCTACGACATGGATGTGGTCGGATTTATCCAGGGTATCGATTAATGTCTGCTGGATTTTCTGATATGTATCCACCGGAAGTGTATTGACGGTAATTATTTCTTTTAGGATTTCCGCGTAATTTCCGATTGCGGGAACGGGCCATGCAATAATCGTAAAAGATCTCTCTTCTCTCTTGATGTATTCGTTGGTAATCTCGGAACTCTTTTTTCTAAAGTCCGTGATTAGCTCCTGCTTTTTACTGCCGTATCTTGCTGCATACGCACATTCCGAAGGCACAAAGGAATCCTCTCCGAAAATCTCCATACATGCGGGACCGGCCCATTCTTCGGCTTCCTTCTTTAATTCTTCGTATGCTGCTTTTATGCCTTCGATACGTCTTGTTACAAGCTGGCCGTTTAAAACAAGTGACATGTCTTCCTTATGATCTTCGTCAAACTGGGGATTCGCAAGTCCGCCGTAATAACCGGGTTTAAAGATACCGGTTCTTGAAAAGATATCATAACCTGCTCTGTAGATTACGCTTTCAAGACCCATATGTCTAAACTGCTTAATCGCATCCTTGGCCACTCTTTCAAACCCTAATCTGTAACGAAGGTTCACGGTCTTTTTCTTGGACAAATCTTTCTTTGAAACGACAAAGCCTTTTTTGAAGCCTTCGGTATAGGTTCTGCTCATGATCTCAATGTCCTTTTCATCCAAAGAAGCCATTGCAAGGAATGTTTCTTCCTCGCTTTTTCCGACATATTCGCCGAATGCAAAAAGTGTTCTTACATCGGATAAATCATAATTTTCGATGATTTTATTTGCATATGCATTGTCAATCGTAAGCTGCTTGTTGATTCTCTTAACAGATTCGTCTTCCGTGTAATCAAATACATAGTAGTAAAGGATTTCGCGAAGCTCTTCTGCTTTTACGGTTTCCCCTTCTAAAAGAAGCACGTTACCGTATACCTCAAGTAAAAGTTCCATGCGGATTACAAGTTCTTCTATGTCGCACTCAAAGACATATGGAATCATACCGAATACTTCGGCGTAAACGGCGGATAAAAGAACGCCTGCTTCACCCAATGTTTCATATGCGTAATCGGGGTTAAGATATGATGTTTTATAATTCTTGGCATAGATTTCTCCGTAGAGAAAATCATTTCTTTCCCTTAATTCTTCAAGCGATTTATTACCAATGGGACCGTTAACTTTGATATCTTCGTAGATACTTAAAAGTCCCTTCACATATTTGGAAACGGAAACGAAAAAAGGACCATATTTACCCAGTCCTTCTGCTTCCGTTACAATTTCTTCAATTCTTTCTTTTGATAATTCGTATCTTTCTGTCATAATCATCCTTTAACCTATCATACCAAGCCCGTACACATACATAAGGTAAATAAGATTTACCGCTGCTATTCCGAGCCCGATATGCGAGAAAATGTGATAAACGTTTTTCTGAAAATATGTTCTGATGGAGAGCACAACGGAAGTGAGTGAAAATAAGAGGCATAAAATTGCCGTTATTCCCACTCTTCCTTCTATCTGCCCTGCCAGTTTAAATGACATAATAAGTGAAACAAGAAGTGCCACAAACGAAATGAATGAAAGCACTATGCTCATTACAGAAAGCGGCGATATTTTTTTGTCCGTGAATTTGTAATTCGCATTCGGAAGTTTAAACATTTATATCTCCACTTATTTAGCGCCGTATTCTTCGTAATACTTGTCGATTGCTTCTTTTATGGTGTCGTCGATTATAACTTCACCGTTAATTTCCTTGTTGTACAAGGCTTCTGTTACATCTGCCATGGATACGATGGCCGCGGTGTTGATGCCGTATGTTTCCTTGATTTCGTCAAGTGCGCATTTTTCGGTATTAAGGCCTCTCTCCATTCTGTTAAGGCTGACGATAAGGCCTACGATTGTAACATCTGCCTGAGCCTTGATGATGGGGAAGGTTTCCTCGATTGACTTGCCCGATGTGGTTACGTCTTCAATAATTACCACTCTGTCGCCATCTTTTAACTTCGAACCGAGAAGAATTCCGGTATCACCATGATCCTTTATTTCTTTTCTGTTGGAACAGTATCTGACTTCTTTGCCGTATAATTCGCTGTATGCGATGGCTGTTGTTACCGACAAAGGAATGCCCTTGTATGCCGGTCCGAAGAGTACGTCGAAATCATCTCCGTACACATCGTGTATAGCTTTGGCGTAATATTCGCCGAGTTTCTTTAACTGATAACCGGTTACATATGCGCCGGCATTCATAAAGAAAGGTGATTTTCTTCCGCTCTTTAATGTGAAATCACCGAATTTGAGCACCTTGCTCTCTACCATAAAATCAATAAATTCTTTTTTGTAAGCGTCCATCGAAACCTCCAAAATTTCATTTCAAACATAAAGATTTTATCATAAAAGTACTTGATTTAAAAGACAGAAATGCCATTGACCGACACGGTTAATCATAAAAGACATGCTTTTATATAATTTGATAAAAAAGTCCGGATAATGTATAATATTGTTAAGTATGGAGTTTTTTCAAAACACATATTTTGCGAAACTTTGGATAAGCTGACATGAAAAGGATTAAAAATGAGCGACAAATCAACATTAAATGAATTGCAACCCAGGAAGAAGAAAAAGAAAAGCGTAATCGGATTTGTAATAGCGATAGTGTTCTTAAGTCTTATTACACTTGCTTCTCTCGCAGTTGCATATCAGTCCGTAAAATTATATAAAGACGAAGTTAAAAAGAACGAAGAAGCACCTGTGGCTGAAGTTACATACACTAAAGAAGAAGTCGACGAGATGGTTAAACTTGCCAGAGAAGATGCAGCCGAGCAGGCTACGGCAGGTTTTTATGCGGAGCTTAAGGATACGGCCGAAAACAGCAACGGTATCGTCAGCATGCTTCGTAAAATGTATCCCGAATACTTCGTATATTACAACAACAACCATTATGAATTCGTTGAGATAGACCACACTATTCCGCAGGCTAACTTCGAAAACGAAAACATCATTGCAAACGAAGGTTTCCTTGAATACAAGGTTGACGGCGAAACCAAATCCGTAAAAGGAATCGATGTATCCAAATTCCAGGGCGATATCGACTGGCAGAAGGTAGCCGACTCGGGTGTTGAATATGCCATGATAAGACTCGGGCTTAGAGGATATGAAACCGGCAAACTCGTAACAGACGAAAACTTTAAGGCAAATGTGGAAGGTGCAACCGCAGCAGGTATCGATGTGGGCGTTTACTTCTTTACACAGGCAATCAACCCTGCAGAAGCAAGAGAAGAAGCCGAATATGTGTTAAATGAAATTGACGGATACAATATCACTTATCCCATTGCTATCGATGTTGAAGATCTTTACAATGACAAAGCAAGAAGCTACAACCAGTCAAAGGAATCACGTACCGAATGCGCTATTGCTTTTATGGATGCTGTTAAAAATGCAGGTTACAATCCTGCCATTTACGGCAATCTTAATACATTTACAAAGTTAGTCGAAGTCAACAAACTCGGCGAATACGACAAGTGGTTTGCGCTTTACGATACACAGATTTACTTCCCTTACGAAATCACCGTATGGCAGTATTCCGACAAGGGCAGAATCGACGGTATCGAAGGCGATGTGGACTTAAACATTACATTTCCCAAACAATAAATTTGTGTTATAATTCAAAACTATGGAATACGTAAAAAGCGAAGCTAAACATGCCAAAACTGCATACAGTGCCCTGACCGTGTCGGGCTTATCCTTCGTGTCGGCAGTGCTCGGAGTGTTTTTTATGCCCTTTATTCTTTCTCCTATTGCAATGATTATTTCGCATCTTTCCAAAGGAAGATTAAAGACCAGACATTTCGCCGCACAGGCTGCCATAGTCGTAGCCATTATCGCATTTATCATAAACGGCTGTATGATTGCGCTCGGCATTTATAAATTTAAAACCGATCCCGAAATCAGAAACAGATACAATACCGCTATGCAGGAAATGTACGGAATGTCTTTAGACGAATATTTTCAGACCTTACAGGATGAATTTTCGGTAACGCTTCCTGAAACAAACGTAAAATAACTGAGGCTTAACAGATGTCCGACAAAGTACTTAAAATCAGAACAAACAGAGAAATAAGAAGTTATGCCAGGGAAAGGCTTCTCGGAAACATGCTCATCCCCTGCCTTGTTACCTTCTTTTTTTTCAGTGCAAGAAATGTTTTCGAACTGCTCATGCAGTACGGCATTCTCGGCACGGACATGTTTGCCTTTATCTTTTATGTTGCACTTTTTATCACAATCAATTCGGTATGGGGACTGATAAGATACGGAATCAGCCGTTATTTCCTTTCTTTTATCACCACAAAAAAAGCAAGCCCTGCAAATATCTTTGCGGGCTTTAAGGGTTCAACTGAAACAATCATCGTTGTTTCGCTTATATTGGCTATAATAAGTCTGGTTTTCCAGTTGCCTTATCTTATCTATACTTTCTTCTTTTCGGTTAACACAATACACAGTTTCTTATTAAGCCTGATACTGTTTCTCGCCGGAAACCTTGTTGTTTACTTAATCGAAGCATATCTTGCTCCGATTTATTTCGTAATCTGCGACAATCCCGGTGCAAGACTTCCCTGGATTCTCGTTATAACTTTTTCTTTGATGAACACAAAGAATTTCTTTAAATATATCGGACTTCAGATTTCGTTTATTCCGTTATATCTTTTAGGATTACTTTCATTCGGTATAGGGCTTCTCTGGGTCGTTCCCTACTCATATACTTCCTATGCTTACTTTTACGAAGCACTGTGCGAAACATATCTTTCGGCGCAATCCAAAGAAGAAGCATCCGCAGAATAATCTTTTAGTTTCCAAGACTTTTCCACTTTAAATATGCATTGATAAAAGGATCCAGATCTCCGTCGAGCACTGCGCCTGCATTGCCCGATTCTTCGTTTGTTCTTAAATCTTTGACCATAGTATACGGCTGAAGCACATAGGATCTTATCTGGCTTCCGAAGCCGTTTTCAAGAACTTCACCCCTGATATCGTCAAGTTTGGCAGCATTTGCTTCTTCCATAAGCATTAACAGTTTGGCCTTTAACATCTGCATGGCCTTGTCTTTGTTCTGGAACTGGCTTCGCTCATTCTGACATGCTACAACTACTCCCGTGGGAATATGTGTAATTCTGACTGCGGAGGAAGTCTTGTTGATATGCTGTCCGCCGGCACCCGACGAACGGTATGTGTCAATCTTTAAATCTTCGGGATTAATCTCAACCGTATTGTCATCTTCAAGTTCCGGCATTACATCAAGTGATGCAAAGGAAGTCTGTCTCTTTCCCTGTGCGTTAAAGGGTGAAATACGAACCAGTCTGTGAACGCCCTTTTCTCCCTTTAAATATCCGTATGCATTGGGACCGTTTACCTGCCACGCCACGGATTTAATACCTGCTTCATCGCCTTCGAGGTAATCGAGTACTTCAACCTGAAAGCCTTTCTTTTCTGCCCATCTGGTATACATTCTGTAAAGAATCGAAACCCAGTCACAGCTTTCCGTACCGCCGGCACCTGCGTTTAATCTTAAAATAGCATTGCAGGAATCGTGTTCGCCCGATAAAAGCATGGATATTCTCATATCCTCAAGCTTTGCTTTAAACTTCTCAAACTCGGAAACAATCTCTTCTTCCATACCCTCTTCCTCACCTGCTATCTCGATGAATTCAAGGATATCGTTGTACTGGTTTTCCAAAGTTTTTACATCATCTATCGACTGCTTGAAAAGTTTGCATTCTGTGCTTAATTTGTTAGCCCTGTCAACATCGTTCCAAAAGGTAGGCTCCTGCATTTCTCGCTCGAGCTCGACTACTCTTTCTTCTTTTCTTTCGATATCACAGGAAAGCTTAACCTGATTAAGCGTATCCTTAAGCGATAAAAGTTCAGTTTTGATATTGTCTAAAAGTACCATATTTCCTCACTAATCGTCGTCTCTAATCCATACTCTGGTCTTAAGAGCAGCGCTTGTAACCGAATCGTTTGATTTATTTGCAGTCTTGCCTGCATCAGGTTTCTTAGTAGCAGCATTATTGTCTTTAAAATATATAGGTGCTGCATCTTTTCTTTCAAATACTCTGGACTGCGTATTAGTCTGCTGTGTACCGGTTGTGCCGGGCTTTTTAAGCGATGAGAACGAAGGCGTTTCTTTTGCAGTACCTGTTGCCGTCTGTGCTGTCTGCGGTTTTACAGCAGCCGAACCTGAGGGCTTTGCAGATGTGGCCCCAGAAGTGCCTGCAGGAGCTTTATATGCGCTCTGGGGATTTTCATTGACATATTGCCTGATCTTTCCTTTAGGAGCACTCTGAGGCTTCTCAGAGGGCTTTTTGGAAGCTGCCGCAATAATACCTGATTTTTCTTCTTCCTTTTCCTCTGCGGTTTCAGCCTTAATTACTTCCGCTTCTTCCTTACGCTTTTTCTCTTCTCTCTTAAGCTTGTTCTTTGCTCTGTTTGCAGCCATCTTGTCTACAAATGCAAATGAAAGGTGGAATCTTCTTACTGCGATATCATAAAGGAACAAAAGTGCCGCAATGATTAAAAGAGGAATCCAGAGATTAAATCTCGCTTTTACGAATTCGGGACTGTATTTAAATACTTCTTCTGGATTCTCTATAAATATACCGCCCGTGCTGGCCGCAAATTCGTCAAGCAGTGTATTTTCGGGATAGAATCTGTACTCTAACGAATACTGCATAATGGCAGCCGTATTGATGGAGCTTACTATCTCGTCCTTATCCTTCTGCTGTACATTGATTGTATATATACCTGTATCCTTTGTATCTACCTGTGCTTCATATACACCGGGTTTTTTAGGATCGAGTTCTACTTCCTTGGGGTTTCCTTCCTCATCGTAAACTATAGCGATTACCTTGGTATCCGCAGAATAATCCTCTGTTGTATAGGTAATGGTAGCCTTATTGCCGTTTTGCTCTACATTGGCATAGGTACCCTCCATACCGTTGTCTTCGGATACCAGTTTTATGATGTTATGCCATAAAAGAGGTGTATTTTCCCACCCCGAATATTCCGCGGACCATTCACCGTTTACATCGGATGTCCACGCAACCGTTTTACCGAGGCCATACTGCCAGTATGAAAGAATTGGATCGTGCTGGAAGGATTCAAGAAGGTCAATCGACCTTTCTTTTTTCATGGTTGCCACATAGCCGTATAACTGTGGCATTCCGTCTTTTACAACATCTCTTATAATCTTATCGTTACTTGTAACTTCAGGCGTAAATACCTCGTTTACAAGATATGTATTGGATGCCAGAAATACTTCCTGTGCGAAAATTCTCGGAAGGTCGGTCGTGTTGTCGGAATAAAAAATTCGTCCGCCGCCCTTTGTCGCCAGTTCGTTTAAAAGCTGGTCGTTACAGCCGCTTCCGACTGCCACACATGAAAGTGTAATGCCGGCATTATTAATAATTTTAAGAAGTCCGTCATAGCCCGAATTGTAATCCTGTCCGTCGGTAAGAAGGATAATATGCTTAATCATTGCATCGGAGCCGTTAATATCTTTTACGGCAGCTTCAAGAGCGGGATAAATACTTGTACCGCCGCCTGAAGGGATTGAGAAAATCATCTGCTGAATCTTCTCGGGATCTTCAACATTCTGAAGAGGAACAACTCTTGAATAAGCATCATCGAAAGCTATTACTTCAACGTAGTCTTCGGGTCTTAAATAATCAACGGCTGCTGCCGCGGATTTCTTGGCCAAATCAAGATATGATTCGATACCGTCGGATGCATCCATGGAACCGGAATGGTCGATAACCATAGCCATAGCCATCGTGGGTATTTCATTTTCTCCGTTAATATCCATATATACGGGAGACATCTCTTCAAGCAGTGTATCTCTGTAACCGCCTACGGCATACGAAGATGAACCGCCTGTGATAATAAGACCGCCACCGTTGTTTTTGACATATTCGTTTAAGATATCAAGGAATCCCTCGCGTAAATCGGCTTCGTAAACATCCACCAAAACAACGGCCGAATACTGCATGAGAGACGGCATATCAACGGGTACCGTGCCCGGAGTAACCGTATCGTATCCGACATCGATGGATTCGAGGATTTTCTTGTAGTTTTTCGCGTTGCCTTCGCTGCCTTCGACTACGAGCAGAGGAAGCGTGGTTTCGATATTTGTATATGATGCAAACTCGTTGTTAACGGTAATTGTATCTTTTTCGGACTCTACTACAACCTTGTAAGTCTTAAGACCTTCGTCAGACTGCGTATCGGAGAAGATAAGCTGGTTGGTACCTTTCTGAAGATGAACATCCTGCTCACCCTTTAGGGTACGTCCGGCATAAAGCTTAACCTTCGCATTGCAGGCCACATTACTTTCAACTTCTACTTCGATATTGAATTTCTCGCCGATTCCTGCCTGTGTCGGGATTGAAAGATCCGATACATAAACTTCATCGGAAATGTTTTCTTCTATCTTTTTTATCTCAAAAGCACAGCCGCTTGAAATAATATCGGGGGCAACGCTCTTAAGAGAGCCTTCGTTTTCATTACCGTCGGTAATAAGTACGATTCTTCCTGCAGAATCATCGGGCAGCTGTGAAAGAGCAAGCTTAACCGCATCTTCGAGATTGGTAGCACCTGTATTTACATCCGTCTGGAATTTGGAGAATGCCAGATTTTCCGATACAAACTGCTCTACTCTTGTATCTTCACCAAACGCAATAACACCGACATTGTCGTTCTTTTTCTTGTTCTTAACCGACTCGTTGACAAAAGTAATAATATCCTGCCTGCTGTCTCTGACAGAATCGGAAACATCAAGAAGGTAAATCGTAGTCGTGCTCTTGCCGGTAAATTTGAGTGACAGGCCCGAAAGAGCGAATATCAAAATAAGAAACAGAATGGATCTTATGACAATCTGTCCGACTTTACTTCCTTTTTCTCTTGTAAACATGAAACGCTGCGTTACGAATAAAAACAGCGCCGCCACAGGTATTAAAAGCAAATACCACGGGTTTTCAAATGATATCGACATATCTTTCCCCTAAACTATTTCCTTAAGCTGAATATCCATTCAAGTGCAAGAAGGATGAGTGAAAGTAAAATAATAAAGTTTCTTAAGTTAAATATTCCTTTTACTTCGGTCACAACCTTATCGTCGCCCGAAGAAATCATTGAAGGATGCGTATCTATCTTGCTCTCCGATACAGGGAAGTTAACAGCAAACATTTCTGTATTCTCTTCTTCTCTTATTGTCTGGGTGAGCGAATAAATACCCATTTCCTTTGTATCATTAAAGTTAAAGCGGTAATCGGATAAAGTTACTTCTTCTCCGTCAGGTTTTGTAACTACCGGAAGTTCTCCGTCCACATTTGTATTAACCGATACCGAATCACCGCTGTTATAAACATAATTTGTTACCATTCCGCCCTGTACGCATTCATTTATGAGATTGTACATAAGCAGCGGGAACTCCATATAAAGAGGAAAATCGGAATTGTGTATGTCAAATCCCAACATCGCATATGTTCTGCCCTGGTTTTCACCGATAAAGGCAATATCATGTGATGTCTCTTTTTCATTTCCCTGAGCCTCAAGGAAAGGCGTAGCGTAATCAGGAACATCGTATGTATACGATCTTGAAACCGCAAACGATAATCCGTCCAGATACTTGGTTACCTTTGAATCCAATCCGTTTACGATACAGCCGTCATCGAGGATATCGTCTATCGGAGCTATCTCGTCGCACTCGGCACCTATAACAATGATGTTTCCTGTCTCCGGAAGTTTATTCGGAACCATTCCGTCAAATACATATAAATCAAAGCCCTGCTTTGCAAAATCTTCAAAACTGCTGATATCTTCGGATTTGATAACCGAAATGCCGGGAATAATCTTAAGTGCATTCTCAAGGTACATATTTCTTTGGGTCATCAAAAGAACGGTACTTTCTTTCTCTTCGGTCAAAACATCATAGCAGATATTGTCCAAGTCGCTCGCATCCTTGCCCGAAACCTGAGCAAAGAAAACATTTTCTTCAAGGCTTATATCTTCAAAATAAACAACCGAGGAAGAAGACTCTTCTATCTCTACTTCCTTGGTAGCTACAAGGTTTTCTCCCTGATAAATGGATACGTCTCTTTTAACAGGTTCTTTACAGTAGTTGGTAACTTTTACGAGCACATCCAGTTGATTGTCTTTATAGCCGTGGCTTACGTAATCAATGGATACGTTATCCATTTCCGAATAAACATCAACTACAATTGCATCAAGATTTTCTACATCTACCGTGCTGTCGGTAATAATAAGTGTCTGCAGACCCTTTGAATCCATCGCAAGCGATTTGGCCATCTGCACGCCTTCCGAGGCATCTCCGGGGTAATTGCTTAACTCAAGATTTTTAATCTGCTCTATTACATCACTCTTGCTCTGTGATTTGCTTGATAAAAGAATCGAGTTTCGATCGGACGTAATAAGGGAAATTTCGGTACCGTTTCTTAATTTTTTAACATAAGAAACCGCTTCGTCTTTGGCCTTGTCAAATCTCGTCTGGTTCTCGTCGTACATAAAGCCCATGCTGGCCGAAGTATCTATTACTATGCAGGCTTTACCCGAAGAAACAAGACCTGATAGAAAATAAGGGCTCGTAAGCGCTGCGATAAGCACAAGGAGCGTTATAATCTGCAAGATCATAAGCCAGTTCTTTTTTAATTTTTCCCATGGTGTATTGGCTCTGTCGTTTTTTACCATTTCTCTCCAAAGATAGAGAGAGGCAACTTTCTGTTCCTTGGCCTTCTGTTTCATCATATACATGATGATAATAACCGGAACAAGTATTACTAAAAACAACGGCCATAAATGAGTAAATTTCATTTATATTTCCTGCTCTTGGCGTATTGTTATACTTTCTTTGCAAGCTTTGCAAGTGATGAGAAGAAAAGGCTGTCAAAGCTTTCGGACGAACATACTCTGATATATGTTACGCCGTATTTTTTACACATATTTTCCGTATCGGTTAAGAATGCATTGAGTGATTCTTTGTACGTTTTAATAGCCGATGCGTTAAAGGATACTCTTAATTCTCCTAAAAATTCCGAATCCTGAAGATTTAATGTTCCTTCGTATCTCGGGTCTAATTCCTCATCGGATAAAAGATGTATCAAAACCACATCCTGTTTCTTGTATTTTAAATACTTTATCGTTTCGTCAAGTTCGTCGGTGTAACCGTCGGTAATCAGAAAAGAAAGACCTCTGTTTTTGAATTCCTTTTCTTTTACGCTCTTAAACAAATCGTTGGCGTTACCCATCGGAGCTTCTTCGATAAATTTGATGCATCGTATAAATGCCTGCATTCCCGAATAACTTCCTGCGGTAACGACATGATTGTCTTTTAGGGTATTTATATAGAGTCTGTCGCCGTTTTCAAGCACGATGTAGCTTAACGCACCTGCGATTCTCTTGGCACAGACTTCCTTTGAATGCTCGCCGTATTTCATGGATTCGCTGCAGTCCAAAAAGATCTGGAACACACCTTCCTTTTCTTCCATGAAAAGTTTTACGAACAGTCTGTCAAAACGCGCATAGGCGTTCCAGTCTATTCTTCTGATGTCGTCTCCGAGCATGTATTCCCTGAAGTCCGAAAACTCAACGGAATTACCCTTGGAATTACTCTTTCTGCCTCCGGCCTGACCGCTGGCGATATTAAGAGCGATACTCATGCGAAGCGTATGCAGTTTTTCATAAAATTCGCTGTTAAATATCTGTTCCATTTATTATTCCTTGGGAATACTTGATACGATTTTCTTTACAATCTGATCTGTGGTAATACCTTCGGCAAGTGCTTCGAACGAAAGTGTTACTCTGTGACGAAGTGCGGGAAGCGCTACGCTTTCAACATCCGCAAACGAAACATTGTATCTGCCTTCAAGCATTGCTTTTGCTCTGGCTGTCTTAAAGATAGCCTGTGCTGCTCTGGGTGAAGCACCGACAGAAATATATTTCTTTGCAAGCTCGTTTGCGCCGGGAACCTCGGGATGTGTACCGATTACCAGACGAAGAGCAAATGCTTCAACTTCTTCAGCCATGGGGATTTCGTTTACATACTGTCTGATATTCATAATGTCATCACCCGAAAGAACAGGATTAAGAACTGTTTCCTTATTCGTAACTGTAATGTCCATAATCTTTTTAAGCTCCGCAAACGTAGGAAAATCAACCTGAATCTTGAACAAGAAACGGTCGAGCTGTGCTTCGGGAAGAGGATATGTACCTTCGTTCTCTATGGGGTTCTGTGTTGCAAGCACCATAAAAGGCTCCGAAAGAGGATATGTATTGTTACCTACGGTAACCGTATGCTCCTGCATGGCTTCAAGAAGAGCCGACTGAGTCTTTGGTGTTGCACGGTTTATTTCATCCGCAAGCAAAAGGTTTGCAAATACGGGGCCGGGCTGGAATTCAAATTCATTTCTGCCCTCTTTTTTAACAATGATATCCGTACCCGTAACATCCGCAGGCATAAGGTCCGGAGTAAACTGAATACGTGAAAACTCCAGGTCACACACCTGAGCAAGTGCTTTTACGAGCTGTGTTTTTCCAAGGCCCGGAACACCTTCAAGAAGTACGTTACCGCCTGCTATCAAAGACAGAAGAACCTGTCTTACAACATCTTTCTGACCTATGATTGCCTTGCCTATTTCAGCCTCGGCAGCATTCATTTTGGCAATCATTTCTTTTAATTCCTGTTCGCTTGCGTTCATTTTGTTTTCCTTTCAAAAATGATTTATTAGTTCATACTGTCAAAATAATCTTTTACAACATCCTTCATACTGTCGGGGATTTTGCTGTGTTCCATGTTCTGGTATGCTTCCTTGGTGTAGTTACCGATTACTTCGCCATGTGTCTGCTTATTTCCCGACCATACATATGAATAATCCGACGATGTCATATTGGAGTTTCCGTTTTCGTTGGCATATCCGGTGAGTTTTTCGTTTGGATCCCAGTTGTCGGGAATCATCAGGGATTCATTCGGATCAAGTACAAGATCCTGTTCGTTGCCGATTTTTGAACCTGTATCCCATCCTGTTCCGCCCTGGCCACCGCCGCCACTTTGTCCGCTCTGGCCGTCCTGTCCGCTCTGGCCCGGCTGCTGACCGCTTTGTCCGTCCTGTCCGCTCTGGCCCGGCTGCTGTCCGCTTTGACCATCCTGTCCGCTTTGACCATCCTGTCCGCTCTGTCCACTCTGACCGGGCTGCTGTCCGCTTTGACCGTCCTGTCCGCTCTGGCCGTCCTGTCCACTCTGGCCATCCTGTCCGCTTTGTCCGTCCTGACCGCTCTGACCCGGCTGTTGTCCGGGTTGCTGTCCACCGTTAGGATTTTGCTGACCTCCGGGCTGCTGTCCGTTAGGATTTTGCTGACCTCCGGGCTGCTGTCCGTTAGGATTCTGCTGACCTCCGGGCTGCTGTCCGTTAGGATTCTGCTGACCTCCGGGCTGCTGTCCTCCGTTGGGATTCATACCGCCGGGGTTAGGATTTTGGTTATTGCCGGGATTCTGATTTCCGTTATTACCCGGGTTTTGGTTTCCGTTATTGCCCGGGTTCTGTGAAGGATCCGAACCATTTGGATTCTGTCCGTTCTGACCGTTCTGACCCTGTTGAGGATTCGTGGGATCGGGAGCACCGTTCTGCTGGCCGTTCTGACCATTCTGTCCGTCCTGCTGGCCGTTCTGACCATTTTGTTGTCCGTTCTGGCCATTCTGTCCGTTCTGACCGTCCTGACCCTGATTGCCCTGTTCTCCGTTTGCATACTGATCCAGTTGCTGCTGTGCCTGAGAAGCGGTCTCGTCTGAAATCTCACCGTTCTCCTCAAGTTCCTTCTGCATCTGCTCTGCCAGTTTCTCAAGCTCTTCGTCCTGATTTTTCTTTGCGAGTTCCTCAAGATCCTTGGCTATTTCTGCCTGGTCTTTGGGCTTTATTTCATCTTTCATTACGGAGTCGAGAGCATTCTGAATCGCCTCGGCTTCTCTTTTATTTTCATCAGGCTTTTCTTCGCCTATATAATCATAAATCTTATTTTCGAAACGCTCTTTTACCTTGTCGACCTCTGTAGAGTTTTCACTCTCATCGAGTTCTTCCTTGGCTTCTTTTAACATTTCATCCAGTTTTTCAATATCTTCTACGCTGAGATTATGTGTTTCTTTTATCTCAGCCACAAGATTTTCAAGTTCTTCCTCGGCCTCTTTTTTCTCTTCCTGAAGGATGTGATTTTCGATTGCGATATCCTTGGCTTTAGCAGGGATTAAACCGGTTGTTAATACAAACATCACACTTAAGAAGAAAAGGATAAAAGGAAGCGCCGTAAACTTCATCGGAAATACTTTTCTCATCGAAATGCCTGAAGTTTTAATAAGCGTATCCGTCTTTTGCATATTGGAAAAGACATCGTGTTTGCCCTTTAATTCCATGGATGTAATTACTCTCTCGTTATAACCCTTGGAATCAAGTCTTAAGGCTGCTTCCTTCATTGAAGGATACCGAATCACAGTAATAATTACGCCTATCAAAATTGAAGCCATGCAAAGAAGTATTCCGACAATTGTTGCGCTGTAAAAAGGCACAAAAAGTGAAATAAGCTGCATAATGCCCCAGAGTGCAAGGCCGATGATTATAAAAAGTAACAATCCTTTTATGAATTTTACGAAACAAAGTCTTTTTCTTGCTCTTTTTATGAGGTTTTCAATCTTTTTATCTATTTCCATGAAAATCACCTCTTTTCGAAAAAACTACTGCTGTTGTGCCACGCTCACGTTTTTCTTTCTTTCCTTAACCTTTCCTTTTACGGGATTTAAGATTGCTGCGGAAAGTCTTAATACGCCAAGCGAAATAAGAACCATTTCAATCATGCTGATCGGAGTCCAGAGTTTCATAAGGATATTATTCTCTGTGAAATGAGGTAAAACATCTGTTCCGCAGAGAGAAATCATGCCCTTAATAGAAGCGTAATCACCGAAATTGTATCCGATGGTATTGCCCAAAACATCATATATCATAAGTATGGGATTGAATGTTCCGAGTAACATCAAAAAGTCTCCGTTTATAAAATGCGGATCTGTTATCCATGCAAATGCATTTTTGTCATAATAAAGTGTTTCGTTTATCATCGCTATAACCGACTGAATGACAAACGGAGTTGAAAATGTAACTGAAAAATAAATCATTACAAAAAGATATGTAAGTATTACCGAAACAATCGTATTCTTCGTCAAAGCCGAGAAGAATATTCCAAAGCATGATATAAATCCGATAAATACAAGCAGTACCACTCCTATATAAAGCAGCTGGAAGAATGATATACCGCCGTAAATAAACACTATCGCAAGAAGCGGGAATGTGGATATTACCATGAGTGCAAGGAATATAAAGTCCGAGCCGTATTTTCCTTTGATAATCTCCCAGGGAGTCATTCTTGTGGTAAGAAGAACATCCAGCGTCTGTCTTTCCTTTTCAAGTGAAATACTGCCTGCGGTTATTGCAGGAGTAAGGAATAAAAGCAGTGTGGCTTCCACAAATACCATTGCAATAAGATACCATGCAAGTACTCTGTAAGAGCAGGACGCTTCAACTGAAGAAATCATTATTCCCAGGAAAAAGCATAATGAAATCGGTGCCAGAAACATATTGATTAAAAGCATAATAATCATTATTTTCGGACGCTTCATATCAATGGTCATTTCTTTGTATAAAACGGCATTGGTTTTGTTCTTTTTAGGCTTACTCATATTAACTCCTTTTATTCGGTTCAGCTGCCTGACCCGATACTATCTGCATAAACAGGCTTTCGAGGCTTCCTTCCTCGCGGTAAAAGCTGTTGACGGTAATATTTGAAGAAACAAGAGACGCAAGCATTTTTCCTTCGTCTTCCTTGGTTCCTGTAAAGACAATCTTTAATATGCTTCCCTGAGCGGTAACCTTCTGAACATAAGGATTGCTCTGAAGAATTGCAAATACATCATCAATCTGACTTTCATCCACCGTTAAGTTAAGCGGTGAAGACATTGCAGCCGCACGGTGAATCTCTTCTATACTTCCCTGCAGTACAAGATGGCCTTTTTCGATAATTCCTACCGAAGTACACATCTCGGCAAGTTCGGGTAAGATATGTGACGAAATAATAATCGTTTTACCCATTGATGATAAGTTTTTAAGTATCTCTTTTAACTCATATCTTGCCTTGGGGTCAAGACCGCTCGCAGGCTCATCGAGGAAAAGAATATCCGGGTTATGTACAAGACCTCGGGCGAGACAAAGTCTCTGTTTCATACCACGTGAAAGTCCGTTTACATCAGAATCTTTTTTATGTGTAAGATTTACCAGGTCTAAAAGTTCTTCACTTAACTTATCTGATTCTTTGCCGTAAATACCGTATGCATTTGCGAAAAAGTGAAGATATTCCGATGCCGAAAGGCTCTTGTATACGCCGAAATAATCGGGAACATAGCCAACCTTTTCAGCAAGTGCCCTGTGGTTTTTAAGCATATTCTCGCCGTCGATTAAAACCTCTCCGCCGTCAGCCTTTAACAGTCCGACGCAGATTCTCATGGTTGTGGTTTTACCTGCACCGTTTGAACCTACGAAACCGAACAGTTCGCCCTGAGCGACATTAAGGGAAAAATCGTTTAATGCGAGGAATCTTCCGTATCTTTTATACAAATGTTTAATCTCTATCATCTTTATCTCCCCAAAAGGATTATTTTACTTTTTACTGTACCTGAAGATCTTTGAAATCTTCGCGAACAACAATGGCTTCTGTACGGGATTGTTTACTCTTCTTGCCTTCGGTTACTTTTGCTCCTATATCCGACTTGGGGAACGCAACAACCAGTATATGATCATTGTCCGGAGCATATTCATCCTCAAGATAATCAAGAACCGATTTGCGGTGGATTGTTTCGTTAAATCCTCTGTAAATATTGCCGAACAAAAGTCCTAAAGCAATATCCGCGGATTTATTCTTGTTATAATGCGAAGCAAGCTTGTTGGAGTACGTTGAATAAAGGTAACTGTAACTGTTGTTATTGTCATCAATGAATTTTCCCGTACTTGCAACTACGCTTTCGCCGGGTTTAATCTTCTTGATATAATAATCCTCATAACCCTTTGATGTATAAATCTGAACTATAACATCCTCGAGTACAGTTGAATAATTGTTGGTCACGCAAATATTCTGAGGAACCTTTCCACCGATAGAAAGATCAGTCTTAAGAGTGACATCAAGTCCGCCCTGTGTCGGATATGCGGCTTCACCCTTAAATGACTGACTCTCGAGCGCAACCTTGTTGGAAATAACACTCTGGATATGATCGTAATCGGATCTGTATCTGATGGCATATGTATCATAATCTATATCACTTGATGAATAATATGTGCCGTCGGGAGCATAATTTCTGTCAATCTCAATTTCGTTTGTAAAATCAATCACATATTCCTTTGCCTTCGGTACCGTAACATTGATAAAATCAACTTCCTGTGTGGATACGGAATCGGGGAAAAGAAGCGTAATGATGTTTGTATTAAGTCTTAAAACTCTGGTAGAAAAACCGAGGCAGAAAATTAGCACTGCCACAGCCAGAGCCGATACGGGATAAACAACCCAGAGCTTCCAAGTCTTTTTCTTCTTTAGGCAAACCAGATAGGCTACAAGGATTGCAACAAAGTATAAAAGAAGAATAATTATGTATAAAAGAACAGGAGGCACGGGAGCGCTGGCCGCAGATTTAAGTAAATTCTTCTCGGCATATCCTGTACCGTATGAATAATAATATGAATTTCCCGCTTTATTTTCATAATTTACGGCTTCGTTAATAAGGTCCGTTCCTGCAACTTTTTCAATAAGATTTCTGAAAAACTCTCCGGATGAAGAATTCTTCGGAATAGGATTTTTGGTAAAGTCAACCGCACAGAGAATCACTTTGCCGTCACCGCTCTTCATTACCTTTGCGAGAGGGTAAGTACCACCGTCGGATGTATCACCGTAAATGATTTCATCAAAAGATCTCGTTAATGTTTCATCGATTCCGCAACAGTCAACATCCAGATATTTGTAATCATTAGAAATTAACGCATTCGAATTGGTGCTTAAATCAGGTCTTAAATCGATTCCGTTATCCATATAATTGAAAAACAGATATGCATAGTGCCTTAAGAATTCCCTGAAATCATCTCCGAAATATTCATCAAATGCAGCATCAAGATCGGCTTCATCAGTGATGGAAAGTTGATCGCAAAGATACCATTTAGGATCAAATCCTAAAAGATTGCAGTACTCTCTGTATCCGTAATCTTCAATTTCTTCTTCACTGAAACCGTACCAGTTCATCAGTTCATCAAGAGTTTCCGAAACATAGCCGTATCTCTCATCGTAATATTTGTAATGGTAGGCGCCGTTTGAATCGGAATAAAAAGCATTATTTTCAAAAAGATAAACATTTGACGGATCTACGAGATTGTTATACGCATCATAATAATCTCCGTTATCACTATAGCTGCCGCCATAGCTGAATATATAATCATTCATTCCGTCACCATCCAAATCCCAGTAATTGGAAGGATCGGTATAATCGTAAATATTGTAATAATAATATCCGTCATAAAAACCATCAAAAGAACTGTAACTGTTTGTCACAGAACCTATCAGTGACAGATATGAATAATCTTCGGTTGCAAGACCGAGTGTTGTGTTTTTCGATGTGGTGGATGTTACTTTTTCGTTTATTATATTTCCGTAAAGGCCTGATAATGTTTTGTTCGCAGTTGAACCTGTACCGATTACCAAAATACCGCCCTTTTTAACCCAGAGGTTAAGAGCGCTCATCTGTTCCTTCGTTAATAAATCCGTGGAAAAATCAGAAATAAGAATAACATCCAGCATATCGAGTGCTGCATAATTTACGGGAAAATCTGCTGCCGAAAGTTCTACCAGCGAAGTATATCTGGTAGTGTCGGAAAGAAAATGAACTCTGTCCATATATCCGAGCGCAGAAAAATCATCGGATAATACTCCGACTCTGATATCGTTTTTGGTCTTTGAAACATTTATCTTCTGAAGTTCTGACCAGAGAACCTTGTATCTTTTATTGGTCATTCTGACATTAACAAATTCTGCGGGTACAGGAATACCTGCTACAATTTGTACTGTCTTGGTTTCGCCGGCGCCGAGTGCAATTTCTTCTTCGTAAAGAATATTATTGTTGGAATAACCGGGAATAATAAGCTGCATACAGCCTTCAAAATTATTTGAGTTTTTGTTGGTAACGGTTATTTCAAAAGGGGCTCCGTATCCTACCAGAACCTTTTGACCGTAACCCGCGTCTAAAGAAACCTCAAAATCATATGTGGTTTTGGCTTCCGCAAAACGCGCAGGAATAAATGCAATTAATGCTCCAAGCATCAGAATGCATAAAATCCTTGTTATGATATTCTTTTTCATCATGACCTCCGAAGTCCCGTTTTTATGACACACGAAACTTATTATATAATAATATCGGTTTAATTACAAACTGAGGGGCTTAATAGTCCTCTGTCCTTTACGGCGTTTTAAACTCAATTTCGTAACAGATTTCATCATCGGGAACGAAATTAATGATACAGTCATACTCTGCATCTTCGGTAAAATCAGCGTCCTTAAAATCAGGCTTAAGATATGCAGTAATTGTCTCCCCTGCTTCAAATCCGTCAAAATCTTCGGGTATTACAAGGTAATCACCATAAACACCGACTATTTCAATATCTGCCAGTTTCTTTCCTTCTTCATTTTCATATACGGAAAGGAATTTGACCGTTACGCTGTCGTTAATTACTCTGCTGTCAGCTTCACGTTCTGTAGGAGCAAGGGATGAAGCTGAATCCGACTTTGTTCCGTCGAAGTTTTCCATAAGTCCCTGTAAACCTTCAAGCTTATCCTGTCCGAGCGTGAAATCGTAGTCTGAAACAGCATTCTTATATTCCTGGGTTGAATCTTCTTCATAGTATTCGGTAGCTTCAGATACAGCCGGTTCATCCCACGTTGCAGCAGCATCGTAATATTCAGTTGCAGCCTCCGCCGTAGAAGTCGGAGCGGCCGGTGATGCATCATAAGCAAAATTTGCTGTAGTGGTCGGAGCTGACATTTTGCTTCCCATTCCGCCAAGCATCATCATAAAACCAACGGGAATAATTACTAAAAGAAGAATTGCTGCCGAAGGAATTGCTACAAATACCCATGCGGGAATTCTGAATTTTTTCTTCTTCTGTGTCTGTGCTTTTACAGGTTCGTTATCATATGCGTTTACTGCATATTTGTTTGCTGTATTAACTGTATTGTTTTCAGGTTTGTTAAAATTAATAACATTTGAAGCCGGTGTTTCGTTACCGTCTGTTTTTGCATTTTCTTCTGCGTCGATTGCCGCTTCGATTCTGCCCCAGAGATCGGGCAAATCGTTCATAACGGCTTCTTTATATTCTTTTGAAAGATCTTTATTCATAGCCCAACCTCCTTAATTTTTTGATTGCTTCCTGATAGCGCCAGGTTATGGTACCCATAGGCACTCCCAGCGCTTCCGATATTTCCGCAAATGTCATATCGGATAGTATCTTCATGCTGACGACCTGCCTTTCTTTTTCCGAAAGAGTGGCGAGTGCTTCGGTTACCGTCATATCTCCTATTACTGTCTCTTCGACTTTATCGTCTGCCACGGGCTCTATGCCCTCTTCGATAAAATCGTCTACTGCTACCTGACGTGAATTTTTCCTCACAAAATCAATCGCCATGTTTCTGGCAATCGTAGCAAGGAAGGTCTTGTGTGAATCCTTTAATTCCATGGTTTCAGCCATGTTATAAAGCTTCACGAAAAAATCCTGTGTCACGTCTTCGGCATTTTCTCTCTGACCGACTACACCGTAGATAATAGAATAAATATATCCGAGGTATTCATCGTAAATATCTTTCAGGCCGGACTTGTCTTTATTCTTTATTCTGTTGATGCACTCCGAAAACTTTTCCTGAGTCAAGTTTCCTCCTAACTCCACTAAAGATACGAATCAGTTTTATCTTTTTATGGTAATTTTTTTATTTTTTCTTACGGCTCTTTTCCAAACAGGATATTTCCGCCTGTTTTGATGACTACGCCGTCATTATTTTTATATGAATAATCGTTGGTAATGTTAATATTGCTCCAGTCCGAAGGATGGATTGCAAAACTTACCGTAAATTTATCACCTTTCTTAAGTGACATTGAATCTCCGATTGAGATTACACACTTCTTGTCACAGTCCGTTCCCGATGCGTCGGAAATACTTCCTGTTACATTGCTTAAAGCTGTATATGTACCGTCCTTTGCATTTACGGCACTGTGATAATTGTCAAATACAAATGCATTCTTATTGTCTGCAGTGTAGTAATAAGTAATGGTTGTCTTCGACAAATCAATAGCATCGGAAGAATTGTTCGTAAATTCAATTGTTCCCGAAACGCTGCTCTTTCCGTCGCCCGTGTATTCAATCTTAACCGCAAGGTCGCCTGTATCGGCTGTTACGTTTGAAGGAGATACGGTTACATTGTTGTTGTTTGAATTGTTGTTTGAGCCGCCGTTATTGTTATTGCCTGCGTTGTTGTTAGCTGCTCCGCCCGAAGGAATAACGGACTCGCCCGCTTTGTCACCGCTTTTAGGAGTGGTACCGAATACAAGGGTATCGTTTTCATAAACGGCCATATTCTTTGCCAGGCTTACGCCTCCGCTTGTTAAGCCCGTAAAAGAAGGGTCGTTTGAATCATCCCATACTCCGTTCTTACTCTTCATGCGGACCTGGATTTCCTGCTTGTAATTGGACTGTCCGCCGGGGTAAAGTTTTCCGTCGTCAAATACTACAGAAAGATAATAGATATGGTTTGCTTCATCCCAGACCTTAAGTCCGTCGCATTTTCCGGACTGCATGTAGTTGGTGGTTACTTCGATATCCGAAGCGCTTCCGCCTGCATCGTAAACTTCCGATAAATCTATAAAATATCTTAATTCAATCTTCTTAGGAACTCTTGCGGGCCAGCCTGTAATATTGTAAACATACGCTTTTATTTCCACGAAATCGCTGCCCGAAACATTGATTCCGCCATCTGCATAAAGCTCAAGGCCGGGAGTTTCAACCGCACCGAAATCTTTTATGGTCTGTCCTTTGTACTTTGAATAAAGGTGTGCCAAAAGACCTGTAAAGCCTGCGTTATAATCGCAAGCTACTTCGTTAACCGTATAGTCCGAAACCGTATCGTTGTATCCGTCGGAAGCATCGGGACCGCCTACAAGAGCACCGTATAAAATGTGTCTTGCGGGATTGGGCTCGTTCATATTGTCACAGTAAGAACCCTGTGCCGTTCTGTGGTGAGGGTTCTTGGGATAATTGTTTCCAAAGCCTATCTCAAAAGATCTACCTGTATCGCCGAGCGCATATCCTGCCTGTGAAAGAGCAAAATCCTCATATGTTTTCTTTTTAGCCGCGCTGCATGTATCTTCTTCCGCATAAATGGATGCGATATAAGCAGTCGTTGTCGCATATCTTAATGAGCCCCAGGAATCAAGCCATGCTAGGCCCTTGGGTGTATATGTGATTCTTTCTCCGTCAACGCCTGTCGTCCACCAGTCAAGGTGCTTTTCAACCGCCTGCGAGTACTTGGGATCTTCGGTATTTTCTGCCAGAAGCACTGCCGCACCGATATGCACGTCGTCCCAGCACATAGCCCATTTATGGTTCTGGTCTGCTTTTGAATAATCTGTCTGTGCATTGCTTAAATAAGTCTCATCTCCCGTCGCAATATAAAGCCATGCGCCAGACCATGCGAGTTCATCATAAAAGCCGCTCCAGGAATTATAAAAGCCGTTTGCTGCTGTATAGCCGGCATCAGACTTTGTATCACGCGCAAATTTGTAAAGGCTCTTGGCATGCTTAAGGCAAAGGTCGCTGTAAGTTTTATCCGTATCCTTATAAACGATTGAACATGCTGCAAGTGAAGCTGCGGTCTCTGCGCATACTGCTGAGCCGGGATTCTGCTTTGTAACCTTATATGCAGGTCTGCTCATTCTGGTATCAACAACTTCAGCGGGTCCCCACCATGAATGGTCCTGATTGCCGTCTCCGACCTGGTAGTAATAAACTTCGTCCGAAGGATGGCACTTGATAAAATAATCATTCGCCCATTTGATATTTGAAAGCGCATATTCAAGCTGTCCCGATTCAACATATGCATCCTTGTCTTCATATACGGACCATGCAAGCATTGTAGCGGTATAGGACATCGGAAGATTGAACTTTACATTATCTCCTGCATCATACCATCCGCCCGATAAATCAACTCCGGCATCGGAACCGTCCTTTAAGCAGGAGTCGCCTCTCCAGTTACATCTAACTTTGTCGGGAAGATCGCCCGAACGCTGGAGCTCATAAAAAAGAAGGGATTTCTGAAGTGCTTCGCCGTAATTGTACTTGCCTGTTCCTTTAGTGCCTTCATATCCGCTTCCCTTCTGTGAAAGGTTTCCGGTATCAAGAATGGAATTAACCGGTTTAGAAACGCTTTCGGTTTCTTCACTTGTTTTCTTCTCGGGTTTTGTTTCTTCTTTTTCTTCTTTTGTTTCTTCCTTGTCTTCTTTGGAATCAACAGAAACTGATGTGTCCGGCTTATCGGACACATCAGTTACTTCGCTTTCGATATTGTTTCCGCTTTCTGTAACACCTGTTTCTACGGTTGCCACTTCGGGCGTTTCTGCTTTTTTGCTTTTAATCTTTTCGGTGATGGTTATTCCTGCAACAAGAGCAAGTCCGGCTAAAAAAATTACTGCGCCGACAGGAATGCCTATCATCAAAAATTCTTTTATGCTCTTTTTATTTTCTGCGTTTTCGTCAACGTATGGTTTTCTCATGATTCTTCCTTGGCCTCAGCTTTTTCTTCTGCTTCTTTAGACTCTTCGTCCTGTTTTTTATGGATGTTGTTGATATCATCCATCGATCCGCCGCCCTTATCGTCGGGATCTCTGAATTTACCTTGTTCTACGAGTCTTAAGAAAGCATCAACAACATCTTCGGTAAGCTGGGTGCCTGATACTTCTTTTATGATGGATACAACCTTTTCGAAATTCATGCGGTTTCTGTAAGGTCTGTTTGAATACATTGCATCAAATGTATCCGCAACAGCTATAATCTGAGCGGCTCTGGGAATTTCATCGCCCTTTAATCCATCGGGATAGCCTTTTCCGTCAGGTCTTTCGTGATGCGACCTCGCGCCTGTCGAAAGTTCGGGCATAATACTGATGTCTTTAAGAACATTGAAGCCCTGAATAGAATGGGACTTAATGAGCGTGAATTCATCGTCGGTAAGTTTTCCGTTTTTGTTAAGTACTTCTGGCTTGATACCGATTTTTCCGATATCGTGCAAAAGTGCGATATTGTAGTACTTCTCAACGGTATCCTCATCATATCCGAGTTCTTTCGTCAGCATTGCGGTATACTCTGCAACTCTCGTGGAATGACCTTTGGTATAACGGTCTTTCATATCGATGGTTCGCGCGATTGCTTCGGTCATCTCTTTGATGAACTGTTTGTTCTCTTCCTGTTTCTTTAGGTAGTTTCTTGTCTTTCTGTGTACTACGTATACAACCAGCTCATAAATTGCAAATACAACAAATATACCGATGAGTACATAGAACAAAAGTGTTTCGTGGAAAGCTTTCTGTTTAACAATTGTGACCGAAAGCTCGTTTTCGCCGGGATTTAAGGCATCATCCAGCTTCATTACAAAGTGGTATGTTTTTCCGCGAAGGTTGGTGTATGTAACGGGCTCAAAATCGGTTCTCGACACAACTCTTTCGTCTTTATCAAAACCTTCGAGGCAATAAGTAACCTGAGGGTTCATCAGCGAATACGTGAAAACATATCCGAAAATGGTAACTCTGTCCGTATTTGACGGAATCGTTATTACGCCGGTTTCATCGGGATAAATATCCACACCGTCTGCATCCACAAAGGGAACTGCCATTTTTATATCCACGACATCAGCAAAATCTCTTTCGATATTTACCTTTGAAACGCCTGTGGAACCTGCAACATACAAATCTCCGTCTTCGGTCAGTTCGCTGTATGAGTTTGCCGTAGCAACACTGGTAAGTCCGTTAAATATACTGAAATATGAGGGATGGATATCTTCGTTTGCAATAAGATCGTCAACTTTGGTTACATAAATACCGTTGCTGGCGATTACCCACATCTCGCCCTTGCTGTTTTCGACCATATCGAAGTTGTTTGAGTAAGGGAAGTTTTTAACCGTTACAACTTCGAAATTCTCGTTCATATACGCAATCGAGTTACTGGTTACTATCCAGTAAAGTTTTCTCTTCGCATCTCTTTTTATTCTTAATACAACCATTGAGGAAAGGCCTTCCTTTAAGCCTACACCTTCAATATTGTTGCCCTTTTTCACATAAATACCGCCGCCGTCGGTACCCATTACTATTTCGCCGTTAAAGCCTTCTGTAACGGTAAGTACTTCGGGATTGCCGAGGCCAGCTTTTGAGTCGATAACTTCTTTTACGGCAGCCTTGTTATCCAGAACAGCTAATCCGTCGGAACATACAGCGTAAATCGTACCGTCTTCGCATTCATACACGGCTCTGACCTTGTTCGACGGAAGTCCGTTGGATTTATTGAACGATGTGATGTTTCCGTCGTCATATTTTATGAGGCCAAGGTTGCTGTATGTGGAAATCCAGAGAATATTATCGCTGTCTCTGATAATGGATCTGATTCTGACACCATCCAAAAGTTTTAAAAGATTGTTGGTATTATCGGGATCCATATCTTTGGGAATATCATATTTTTTTCTGATAACCATGTAGGATGCTTTAGTACCGCCTTCAACTGCTATCAGACCTTTGTCGGTTCCCATCAAGAGATACGAATTATAACGCGCAGTAGTATTAACAACCGCTTCATCAAGTCCGTACTTAGCGAAAATATCCGTAAAACGGTTACGTACGATTTTCAAAACACCCTGTCTGGATGAGGCAAACCACAGATTTCCTTCATAGTCGGTAATCATCTGATCAATCGAGTTGTTCATCGGAAGATTGTAAATCTGTCTGAATCCCGCATTGTCATAAACGCCGACACCGTTATCCGCACATATCCAGAGTTTATTATCCAGATATTCAATTGAGTTGACTTTTTTAAGAGGGTCAACTTTTATTTCTTTTATGTTTTTGTCGTTTTTCCAGTCGCCTTTTAACTCACCGTAAAAGATACTCGAGTTATCGGTTCCGATGTAAATATATCCGGGATTTTCGGGATCGGGCAAAATGCTGTTTGCATCATTGAAGCCCAAGTTTGATTCGGTATAAAATCCCGTAACCTTGAGGTTCTGGATGGTAAATATATCGCCTTCCTGCGTGATACCGTAAATAATGCCGGTATTGTCATCCATACGAAGTTCATGTATAAACGCATCATTGATATTGTGAGAATCCAGTCTGTACAGATTATGATATTCATCGACGATTTCAATACCGTGCGTGGTGGCTATAAGAATATTGCCCGCCTTGTCTTCTATAATGCTTCGAACGGAAAGCGACTGTGACGAGTTGATATCTTTATAGTATGTGTACACGCCTTTATCAAGCATTGCGGTTCCGTTATCGTTCGTTCCTATCCAGAGACGATTCTTACTGTCTACATAAAGAGCCGTGATACTTGCGATACCGCCGGTTGAATCCATTCTTTCGAAAGTATTGCCGTCATATCTGATAAGACCCGAATAACTGCCTATCCAGATAAATCCCTCTGCGGTTTCCGCTATGGCATTGGCTTCGGATGTCGGAAGTCCGTTGCTGTTGTTATAAAGGAACGATGTATAGCCTTCGTTTTGTCCCGTAAATTCTACACTTACGTCATCGTATCCAACACCCGAATGAGTCTTCGCAGACGCCGTATTGTCAAAGAAAACACCCGTAAAAGAAACTGTCAGAACAAATAAAAGGACCAGACTAAAAAGTCTTTTAGCCCGCTCCATAATAATCCGACGTTTTTTAGAAGAAAAACGGTAAAAACTTTTCATAACATTCCCTCTTTAAGCCAAAATAAAATGATCTTCCACAATCATAATTACTCAAATTTATATTTTATCATAAGGGAGTGTTTTTTTCAATTAAAAGACCTTGCAAAACTAGTTTAAAATACTTGCAAAAAAGGCCCTTACTTCGTGCAAATTCACGAAGATTTTATGACAGAGTTTTGTTATCTCCTCATCCGGCTGAATGATGTCAGGAACCATCAGAGGTTTTGCCCCCGCTGCATGCGCTGCTTTTATGCCGTTAAATGAGTCCTCAATGATATAGCTTAACGTCGGATCAACGCCCAGTTTCTCGGCCGCTTCAAGGAAAATCTCAGGATCCGGTTTTGACTTTGTAACCATGTCACCGCCTATTACAACATCAAAGTAATCAAGTATTCCGGCATCTCTAAGCTGGTTTGTAACGGTTTTTACGTTAGTGGACGACGCAAGCGCGGTTTTGATGCCTTTTTCTTTTAAGAAACATAAAAGTTCATCGACTCCGGTCTTCTTCGGAAGCTTTCCTCCTCCGCAGAGAGTTCTGTACCTTTCGCCGATGACTTTTTTATACTCATCGTAAGGGCAGTCTTCACCATAGGTCTCAAGGAACAGTTTCTCAGTTGCTCTCTCATTAATGCCTATGCATTTTAAGATCAGTTCATCCATCCCCTGCATATTATTTTCTTTTGCAAAATCTATCCACAGGTCACAAACGATTCTCTCCGAATCAAATATGACTCCGTCCATATCAAAAATTACCGAATCTATCATAAAAAGCTCCGTTTAGAATATTAAATCACGATTCAACTTTCTGTTTAATCTCCTGTAGCAGGCCATCGCAGCCCTCTTTGATCTGTCTGTAAGCTGTAACGAAGTCTCCGGTGTACCAGGGGTCCGCAATCTGCTTTCCGGGGGTTGAAGAATAGTCCATACAGAGTGAAATCTTGTCATCTCTGCCGTCAAAAAACCTGTCACGCATGATTCTGTGATGGATATCTTCCATTGCGATTATATAATCAAATCTGTCATAATCGTCACGGCGGACCTGTCTGGCATGATGTCCTTTACAGTCGATTCCGTGTTTTCTTAACTCATCTCTTGCGGGCGGATATACAGGATTTCCTATTTCCTCTGTAGAAGTTGCTGCGGATTCAACATAAATGCAGTCTTCGAGGCCCTCGTTACTTACCATATCTTTAAAAATATACTCTGCCATCGCCGAGCGGCAGATATTGCCCCAGCAGACAAACAAAACCTTTATCATCCTTAACTTTCCTTGTTTTTCAATGGTTTCACGTGTTTCGTATTTCTCATTTTCCGGCATATATTGGTATATTTTCGCATATTTTTGCCGGCAAAAGGTATAAAATTCGGTATAAAATATATGAATTTATACCTCGCTTTTTTGACGTATCAAACGACCTTCGTTACGCGGTTTACTTCCTCTTTGGCATCCTCATAATTTAGATGAGTATAGGTATTAAGCGTTACGCCTATATCAGAGTGCCCCATCAAATACTGAAGTGCCTTCGGATTCATTCCGGACTTTGCCATATTGGAACAATAGGTATGGCGACACACATGCGGAGTGATTTTCGGAAGCGGTATTCTGTAAATACTGTTATATTTCTCCAAAATATGCTTGAAATAATGCTCCCAATGAAGTGCATACATGATACTTCCGTCTTTATCGAAATATAGAAATCCCCAATATCCATCCACCATTGGTTCATTTTTCGGGGGTTTTCGATTCTTAACGATTGTCTTAAAGCACTCCTCAACATCTTCCGTCATAGGGATAACCCTATTCCCGCAGGCAGTCTTTGTTTCCTCAATGTAGTAACCGATTTTCGCTCTTTTTTGTAATTGATGGTCAATGTGAATGCAGTGATTTTGGAAGTCCACATCTTTCAACGTCAGTCCGCAAAACTCAGAAATACGCATCCCTGTTTTAAACAGAATATAGATTCCTTCGTAATACTTCGAAAAATGATTGTCCTCTTTCACAAACTTTAGAAATTTCCGTTCATCTTCCCTGGAAATGGCCTCTCTTGTCACGCTGTCGTTTACAACTACGTCAACCAATTGAAATCCAAACGGATTCTTTCTGAGTAAATCATCATCCACTGCCATCTGGAATGCCGGTCGTAAAACTCCTCTGACAGAATGAATGGAACTGAAACTCTTTCCGTCTTTCTCCTGAAGTTTTATCAGCCAGCATTTCGCATCCGAAATACGTATAGTATCAATTCGCCTGCTACCAAAAGAATCTTTTTTCAACAGATTAATTACTGTTCCATATCCGGCCTGCGTAGTAGGTCTTACACCCGTTCTGGTCGAAATATATTTTTCAGCAAGTTCAAGAACAGTCAGATTTCCACCATTCGATGCGATATTGTCAAACAGATCCGCCTGGATTTGTTTTTCCATTTCGCGTAACGAAGCGGATTTCTTTTTCCCTTCCGGTACTCTGTCGTTATGATCCAAACGCCAGCTGTAAACAACCTTAACTTTTCCAAAACCGTCAGTATACTTAAAGCGATATCTTCCGTCACTCATCTGGAATTCGCCATTATGTAAAATACGTCCTTTGTTATCTCTCCTTTTTTCGCTCATATTGCGGTCTCCTTTCAATTAAATCAAAAAGAACCGCCTCATGATATGTTATACCATAATGCGGTCCCTCTTTCCATAACATTTGCCGTTTTTGATATTGAAAAACACCCTTCCCGAGTGTTCGTCAAATAGTCCCGGAACGGTTCAGATATTGTTCAAACAACTCTCTCTTTATTCTGGTCTGACTGCCGACTTCCATAACAAAATCTTCACCTATATTTTCCGCGACAATTCGTCTTAAACGTTTCTCTCCGATTCCAAAATACTCGGCTGCTTCTTCAATGGTAAGAAGATATTTATGCCAAATCGGTAAGTGTTCTTTCTTCGTGGATTTAAACGAATTTGCTTCCTTTATCTTGGAATCCAGACGCATGATTGCATCATATGCTAATGGCACCATGTAAGGCACTGTCTTGGGTTTTACTGTATATTCCTGTAAATAAACTATCTGTTCCATAACTTCTTTTCCTTTCATAATTCCTTATGCTCCAACAGTTTTTTAAATCTCGTTCCTTCCGTTCTTGTACTTTGATTTATTACGCATATTTCTGTACGGTTCGGCAATCTGCTTGTCGAACTTATATGCCTCTTTTGCAAGCCTTCTTGCTTCTTCCAATTCTTTTCGTTTTAAGTCTCCCGCATTCTGTAATTCTAAAGCCCGAGCTTTTAACTCTTTAACCGGGATAGTAAAATCAGGATATTTCTCTTTAAGTTCTCTTCTTGCAGCACGGAAAATTGTAAGTTCTTTATCATGTTCTTCTGCGAATCGTTCTTTCTTCCTGCCTTTGGGAAGTGAATACCATTCCTGATAAACCGGAAGATATTTTTTGAATGCTTCGTAACGTTCCAATATACGATTTATTGATTTCATTTCATTATCCATATCCCGCACCTGACTTTGGATGGTTGCTACATTCTCGTAAAGTTTTTTCGAAAGCACCTTAAAATCTTCAATGCAGGTAATCTTATTGTTCTGAATAAATTCAATTGCCTCAACATATGCTTTAACCTTTGAAACCTTTCCGTATTTCTTTCCGTGACTGACACTGTAATTATGCAGTGCAACTTCCAAATCAAGAGCGTCCATTTCTTTTTGGGACTTATCCGACTCATACTCCTTATACTTTTCGAGAACCGAATCAATGATAGTTTTTATCTTCCTGATTTCCGAATTGATCCATTTGACTAACCGGTTCCAATCTCCGATATCCGTCGTGATTCCCTTTTTCTCCATTGCTCTTACCTTCGGTCCTTCGTGAACCTGCGGAATATAATCTTCTCCCATGCTTTCAAACGATTGATGAGTAACTCTCTCGGTTATCCCTTGTTCTTCGAAAGCCGCATTGATACATTTCGCCCAGTTTTCTCTCCAACGATTTAAAGTATCCGGATCACTCCAGTCCGTTGTCTTAACCGCGTTAAAAATGTATTTGCCATCAGAACCACGAATTCGATTTCCGTCTTCATCTAGAATGTATTCTCTTCTCTGTTTCTCTCCCCAGGTCCCGTCTTCATTAAGCGGTCTCATCGGAACCATAACATGAACATGCGGATTTTGCGGCCCCCCTTCTTTATCCGGAGCATGAATCGCAATATCACAAATCATTCCCCTGCTGACGAAATTTTCCATAATAAACTTCCTGGCCATTGCTATATTTTCTTCTTCCGACAATTCATTTTGGAGCGCAAAATCAAAAGAGAACGCAAGCTGCGCTCTCTTATTTTTCTCTGCGAACTCAACCGCATTCCATAATGTTTCTCTGTCGGAGTATTCCTTCGGAGCATGTTTCGGCAACATAATTTCTGTATGAATCACACCTCCCTTTTTTGTATAATCCGGATCTTCCCCGTAATAAGAATCATGAATTTTTTCTCCGGCCCGGTAAGCTGCCGCAGCACAAACCGACTGTCCTTTTCCTCTTGAAATCTGTGTAACATGAAAATGATACAGTGACATTACCCGTCCACCTCCTCTACTGATTTGATTTCAAACCGATCAACGTACTCCTGCACTCCCGGAACATTTTTTAACCCGTCTGCAAACAGAACAAACTGAGCGTTGTTCATATTTTTCAATTTTGGAAAAAGATATTCCAGGTGGGCTGCCTTAAAACAAAGACTGTGTGTTCTTTGTTTCCTTTGCCTGTTCTCTTCCCTCTTGACTTTGTTTTCTTTTCGATTAACTCCGCGTTTGGTTTGTTCGATCTGAAGGTGCAAATCAGAAATCTCTTTTCTTAATTTTTCGATTTCATTACTCATTTTTTCTTTCGCCATTTTCAATCTCCTTTCGATTTTGGGGCATAAAAAAAGCACCCTGCTTTGTTTGCAATGAGGTGACCCCAAAAAGTTAGACTTTTTAAGCGTAGCAGTTTGATGGCTGCTACGCTATTTTTATGCAGCCGTGATACTGATCCTGTATTGAACAGGACTCATCCATCCCAGTCTTTCTTTAATTCTTTGTTCGTTGTA
>JAFZUY010000054.1 GCA_017618075.1 Lachnospiraceae bacterium
AAATGCGATGGACTCAAAGAATAGTTCAACAGGTATCGACCATGCAGCCTGAATAAGAATACCAAGTATCGCAATGGATATAAGTATCAGAGTGGCTGAACGGTCCATTTTTGAAAGTCTGTTTTTGTATATGAAAAAGAATACGATACCTAATGCTATATAAAAAGCACCTATGGCATAAAGTACCCAGAACAGATTCCCCCTGTTATATGTCATGTTTTCGTCAATAAAGAAAATATATTTTGTCAAAGGGTTGCTGAGTATGATCAGTTCGCCCAAAACGAGAGGCAAAAGCATGAATATATAAAATCTGTGATTTTTTTCTTTCCCTGCACCTGTCATGTTTAATATATAAACGGTAAATAGTGATGCAAGTGTATTGTGAAACAGGAAATATAACTCGTTTAAAATATTTAAGAACAGAGAATTGTTAACTTTGAAATAATTCTCGATTATAACTTCCGTAACAGAAGTTACTGCAGAGATCATAAGCGTGACAAGAAGGATCAGATATACAAAATGCTGATCCTTGAGCTTTTTAACCAACGGAGTGTTTTCAGGTATATAAAGCTTCTTACTTCTCTTCAGACAGTCTGCCATACAGAACAAAGCTATGAACAGAGCAGATATTTCAAGAATTATTTCATTCATACTTCGTACCTAGCCGCAGGCAAGGCCACTTTACCTGGCGGGTTTCTCTCTCATGTCATAATTAACGTCTTCATCCATCATTTTGAGCATGATATCGGCAAAGCGGGGATCAAACTGATGCCCTTTGCATTTTTCAAGCTCGGCTTTTACTGTATCCTGAGACATCAGGTTACGATAACTTCTGTTACTTGTCATGGCATCATATGCATCGGCCACAGTGATGATCCTTATTTCTTCGGGGATATTTTCACCTTTAAGTCCGTCGGGATATCCGTTTCCGTCATATCTTTCGTGATGCCAGCGTGCCGCTGAGTACAGTTCAGGCATTTCTTTTATGTTATTAAGTATCTGAGCCCCTATTACAGGATGCTTTTTTATGAGATCAAACTCTTCATCGGTCAGCCGGTCAGGCTTGTTGATCACGGCATCGGGTACTCCGATCTTTCCTACATCATGAAGCAGAGCCATCATGTATATGTTGGAGAGCTGTGCCGAAGAATACCCGGCACGTTTTGCTATCTCTCTGGAGTACTCGGCTACTCTTCCCGAGTGACCGTTGGTATAGCTGTCCTTGGCATCTATTGACTGAGCCAGGGACTCTACTACATGAAGGAACAGGTTTTCGTTTTCCTGAGTCTTTTTAGCCACTTCGTAATAAAGAGTTCTCTGAAGTCTGATCAGTTCAACTATATGCTTTACACGGAGCACAAGTACTTCGGGTACAAATGGCTTTCTGATAAAGTCCATGGCACCCAGGCTTAATCCTCTGGCTTCAAATGACTCATCATCATTGGCTGTAAGGAATATGACAGGGATATCGGCTGCATCCGAACTGATCATACGAAGCCTGGAAAGTGTCTCAAATCCGTCCATCTCTTCCATCTTTACATCAAGCAGGATCAGATCGGGTTTGTTATTCTTTATGAATTCAAGAAGTTCCTTACCTGAATTAAGCAATGAAGCCTTCATGTTGTTTTTGGTAAGGATCCTCTCTGCTATCTTAAGGTTCAATGGATCGTCATCCACTACAGCGATCCATAATATATCTCTGTCCGTGACGGCCCGGTTTCCGGATTCGATACCCTCTATCTCATAGTCGATCTTTACTAAATCACCGTTATCTCTTTTCCATTTTTCGATAATGTTTGTTACGACCTGAGATATAGCGAATTCCTTGATATCGGTAAGAAATACAAACACTTTGTTCTTTCTGTAACGCATGAGCAGATCGCTCTTACGCAAATGATCTCTTACATGTTCAAAGAATCTGTCACATACAGATAAGAATTCATGATTTTCCTCACCGTCTGTTGATACTGTAAACAAAAGTTTACATGCATTTTTGTTATATCTTTTCAGATATCGCATAATGAAACGGTATACGCTTATAAATGCTTCTTTATCAAGAGACAATGCGGAATCCGGGATGTTTCTTTCTGCTAAGATCATGGAAAGTTCTTTTAATCCGATAGCTCCGGCACCTTCGGCATCTTCCGATTGAGTTTCTTTGTATATTGAGTATCCGTGTTTATCATTCTTTTTAACATTGTAAAGGGCTTTGTCAGCTAATGAAAGTGCGTCAAGATAATCTGTATCGGCGCTTCCGACATATATCGCGCCGATGGATACACCGAGAGGTATTTCATTATCATTTCCCAGGATCTCTTTTGCTTTTTCGAATAAGTCGTTGTTTATGCCGATAGTAAAATCTCTGATATCATCTTCATCGGAAAAATCAGGACAAAATGCAACAAATTCATCTCCGCCTATTCTGCCCACCGTACTGTTTAAAGGCAGTCTGCTCTTTAAAAGTGATGAGAACGAAATAAGTATCTTATCGCCCGTATCATGCCCATATATATCGTTTACAAGCTTAAAAGAATCAAGATCGATCATCAGAAGAAATCCCTGTGATCTGCTGCATTCAACTTTAAGCTTATCGTTTGTTCCGGATTTATTTAAAAAACCGGTGAGCTGATCGTGTAATGCTTCATCCTGGAAATAATGCAGTTTTTCCTGCTTGTCCAGGATATTGTTGATCCTTTTGATGAGAATCTCGGGATCAAAGGGCTTTCTGATATAATCAGATACTCCCAGTTCAAATCCACGGCTTTCTGTAGCTGTCTCTTCATCCGCAGTAAGGAATACCACCGGGATATCATCGAGATTATTTTCCTTTTCGTATTCTCTGAGCCTTTTAAAAGTCTCAAAACCATCCATCTCGGGCATTCTG
>JAFZUY010000012.1 GCA_017618075.1 Lachnospiraceae bacterium
CAGAGGATGCAGAAGCAGACGATGTCGAAGCAGAAGATGCAGAGGATGCGGAAACTGAAGAAGTTGATGTTGTAGAAGAGACTGACGAAGTTGATGCAGAAGATGCAGAGGATGCTGAAGCAGAAGAAGTTGAGGCTGAAGAAGTTGACGCAGAAGATGCAGAAGAAATTGATACTGAAGAAGAAGTATCAATAGCAAATGAACTTGCTACAGTTAAGAATGGCTGGGAAAAGCAAAGCGACGGAACCTATAAGTATTACGAGAATGGTACTGCAGTAACAAAGAAGGTTAAAAAAATTGGAAATGATTATTTCGGATTTGATAGTAACGGAATAATGTATGACAATAAAGTATTTAGCCTGTCTGACGGTAACAACTCTGTTTATTATCGTGCAAAAGAAGGTGGATACCTTTATGTTAATTCCTGGTATGAGAATGAATATGGAAGTAAGTATTATTACGGAGCAGGCGGACGTGCAAACGTAGGTACTGCAGTTTTAACAATAGACGGAGTTAAATATTTATTCTCTAACGGCGGACAACTTATTAAGAGCGGAAGAGGTGAAGTAAACGCTGTTATATATGTATCTGACAGAGATGGTAAAGCATATGTAGCAAAAATGGGCGGTTGGACCCTGGCCGGAGTAGACTGGTATTATTTTGATGAAGATGGCAGTTGTCAGAATTATACTATCTTCCAGGATGGTGGAAAGTATTATCTCTGGACGTATAACGGAAAGGTGCTGTGTGACGACTGGGATACTTGTGATGGTTATGCTTACCGTGCCAAGGCTGATTGTTCCCTTTGTGTAAATGAATGGTACACCACCTATTCGGGAGATAAGTATTATTACGGAGCGGAAGGAAAGGCATCTACCAGTTCCTGCGTTCTGACAATTGGCGGTAAACTTTATCTTTTCTATAGTTATGGCCGACTTAATGTTAATGGTTCGAGTACTATTGATGGAGTATATTATTTATCTGATGAAAATGGTGTTGCGACCAAAGCTCCGCAAAACGGCTGGTGTCAGGTCGGTAAAAATTGGTATTATTTTGAGAACGGATCAAAAATATACAATAAGGTTTTGAAAATAGGCGGTTTTTACTATGGCTTTAATAGCGATGGCCGTATGTATGTGAATACAACTTTCAGTAATAAGCGTCCTACCTCAAGTAGCTACGGATATTTTTATGCGGATGCGGAAGGACATCTTTATATCAACAAATGGAAACAGGATGGAGGCCAATGGTATTATCATGGCGCAGACGGGGCACGTGTTGATAGCTGGCAGACAATTGCCGGTACAAGGTATTTCTTTACCCCCGGTTATTACAATGGAAGCATGATGAGATCCTGTTATGTCCTGGATGGAGATGATATTTATCGCTTGGGTTCTGACGGCGTTGCAAAAAAGATAACCAATCCGAACGGTCTGTTTTATGATGTATACGAAGATTTTGCCGTATATTATGAGAACGGAGAGCTTATAACGAACGAATGGAAAGAAATAAATGGAAAGTGGTTCTATTTTGACGACTGGGGAAGTCCTTTACGTGGAACGACAAGATATATTAAGTATGCACGCTTTGCTTTTAATGCTGACGGAACCATGGCATCTAAAGGTTGGTTAAAAATAGATGATGAGACATACTATGTAAAAAATGATAAAGGCTATCTTGCTACGGGTGAACAGCAGATTGGTGATAAATATTATTACTTTGATTCTTACGGAGAAATGTATACAGGCCTAGTCAAATATAATGGCAAGCTTTACATCCTTAATCCCGACGGTTCCTGGGCAGCAACGGCAAAAGAAGGCTGGAACAGTGTTCAGGGAAGCTGGTATTATGTAAAGGATGGCAATTTTGTCTGCGGAAGAGCACTTGAATTAGCCGATGGAACATACTATTTTGATAACAACGGAGCAATGATAAAGAATCAAGTTAAATATCATAATTATTATGGTGCTGACGGCAAAAAGGTTACCAAGGACGGTTGGTATAAAGTGGATACGAAATGGATTTATATCCAGAACGGTTCGACGCTTTACAGCTGTGTTGAAACGATTAATGGTTCACAATATGCTTTTAATTCTTATGACTATATGGTTTCTAACGGCTGGTACAATGGCACTTATTATAATGCCGACGGTATTGCTGTAAAAACAAGCGCAACTAATAACGGATGGGTGCTTTACGGCGGAAGATATTACTATTTTAAAAACGGTTCTTTAGTACGTAATGCATGGGTTGGCGATTATTATCTAGGTTCCGACGGATCTATGATGACGAATCAGAGAACCAAGGATAACTACTTTGTCGGAAAAGACGGAAAGTATGTTAAAAATACCGTTATTTATGGTCTGGTTGTTAAGTCAAACGGAAAGATTGCATGCAATGAATTCGTGACCATTGGCGATAAGAAGTATTATGCGATGGAGAATGGTTATGCCTGCTCTTATGGTGCGTATGTAATCGGAAAGAATCTTTATCAGTTTAATACTACTACTGTTAACGGATATCCGGTTGGAGTGTATGTAAAGACTATTGCAACCAACGTAAAGAACAATCAGTGGTATCAGTTTGGAAATAAGTGGGCATATGTCAGAGACGGTCAGGTAATTTTAGACGGAATAGCTGAGATTGGCGGTGCGAATTACTATTTCAGTAATGGTGTGATGATGACCAATTATTTAACCGGTTCATCTGATGCTAATTATTATTATAGCTCTTACGCTAATGATATGAATAGAGCAATCTATTTCGGAAGTGACGGAAAAGAAGTAAAGAACCGTTCAGGATGGGTAAACGGATATTACTACGGAGCTGATCATAGAACTTCTAATGGATGGGTTTCGGTAAACGGTAAACTTTATTATGGTTATTCTGATCCCGGAAGAAGCGAATATCAAGTTATTAACGGAAAGATTTATCAGTTTGATACCAAAACGGGTGCTTACAAAAAAGAAGCAACCCAATTTAACGGATGGTTCCAGGCCGGAAACGATTGGTACTATTTCGAGAATGGTATTGCTGCTCGAGGAATGAAGACAATTTCTAAGGCAATTTACGCTTTCGGTAATGACGGTCGTATGTTGAAGAATACTTTACTAATTTCTAATGATGATAGTTCTTGCTATTATGTAAATTCGAAAGGTATTATTGATACAACCCCCGGATTCAGAACTGTTGACGGTAAGCTTTATTACTTTGACAAGGATGGCAAGGCTCTTATGGGAATTCATGTAATTAACGGAAAGACGTATTATTTTGAACATCCCTTTAGTAGTGACTATTATTACTACTACTATTACTACTATTATCCTTACTATTACTAAGTGATAACTGATAGTTAAAATTGAGAAGGATGGCGTGAAAATGCCATCCTTCTTTTTAGATATTTATTCACAAATACTAAGGGCTAAATTCGTCTATTTTTTTAAAATATTGAGTGCATTTTTTGTCATATACATGTTAAAATTTAAGTAGTTGTTTTTTAACGACATAAACAGCATTTATGTCAAAAGTGTAAAGGAGGAAATTATGCGAAAAAGGAATTTGAAGAATGCAATGGTGAAAACAATAGCAGTTGTTTCGGCGACTGCTATGCTTTCAACTTCATTCAGTACGATTTCGTTTGCGCAGGAAGTGCCGGAGGATGCTGAAATAGTTGACTCTGCTTATTCCGAAGTAGTGGAATCGGATCTGACAGAAGATATTGCATTGGATGAAATTGAGGAAGTTGCAGCTGTTGAAGTTGAAGAAGCTGAAGCTACTGAAGTTGAAGCGGAAGATGCAGAAACTGAAGAGGTTGATGCAGAAGAAGCTGAAGCTGACGAAGCTGGAACTGAAGAAGTTGATGCTGTAGAAGTTGATGCTGTAGAAGCAGAAGAAGTTGATTCAGAAGATGCAGAAGAAGTTGATTCGGTGGACGCTGATGCAGAAGAAGCTGACGTAGAAGTTTCAGAAACTGAAGAAGATGCATTAGATTCAGAAATTGACGAAGTTGAAGCAGAAGAAATTGATACTGAAGAAGAAGTATCGATAGCAAATGAACTTGAGATTATTAAGAATGGCTGGGTAAAGCAAAGCGACGGATCCTATAAGTATTATGAGAACGGTGTTGCAGTAACACATCAGGTTAAAAAAATCGGAAATGATTATTTCGGATTTGATTATGACGGAATAATGTATGACGATACATCTTTTAGTATATGGGAGGAAGATGTTGACAACTGGGTAAACTATTGTGCAAAAAAAGGCGGATACCTTTATGTCAATTCCTGGTATGAAGACGAATGGGGAAACTTGCTTTATTTCGGAGCAGGCGGACGTGCAAACGTAGGAGATGCTGTTTTAACAATAGACGGAGTTAAATATTTATTCATTAACGGTGGATGGCTTTATACCTGTGGAAGAACCGAAGTAAACGGTGTTATATATATGTCTGACGGTGATGGCAAAGCATATGCGCTGAAAAAAGGCGGTTGGACCAAGTTCGGAGAAGACTGGTATTATTTAAAGGCAGATGGCAGTTATGAGGTATATAAGGTCTTTACGGAAGGTGGAAAGTATTATCTCTGGACGTATGACGGAATGGTGCTGTGTGACGACTGTGATTCTTATGATGGTTATGCTTACCGTGCCAAGGCAGACTGTTCTCTTTATGTAAATGAATGGTACTCCGATCCATGGGGTGATAAATATTACTATGGCGCAGAAGGAAAGGCGTCTCGCAATTATAGTGTTCTGACGATTGGCGGAAAACAGTATCTTTTCGAAGATTGGGGTAGACTATATGCTGATGGCTCGGCTACTGTTGATGGAGTAAATTATATTTCGGATGAAAACGGTATTGCGACTAAGACTCCACAAAAAGGATGGTTTCAGTACGGAAAGAATTGGTACTATTTAGAGAATGGTAAACCGATTACCTATCAGATTAGGAAAATAGGCGGTTTTTACTATGCCTTTGATTACAGCGGTCAAATGTATGTAAATGAAACTTTCGGTTTTTCATTTTATGATGAATACGGTGATTATCAGGGATATTATTATTACTATGCCGACGCAGATGGACATCTTTATGTAAACAAATGGAGACTGGATGAGGGCGAATGGTATTACTATGGCGCTGATGGAGCGAAAGTTAAGGGCTGGAAGACAATTGCCGGTACAAAGTATTTCTTTAGCGAGAACAGTTCTTATTATTACGATTCCGGAAGAATGATGAGATCCTGCTATGTCCTGGATGGAAATGATATTTATCGCTTAGGTTCTGACGGCGTTGCAAAGAAGATAAGTAATCCGAACAATCTGTTTTATGATGTATACGAGAATTTCGCCGTATATTATGAGAACGGAACGCTTGTAAAGAATGCATGGAGAACCATAAACGGCAAGTATTTCTATTTTGATTCCGAGGGAAGTGCTGTTCGTGGAAAGGTCAGAAAGATTGCGAATGCATATTATGCTTTTAATGCTGACGGAACTATGGCAACAAAAGGCTGGGTAAAATTAGACAATAATACATACTATGTAGAAAATAATGATGGAAATCTTGCTAAAGGCGAAAAGAACATTGGTGGTAAATATTATTATTTTACTGATGATGGTCAAATGAGGACAGGAATCATCAACTATAATAACAAGACTTATTTCCTCAATCCCGACGGTTCATGGGCGGCAACAGCAAAAGAAGGCTGGAACAGTGTTCAGGGAACTTGGTATTATATGAAGGATGGAAATCTTCTTCGCGGACAAGAACTTGAATTAGCCGATGGAAGATACTATTTTGATTCTAACGGAGCAATGGTAAAGAATGTTGTTAGAGGTCTTTGTTATTACGGTGCTGACGGCAGACAGGTTACCAAGACCGGTTGGTATAAGGTAGATACGAAATGGATTTATATCCAGAACGGTTCATTGTGTTGTGGAGATACTTACGAGATTAACAAGACCGTATATGCTTTTGATTTTCAAGGATTTCTGATTACCAACGGCTGGTATGATGGAGTTTATTATAATGCAGACGGTATTGCTGTAAAGAAGAGCACAATAAAAGACGGATGGCAGCTTTACGGCGGAAGATACTACTATTATAAAAACGGTTCTTTAGTACGTAATGCATGGGTTGGGGATTATTATATCGGTTCCGGCGGATTTATGCTGACTGAACGCTCAACTCCAGATAACTATTATGTCGGAAAAGACGGAAAGTATGTTAAAAATACCATTATTGAAGGTTATGTTATTAAGTCTAACGGAAAGATTGCAAGTAATGAATTCGTAACTATTGGCAGTAAGAAGTATTATGCTATGGAAGATGGATATGCCTTTCCTTATGAAACATATGTAATCGGAAAGAATCTTTATCAGTTTAAGATTACGTATGTTGACGGATATTCAGTTGGAGAGTACGTAAAGACTATTGCAACCAACGTAGAGAACAATAAGTGGTATCAGTTTGGAAATAAGTGGACATATGTCAGAGACGGTCAGGTTATTTTAAACGGAATAGCTGAGATTGGTGGAGTAAATTACAATTTCGTTGATGGCGTGATGGAGCCTTATAGCATGACGGATTATACTGTTTCCGGCGAATACAATGGTTACCCTGACACCAGAAGAGTGACTAATTTCGGAAGCGATGGAAAAGAAGTAAAGAACCTTTCAGGATGGGTTAATGGATACTACTACGGAGCCGATCATAAGACAGCTTATGGATGGGTTCAGGTAAACGGTAAACTTTATTATGGTTATTCTGATCCCGGAAGAAATGAATATGAAGTATTAAACGGAAGGATTTATCAGTTTGATACCAAAACGGGCGCTTTCAAAAATGAAGTATACAAATATAACGGATGGCTTCAGGCCGGAAGCGACTGGTTCTATTTCGAGAATGGTTATGCTGTTACCGGTGCAAAAACAATCGGAAAAGCTACTTATGCATTCGATTATTATGGTCGTATGTTGACAAATTGCATAGCAGAGTTTGATGGTGAACTCTATTATGTAAATTCGGAAGGTATTATTGATACAACGCCCGGATTCAGAACTGTTAACGGTAAGCAATATTACGTTGATAAGGATGGCAAGGTTCTTTCGGGAATTCGTGTTATTAACGGAAAGACATATTATTTAGGCAGTTCCTATTATGATTATTACTACTAAGCAATAGCTGATAGTAAAACCAGAGAAGGATGGCAAGAAAGTGCCATCCTTCTTTTTAGATTTTTTTCATGATTATATTGTCCTGTTTTTTTGAAATAATTAGTACATTTTTTGTCATATACATGGTAAAATTTATGTAGTTGTTTAAAATTTTTATTATCAAAGAAAAAAGCATAAATGACAATGTATAAAGGAGGAAATTATGCGAAAAAGTAATGTAAAGAATGCAATAGTGAGAACAATAGCATTCGTTTCGGCGACTGCTATGCTTTCAACTTCATTCAGTACGATTTCGTTTGCGAAGGAAGTGCCGGAGGATACTGATACAGTTGACTCTGCTTATTCCAAAGTGGTGGAATCGGATCTGACGGAAGATATTGCATTGGATGAAGTTGAGGAAGTTGCAGCTGCTGAAGCTGATGATGCAGAAGTTGTGTCATTAGAAGAGGCTGATTCAGAAACTGCTGAAACAGAAGATGTTAATGCAGATGAGGTTGATGCTGATGATGCTGAAATTGATGAAGTTGAAGCAGAAGATGTTGACGCAGAGGCAGTAGAAGCAGACGAAGTTGAAGCAGAAGATGTTGTATTAGAAGAAGTTGCAGCAGAAGATGCAGAAACTGAAGTGATTGACGCAGAGGCTGCAGAGAATACAGAATCCGACGAAGTTGTTGTAGAAGAAGCAGACGAAGTTGAAGTAGAAGATGCTGATGCAGAGGCAGTAGAAGCTGACGAAGCTGAAGAAATTGATACTGAAGAAGAAGTATCGATTGCAAATGAACTTGGTAGTGTTACCAATGGCTGGGAAAAGCAGAGTGACGGAACCTATAAGTATTACGAGAATGGTATTATGGTACGTAATACCATTAAAAAAATCGGAAATGATTATTTCGGATTTGATATATACGGAACAATGTATGACAATAAAAAATTTCAATTATATGGGAACTACGATGCATGGTATCTAGCAAAAAAGGGCGGATATCTTTATGTTAATTCCTGGTATGAGGACGATTGGGGAGACAAGTATTATTACGGAGCAGGCGGACGTGCAAACGCAGGTAATGCGGTTTTAACTATAGACGGAGTTAAATATTTATTTGGTGACGGCGGAGAACTTTGTATTAATAGAAAGGTCGAAATAGACGGCGTTTTATATGCATCTGATGAGAATGGCAAAGCATATACACTGAAAAAAGGTGGCTGGACCCAGGTCGGAGAAGGCTGGTATTATTTAGAGGCGGATGGTTCTTATAAAGAAAACACCTTATTCAAAAAAGGCGGAAAGTATTATTTCTGGACATGGTATGGAAGAGTGCTTTGTAACAATACTACTTCTTCAAATGGTTACGGTTATCGTGCAAAGGGTGACTGTTCCCTTTTTGTAAATGAATGGTACATCAATGAGTACGGAGATAAGTATTATTATGGAGCGGAAGGAAAGACACCTACCAGTCCTTGTGTTCAGACGATTGACGGAAAATTGTATCTTTTCGATGGTGTTGGCCGACTTCGTGTTAATGGTAAAAGAACCATCGATGGAATAATTTATATTTCTGATGAAAACGGTATTGCAACCAAAGTTATAAAAGACGGATGGGTTCAATCCGGTAAAAATTGGTATTATTTTGAGAACGGAACAGAAATTACCAGTCAGATTAGGAAAATAGGAAGTTTTTACTTTGGATTTGATTATAGCGGCCATATGTATGTGAATACAACTTTCAGCATGAGCCAATATGATGAAAGTGGCAGTTACATAGGCCACGGATATTATTATGCAGATTCAGAAGGACATCTTTATATAAACAAATGGCGACAGTATTATGGTGAATGGTTTTACTATGGTGCGGATGGAACACGTGTTTCGGGTTGGCAGACAATTGCAGGTACAAGGTATTTCTTTAACCCCGGTTACGATGGAAACATGCTGAGATCCTGCTATGTCATGGATGGAAATGATATTTATCGTTTGGGTTCTGATGGCGCAGCGAAGAAGGTAACCAATCCCAATAATTTATTCTATGATGTATACGAGAGATTTGCTGTATATTATGACAACGGAACGCGTGTAAGGAATACATGGAAAGAAATAAATAAAAAGTGGTTCTATTTTGACTCCAGCGGAAGTCCTATTCATGGAGATGTTAGAAATATTAAGAATATATACTATGCTTTTAATGCTGACGGAACCATGGCAACTACAGGCTGGGTAAAACTAAACGGTTATACATACTATGTAAGAAATGATAAAGGCTATCTTGCTACAGGTGAACAGCAGATTGGTGATAAATATTATTATTTTGAGAAAAATGGCCGAATGATGACCGGAATCATCAATTATAATAATAAAATTTATTTCCTTAATCCCGACGGTTCATGGGCAGCAACGGCAAAAGAAGGCTGGAACAGTGTTCAGGGAACCTGGTATTATGTGAAGGATGGCGAACTTGTTTGCGGACAAGAACTTGAATTAGCCGACGGAACATACTATTTTAATTACTACGGAGCAATGGTAAAGAACGAAGTAGTAAATCAAAAGTATTATGGTGCTGACGGTAAACAGGTTACCAAGACCGGTTGGTATAAGGTAGATACGAAATGGATTTATATCCAGAACGGTTCATTGCTTTACGATGGTGTTAAAACGATTAATAAGACTGAATATGCCTTTACTTATGAAGGTTATCTGATTACCAACGGCTGGTTTGAAGGCGTCTATTATAATGCAGACGGTATTGCTGTTAAGAAGAATATTAAAGACGGATGGCAGCTTTACGGCGGAAGATATTACTATTATAAAAACGGCTCTTTGGTATTCAATACATGGGTTGGCGATTATTATATCGGTTCCCAAGGATATATGCTCAGAAATCAGGAAACTCCGGATAACTACTACGTAGGAAATGACGGAAAGTATGTTAAAAATACCATTATTAACGGAAGAGTTGTTAAGTCAAACGGAAAGATTGCATATAATGAATTTGTGACCATTGGCAGCAAGAAGTATTATGCAGGGGAGTATGGCTCTACATGCACTAGTGAAGCATATGTAATCGGAAAGAATCTTTATCAGTTTAAGCTTACTAATGTTAACGGAGTACAGGTTGGAGAATATGTAAAAACCATTGCAACCAACGTAGAGAACAATAAGTGGTATCAGTTAGGAAATAAGTGGGCATATGTCAGAGACGGTCAGGTAATTACAAACGGAATAGCTGAGATTGGTGGTGTAAATTACTATTTCAGTAATGGTGTGATGATGACTGATTGCCTGACAAATAGTACCGTTTCAGACTATTACTATTATGGCTACTATGAGGATGCCAGAAGAGTTACTTATTTCGGAAGCGACGGAAAAGAGGTAAAGAACCGTTCAGGATGGGTAAACGGATATTATTACGGAGCAGACCACAGGACAACTTATGGATGGGTTCAGGTAAACGGTAAACTTTACTATGGATATTCGAACTCCGGAAGAAGTGAATACGAAGTGATAGATGGGAATATTTATCAGTTTGATACCAAAACAGGTGCTTTAAAAAATGAAGCAACCAAATATAACGGATGGCTTCAGGCCGGAAGCGACTGGTACTATTTCGAGAATGGTATTGCTGTTGAGGGAATGAAGACAATTTCAAAGGCTACGTACGCTTTCGATTACGATGGTCGTTTGATGAAGAATAGTATATTATATAATAATGGTGAACTCTATTATGTAAATTCAGAAGGCATTATTGATACAACGCCCGGATTCAGAACTGTTAACGGTAAGCAATATTACATTGATAAGGATGGCAAGGTTGCTACCGGAATTAAGGTAATTAACGGAAAGACATATTATTTTGAGGGTTATGAGTATAGTTATTACTAAGCAATAACTGAGAACTCAAAGAAAGAAGGATGGCATTTTGCCATCCTTCTTTTTGAAAGGGGAACGATAGTCGTTCATATATAATCACAGTCGAAGCAGGAGATTAAAGGTTTACTTTGTCGACGAGAGTGGCGAATTCTCGACGATATTCGTCTTTCAGGGGAATTGTGTTAAGTTCTTCGACTATGTGATTTAAACTGCCGTCAGCGACATATTCGCTGTTTCTTAATACCATTGCAAATTCTGCAACTGCTGCGGAGAAGATGAAATCTTCCGAAGGCTTGTCTGTGTAGTAGTTTGAACCGATTTCGTATTCAAGGAGCTTGGATTCGTCTTCGTCGGGCTCTTTGTAGCGAACGGAGAGTGTAAGCCAGTCGTTGGATTTTAATGCTTCGTCGGTAAGGTTGCTGGTCTGGTATTTAAGTTCTTTGCCGTTATCTGCGTTTTCTTCTGTTGTGGGAACGATTTCGTAAAGGACTGTTACGGAATGTCCTGCACCGATTTCGCCCGCATCCTTTGTATCATCGTCAAAATCCTCGTTGTTAAGAGCACGGTTTTCATATCCGATAAGTCTGTATTCGGAAACGTACTTGGGGTTGAATTCAACCTGGAGCTTAACGTCTTTAGCTACTGTGAGCATGTTTGCACCGAGTTCTTCCACGAGGACTTTCTTTGCTTCGTGTAATGTATCGATATATGCGTAATTTCCGTTGCCGTCATCTGCAAGAGTTTCCATTCTTGTATCTGAATAGTTGTACATTCCGTATCCTAAAACTGAAAGGAAGATGCCTTTTTTAGCCTTTTCCTGAATCTGCTTTGAAAGGTCGCTTGCAGAAGATTTTCCTACGTTGAAATCACCGTCTGATGCGATGATGACTCTGTTGTTTCCGCCTTTTATGAAGTTAGCTTCGGCAACTCTGTAGGCTTCGTCGATACCGCCGGTACCGTTTGTGGAACCGCCTGCTCTTAATGATTCGAGAGCATCTATAATCTTATCTTTTTTGTCGCCGCTTACGCCTTCGAGTACTACATTAACGCCGCTTGCGTAAGTTACGATTGAAACTGTGTCTTTTTCGGATAAGCTGTCAACTAAGAGCGAGAATGATTCTTTTACGAGGGGAAGCTTGTTCTCGTCACTCATTGATCCGGAAACATCTACAAGGAGTACGATATTTGAATCGGGAGTATCGGAAAAATCTATTGCTTCGGTCTGAAGTCCTAAGTGTAAAAGCTTATGTTCGCTGTTCCAGGGACAGGTAGAAATTTCTGCGTTTACTCCGAAAGGATCGTTTCCTTCGGGACCGTCGTAATTATATGTAAAATAGTTAATCATTTCTTCGGCTCTTACAGCACCTTCGGGGATTTCCGAAAGAGTATATCCGCTGTTTATAAGTCTTCTTAAATTCGAATATGAAGCCGAGTCGACATCTGCGCTAAAAGTAGATAAAGGAGAAGTTGAAACATCCTTAAAAACATTTTCTCTTATGTTGTCATATTCCTCTGTATTCCAGTTGATTCCGTCTTCGGGCACGCCCCATAAAGCACCATCGAATCCAAGAGAGTTTTCCGATTCTGCCAATGCGTAGAATGCATCTCCGGTCTTCATGCTGTTATCATAAAAGACAGGGTACTCAGCGGGTTCGGCATCGACACAGTTAACGTCGCGTTCTGGAGCTGCAGCGGTAACTGCGGTTGTTGCCGGTTCTGATGCTGCTGCTGTGGTGGTAGTAGGCGCTGTGAGATTAGCCTGACCGCAGGCTGTGAGAGATAAGAGAGTTGCTGAAGCTATAATACTTCTTAAAACAGTTTTTCTTTTCATAATCATTCCTCCGTTTTTTGCTGTACTTATTAGTTTCTATTTGTTTGTCACAGTTTTTTCATTGCTTACATCTCATATACGGATTCAGTGGAAAGGATTTATGGGGAAATTTTAAAAAAATTTTTTAAGAGTATTGAGATTATGTGTTTTTTGGCTGATAATTAGGGAAGATAAAGAAAAATAATCAGGTGAAAATATATGGAAAACTCATATAAATTTTTTAAGAATACATCCTGCGAATATTATCCCTGCCATAAGGGAATCGATGAAATAAACTGTCTTTTCTGCTATTGCCCGTTATACAGGCTAAAAGACTGTCCCGGGAACCCCGAATTTAAGCAAAAAGGGGATAAAACCATCAAGGTCTGCACGAACTGCACATTTCCCCACCAAGCCGAGAATTACTCGAAAATTCAGGATATTTTAAAGAATATGTAAGAGGGTCTAAAATAGCCCCCTTTATCTTGTGCCTTTGCCCCTAAAATGATATAATTTATGGGTTAAGGGCATTTTTATTTTTCTCATAAAATAAGCCATATTGCGAAGATAAATTTTTTGCATACAAATCATGTGCAAGAGGGAGAATTCGTTATGATTTTAGGATACTCTAAAAAGGGAATTAAAGGTTTTACGCTCAAAGGCCTTGCAGCCTTGTCGGCCTCTGCGCTTTTGCTTGCTACAGGATGTTCTTTAACCGGTTCGGACTTTGCCGTAGTCGATAAAGACATCAAAACCGATTATCATGCACGTATAGTTTATTCTGAAATTAATGAAAACGGAAATGCAACGGATCCTTTAAACAATACCGATGACGGTACGCTGACATCCAATACGGGTAACGGAACAGGTAATACTGATAACGGAACGACAACTGTGGATAACGGCAATGGTGATAACGAAGAAAAGGCAATTATCCCGGGTGGTTTTTTATATGTTGACAGCTGCGGATTTGAAGTAAATAATGCTAACTCTTTTGCAAACCGTGCGCAGGGTCTTTATAAAATAGTTTCAGACGACAGCACGGAAGAATATATAGAGTTTTACAATGTAAACGACAATCTGTATGCTTTTTATTCGGGCAAAGGATACGGAGCAATGGAACTCTTTGCAGATGATACTGACGGATTTGCTTCCACCACCGCCAACAGTATGAGCGTGGAGATTCTTTCTTTTACGTCATTAAAAAATGACGGATGTTATATTTCAAACGGCAATCCTGCTAAGCTGGATATGACATTTACGGAAGAAGGTATAGAGTTTACTAATTATGATACCTCGTCGGGTGATTTGTTATTTGCACCCGAAGAAGTAAAACTTGAAAAAGTTAAAGGCGATATGGGCTATATTGACGGATTTGCATATATGGATGACGAATATTCAGCCGAGCTTTTATGCGAAGATCTTGATATCGAAACAAAGGCTATTCCGGCAGAGATAATCGGAAGCTGGATTCTTTTAGGAGATGTTGAGAGCGGAATAGTTTTTGAATTTACAGAAGACGGATATGTTCAGGCATATCTTAAAAACTATCAGACGGAAGTAACTTTTTTAAGAGGTACATATACTGTCGGCAAAGAAAAGGTAAACGGTGGAACGCATATCTATATGAATATCGTTTATATCGGTATGGGACAGGGATATCCTTTTAACCTTTGCTATAAGATTGACGGAGACAGTCTTGAACTTGTAGCCGGCAATGCCGATTACGGCACAGATGTTGCATGGGAAGGTGCAATGTTTATACCTTACGAAATGAGCAATATTCCAAGACAATATTTGAACTGAGCTTCTCGAACCAAAGAGGAGTATTATTTTAAAGTTAATTTACTATGTGAAGGGGGATGAAAAATGAATCTGAAAAACTCGAAAAACAATTTACCGGAAAACACAAGAAAAGCTTTAGCATTTGCTTTAGCGGTTTTCATTCTTTTTGCAAACGGATGTACGTTTGCAGTTCCTTCGGGAAACGAATATTCAAAAGATGAAATATCTAATTCTCATGCAGTAATAGTTGAGGATAATGGTAATTCCAATAATGAAAATGCCGATATTACCAAACCGGAAGTCACAGGAGAAAGCGGTAATGAAAATGATTCGGCTCAAAAAATAAAAATAGAAAATGATTTAGGGGGCTTTATAATTCCTACTCCCGGCTCTTTTGCAGACAGGGCTCAGGGATTGTATAAAGTTGAGGGTGAAAAAGATACCTATGTTGAATTTTATGATATAGGCGATAACATATACGGATATTATTCCGGAAAGCAACACGGATGCATCGAACTTTTCGCACTTGATGAAGAAGGTTTTGTATCAAAGACCTCCGATTCCATAGAAGTTCAGATGGTGACCTTCACAATGGAAAACAATCATTCATATCTTTCGGATGGAATTCCCGCAATTGTCGAAATGACTATAAAGGACGACGGTATTGAATTCTCAAATTACGATACGGAATCCGGAGAGATGCTTTTTAAGGACAACACAAAGCTTACGAAGATTGAGGGCGAACTCGGACATCTCGATGGTTTTTCGTATGCGGATAAAGATGAAAGTGCAGAAACCATTTGTAATGCATATCATATTAATTTGACCCAAAATCCCGAAGAAATCGTCGGAAGCTGGATACTGCTCGGTGATATCGTTGGAGCTATGATGATTGAATTTACCGAAGAAGGTTATGCTCAGGTTTATTTGAAAAACACCAACAGACCTGTTTTCCTGATGAGAGGCACTTATGCTACCGGAAAAGATAAAGTCAACGGCGGTACAAATATATATTTAAGTCTTCACTATACAGCCGATGATTCGTATATGCAAAATAATTTCTGCTATGTTCCGAAAGACGATTCGCTCAGCATGTGTGTCGGAAATATTGATTACGGAATGGATTTTTCCTGGGAAGATGCATTGTTCATTCCTTACGATATGAGCAGTATGCCAAGACAGGAGCACACAAAAACTTCTACCGAAAAACCTTATGCGGATTTAAAAGGTCTTTATATTTCCGAAGACAATTATATGGTTCTTCTTTCGGGAGACGGATTCTACAGGGTATACGATTCGATAGATCTTGAGAATGCAACGTTATTGTCCGAAGGATCTTTTGAATCAGACCCCGGCGGTTACATCCTTTATGGTGAGGATGACACAGAGTATGGTTTTATAGCATTTATACAACAGGACATTTTTGATTTAACATTTTATGATACTAACGAAACAAAAGAATTTTTCTTGTTAATTAATTAGGTGATTTCATGGAATCAACATTAAGAAGAACGTGGTCTGAGATTAATCTTGACTCGTTAAAATTCAACTACAACATTATACGTAAAAAAATCGGTGAAAACGTAAAATTCCTTGGCGTCGTAAAGGCTGATGCCTACGGACACGGCAGCATTAATGTGGCCAAAACGCTCGAAGAAATCGGCGCAGATTATCTGGCTGTCAGCAGTATTGATGAGGCTATGGAGCTAAGAGTAAACGGTATCAAAATGCCGATTCTTATCTTAGGTCATACGCCGAGAGAACAGGTCGACAGACTGATTGACCTGGATATTACACAGGCGGTAACCTGCAGGGCGAAAGCCGTTGAATATTCCGAAGAAGCGGTTAAACTTGGCAAGACCTTAAAGATTCATATTAAAGTCGATACAGGAATGTCGAGGCTCGGATATCTTTGCGAAGGCAATTACTTCGAAAACGGCATAAAAGGAATCTGCGAAGCTTTAAACATGCAGGGACTCTATGCCGAAGGAATCTTCACACATTTTGCTGTATCCGATGAGCCCGGAGAAGAAGCATATGAATATACCATGCATCAGTTTAAGCTTTTCACTGATGTATGCTCGGAAGTCGAAAGAAGAGCGGGCAGACGTTTCGAGATTAAGCACTGCGCCAATACAGGCGCCGTTGCAAGATACCCCGAGACATATCTTGATATGGTTCGCCCCGGACTTCTTTTATACGGTTATGGTGAATTTGCAAAAGAAATGGGTCTTAAGCCGGTGATGACTTTAAAGACCACGGTTTCCACAATCAAGATTTATCCCGAAGGAACGAAGATCAGTTACGGCGGTATTTTCACAACTGACAAAACCACCCGAATCGGAGTTCTTCCCTACGGATATGCGGACGGCTTCTTCAGATGTCTTTCGAATAAGTGCAAGCTCTACACCGTGGACGGACCTGCGTGCGTCAGAGGAAAAATATGCATGGATATGTGTATGCTTGATATCACGGATATGATGAATGTTGAGGTCGGAAGCGAAGTTGAAATTTTTGGCGAGAAAAATCCGATTGAGGATCTCTGCGAAATCGCAAACACAATTCCTTACGAACTGACCTGTGCTGTAAGTAAGAGAGTTCCGAGAAAATATATCAAGGACGGCGAAGTCTTTGAGCAGGAACTGATGCTCAGAATATAGATTTTTCTCATAAAAGAAAGGAACTAAAATGTTTAGAATAAACGAAAACACCAGAATAGGCGAACTTCTTCGTGCGTGTCCCGAGGCAGCAGGAATCTTACAGGAGATGGGTATGCATTGCCCCGGCTGTCCTTCGGCACAAAATGAGACTTTAGAAGAAGCATGCATGGTTCACGATATGGATGTGGACAGTCTCATAGAAGATCTTAAGGGATTTTTGGAAAACATGTAATTACAAATCTTTATTTGCAGATTTGATGAGGGCGGGTTATGAAAACATTATTAAAGAATGCAAAAGTCGTAAATGTATTTACCGAGAAAATCGATTTTACAAATGTTTTAATCGAAGACGACAGAATCACAGGTATCGGCAATTACTACAAGGATGAAGAAGCGGATGTAGTTGAAGACCTTGAAGGCAGATTCCTCTGCCCCGGATTTATTGACGGACATATTCATATCGAAAGTACGATGATGGTTCCTCCGTCACTTGCCCAGGCGGTTCTTCCGCATGGTACAACTGCGGTTGTGACTGACCCTCACGAAATTGCAAATGTATGCGGTGTCGACGGCATCAAATACATGCTTGAAATGAGCGAGAATATTCCTCTTCATGTATTCGTAATGATTCCTTCATGCGTGCCTGCAACATGCTTTGATGAAGCAGGAGCCATTCTAAATGCAGAGGATATCGAAGATTTATACAAAGAAGAGAGAATCCTCGGTCTGGCTGAAATGATGAATTATCCCGGAGTTATTTTTAACGATGCTCCGACCATGGATAAAATAAATGCCTGCGTGGAAAAAGGCAAACCTGTGGACGGACATGCACCTCTTTTATCAGGAAAAGATCTTGATAAATATATCTCTGCGGGAATTAATTCGGACCATGAATGTTCTGATGCGACAGAAGCCATGGAAAAGCTTTCAAAAGGCCAGTGGATAATGATTCGTGAAGGCTCTGCAGCCAAGAATCTTGAGAAGCTCCTTCCTTTGTTTGAAAGCCCTTACTATCAGAGATGTATTCTTGCAACGGACGACAGAAATCCTGCGGACATCATAGCAGAAGGTCATATAGACAATATCGTAAGACTGGCAATTAAGGCAGGAAAAGATCCCATACGCGCCATTAAGATGGCTACGCTTAATCCCACACTCTGCTTCGGTATTAAAAGAATGGGTGCGATAGCATGCGGCTACAAGGCAAATCTGCTGGTTCTTGACAATCTTGAAAACATTGATATCAAGGATGTTTATTCAAACGGCGTAAAGGTCGTAAAAGACAAAGAAATCTCGGGCTTTTCGATTCCAAAAGCCGAGGATATCATTACAGGCAGCGTGCTTAATTCGTTCCATATGCCCGATCTTAAAAACGATGATTTTTATATTGAGCCCAAGGGTACAAAGTGCAGGGTAATCGAAGTGATTCCAGGCGAAATACTTACGAACGAATGTATACTTGATATCGATTTTTCAAAGAATAACGGAATCGATATTGAAAAAGATATTTTGAAACTTGCCGTAATAGAGCGACACAAAAACACAGGGCATAAAGGTGTCGGTTTTATTAAGGGCATAGGCATTAAAAACGGTGCTTTGGCAGGAAGCGTTTCACACGATTCTCATAACTTAATCGTTATCGGAAGCAGTGAGGAAGATATGGTTATCGCGGCCAATCATATCAAGAAAATCGGCGGCGGACTCTGCGTTGTAAGCGAGGGTAAGGTTTTATCCGAACTTCGTCTTCCCGTAGCAGGTCTTATGAGTACAAACTCTGCGGCTGAGATTGCCAAAGCGAATGTTGAATTAAGAGAGAGTGCCGAGAAGATTGGAATAAACGAAGGCATTGAACCTTTTATGAACATGGCTTTCGTATCTCTTCCCGTCATTCCGGTATTAAAGATGACTACACAGGGGCTTGTAAACGTCAACGATTTCAAACGTGTTGATTTATTCGTCGAATAAGCCTGACAGGAGAATTAAATGATTTACAGATCGCTTGCACTTGTAAGCATGGCGACATTCTATATTATTTATTTTGCAAAACTTTTCCTTCAGAAAAAACGAGGGATAAAGGTATATAAACTCGCGCAAAACGAGAAAAACAAAAAGAATATTACAGAGATACTTTTAAAAATCGTATCGTTTACGCTTCCGGTGCTTGAACTGGTAAGTATCATAATCGGAAGGTCTTTCTTGCCTATTATGGGCAAGGTAATCGGAGTTTATTTTGCATTCTTTGCAGACTTCCTTTTCCTTAATGCCATTATATCCATGAAAGATTCATGGCGCGTCGGAGTCGCAGAGGACGAAAAAGACAGGAAACTTATTACCGGCGGAATATATAAGTTTTCAAGAAATCCCGCATTTCTTGCATTTGACTTACTCTATATCGGTATAGTGCTGATGTATTGCAATATTCCTTTAATTGTATGCACGGTTGCTGCGATAGTTGTATTCCATCTTCAGATTTTAAGCGAAGAAAAGTTTTTGGAAGAGACCCTAAAAGAAGAATACGCCGAATACAAAAAGAGGGTCGGAAGGTATCTCGGATACGGAAAGTTTTCATTCCTTTCCGTCAGAATGTACGCTTATTTTATACTGTTTATCTGGTGCATATTTTATATTATTACGCTTCTTTTATACGCGGGACCTTTGCTTTCGTGGATATGGATCTGGATTATAATCGGAGCCTTTGCATTCTTAAGATTTATGATGCTTAAGTTTGCGATAGACAAAGACAAGAGACTAAAGATTCCCAAGGCGATAAAAATAATTTATTATGTTTTATTTGCCTTTGGACTGACTGTATTTTGCGTTGTTGAGTTCAATGTATTCAGGGCAATGAATGCTGAACCCGAGAGAAATCTTGACTATGTAATTGTGCTTGGTGCGGGCGTAAACGGTACCACACCTTCAAAGCCGCTTGCTAAGAGAATAGAAGAAGCATACTACTATATGTCCGATAATCCGGACACACTGCTTATAGCTTCGGGCGGTAAAGGACCTTACGAAAGTATCAGCGAAGCCGAATGCATTAAGAACGAGCTTGTAAAACTCGGTGTCGACGAATCAAGAATAATTCTTGAAGATAAGTCTACAAGCACGATAGAGAATTTAAGATTTTCCAAGGAAATAATAAACGACGACAGTAAACATGTCGGCATTATAACGAACAGTTTTCACGAATACCGTGCGGGACTTATAGCAAAGGAAGCAGGTTATGACAAGGTTTATTCTGTTCCTGCGGTTACGCTGTTTCCTGTGGGAATTCATTACATGTTAAGAGAATTTTTCGGAGTTGTGAGACTCTGGATGGAATACGGAAGGGTTATTTTATGAGCCAAATAAAAAAAATACTTCTCGGAAAAGCTGAATGTGCCATTGATTTGGGCGACGGAAGCGAGAGAGGCGAATACGTCAGTCAGGATTATATTTTAAATGTTTTAGGACGTCCGATGAGAGCGATATCCCTAATGACTGCATATTATCCTTTGGATGAGACTTTCCCCACACGTGCACATGATGCGTTTGCAGACAAGGACATAACTTTTCAGTGGGACTATCCTTACGATGATTATGAAACATATAAGGGCGGTCTTGTCGGACAGCTTGATAAAGAGCCTTTCAACTGGATGAGAGACGTTCGTAAGCATGGTCAGGATGTATGCCTTACCGTTACGATGGATACCAATGTATCGGACGATCATATAAAGGCGATGGCCAAGGACCTTTCCACATTCGGAAGAGTAATGCTTCGTGTGAATCATGAAGCAGGCGGGGACTGGTTTTCTTTTACGAAGAGAGCGTCCTATGAAGACATTGCGTTATTCTTCGCACATGTCTGCGATATCTTCCATGAGGAAGCAAAGAACGTAAAGCTTATTCTCTGTTTAAACGGACTCGATCCCGACGGTGTCAGAATCGAAAAGGAAGAAGAATTCACACCTGCGATTAAAGCGACCGATATCTTCTCAATGGACCGCTACATGTCACTTCACTGGGGCTGGCCTTATGATATTGCGAAAAAGGATACGAAGAATTATTACAGGGAAACCGTTGCAAACATATATGATATGGGCAAGCGCACGGCTAAAAGATTCGAACTTGTTGCAGGCGAGAAAAGACCGATGGTACTTTCGGAGATGAACGCCGACGGCGATGTAACCGGACCTTACGAACAGTGCGATATGCTAAAAGAATTCTGCGACAGATTAAAGGCTGATCCCGAAAAATGGCTTGAGGGCTTTACCTTTTATCAATTCAGAGACAGAGGACGTTTAGGCCTTGAGTGGGAAGATCCCAACAATTCCGAAGTCGGTATAAAACTTCCTTTAATGGATACCTTTAAGGAAATCATTAACGACGAATTTTTCATGCCGAAGATTGAGGAAAAAGAAGAAATAAGCCTTCCCGTAACGTTAAGATGGGGAAGCGCTGAAGACAGCGAAGGTGTAGCAATTCCCTTGTCGTTTGAAAATGAACCGGTTTTCTGCGAAGGCTATTTTGAAGACGAGCTTAAAGATGCCAATCTTATGATGGAATTAAACGGAAGATGGTTTTATAAAGCACCGGGCGTTTCATTCATTGATTTTATGCCGGCATTTTTCGAAGGAAAGAAAGTGATGGGAAAGGATTTAACACTTAAGATATTCGCTCCTCCCGCAACAGGCGAAAACGACAGCTCGCAGGGAGATGACTGGAATATAAACTGGTACTATGAACTTAAGAAACTGCCGGAGATTAGGATAGAATATACTGCGGTTATATAAGAATACACGGTACCTGACTCCCGTAGGGTGTCCGGCTCCGCCAAAAAGAGAGGTATGAAATGGAAAGAATTATCACAAGTTTGCTTGAAACAGATGCTTACAAGTTTTCGATGGGACAGGCTATTTATCACCAGTTCTCGGACTACAAGACCACATGGGATTTTAAATGTCGTAATACCGACGTTAAATTCACTCCCGAAATGGTTGAAGAGATTAAGAATCAGATCAGACTTTATTGTGATTTAAGATTCAAGGAAGACGAGCTTGAATATCTTCACAATATCAAATGGATTAAAGGTTCTTATGTAGATTTCTTGAGACTCTGGAAGCCAAGATATGAGGATTTCGAAATTACCACAGATGCAGAGTGCGGACTTGCAATCGAGACAAAGGGAACATGGCTTAATACATCCATGTACGAAATTCCGACACTTGCCATTGTAAACGAAGTTTATTTCAGAATGGCTTATGATTATGACGATTTATTCGAGAGCTTCAAGGAAAGACTTGCAGACAAACTTGCAAAGCTTGAAAGCGGCGTATACGAAATCAGTTCTTTCTCGGAATTTGGTATGAGAAGAAGATTATCGGCAGAGGCACAGGAGCTTGCGATTAAGACTCTTCATGAAGGCAAACTTAAAAATTCTACATTTGTCGGAACATCGAATGTATATCTTGCAAAGAAATACAATATCACTCCTGTCGGAACCATGGCTCATGAGTGGATTATGTGCGTAGGTCAGGGTAACCACAAACACAATCCCGCATATTCAAACTGGTATGCGCTTGATGCATGGGTAAAAGAGTACGGCGTGTTAAACGGAACAGCACTTACGGATGCAATTACAACCAAGTGCTTCTTAAAGGATTTCCAGTTAACCTATTCCACACTTTTCTCAGGATGCCGTCACGACTCGGGAGATCCTTATATCTGGGGTGATATGATGATAGACCATTACAAGAGCCTCGGAATCGACCCCAAAACCAAGATGCTTCTTTTCTCCGACAGTCTTGATTTTGACAGGGCTACGTCTATAAATAAGTACTTTAAAGACCGTGTAAAAGTTGCATTCGGTATCGGTACATATATTGCAAACGACACCAAGGTTCCTGCGCTTAATATCATTATGAAGACCACGGCCTGCAACGGAATGGATGTTGCCAAGATATCCGATGTGGAAGGCAAGGGCATGTGCAAGAGTCCCGAATACATTCATTACCTTAAAAGATGCATAGAGTGGAGATTAACTCATCCCGATGATTTGTTAAGATAAGGAGATATTATGAGATACAATTACAGAACACAGAATGTCTGCGCCGTTCAGATAAGCTTTGACCTTGAAGGGGATAAGGTTTCAAACATTCAGTTTCTGGGCGGATGCAACGGCAATTTAAAAGCAATTTCAAAACTTGTGGACGGTATGAGCGTGGATTATATCGAAAGCAAACTTAAAGGCAATACCTGCGGCATGAAAAGCACGTCATGTGCGGATCAGCTTGCCATAGCCGTAAGACAGGCTTACGAGGAAAGTAAGAAGTAATCTTCGGTGCCTGACTCACGTAGTGTGTCTGGCTCCGAATTAATGAAAGAGGGGTAAATGAGCGGATATTTTTACGGATGGTATATGAAATGCCAGTCGAAGGATTCGACGGTGGCATTTATATCGGCAAGACATAAAAACGGAACGAGCGAAACAAGTTCCCTGCAGGTTATTACCGAAGACGGCGCATGGAATATTGATATGCCGGGCGCTGCTTTTAAGAAGGACTGTACAAACATTTTCCTTGGCAAAAACAGATTCGGTAAAAATGGTATCAGAGTAAATATCGACAGTCCCGATGTAAGGATTAAAGGCAAGCTTGATTTTGGTCAGATTACACCGATTAAATACGACATCATGGGACCGTTTGCTTTAATACCTTTTATGGAATGCAGACATTATGTTTTTTCCATGCGCCATTCCGTTAATGGTAAGGTCGTAATAAACGGAAAGAACTACGTATTTGAAAATGCCGTAGGATACTGGGAAGGCGATTCCGGAAGATCTTTTCCGAAGGATTATCTTTGGACGCAGACCTGTTTTAGCGGCGGCTCCTTAATGCTTTCCGTAGCGGACATTCCTTTCGGACCGCTGCATTTTACAGGCATTATCGGAGTAATTTATTACAACAAAAAAGAATACAGATTTGCCACATATCTCGGAGCGCACATTCAGGAGCTTCGTGACGGGAAGGTACGTATCAAGCAGGGCAATATGGTATTTGAGGCGCACTTACTTGAATCATCGGGCAGGGCATTAAATGCACCCGTCGGCGGTTCAATGATCAGAACGATTCACGAATCCGCATCCTGCAAGGCAAGTTACAAATTGCGTATTAAAGGAAAGACTGTATTTTCTTTTAAGACAAACAAAGCATCGTTTGAATACGAATATCCCTCATAAAAGAAAAAATACTACAAGAGAGAGACAAGAATAAATGGGCGTTATGATTGTTGCCGATTCGGCAAGCGAAGTATCGCAGGAGACTGCAAAGGAGTGGGGAATAAAAATTCTTCCGTTAAAGATTAGATTCGGTGAAGAAGAATTTCTTGACGGAGTAACACTTTCAAACAGAACATTTTATGAGAAATTAATCGAATCCGATGAACTACCCAAAACCAGCCAGATATCTCCGGCAGATTACGAAGAATGTTTTCAGTCTGCTTTGGATGCGGGCGATGAAGTGGTATGCCTTACAATTTCCTCGGGAGTTTCGGGTTGCGTACAAAGTGCAAATATAGCCGCAGCAGAGTTTGAAGGAAAAGTAAATGTCGTTGATACAATGCAGTTTTGCATTTCATACTATGTACTGGTTGAATATGCTGTAAGACTTCGCGATGCAGGAAAGAGTGCCAAAGAAATTGCGGACGAAATCACCAGAGTTCGCGAAAAAGCAATTGTGCTTGCAGTATTTGATACGCTTGAATATTTAAAAGCAGGCGGAAGACTTTCATCAACCGCTGCATTTGTGGGAGAGATTCTCTCCATCAAACCGGTCATCACGATTACAAACGGAATCGTGGATGTTATCGGCAAAGCAAGAGGTTCCAAAAAAGGAAACAATATGCTTATTTCAAAGGTAAAGGAAATAGGTGGTATAGATTTTACGATGCCTGTTGTGACAGGATACACGGGTCTTTCTGATGACTTGTTACAGAAATACCTCGAGGACAGCAGGGACTTGTATGACGGTGAAATTAAAGACATCAGAAAAGTCAGCGTAGGTGCCACAGTCGGAACATACGCAGGGCCCGGCGCCATAGCCGTAGCATTTTATCCCAAAGGAATTTAAGGACAAAGAAATGGATTTTGACAAATTAACTTATTATCTTGATTCGCTTGTAATTAAAGATGATTTTCCGTCAGTTGACTGTATCATTTACAAGGACCACGAAATGATTTACAGACATATGTACGGAACCTGCGACAAGGCAAAAAGCATTCCCGTCAGAGAGAACCAGCAGTATCTGATGTTCTCAATGACAAAGGTTCAGACAATGGTTGCGCTGATGCAGTTAGTCGAGCAGGGAAAAGTGTCGCTTGATGATGATGTCGCAAAATATCTTCCGGCGTACGAAAATCTTTTATACGAAAAAAGAGAAGGCAATAAAATCGATATCGTAAAATGCGACAAGCCTTTAAAGATAAAACATTTAGTTTCCATGCAGTCGGGACTTGATTACGATCTTGAACGTGCGGGTATTTTAAGAGTTTTAAACGAAAAGGGAATGAATGCCACGACGAGAGAACTGGTTGATTCCTTTGTTGAAACGCCTCTTAAATTCAAACCCGGCACCAGATTTTTATACAGCCTAAGCCATGACGTTGTTGCTGCGATAATCGAAGTTGTATCGGGAAAATCCTTTGGCGAGTACCTAAAAGAAAATATCTGGGACCGCCTCGGCATGAAGGATACGATGTTTGCAAAGCCCGAGAATTATTTAAACAATCTGGCAGTACAGTTTATATGCGACGAGAAAGGAAACATCAATCCGATGGAGCCTTTATGTCAGTACCAGCTTTCGGAAAAGTATGAAAGCGGCGGTGCGGGACTTATATCTACCACAGAAGATTATGCCAAATTTGCAGATACAATTGCTTGCGGCGGTGTCAGCAAAGAGGGTAAAAGAATTATAAAAGCAAAAACAATAGATATCATCAAAACCAATCTTTTATGCCCGCAGGGATTAAAAGATATCGAAGAAACCATGGGCAGAAAGGGTTACGGCTACGGTGTCGGAATGCAGATACTTATGAAACCGAGAAGCGCCAAGGCCAAAGCACCCAAGGGAGTGTTCGGATGGGACGGCGCTGCGGGAAGTTTAATCATAATGGATACGGAGAATAAGCTCTCGCTCGTCTACACCATGCATGTAAGAAACTGCGGTATGGCATACGGTGAGGTACATCCGAGGTTAAGAGATTTTCTGTATGAATAGCAAGCTTGCTTGTATGAAAGGAACAATATGAAAGATTTTTTAAGGGAAATGAAAAGCTATCCGGGAATCGGAGCCAAACTTTTAACTTATAAAAGAGAGATAAAACCCACCAAGGTTAGTCTCCAGGACAGTAAGGAAGTGTATTTTCTTCATTTTGCTCCGCCCGTAAAAAAGCATTCCGAGATAGTAATTTATATCCACGGAGGCGGATGGAACAGCAAGTCTCCCAGAGACTTTGAATTCATCGGTCAGAGAATAGCCAAGGAAGGCTACGAATGTGTTCTCATGGGCTACAGAAAGGTTCCGGGAGCTCATTACAACCAGATAATCGATGATGTATGCATCGAATACAAGGCTGTTTTAAAATATCTTAAGGGCAAGGAAATCGAAGCCAACCGCGTAATCATCATGGGCTCATCCGCAGGCGCACATTTGGGTTCGCTTCTTGTGTACGATAAGAGCCTTCATGCAAAATACAGAATCGGTGCCAGGAGATTCGTGGGCTTTATCGGACTTGCAGGCCCCTATTGCTTTGAAGGAAAACTTCCATGGGCACTTAATCAGCTTGTAAGCGATTTGTTTGAAAAGGATCAGGACTGGAAGGAAGGCGAGCCTTATTCAAAGCTTGATCTGCTTACACCCGGCGATATAGAAACAACCATTCCGATGTATCTTATTCAAAGCGATCATGACGGCGTGCTTGATATGAAGCATACGCTTGTATTTGCCAGAAAGGCCATGGAAATGAATATGCCTGTGACATTTTACAAGGTTCTTGATTCAAAGAATACACATTCATATTACTCGACGGCTGTTTTCTTTGACGATTTAACCAAGAGCAGAACGCTTCAGACGATATTTAATTACCTCGGTCAGCTGACAGAGGATTGATTCTTTTAGGATGATGAATAAATGAAAAATTATAATTGAGGAGGGCGTATGGATTTTTCACACAGAAAGGTAAGCAAAGTCATTAAACTGACAAACGAAAACAACGAGCCTCTTAAAAACGAAAAGGTTCGTATCGCGCTAAAGAAGCATGAGTTTCTTTTCGGCTGCGGTGCTTTTGATACAATGCCTTATATGATGGCAAAAGATCCCGCACTTGCAGGCAGACTGCCTTCGGGTATTTTTGAAAATAAAGATTTAATCGAAAAAGCCGAAGACGGAATGAAAAAGTGGCTTGATCTTTTCAACTACGGAACACTTCCTTTTTACTGGGGAAATTATGAAAGGGAAGAAGGCAAAACCGACGAAGAGCTTCTTTTAAGCGCAGCCAAGTTTTTACAGAGCAAGGGCGTAACGGTCAAAGGCCATCCTTTATGCTGGCACACGGTATGCGCACCATGGCTTATGGATTACGACAATTCCACAATCATGAAAAAGCAGCTTGACCGTATTGAGAGAGAAATCAATGCTTTCAAGGGCGTCATCGATATGTGGGACGTAATAAACGAAGTGGTTATCATGCCCATCTTCGACAAATATGACAATGCGATTACCCGTATCTGCAAGGAAAAGGGCAGAGTCGGCCTCATAAAAGAAGTATTCGACAAAGCATATTCCTGCAATCCGAACGCAACATTCCTTATAAACGATTTCAACACATCGATTTCCTATGAAATCCTTATCGACGGATGTTTATCCGCAGGCGTGCCCATTTCGGCCATCGGTATTCAGTCCCATCAGCATCAGGGCTACTGGGGCAGAGAAAAAGTTGAGGAAGTGCTTGAGAGATTTTCACATTTCGGACTGCCTATTCATTTTACGGAGAATACTTTTGTTTCGGGCGACCTAATCCCTGAGTACATCGAGGATTTAAACGACTGGCAGGTGCCTGAATGGCCTTCAACTCCCGAGGGAGAGGAAAGACAGGCAGATAACCTAAAAGAAATGTACAGCCTTCTTTTTGCACATCCTCAGGTTAAGGCAATTACCACCTGGGACTTTAAAGACGGTGCATGGCTTGGTGCACCGAGCGGTTTCTTAAGAAAGGACGGCTCCTTAAAACCCGCATACGAGACTCTTTACAACCTGGTTAAAAAAGAGTGGAGTACCGACGAAATCCTTACCACAGACGAAAACGGATTCGTTAAAATCGATGCTTTTAAGGGCGATTACATAATCGAGGCCGCAGGTAAGAGCATGACGGCCAAATTCGCAGAAGACGGCGAAGAAAAAATCACTATTTAAACTGCCCATTTTTATATGGCGAAAAATTATAGAAAAAACAGGGATAAAAACTTGTTTTTTCTTTTTTTGCGTTGAAGATTAATGGACAAATTTGATATAATTCTGCTATATGTGAAAATTTGATTTCACTAGGGAGCAAGGAGGAAAAAAATGAGCAGAAAAATCATGGCTTTTGTGATGGCTGCACTTCTGTTTGTCGGTTCATTTGCCTTATTTTTACCGATTACAGCTAAGGCTGCACCTTCAGAAAAGACTTACACTTTCTCAGATCTGAAATCCACTATGGAGTACGGATTGACATCAAGTGTAAACGGAGACGGTGAACTGGAGATTTCTTTCCAGGATCAGTACAAGTCTCAGTTTTACGCAATCCCTTCGGATATCGACCCCGATACAATCACCAAGGTTGTATTTGATGTAACAAGCGGTAATGCGGGAGACCTTGCATTCAAACTTCATACACAGGCCGACTATGATTCCGACAACAAGGGAGGCACCCCTGTATCTTACGGTAGTCCTACGATTATCCCCGATACAAAAGGATGCAAATATTTTTCAATTATGTCTATGAATACGGGTACAACCAAAGCTACCGTAGCTTCGGTTACATTTACCGTATCCGGTGAAGGCAACCCTCCCGGGGACGAAGCAGACGCACTTGAAGCACCCTCTGTAGAAGGTGAGAACCTTTTAAAGAACGGTAACTTCGAAGATGCTGACGTTTCCATGTGGGGAGCTGAAATAGAAAACGCAAAGATTACTACAGCAGTCAGTGATACACCTATCGTAGGCGATATTACAACTTACGGTGTAATCGACGGCAGAACCAGACCTTATGACTGTTTCGGTTACGATGTAACGGATATCGTTGAAAACGGTGCAACATATGCATACTGCTTCTATGTAATGCTTACAGATGATTACAACGGAGCACCCGCTACACAGCGTCAGGTTGATTTTGCTCCTTATATTACATCAGGCGGAAGCACCAATTATCTCGGTTCTTACTCACCTGAAATCTCAGGTTCTTCAAGCCAGCAGCTTGAGCCCAACGTTTGGACCAAATTCGAAGGTACTTTCAAAGTATCTGCTGCAGGCGATATTGAAAAAGTTGTTTTAAGATTCCTTGAGCAGGGCGAAAACTATGGTGAGGGCGACTGCGTTAAAGGTAAGTATTATCTTACAGGCGCTTCCTTCATTAACTTAAATCTCGGTTCCAAGACAATCGAATCAAGCATTCCCAACCTTAAGGATGCTCTTACAAAAGATTTCGGCGATGACATGATCTGCGGTACATCCCTTTCAGGTTCCGAAATCAACGATAAAGTTCTTATGCAGTTGGTTGAAAAGCATTTCAACGCTGTTACACTCGGCAACGAATTAAAGCCCGATTCACATATCGGTTATTCAATCAGAGGAACAGAGGAAGCTACAATCGATGGTCAGACAATCACTGTTCCCGTACTTGATTACTCAAATGCAGAGAGATACCTTGATTATTTCCTTGCATGGAACGAAGAACATCCCGACCAGAAAATCAGAATCAGAGGTCACGTTCTCGTATGGCATTCACAGACACCCGAATGGTTCTTCCATGAGGATTATGATGCAAACAAGCCTTACGTATCTCCCGAAGTTATGACACTTCGTCAGGAATGGTATATTAAGTCCGTTCTTGAGCATTACGTAGGTGCAGACAGCAAGTACAAAGATCTCTTCTACGGATGGGATGTTGTAAACGAAGCAGTCAGCGACGGAACAGGAACATACAGAAATGATTCCGAAGGTTCAAGCTGGTGGGCAGTTTACAAGAGTAACGAATTCATTATCAATGCATTTAAGTTTGCCAACAAATATGCTCCCGCAGATGTAGAGCTTTACTACAATGATTACAATGACTGTACACCCGGTAAGGTTGAAGGTATCGTAAAACTCCTTGAAGATGTTAAGGCGGCAGAAGGTACAAGAATCGACGGTATGGGTATGCAGGGCCACTACGATAACGAATATCCTACAACCGATCAGTTCGTATCTGCAGCTTCCAAGTACGGCGCAGTAGTAGGCAAGATTATGCTTACAGAAGTTGACTTTAAGTCTTCAAGCGCTTATGACGGAACAGCAGCTACACTTCAGGGCGAATATACAAGACAGGCTTACAGATATAAAGCTCTTTACGATGCAATGAAGTATGTTGATTCCAACACTCTTGCAGACGTTACAGGCTTTACTGTATGGGGCGTTATCGACGGTAACTCATGGCTTCAGGCTTACACAGGCGTAGGCGGCGGCGTAACAGACGGCAGCCCTCAGTGTCCTCTTCTTTTCGATGATGACTTAAAGGCTAAACCCGCATTCTGGGCACTTGCAGATCCTTCAAAGCTTGAGCCCGAAACAAAGGCTATTTCAATTAGTCAGGCATTAGTTGATGATTTCTCACAGGCTCAGGAATACAAATTCTCAGGCGCTAATGCAAACATTCAGTTTAAGGCTATTTGGAATGAAGGCCAGGTTCAGTTCTTGGTAACAGTATGGGATACTGCTCAGAATGAAACCGACGGCGTAAAGGTTTATGTAGATAAATACAATTCAAAATCCAAAGGAATCAAGACCAAGATGGTTGAGGCTTTAAGAAAAGATGTACCTTCAACCGATGACGGTAAGTATGGTGTTATCATCAACGTTCCCGTAGATACAGCAGAAGCAAATGCAGTAATAGGATTTGATATTGTAGTTACAAACGATACAGAAACAGTTGCATTTAATGATGCTACAATGACGCAGGATACATCCTCCAAGTTCTATGCAGAAGGTATGCTTAAGCCCTTCATGTTTATTCCTAAGGGAACAGCTACTATCGACGGTGAGATGGAAGATGCATGGAACGGCGCTGTAGAAGTTAAGCTTGGCAACAAGACTGATAACCCTAACGCTACAGCAGTTGTTAAACTTCTCTGGGATGAAGAATACTTATATGCTTATGCAACAGTAACAGATTCAGATCTTAACAAGGATTCGGAACAGGTTCATGAGCAGGATTCATTCGAAATCTTTATCGATGAAATCAACTCCAAGGCAGCAGAGTATAATGATGCCACAAAGCAGTACAGAATTAACTATGCTAACGATCATTCATTCAACGGTGATAAGTGTACCGAAGAAAATGAAACAACATTTGCTAAGACAACAGATACAGGTTACATCGTGGAAGGTGCGTTCAAGTGGACCGAAGTTACACCCAAGGCAGGCGACTACATCGGTATCGAACTTCAGATTAACGATGCTGATTCAAACGCAGTAAGAATCGGTACGGTTACATGGAACGACATCACAAACCAGTGCTGGTCATCTCCTGCATGCTACGGAACAGGTATGCTCGTAGATTCACTCGGTTCGGCTCAGACAATCGGAGCAGGCACAGGTGAAGGAAATGATACAGACGAAGGTAACGGCAATTCGAAGAGCAAAGTAGGTCTCTTCGCAGGAATCGCTGCAGCAGCAGTTCTTGCAGGCGCAGCAGCATTCATTTCACTTAAGAAGCAGCCCGAAGATGAAGAATCTTCAAGTGAAGAAGAAGCTCCCGGCGAAAACTTCGACGAAGGCGAAATAAAGAGTGAAGAAGCTCCCGCTGAAGAAGAGGCTGCAGAAGCTGAGGCTCCCACAGAGGAAGCAGAAGCAGAGGAAGCTCCTGCAGAAGAAGAGGCAGCTGAAGAGGCAGCTGAAGAAGCTCTTGCTGAAGAAGAAGCCGAAGAAGAAAAGCCCGAAGAATAATCATTTAGAAACTATTTGATATTTCGATAAAGGTGATTGAAAGACCACGCAGAATATGTAACAATGTTTTGCGTGGTCTAATTATTTTACGTAAAAAGGTGCGACATGAAAAAAGAAAAAAATCACGTTATCAAAAATAATTTATATGCCGTGAAAATGCTTTCGAAAATCTGCCCGGCTCTTGTTATAAACAAGGGCTTTGTAAAAATGGCGGATTATGTTGAATGGCTCTTTTACAGCGGCTTTTACATGAGATTTATTGTATACGGTTTGGAGAACGGTAAATCCTATAATTTCTTCCTTATTTACCTTGGTGTTTGCGCTTTGGTTTACATGACTATCGAACTTTATTTCTTAATCAACCAGGGTTATGTAGATCCCGTATTTATCAATAAGGTAAACAATTCGCTCGGAAAACTTTTATTTAATAAGGCTCAGAATGTCGAATTAAGATGTTTTGAGGATACCGAATTTTATAACAAATACACGCTTGCGATGGATAAAGCCGATTCGAGGTTAATCGAAACGGTTGATACATTCTGGGGTGTGATTTTCGGTTTCATTGCGGCAATAGTATCATTCGTATTTTTATTCCAGATTGATAAATTTGCGGTTCTTTTTGTAATATTCCCGATTATCGGAAACTTTGTTTTCAACAGAAAACTCGGTGTGATTGATTATGAAAGAAACAAGGAAATGGCTCTTCATAACCGTAAAAACGCTTACGTAAACAGAGTCATGTATATGCCGGAATACTCAAAGGAAATGAGACTTACCAATGTATTTAACCTCATGAAGAAAAGATTCAATGAATCCATGGAGGGAATAAGCAAGGTAGCTGAAAAGTATAAGGGCAGAGGTGCAATCAATCATATTTTACGATGCAGCTTTACATTCAGTTTTATCTTTGAAGGCATGCTTATTTACGGTTCGTACAGAACACTGGTAAGCAAAACCATGATTGCCTCGGAACTTGCGGTTATCACAAGCATGATGGTTGCATCCACATGGATTTTAATTGAATTTACGGATTCCTGCATGAAGTCCTATCAAAACGGACTCTACATGGATAATTTAAGAAACTTCCTTGAATACGAAGAAGTAATTCCCGAAGATTATGCAGGCGACAAACCTGCGGAAGAAATCGAATCCATCGAATTTAGAAACGTATGCTTCTCCTATGACGGAAAAGAAAATATCATCGAGAATTTATCGCTTAAGATGGAAGGCAGCAAAACCTACGCACTCGTGGGTTACAACGGTGCAGGCAAATCAACGCTCATAAAACTTCTTTTACGATTTTATGATCCTACGAGCGGCGAAATTCTTTTAAACGGAAGAAACATAAAAGAATACGAATTAAAAGAATACAGAAAGCTCTTTGCATGTGCATTTCAGGATCACATGCTCTTTTCCGCGTCCATAAAAGAAAACGTCCTTATGAGAGAGTGCACTAAAGACGATGACGAAAAGGTTATTAAGGCCTTAAAGAATGCGGGCGTATACGATAAAGTATCGGAACTTCCCGAAGGCATTGAGACTATAATGACCAAGGAATTCGACGAAAACGGAGCAGTACTTTCGGGTGGCGAATCACAGAAGATTGTTGTGGCAAGAGCATTTGCTTCAGACGCATCAGTGAATGTTTTCGACGAGCCTTCAAGTGCGCTGGATCCTATCGCGGAATACGAGCTTTTCGACAACATCATAAGAAACAAAGAAAAGAAAACAATGCTTTTCATTTCTCACAGATTATCATCAGTTAAAGACGCAGACAGAGTATTTCTTTTATCGGATAAAAACATACTTGAAGCCGGCACTCATGAAGAACTCATGAAATTAAACGGCAAATATGCGAATATGTACAGAAAACAGGCTGAGAACTACTTGGCAATAAACATCGGAGAGGAGGAAGCGGTATGAAAAGAACCATAGCTAACCACATCTTCCTCTGGAAAGTCCTTTTTAAGGAAGCTCCCGTTTATATGATTTACGTGCTCTACAATGCGTTCAGATATCAGTTTATGATCTTCATAGAGCACACACTCGGCATCAGATATGTTTTGCGCTGTGCGGAGTATAATGAGCCGTTTATCAAGGCGTTTATCGTGGTAGTAATCATTCTTATACTGACCATCATTACATTTACGCCCGACGGATTTTACCAGCAGTGCTGGATTCAGAAGTTCAAGCCGAGGTTATACAAGGCTTTAAAAGACAAAATGTACGCCAAGGCCGCAGAGCTTGATTTATCCTGCTACGACAATCCCGAATATTACAACGAATTCGTTTTGTCGGTGGCAGAGTGCGAGAGCACCGTTGACAGATTCCTTGAACTTTTGGATTTCAGCGTTCAGGGCCTCACGATTTTAATATCGAGCGGTATCTTTTATCTGCTTACGGACTGGACCGGAATCGTGTTTGTTGCGGTATCGTTCTTTATTTCGCTGATATTCAACAAACTGCTTAATAAACTTAATTTCAACTTAAGACTCAAGGTCAATCCGCTTGAGAGAAAGAGAAACTACGTTGCGAGAGTAATGTATTTAAGGGACTTTGCCAAGGAATTAAGGCTTCATCCCGACATGAAGGATAAGCTCCTAAAAGAATTCTGTGAGGCAAACGATGTCATCATAAAAGACCAGAAAAAGGTATCTTTTGCGAGAGTTCTTTTGCTGTTTATTTTACGATTTGTTTTAAACACACTTATTACGGATACGATTTACATGGCGTTCCTCCTTTACAAGGTTGCCATCCTTCATAAGCTCGGCTACTCCGACGCAATCGTTCTCGCAGGCAGAACCGGAGACTTAAGAAGAAGTATGAGATACATCTCCGATATTCCGGCGAAGGCAAAAGAAAACAGCATGTATATCGACAAAATACGTTCGTTCCTTGCATATGAACCCGTCATCGTAAAAGACAAAGGTGAAGACGTTGAAAAAGGCTGCAAGAGCTTCGAGCTTCAGAATGTATCCTTCAGATATACACCCGAATCAGAAGAAATACTTCACAATATTTCGCTTAAGGTTAACCCCGGCGAAAAGATAGCGATTGTAGGATACAACGGTTCGGGAAAGACCACGCTCATAAAACTGTTAATGAGACTCTACGATCCGAGCGAGGGTACCATTCTTTACGACGGAAAAGACATAAAAGATTACAACTTAAACAAGTATCACGACAGAATGGGCGTTGTATTCCAGGATTTCAATATGTACGGCGCATCACTTGCAGAGAACGTTTGTCTTGACGATATCGAGATAAAAGACAATGAAGAACTGAAAGAGAATATAAAGAAGGCGCTTAAGCGAAGCGGTTTCTCGGAGAGGTTAAATGCTCTTGAAAACGGACTTGAAACAAGTGTTACAACAGAGTTCGACGAAGCAGGCGTGGATTTCTCCGGCGGTGAAAGTCAGAAGGTTGCAATTGCGAGAGCATTCTTTAAGGATGCGGACATTCTTATTATGGACGAACCTTCGAGTGCGCTCGATCCGATTGCCGAGTACAATTTAAACAAGGCAATGCATGAAGCAGCGGGAGACAAGACCGTATTTTACATATCACACCGTCTTTCAACCACAAGGGATGCGGACCGAATTATCATGCTTGAAAAGGGCAGAATAATAGAGGAAGGTTCCCACGACGAGCTCTTGAAGAAGAACGGAAAATACGCCGAAATGTGGCGTGTTCAGGCATCAAGATACGAGGCTGAAGCCGTATAAAAGCCCTAAAATTTGACATCAGTTAACATAATGTGATAAAATAACATTTACCCGTCGAAATGGCGGGTGTGTTAAGTATAATCATTTTAGGGATTTTAAAGGAAAATTTTATGTTCAAGAAGACCATGAAGTTCGTGGCGGCCACTGCGATTCTTGGTATATGTGTATTTACTCTTTCCTACATCTACGTCCTTCGTACTACGATCAATACACTTGAGACGGACGCAAGTATGGAAAAGATGCGCTCAAGAAAATACACGGATATCATAGTCGGCGGCAGCGATAACAGAGTGGAATCCGATGTCCTTACAAAGAACACGCTTTACAATGTAAACTATACTGTTTACGATATGCCGAAGTATGATCTTTATTACGGGCAAAAGGCTTACGAGAACTATTCAGCCATTACCTCTCGTCCGAGCAGACAGTATAAGCTTCAGGAAGTAGCTTACACGGACGAATACGGATTCAGAATTTATGAAGACAGATACCTAATTGCGGTAGGCACTTATTTTAATGCGCCGGTAGGTACTTATATTGATGTTGAGCTTGCAAACGGAGTTATTATTCCGTGCATCGTAGGCGATATTAAATCCGACAGAGACACAGAAGAAAACAATGTTTACAGTTTAACCTGTGCGTGCGCGACGGAGTTTATCGTTGACGGCAGAATCATCGATCCGTATACAAGAGGCGATGTATCCTACATCATAGAAGGCTGGGACAGTGAAGTAGTCCATATCATCGTTTATGAACATAATTATTTTGATACTTGATTTTTAGGGCAATTTGAAGTAGACTAAAACAAGTCAGGGGCGGTTTTTTAACTGCCCCTTTTTTATGCAAAATTATCGTGAATTTTTTTAAATATATAGTGCTAAATAAGTCAAAAAATAGTACAATAATAAGCGACTGATAAAAGGAGAACGGATATGAAAAACTGTTTGGCCAAAACGGTGCTTGTGGCCCTTGCAATTTCGGTTTTGTCGCTCTTTGGATGCAAAACGATAGTTACCGATGTTAACGCCGAAATGGAAGCCATTTATCCCGATGCAGATTTGGGAATACCCGTAAATTATAACGAAAACTACATAGAAGTTGCATATAATCCTTCAGCCGCACCTTCTGAAGATACGGAAGATCAGGTTAAGGAAGACGATAAAAGTGTTGAAAATACCGAAACTGTTTCCGAAATCATAAAAGATGAGGAAGAAGATGTTTTAACAACATCTGAAGACGAAACTGATTCGGAAGATGAAGAATATATTGCCGAAGAAGACGGTGAAGATGCCGACAATGAAGAGACCGACGGTGAAGATGCCGACAACGAAGAGACCGACGGTGAAGATGCCGACAGTGAGGACGGCAATGATTCCGATACCGAAGACAATGAAGAAAACGGCGAATCGGATTTGAATGCTTCAATGGCAGAAGACAATTTTGACGCAGAATTTTATGCGCGCACTTATCCTGACGTAGTAGCTGTATTCGGTGATTCAGCCGAAGCGCTTTACAAGCATTATCAGGATTACGGCAAAGCGGAGGGCAGAAGCTGCAACGAAGAAGAGTTTGCACTTTTGAACGAAGCTATCAATTAGAGAAAATATCAGGCATGAAGAATAAAGATAGAGAAGAAAAAAAGAAAGTTAAGAAAGTTAAACTTTCGGCTTACGGACGAAAGATGGCAAGAAAGGAGAGAAGAAAAGATTCGCTCTTTTTAATGCCCTCTTTTTTAGGTGTTTCCGTCTTTTATCTTGTGCCTTTTTTAGTTGTTTTGTTTTATTCCATAGTGGATAATCCCGTTACCAAAAATTATGTAGGCATACAAAACTATGTCAGAATTCTCGGAAACGAAGCTTTTAAAACCGCAGCTGCGAATACATTTAAGTTTTCTTTAATGGCGGTTCCTCTTGCAGTGGTTATTTCTCTTCTTATGGCTGTTTTGCTCGATCAGAGCATTCCTTTAGCATCACAGTTTCGTACTATTTTTCTTTCGCCCATGATGGTTCCCGTTGCGTCGGTCATTCTGGTTTTCAGAGTGCTGTTTGATTACAACGGTGCAATAAACGAAATTGTCAAGTTTTTCGGCGGCAGCAATATAGACTGGATTAAAAGTGTATATGCTCCCTTCGTTATACTTGCGCTTTTCCTTTGGAAAAATTTAGGCTACAACATGATTCTTTTTTTGGCGGCACTCGGTACGATTCCCAGAGAAATGATGGAAGTTGCATACCTTGATTCTTCCAATTCGTTAAAACTCTTTTTTATCGTAAAAATAAGATACTTATCCCCGACGATTCTTTTTGTGACGATTATGTCGCTTATCAATTCTTTTAAGATATTCAGGGAAGTATATCTTTTATCAGGCAATTACCCTACGGATTCTGTATATACGCTCCAGCATTTTATGAACAATATGTTTAATTCGCTGGACTATCAGAAACTTTCGTCCGGAGCCATCATTATGTGCTTCGTGATGGTTATTATTATCGGAATCCTTTATATTCTGGAAAGCCGTTTCGGAAAGGATATGGAGGATTAATATGGATCAGAATAAGAAAGATAAAAGACTTCGAATAAAAAAACGTCTTAAAAGAATTACAAGGACTCTGATTCTTTTTATGATAGCCCTTGCTTTTGCGGTTGTATTCCTTTTACCGACGGTTTTGACCATTACCAATTCTTTTATGAACGAAACGGAAATAAACGCGAACTACGGCAAGATTTTTGCGACGACGGAAAACGGCGGAAAAGTTTTTGTAAGCGATACGGTTTATATAAAATTTATTCCGAACAAGGTCAGTTTTGAACAGTACTCATCGGTACTTTTCAAAAGCCCCGATTACCTGTACAAATTCTGGAACTCGGTTATATACACGGTTCCGATTATGATATTCCAGCTAATCATAGCGCTGTTGGCGTCGTATGGTTTTATGAGATTAAAAGGGCGATTAAAAGAATTACTGTTCTTTGTTTACATCATTATCTGCCTCATGCCTTATCAGGTAACGCTGGTGCCGAACTTCTTGGTTTCTAAATGGCTCAACATTATTGATACGAGATGGGCGATATGGCTTCCCGGAATGTTTTCACCGTTTGCGGTATATCTTCTTACCAAATACATGAAGAGAATTCCGACTTCGATTATTGAAGCCGCCAAGGTGGACGGCGCGGGAGAGTTGAAGATATTCCTTAAAATATGTCTTCCTCTTTGTAAGGGCGCGATTTATTCGGTAGCGATACTGATATTTATAGATTTCTGGAACATGGTTGAACAGCCGTTAATCCTGTTGGCAGACGAGTATCTGCACCCGTTAAGTATTTTCTTAAGCAAGATTAACTCGGGTGAAATAGGACTGGCATTTGCGGTTGCGTGCGTATATATGGTACCAAGCCTTTTGATTTTCTTATACGGCGAGGATTATCTCGTAGAAGGAATTTCGTATCAGGGCGGAGTCAAAGGGTAGGCTAAGGAGGATTTTATGAAAAATTTGAAAAAGAGAGAACTCATTAAAAATATAGCAATTGTTTTTCTTGTGATAATGTTAATTCTCACGTTTTTTTCCAATACGATTATGAACAGAACTCTTCCCGAAGTCAGTACCCAGTCTGTATCAAGCGGTCCTGTAACCACGCAGGTCAGAGGAGAGGGCGTCGTTGAAGCGGAAGACCCTTATAATCTCGTGGTAGATGAAACGAGAAAAGTTAAAAGCGTTCCCGTCCGTGTGGGGGATCATGTCAACGAAGGAGATATTATTTATTATCTTGCGGGCGAGACCAGTGAAGAACTTACAACGGCTAAAAACGAACTTGAAAATTTAAAGGGTGAGTATGAATTAACTATCCTTGAGAGCGGTCTTACACAGGCAGAGGTTGCAAGTGTTGAAGCAGGTGTAAGGAATAACACGGGAACTATTTTAAGTACACTGGAAGCAAAGGATAATGAAATCAATTCTTTAAAAACTCAGCAAGAGGAAAAAGAAAAGAAGCTGGCCGAAATCGAGCATCAGCTTTCTCTTATTGATTCTTCAGGCTCAACATCCGTTGATTGTTCCGCAGAGGAAAAGGCTGTGGAGAATGCACAGACCGCACTTGACAGCGCAAAGAGCATTTTAGACAGCTTAAACGAAGCAAAAGCCCAGGCGGTACAGATTGCGCAGGCAAAAAGCGAGGCGGTTAACAATTATAATACCGCAAAAGATAATTTCTACGGAACCGACAGCAAAAAGGGTGCAAAAACTCTTTGTGACGAAGCTGAGGTCGATTATGAAACAAAGAAGGCTGATTATGCCAATAAATATAATGACTATCAGAGTAAGGTGGCGGATTATAACGATAAAAAGGCTGCATTCCAGACTGCTGAAAGTGAATATTTAGCAGATAAAACAAATAACGACAAAGAGGATGCTTATTATGCTGCCCAAAAAGTAATGAAAGATGCCGAGAACGCAATGAACGCAGCCAAAGATGCTATGGACAAAGCACTTGCTGCAAAAGATGATTCAGAGAAAAATTACAATACAGCCAAGAAGAATAAGGATGATGCGGAAACTGCTTTAAATACCGCCAAGACTGCAATGGATGAAGCTAATGCACTTTCTGCAACTGCGCCTACCGATGAGCAGATTGCAAATGCACAGGCGGATGTAAATGCAAAGCAGACTGCACTTAATCAGGCCAATACAAATCTTACAAATAAAAAGAATTCTGCTTCTTCCAATCAGAGCAAGAACAATCAGAATTATACAAACCTTAAAAATCAGGAATACGATATGACTGTGGCTATCAATGACCTTAAGTCTAAAATAGAAAAACTTGAAACAGCCAGAGCAGACTATCTTTCCACAGAGAAGACAAAGATGAGTCTTGAATCAAAATATCAGGACATTCTTAAGAAAGAAAAGGATATCAAGGATCTCGAAGCCAAGGCACTCGGCGGAGAAATTAAGAGCCCTGTTGCAGGCGAAATCACATCCCTTGCATATGCTGGTGGAGAAAAGATTGAAGCAGGCAGTACAGCTGCAGTAATTCAGATAGACGGTAAGGGTTATAAGCTTACATTCCCTGTATCCGCTAAACAGGCCAAGGCTGTTAAGGTTGGAGATCCCGTATCGGTTGAAAACTCCTGGTACTATGGAGACTTAAATGCCAACCTTGTGGCAATTCAGCCCGACAAAACCAATTCAAGAGACGGCAAAGTCCTAGTATTCTCACTTTCGGGTGAATCCGTAACCGCAGGACAAAACTTAACACTTTCAGTCGGAGAGAAGAGCTCCAATTACGATCTTATTGTGCCTAATGCCGCTCTTCACGAAGACAACAACGGACATTTCGTATTAATTGTAGATACCAAGAGCACACCTTTCGGCTCCAGATACATTGCCAAGAGAGTGGATGTAACCGTACTCGCACAGGACGACAAGGTTGCGGCTATTGACGCAGAACTTTTCGGTTACGAATACGTTATTACAAATTCTTCAAAATATATCGAAAACAAGGATCAGGTTAAACTTGCTGATTAAACTATGGAAAAAATAAAAAGATTTCTTTCCAAAATAAAATATTACAGAGCAATCTGCCTGACTGTTTCGTTTGTTACCCTGATAATCGGTATCGTTATGAGCATCATAATTAATGCAGGTGCCAACAAGTATCAGGACCAGACGGTTGCGAAGAGATGGGATAAATCCGGTAATTGTTCTCATATTTCTGTTTTTATAAAGGATACGGCGTATTTTAACAAAACAAATATCGACGGATTCGAATATGAGTTAAACGATAAACTGGATTTTAATTCCGTTTCGGCCGAAAGCGAAGAAGCAAGAAGATTCATAGACTGCTATGTTGCCAAAACGAGCATTTATCTCGAAGGCCCGAGCAGATCCATGAATGTAAACTGCATGGCTGTAGGCGGAGATTTCTTCAAATTCCACCCTGTAAAACTTTTATCCGGCACATACTTTTCCGGAAACGATCTGATGCAGGACGGCGTAATACTTGATGAAGAAACCGCATGGCAGTTATTCGGTTCAAGCGACGTTGACGGTCAGAAAATCCTCTACGGCGACAGAGTTTTGTTCGTAAAAGGCGTATACAAGAAAAACGAAGGCAAGATATACAATTATGCTATGGGTGACAAGCCCGAGATTTTTGTGCCTTTCGATCTGCTTGATAATCAGGATATTCCTTTAAACATCACATGTCTTGAAGTCTGTATGCCAAATCCGATTGAAAACTTCGCAGCCAACATTATGACGGAGCTTATTACCCTAGACGGTTCGGACTTTGAAATAGTGAACAATTCAGCACGTTACAGCGTCGAAAATCTCTGGTTGGTATATAAGAACAAAAAGTACCGTTCCATGCAAAATCACGACATCATCTATCCCTACTGGGAGAAGATTGCCAGATATGAGGAAGACCTCCTTGCGCCCAAGGCAGTGGTAATGGTGGTTTCGTATGTGATTTCGGGAACTGTTTTTATAGGTCTTTTGTTATATGAAATTTCCAAACTGACAAAGCTTAAGAAAAGAAACGACGATTATACTTGATTTTGTATACATTTTACTTGAATCAAACATTAAAATGGAATATGATGTAATCTGTAAAAAAATTGTCCTAAGGAGGATGAAATGAAGCCCATAAAAGAAGGAAAAGTTAGAGAGATTTATGACAACGGCGATACGTTAATCATGGTAGCAACTGACAGAATCAGTTGCTTTGACGTGATTTTAAACAATATTGTCACAAAGAAAGGAACCGTACTTACCCAGATGAGCAAGTTCTGGTTTGATATGACAAAGGACATTGTTCCCAATCACATGATTTCCGTAGACGTAAACGATATGCCGGAATACTTCAGACAGGAAAAGTTTGACGGCAACAGCATGCTTTGCAAGAAGCTCACAATGCTTCCCGTAGAGTGTATCGTTAGAGGATACATCACAGGCAGCGGATGGGCAAGTTACAAAAAGGACGGTACCGTTTGCGGTATCAAGCTTCCCGAAGGATTAAAAGAATCAGACAAACTCCCTGAACCTATTTACACACCTTCCACAAAGGCTGAAATAGGCGACCATGATGAGAACATAAGCTTTGAGCAGAGCGTTGATTATCTTGAAAAGCGCTTCCCCGGCAAAGGAGAAGAGTATGCTTCCAAGCTTCGCGACCTCACAATAGCTTTATATAAGAAATGTGCTGACTATGCACTTACAAAGGGTATCATTATCGCTGATACCAAATTTGAGTTCGGTCTCGACGAAAACGGCGAGATAGTTATAGGCGATGAAATGTTAACACCCGATTCATCCAGATTCTGGCCCCTCGAGGGATATGAACCCGGTCATTCACAGCCTTCTTACGACAAGCAGTTTGCAAGAGACTGGTTAAAGAACCCCGAGAACGAGGGTCACAACTGGACACTGCCTCAGGAAGTGGTAGACAAGACCATCGCTATTTATCTTGAAGGATACGAAAAATTAACAGGTAAGAAATTATAAGTTTTCATACAGAAAGAAGGATACTTCATGAGTAAGAAAAGGATAGTAATCTCCGCTGCAATATTTGTAGTGCTGATTGCCTGCCTGATTGCAGGAATAATCCTGACGAACGATCCGAACAGGGTACAGGAAGAAACCATCAAGGAAGTAATGAAGGACGCAGTTCTTCACGAAAACGTCAAGGTTTCGTTATTCGGACTAAAAGATGTAAATCCCGGACTTATAGCCGCATTCTGGACTACCGGAATTGTACTCTTTGTTTCTTTAATAATCCGAATCTTTGCAGTACCCAAATTTAAGCTTATCCCCGGCAAGTTCCAGATAGCCGTGGAAAGTGTAGTCGGAATATTCGACGGTACGGCGAGAAGCAACAGCCCTCATAAATACAGGCTCCTGCAATATTACATGTTTGCCGCGGGTACTTACATATTTACGGGAACCATGTTTGAACTCATTGGTGTGCAGGCAATATCCACTCACGGAACGCCGATAACCCTTGGTGCTCCGCTCTCGGATATAAATGGTGCCATAATGATGGGCTGTACGACATATTTGTTCATACTGGTTAACGGCTTTATTACAAACGGACCTATGGGAGCGCTTAAAACCCTAAAAGATTTCTCGCTTCCCATCTCGATGAGTTTCCGTTTGTTCGGTGCTCTTATATCAGGTGCGCTTGTTACCGAACTCGTATATTACTACATGGCTACGAGTTTTATTATCCCCGTATTTGTCGGTGTACTCTTTACCGCACTGCATGCACTGATTCAGGCATACGTCCTTACAATGCTTGCAAGTATATTCTACGGTGAAGTAACCGAGAAACCTGAAAAGAAAGAAAAAGAGAAAAAAAAAAAGTTAAAAAACAGAAAACAGTTAGTTCGGAGGTTTAACAATGAAAAATTCCATTAAGGCTCTTATCTTGACATTATTCCTTGCATTATCTTTAGGAATCGCATTTGCACCCGTAAAGGTATATGCGGCAGGAAGCGATGATGCAGCTATCGTAAAGGCAGAAACAAACGATAACGACGTTGTAGTTGCAAAGGCTGTTACAGCTGCAGTTGTTGTATCTGTAGTAGCAGGTTTGGGTGCCGTATCAATGTGTCTTGCAATTATGAAGGTTGCAGATTCAACAGCACGTCAGCCCGAAGTAGCAGGCAGACTTTTCACAATGATGATGCTTGGTTTGGTATTCATAGAGACCGCTATTATTTATGGTTTGATTGTTGCAATTTTCATCGTATTCATTTTGTAAATTTAAGAAGAGGCAGGAATTATGAAATTACCGCTTAACATAGATGTTCAGCAGATTCTTTTGCATCTTTTGAATTTCACGATTCTTTTCGGCGGATTGTATTTTATCCTTTACAAGCCCGTCAGAAAGATCATGGACGAGAGAGAAGAACATTTTAAGAAACTCGAAGAAGAGGCTAACGGCAAAATCGAAGAGAGTGAAAAGAACAGAGTTGAGTATGAAAACAAGTTAAAGAATGCCGACTCCGAGATTAACGCTCAGAAAGAAGCAGCCGGAAAAGAAACCTTTGCCGACAGGGAAAGGATTATTACCGCTGCCAATGATGAAGCTGCGAAGATTCTTAAAAAAGCAAGAGAAAAAGCCAACGCAGAACATGACAGAATTATAAGTGAAGCTCAGAAAGAAATCGCTGAGATAGTAAATGAGGCTACCGAAAAAATCGTACTGGATTCAAATCTGGATACTTACGATGAGTTTTTAAATGCCGCAAATAAGGACGAAAGCAATGTATAACGATTCGGTTTTCAGTGTGCTTTATGCGGCAAAAGAGCCAACGGAAGCACAGTTAAACAAACTAAAGAGTTTCCTTGCCGGAAAATATGACAAAGAAGTTTTCATTGAATGGGTTGAGGACGAGAACGTAACAGACGGTTTCCGTCTCGAAGTCGGTACTGATGTATACGACTGGACCAATGCCGGAAGACTCGAACAGTTCAAGGAAATGATAAAGAATGTCGGCAAAAAGGCAAGTTCGGATTCGAATATCATTCCTCTAATCAAAGAGAACATAAAAGACTGGACACCGAGCGGTGCACCCGTTGAATTCGGTGTAGTTACAAGTATCGGTGACGGTATTGCAACAGTTTCGGGACTTAAGACTGCAACCTACGGAGAGATTCTTTTATTCTCCGAGGGTATCAGAGGAATGGTTCTTGATTTAAGAGCCGACGAAATCGGTTGTATTCTTTTTGACGATACGGATTCCGTATGTGAGGGCAGCAGAGTTAAAAGAACAGGCAGAAGTGCCGGCGTTCCCGTAGGCAACAATTTCCTCGGAAGAGTTATTAACCCCTTGGGACTTCCTATCGACGGTCTCGGAGATATCGATGCGGACGATTACAGAGCCATTGAATCACCCGCACCAGGAATCATTGAAAGACAACCTGTCGACAAACCCATGGAAACGGGTATCCTCTGTATCGACTCGATGTTCCCCATCGGACGCGGTCAGAGAGAGCTTATCATCGGCGACAGACAGACCGGTAAAACAGCTATTGCACTTGATACAATCGTAAACCAGAAGGGTAAGGATGTTATCTGTATCTATGTATCCATAGGACAGAAAGCCAGCCTTATTTCACAGATGGTTACCAATCTTAAAAAACACGGAGCAATGGACTATACAATCATTGTTAACGCCTCCGCATCCGATGCAGCTCCTTTCCAGTATATAGCACCTTATTCAGGCTGCTCGCTGGCAGAGTATTTCATGCATCAGGGTAAGGACGTACTTATCGTATACGATGATTTGTCAAAGCATGCTATTGCATACAGATCACTTAGTCTTTTGCTTGACAGATCTCCCGGACGTGAGGCTTATCCCGGAGACGTATTTTATCTGCATTCAAGACTTCTTGAGAGAGCGGCACATTTAAGTGACGAACTCGGCGGAGGTTCTATTACCGCACTTCCCATCGTCGAAACACAGGCAGGCGATGTTGCGGCATATATTCCGACTAACATTATTTCAATTACGGACGGACAGATTTTCCTTGAAAGCGAACTGTTCTTTGAAGGCCAGAGACCTGCGGTTAATGTCGGTCTTTCGGTTTCGCGTGTCGGCGGCGACGCACAGACGAAGGCTATGAAAAAATCCAGCGGTTCATTAAGGCTTGATCTGGCACAGTACAGGGAAATGGAAGTGTTCACACAGTTCTCGTCCGATCTTGACGAAGCAACGCAGAAACAGCTTACCTACGGCCACGGACTTATGTATCTTTTAAGACAGCCGCAGTACAAGCCTTATTCACAGCATCAACAGGTAATTCTTCTTACGGTTGCATTAAACAAGTATTTTATGGATGTCCCCGTAAAAGAAATACAGGATGAAATGGTTAAGCTTCTTGACTATTTCGAAATTTCACATCCCGATATCTGTTCGAGAATCGACTCGACCGGTCGTATCGAGGATGATGACAAACAGGCGATTCTTGATTACGCCAGAGAGTTTAAGGAACAGGGCCGCGAATAAGAGGTATTAATATATGTCGAATATGAAGGAGATAAAAGGTCATATTCAGAGCGTTAGGGATACTCAGAAAATCACCAACGCCATGTACCTTATATCCTCCAACAAAATGAGAAAGATAAAAAAAGAACTCGACAAGACCAAACCGTACTTTGAAGAAGTGGCCTTAAGCATCAGACGAATCTTCAAGACGGTTAAAAACGTTCAGAGTGATTATTTTTATCCTGCCGGCAATACGTACGAAATAGAGGGTACGTATGCATATCTTGTTATTACGGCGGATAAAGGTCTTGCGGGTGCTTATAACCAGAATGTCATTAAGGAAGCAAGCAAGCTGATGACTAAAAAGCATGACAAGCTTCTTTTTGTTGTGGGTGAATACGGAAGAAGATATTTTACTTCAAAAAACATCCCCATAGAAAAGACATTTCTTTACACGGCTCAGAATCCCACACTTGCGAGAGCAAGAGAGATATCGGACCTTCTGCTTGATTTGTACGACAATAAAAAGATTGCGAAGATTTATATAATCTTTACCGATTACGAAAGCGGTATGGAAGCAAAGGTTAAAGTAATGAGACTGCTTCCTTTTAACAGATCCGATTTCAAGTTAAGCAAAAAAGAACTTGAAGAAGAGCAGAAATCAACCAGAGGTTTTGTATGGCCTCAGGGCGATATAGAGTTTTATCCCAATGCGAGAGAAGCGCTTGACAATATGATTTCAAGCTACGTAACGGGAATTATTTACGGTGCACTCGTAGACAGCTTCTGTTCCGAACAGAGTGCGCGTATGAATGCGATGGAATCCGCCAACAGAAATGCGGAAGAACTCATCGAAAAACTTACAGTTCAGTACAATCACACCAGACAGGCGGCAATCACTCAGGAGATAACCGAGGTTTCCGCAGGTGCACGTGCAAAGAAGAAAAAGAAAGAAAAAGCACTGGCAAGACAATAGTGTTTTTATAAACGGAGGAAGAAATGACCGGCAGAATAGTTCAGGTATCGGGATCGGTAGTTGATGTTCGATTTGATGATCATTTACCTAAAATCAGAGAAGCGCTGACCGTGGATGTCGACGGCGAAAAGAAAGTAATGGAAGTTGCTTCACATATAGGCAATTCCATGGTTCGCTGTATCATGCTTTCCGGTAGTGAAGGTCTTGCGAGAGACATGGTGGTTGAGGCCGACGGCAACAACATTATGGTTCCCGTAGGAGAGTGTACTCTCGGAAGAATGTTTAACGTACTCGGTGACCCGATAGACGGAAAGGGAGCACTTCCCGAAGATACGGAGAAGTGGGGTATTCACAGAAAAGCCCCTTCATTCGAAGATCAGAGTCCCGCTATCGAAATTCTTGAAACAGGTATTAAGGTAATCGATTTGCTTGAGCCCTATCCCAAGGGAGGCAAAATCGGTCTTTTCGGCGGTGCCGGTGTAGGTAAGACCGTACTTATTCAGGAACTTATTCACAACGTAGCCACAGAACACGGCGGATATTCGATATTTACCGGTGTAGGAGAGCGTTCAAGAGAAGGTAACGATTTATGGCGTGAAATGAATGAAAGCGGTGTAGCAAGTAAAACAGCGCTTGTATTCGGACAGATGAACGAGGCTCCCGGTGTACGTATGAGAGTGCCTCTTTCAGGTCTTACAATGGCTGAATACTTCAGAGACACACAGAATAAAGACGTTCTTTTATTCATTGACAATATATTCAGATTTGTACAGGCAGGTTCAGAAGTATCCACACTTTTAGGACGTATGCCTTCGGCGGTTGGTTATCAGCCTACACTTGCCGAGGAAATGGGTGCTCTTCAGGAGAGAATCGCATCAACGAAACGCGGTTCCGTTACATCCGTACAGGCTGTATACGTTCCTGCGGATGACCTGACAGACCCCGCACCTGCCACAACATTCTCGCACCTTGATTCTACGACGGTTCTTTCAAGAAAGATTGCAGAACAGGGTATTTATCCCGCAGTTGATCCTCTTGAATCCTCATCGAGAATCCTTGAGCCTTCGATAGTTGGTGACGAGCATTACAATATTGCAAGAAAGGTTCAGGAAATACTTCAGAAGTATGCAGAACTTCAGGATATTATCGCAATCCTTGGTATGGATGAACTTGCGGAGGAAGACAGACTGACGGTTCTTCGTGCAAGAAAAATCCAGAGATTCTTATCACAGCCCATGCACGTAGCAGAAAAATATACCGGTAATGCAGGTGTATTCGTTCCTTTGGGTGAGACCATCAGAGGATTTAAGGCAATTGTTAACGGCGAGGTTGACGATCTTCCCGAGGCAGCATTCTTTAACGTCGGTACGATAGAAGAATGCAAGCTTAAAGCCGAGAGGATTAAAAACGGAGAAATTTAAAGTATGAACAGTTTTTCGCTTCATATTCTTGCCGCCGAGAGAAACTTTTACGAGGGTGAATGTTTAAGTCTCGTGGTTCCGATTACGGACGGCTCATACGGCATTATGGCTCATCATAAAAACATGGTGGCCGCCATAGTTCCCGGCATAATGGAATATTCGCTTCCCGAAGGTGAGAGAGTGGTTGTCTGTGTATCACAGGGAATACTTGTTGTGGCCGACAATGACGTAAAGGTTTTGGTGGATACGGTCGAGACTCAGGAAGAAATAGATGAGAACAGGGCCAAGGCTGCCGCTGAACAGGCCAAGGAGGCCATGCTTCAGAAGAAGAGCATTCAGGAATACAAATCGGCACAGATGCGAATTGCCAGAGAGATGAACAGACTGAAACTTAAAAACAGAAACAGAACATAAAAAAAGAGACATCATTACGATGTCTCTTTTTACATATGAACTTAAAGGTTATTAATCTTCTTTAACTTCTTCAACGATATCTTCAACTGCATCTTCTACAGTTTCCTTGATATCTTCTGCGGCATCAGCAACTTCTTCTGCTATATCATCGCCCTTTTTCTTCTTTAAACCGTCAATCTTATCCTGTGCTTTTTTCCAGGTATTCTGAGCTGTCTCTTTTGTCTTTGTTACAGCTTCGCTGGTTTTTTCCTTGATGTTGTCAAGATCTACATAAGAACGTTTTTTGGTTACCGTTCCGTCTTCATTTATTATTTCTTCGGTTTTAAAAATCTTATCTCTGTTCTGATAAACATAATATGCGCCCACACATGCTGCTGCGGCTGTTAACCCTAAAAGAAATCCTTTCGTAGTTTTCTTCATTTTGAATAACCTCCTTTGTGTTACATATACGGATATTTTACTCTCAAAATCCATAAAAGTAAATAGCAAAGAAAGACCAAAAGTAAATAGAAAAGCATTGAAGAAAGGCAGTGATTATGATAAGATATTTTCGACTGATTTAGTCAATTATTTGCGGGAGAAATCTACGGCATGAATGATAAATTTTTCGATCTTAAAAAAGAAAAACAGGATAAAATGATAAATGGTGCAATGCAGGTTTTTGCTTTGAAAGGTTACAAGCTCGCAAGCACCGACGATATGGTTAAGGTCGCAGGAGTATCAAAAGGTCTTTGGTTTCACTATTTTGTAAACAAGGCCGGATTATACACTTTTGTGGCCGATTATTGTGTTAAGTATCTTAATATGGAGCTGGCAGTCAATCTTAATTCGACAAAGACTGACTATTTTGACATTCTTTATACGATTGAAGAGACCAAGGCAGGAATATCCAAGATCTATCCTTATGCGCCTTTGATGATTCAGGCAATGGAAGATGAGAACGATGAGGAAATCGCAGATGTTACACGTTCCAAAATCGAACCTTATCTTGAAAAGGTAAATGAGGCACTCTCTGCTTTCGATGAAGGAAAGCTTTCAAAGCATGTCAAAAGAAGCATGCTTGACATGACTGTCGGATATACCATTAAGGGAATCAGAGAGAAAGCATACTCAAAGGGAGAATTTGATGCCGAAAAATATTTGTCGGAATTAAAAGAATACTTTGAGATGATGAAAAATACTGTTTATGTGGATGGGGAATAAAATTTATGGGAAGCAGGCTTAACAATAAAAACGTCGGAATGGGCTGCACTATACTTGGCGGACTTTTTTTACTCGGCGGAATAATTCTTTTTATACTTTACAATTCGGTCAACTTATATGCACAGAAAGCCGATGCAACCATCGTTTCAAAATATATTGTTGAGTCCGAAGAGGATCCGCATACGGTCCTTGAACTTGCCTACAGAGTCGGCGACGATATGGTATATGTGACTGATTCATATTACGGCGAGATAGATGAGGATACAGTTAATCTTGAGATTTATTATAACGTCAAGAATCCCAAGCAGATTCTTGAGGCAGGCTGGCATTTTGAGCCTATTCTGCCCGCAGCATTCGGCGTAGTCATTCTTTTAACGGGTCTTTATTACATGGGACTTATTTCCTTTGGATTTGAGCCCGCGAAGAAGCCCGGCGAGAAGTCATCCGACTGGGATAAAAAATATTATGAAGCCAGGGAAAAAGCCGAGAACGCACTTATACCTCTTTTAGGAGTTCTCAGTTTCATCATCTTTGGCGTATTTTTGGTAATCAAAAAGAGTGGCTGGTGGGCATGGATTTTTATTGCTGTAGGAACAATCGGAGCCGTATATCTTTTAACCGATCTTATTCCCGCGGCCATCGAATTAAATGCACTTCGAAGACTTAAAAAGATTAACAGTAAAACCATTTCCGTGGACGATGATTTCGAAAAATTCGAAAAGGCTCAGAAAGAAAAATCTAAAAAAGAAGAGACTGTCGAAATTCCCAAGGAATATGAAGTGGAAGACACTTATGAAATAAAATCTTTGGATAAAAAGAAAAATAAAAAGAAGAAACAGGTGTAAATATGTATTGTGTCAGATGTGGCGATATCATAGATAAAAACGAGCTTGTCTGCGACAAATGCGGACTTCGTTTTACGGTTGTAAGAGCGGACGGAACCACCGTCTATATCAATCAGTCCCCGACACCCGTTAAGGGGGCAAAGAAAAAGAAATTCCGATTCGGGTGGCTTATCGCACTCGTGTCGGTAATATCTGTAGTAGGGGCATTATTATTCGGAGGCATTCTTTTAACCTCCGGTATTTTAATGGGTATTGTGATTTTTTCAAAAGACCCGGCATCAAGTCAGGTGGTTGTAAACAATCCCGTTAATAATCCCGATCCTGTCATTTCGACTCCCACTGTAACATATCAGAATACTGATACCGAAGAGCAGAACGAGTATTTTTCGAATGCAATCAGAGACCAGTTTGTAACCTTAAAGGGTGACGGAACGGATACCGTTACGGTAATGGTCTATATGAACGGTTCGGACCTTGAGAGTGAATACGGATACGCTACCGAAGATTTAAGAGAGATGTTAAATGCCACACTTTCCGATAACGTCAATGTCGTAATTCAGACAGGCGGTACCAAAAAGTGGAAGACCGACGGCATTTCAAACAAGCATTCACAAAGATTCCTCGTAAAAGACAAGCACCTTGAGTTAATCGATGATTCTTTGGGACAGCTTGATATTACGGACGAATATACATTAAGAGATTTTATAATTTATGCCAATGCAAATTATCCCGCAGACAGAAATATACTTATTTTCTGGGACCACGGCGGAGGAGTTGTATACGGCTACGGAGTTGACGAAAACTTAAACGATCCATACGCAGCGCTCACAATTGATGAAATTCAAAGAGCCGTTAGGGATTCGGGCGTTAAATTTGAAATGATCGGTTTTGACTCCTGCCTTATGGGCGGACTTGAAACCGCATGTGCACTCTGTGATTATTCGGATTATCTTATCGTATCCGAAGATTTCGAATCGGGCAGCGGATGGGAATATCAGAACTGGCTTAGCCTTCTTGGATATAATTCATCCACACCCATGACGGATGTTGCAAAAGTTATCGTAAATGATTTTATACAGGAGAGTTTATTCGCAGAATCGGAAGGTGTTCTTGCATTAATCGATTTAAGATATACAAGACTTCTTTATTCCGCATGGACCGACTTTGCGTATGCAAACGAGGACGAACTTCTTTCATACGACTATACAATGAGTATGCAAAGATCCGAGCGAGCTCCCGATTCCATGTTTGAAAAGAACGGCAAAAAGGATATCTGGGACTGGCTTTACACAGATTCTTATACCATGGAAACATACTGCTATGCAGTAGATATCATGGCGCTTGCTTCCACGATGAATACCGACGAATCAAACGCACTTGCATCGGTAATGAAATCTGCGGTTCTTTATTGTTCATCCACAGCCGGCGATTCGTACATGACCGGACTTTCCGTAACTCTTCCTTACGGCGATAATGACTTTTATGATGAATTAAAAGACGTATTCACAAAATGCGGATTTGACAATAAATACCTTACATTCCTTGCCAAGTTTGCCGATACCGATGATTCCATCACAAATTATGACTGGAGTTCGAGCGGATTCGAAGGCTGGGATACATATGATGATTCATATTATGACTGGAACGATTATGACTGGAATGATTTTGACTGGGACAGTTACTTTGATTCATACTATGATTTTGATGATTCTTACTACAACAGTTATGACTATAACAGTTACGACCGTGATTATGATTACTGGGACGAGGATTGGTTATACTAAATGAACAACAGCGAAATACATGAAATAAAAAAGAGACTGAAATTTTGCGATGAAGCTTCTTTTAAGATCGAAACCTGTTATGTAATAGGTTCGGAGAAAAGAATCCGCAGCAAAATGAATTCATATCTTACGAATATAGACGACAGCGAGAGACACAAGTATATCGAAATACTTAAAAAAGGTTTGTCGGGAGTATTAAACAGAAACCTTTTAAATCTGTCGTTTGAAAGAAGCATGGACGGAGAGGATGCGCAGAAATTCCTTCTTTCCTTAAGAGACAGCGAACTTAACGATTCCGCCGTAACGGATAAGTATTACGAGAAAATCATCAATGCTTATTCGACTGTGGGCAATTATCTTATTATCACGATTTATGATGCTTACGATGTGCCTAGAGAAGGAACGGACGGCTTTTCACAGGGTGAGTCCGAGGAAGTGTTCAGATATATTTTCTCATGTATCTGTCCGGTCAATCTTGACAAGGGTGCATTATCCTATCGTGAGGAAGAGAATGACTTCGCAGCCAGAATTCGTGACTGGGTTGTGGAAATGCCCGATGTAGGTTTCTTATTCCCTGCATTTAACGACAGAAGCAGCGATGTAAACTCACTCCTTTATTACTGCAAGGATCCTCTTTTAATTCATCCCGAGATAATAAGCGACTGCCTCGGATGCGTGGAAGAAATGACCAGCGTGGTCGAGAACAGAATTTTTAAGAACGTAATCGAGGACGTTATAAACGAGGCTCCCGGATACGATACATTCGAGGTGGTAAGAAACGTTCAGGACAATATAAACGAAATGCTCGAAAATAAAGTCTTCTCAATGGAGCCTACGATTGACAAAAAGGGCGTGACGAAGCTTTTAAGGGATTCGGGCATAAAAGAAGAACACCTTCCGATAGTGGAAAAGAAATTTGAAAAGGAACTCGGCGAAGACGGCGAGCTTCATATAGACAGGATAAAAGAAAAGGGCAGAATCGAAGTGAAGGGCGAAAACGTTAAAATATCCGTTAAACCCGAGGCTTCTTCCCTTGTGGAAATTAGAATGATAGACGGCAGAAAATGCCTGGTTATTCCGATGGACTCCGATATGGAAGTAAACGGAATAATAAAGAAGATTACCGAGAAATTAAAGGAGGAAGAATAGATGAGCGGCATGCTTATTATTTTATTCGGAATAATCGGAATACCCGTTATCGTTGCCATTGTTGCGGCAATTGCATCAGTTATATCCGCAGTGGCCTTTGTAGCCGGTGCAAGAGAGGACGAGGAATAAATGTTGTCAAAAGAAGATTACGAAGAGCCGAGGTGCGTTCTTTGTATGAATCCCAAGAGCCGTATACCCGTAGACAGGGTTTTGGCAAAATACGATTCGTATATTGAAGAAAAGGCGTATGACAGAGCCGAGAGCCATTTAAGATACTGGCTTGAAGAGGCGAAGGCCGGAAGCGATGAAGCCGGCGAACTTACAATGCTCGGGGAACTGATGGGGCATTTAAGGAAAAACGGCAAAATGGACGAAGCACTCTCAGTTGCGGCATCAATCATCCCTAAGGTCGACAAGTACGGCTTTTCCAATACGATTACGGGTGCCACGGCCATTTTAAACGCAGGTACCGTATACAGAGCAGCAGGACAAAACAAAGAGAGTGCGGAGTGCTACAGACTCGTTGAAAAGGTTTATGAGGCTGAGCTTCTTACAGGAGATGAAAGGCTCGGCGGCCTTTACAATAATTACGCATCGGCTTTGACCGAGCTGGGCGAATTTGAGATGGCAGAGGAAAGATTCAAAAAAGCGCTTGTCTTAATGGAAGGTACAAAAAATGGAAAGCTTGAATGTGCGATTACGTATCTTAATCTGGCGGATCTTTACGAGAAAAGAGACGGCAGTGAAAGAGCGGAGAGTCTGACCGGTGAAATGCTTGATAAGGCATATAATCTTTTAACCGATGACTCGGTTGAAAAAAACGAATATTATGAATTTGTTCTTGATAAATGCATACCCGCATATGACCATTTTGGTCAATTCATAAGGGGAGCAGAGCTTAAATCAAGGATCGGAAAGTAAGATTTAAAAGGGAATTAACCATGAAAGGTTTGGAACTTTCAAGACAGTTTTATGAATCCTATGGAAAAGAAATGCTGGAAGGTAGTTTTTCAGACTATCTTCCTTTTATTTCTGTCGGTCTCATCGGCGCAGGCTCGGAAGTTTTAGGCTTTGACGATGAGGTGAGCACGGATCATGATTTTGAACCGGGCTTTTGCATATTCCTTCCAAATGAAGATGTGATAGACAGAAAGGCTGCCTTTCAGATGGAGAGAGCCTATGCAAAACTTCCGGACGAATTCAAGGGCTATACGCGCCAGAAACTTTCTCCCGTAGGAGGAGCAAGACACGGAGTGATGCGCCTCGAAGATTTCCTTATGCAAAAGACGGGAAAAAAGGACGGCAGTCTAAATACATACGAATGGCTTAAAATTCCCACACAGTATCTTTTGGAAGTTACCAGGGGTGAACTCTTTTATGACGGAAGCGGAGAGTTTACAAAGATAAGAGAAAGCCTTGCCGTAATGCCGAGGGATGTAAGACTTAAAAGACTGGCAGGGCACTTACTTCTTATGAGCCAGTCGGGCCAGTACAATTTTATGAGGATGGTTAAAAGAAAGGATTATCCCGCAGCCGGAATGTGCGCATATGAATATGTGAAAAATGCAATCGCTGCAATTTATCTTATAAATAACGAATATATGCCTTATTACAAATGGCAGTTCAGGGGTTTGAAGGAGCTTGACATTTTATCCCACCTGGCACTCCCTTTGGAATTTTTGGTGACGGCTCCGACGGATAATTCTTATGTAAACGAAAAATACGACAGAATTGAACTTATTGCCACAGAGTTAATCGGCGAATTGATAAGCCAGGGCATAACAAGTGCCGTTTGCGGGGATCTTGAAAAGCATGCTTACTCGGTAAACGATTATGTAAACGACGGTGATTTGCGTAACTTAAATATACTGTCAGGAACTTAATTTTTTGTCGAAAACCGATTGACATTTATAAGAAAAAATAAGTATAATCTTTCGGGATAAAACGATATAAGAGGTGAAATATGGGCGGATTTTTTGGCGTAACATCAAAATCAAACTGTGTCTTCGATTTGTTTTTCGGTGTGGACTATCACTCACATTTGGGAACCAGACGCGGCGGCATGTGTTTATATTCTGAAAACAAAGGATTCGACCGTGCAATACATAATATAGAAAACTCACCTTTCAGAACCAAGTTTGAACGTGATTTTGAAGAGATGGAGGGTACACTTGGCATCGGATGTATTTCCGACAACGAACCCCAGCCTCTGATTGTTCGTTCTCATCTTGGTACTTTTTCTATTACGACAGTAGGAAAAGTAAACAATACGGATGAACTTGTATCTAAGCTCTTTCATGACGGAATGTCTCACTTTCTCGAGATGAGTGGCGGCAGTATCAACCAGACAGAGTTGGTAGCAGCCATTATCAATCAGAAAGATTCCATTGTGGAGGGCTTATCTTATGTCCAGGAGCTGGTTGACGGTTCCATGTCGGTTCTTTTAATGACTCAGGACGGAATATATGCATCGAGAGACAAATACGGCAGAACACCGATTCATATCGGAAGAAAAGCAGGCTCTCAGTGCGCATCTTTTGAAAATTTCGCATATCTTCATTTAGGATATAAGGACATAAAAGATTTAGGCCCCGGCGAAATCGTATACATCACTCCCGAAAAACTTGAAGTTAAAAAGGAAGCAGGCAAGGAAAGAAAAGTCTGCTCATTCCTCTGGGTATACTACGGATATCCTACTTCATGCTACGAAGGCATCAACGTAGAGGAGATGAGATACAGAAACGGTGCCAATATGGCCAAGAGAGACGATGCAAGTGTCGATCTTGTCGCAGGTGTTCCCGATTCAGGTACGGCGCATGCAATCGGATATGCAAACGAGTCAGGCTCACCTTTCTCAAGACCTTTCATCAAGTACACACCGACCTGGCCCAGAAGCTTTATGCCGGTTAAGCAGTCTCAGAGAAATCTGATTGCAAAGATGAAATTGATTCCGGTTGAACCCCTCATAAAAGACAAGTCAATGCTAATGATAGATGACTCTATAGTAAGAGGAACACAGCTTCGTGAAACAACGGATTTCCTTTTCCAGGCAGGAGCAAAAGAGGTTCATGTTCGTCCCGCTTGTCCTCCGATTATGTACGGCTGTAAATACCTTAACTTCTCAAGATCAAATTCCGATATGGACTTAATCGCAAGAAGAGTAATCTGGGAACTTGAGGACGGCAACGTAACAGAAGAGGTATTAAAGGAATATACCGATCCCGAGAGCGAGAAATATAAAAAGATGGAAGCAAAGATTTGTGAGATAATGCATTTCACATCTCTTAAGTTCAACAGACTCGATGACATGATTGATGCAATCGGTCTGCCCAAGTGTGATGTTTGTACATACTGTTTCGACGGTGTGGAGTAAGATATATTTAGGAGGTCCTTTATGGCAAAGAGAGAAGACATTCATAAAGTTCTGATTATCGGTTCCGGCCCGATTATTATCGGTCAGGCATGCGAATTTGACTATTCCGGAACCCAGGCGTGCAAGGCGCTCAAAAAACTCGGTTACGAAATCGTACTGGTTAACTCAAACCCCGCTACGATTATGACCGACCCTACAACGGCAGATGTTACATATATCGAGCCGCTTAATCTTGAAAGAGTTACACAGATAATCGAAAAGGAACGTCCCGATGCGTTACTTCCCAACCTCGGCGGTCAGTCAGGACTTAACCTTTGCTCCGAACTTTCAGAGGCAGGCGTACTTGATAAGTACAATGTAAAGGTTATCGGTGTTCAGGTAGACGCCATCGAAAAAGGTGAGGACCGTATCGAATTTAAGAACACAATGAATGCACTCGGAATAGAAATGGCCCGTTCACAGGTTGCATATTCCGTAGAAGAAGGACTTGAGATAGCAAAAGAAATCGGTTTCCCCGTAGTACTTCGTCCCGCATATACAATGGGCGGCGCAGGCGGCGGACTGGTTTATAACGTAGAAGAGTTTAAGACAGTAATGGCAAGAGGTCTTCAGGCTTCACTCGTAGGACAGGTTCTTGTAGAAGAATCAATCCTTGGCTGGGAAGAACTCGAGCTTGAAGTTGTAAGAGATGCAAAGGGTAACATGATTACCGTATGCTTCATCGAAAACATTGACCCTGTCGGAGTTCATACAGGCGATTCATTCTGCTCGGCTCCCATGCTTACTATTTCCGAAGATTTACAGAAAGTACTTCAGGAACAGGCATACAAGATTGTAGATTCAATCGAGGTTATCGGCGGATGTAACGTTCAGTTCGCTCATGACCCTGTAAGTGACCGTATCGTAGTTATAGAAATCAACCCCAGAACATCACGTTCTTCGGCTCTTGCTTCAAAGGCAACAGGTTTCCCTATCGCACTTGTATCAGCAATGCTTGCATCAGGTCTTACACTTGATGAAATCCCCTGCGGTAAGTACGGTACACTCGACAGATATTATCCCGACGGCGATTATGTAGTAATCAAATTTGCACGTTGGGCATTTGAGAAATTCAAAGGCGTAGAAGACAAGCTCGGTACTCAGATGAGAGCGGTAGGCGAAGTAATGAGTATCGGTAAGACATACAAGGAAGCTTTCCAGAAAGCTATCAGATCTCTTGAAACCGGACGTTACGGTCTCGGCTTTGCCAAGGATTTCAATGAGCTTACAAAGGGCGAACTTCTTGCAAGACTTGTTATTCCTACATCCGAGAGACAGTTCATTATGTATGAGGCATTAAGAAAAGGTGCCACAGTTGATGAACTCTTCGAACTTACCAAGATTAAACGTTACTTCATCGAGCAGATGAAAGAACTCGTAGAGGAAGAGGAAGCCCTCCTTCGTATGAAGGGTTCCGTTCCCGATGAGAAGAGTTTAAGACAGGCTAAGAAAGACGGTTTCTCAGATAAGTACTTAAGCCAGATTTTAGGCGTTAAGGAAGACGATATCAGAAACGCAAGAAAGGCTATCGGCGTTACCGAAGCTTGGGAAGGCGTTCATGTATCAGGTACAGAGAACAGCGCTTATTACTACTCGACATACAATGCTCCCGACAAGAGCACTATCAATACAGACAAGCCCAAGGTAATGATTCTTGGCGGCGGTCCCAACAGAATCGGTCAGGGTATCGAATTCGACTACTGCTGCGTACATGCTGCATTTGCTCTTCGTGAGCTCGGATTTGAGACCATCATCGTTAACTGTAACCCCGAGACCGTATCAACAGACTACGATACATCGGACAAGCTCTACTTCGAGCCTCTTACACTGGAAGATGTATTAAGCATATATGAAAAAGAAAAGCCCGTAGGTGTTATCGCTCAGTTCGGCGGACAGACTCCTCTTAACCTCGCAGATTCACTTCAGGCTAACGGCGTAAAGATCTTAGGAACACCTCCCGAAGTAATCGATATGGCTGAAGACAGAGATCTTTTCCGTGCAATGATGAAGAAACTTGAAATTCCCATGCCCGAAGCAGGAATGGCTGTTACGATTGACGATGCAATCGAAATCGCAGAGAAAATCGGTTATCCCGTAATGGTTCGTCCTTCCTTCGTACTCGGCGGCCGCGGAATGGAGGTCGTTCATGACAGAGAAAGCCTTAAAGATTATATGGCAGCAGCTGTAGGCGTTACACCTGACAGACCCATCCTTATCGACAGATTCTTAAAGAACGCTATGGAATGTGAAGCAGATGCCATTTCAGACGGCGAGCATGCATTTGTTCCCGCTGTAATGGAGCATATCGAACTTGCAGGTATTCACTCGGGTGACTCCGCATGTATCCTTCCTTCCATGCATATCTCTCCCGAGAATCTTGCTACCATAAAAGAATACACAAAGAAGATTGCGGTTGAAATGAATGTACGCGGTCTTATGAATATGCAGTATGCTATCGAAGACGGAGTTGTATACGTAATCGAAGCTAACCCCAGAGCATCGAGAACCGTTCCCCTTGTATCCAAGGTTTGCGGTATCAACATGGTTAAGCTTGCTACACAAATCGTTACTTCCGAGATTACAGGAAAGCCTTCACCCGTACCTGCACTTAAGGACTGCCACTACGATTATTACGGCGTAAAAGAAGCAGTATTCCCGTTCAATATGTTCCAGGAGGTTGACCCTCTTTTAGGACCTGAAATGAGATCTACCGGTGAAGTTCTCGGTATCGCTCCCGATTTCGGTGAAGCATATTACAAGGCACAGGAAGCTACAAAGAATCCTCTTCCTCTTGAAGGAACGGTTCTTATCTCCGTTAACAAGAACGACAAGAAGGAACTTCCCGAAGTTGCAAAGGCATTCCATGAAATCGGATTTAAGATTCTTGCAACAGGAACCACATATGATTTAATCGTGTCTCTCGGAATTCCCGCAGAGAAGATTAAGAAGATGCAGGAAGGCAGACCCAATATTGTCGATGCAATAACAAACAAAGAAATCCAGCTTATTATCAATACACCTGCCGGCAAGGACAAGATTTTTGACGATTCTTACATCAGAAAGAACGCCATTAAGCACAGAGTTCCTTATATTACCACGATGGCAGCAGCCAAGGCAAGCGCAGCAGGAATTAAGGCCTTAAAAGAGCAGGGACAGATAGGTGTTAAGAGCCTTCAGGATATTCATAAAGGCATCAGTTATAATTAGTCATAACTCTTAACTCTTATTTCGTGCGAATATATTAGACTGCTTTAACGAAGGTATTGCATTTTTTTCGGAAATTTTTTAAAATTATATTCGGAAGGTGCAATAAATTACTGGAGGAGTCGGTATGATTTATACTTATGAATTATCCGTACAGGTTAAAAAGTTTTTAAAAGGCGAAGTAGAAGCTTTTGAGAAGATTTTTGTAATGACCGCTGATGATGTTTATTTCCATGTATCAATGGTTATAAGCGATCCCGAAGAAGCGGAGAGAATGGTCATTAAGATTTATAAAGACATGTATATGCAGTTCGGCAGACTCGATAAAGTCGAGAATGTAATCTCATGGTATAACGAGATTATCTATCATGAGCTTGACAACTGGATTGGCAAGAATTATATGGAACTGCTTGTTACAGAGACAAAGGGTAAATTCGATCACCCTGTCATCAACAATGACGTTCTTTACGGTGAGAAGCTTTATAACGAATCGGAGACAGCTCTTATTGCAATAGATTATATTTATGAGCTTAATCCTATTCATCAGTTAACATCACTGGCATATTTCTTTGATAAACTGGCTGTAAACGAGATAGCAAATCTGTTACAGGTGGATGATGACAGAATCAACAAGAGAGTTAAGTACATCACTCTTACGATTGAGGACTACTGCAAACAGTATGCAAAGACCCATGAAGTAAGAATTGCGAATGTAGACGCTCACATGATTCTGCTCGCATATGTTCAGCTGTTCAAATCGGTTGAACTTCCCCATCCCAATAAAGTGTACAAGAAGATTATAGAGGCATTACAGTAATGTACAAATACCTGTTATTTGATCTGGACGGTACTTTGACGGATTCTCAAGAAGGCATAACTAAGTCAGTTAGTTATGCCTTAATTAATTTAGGCGTCAAAGACCTTCCTGATGATATAAAGTTACGTTTTATCGGACCGCCCCTAAAAGATTCATTTAAGGAATACTGCGGCTTCGATGAAGAAACAACCCAAAAAGCAATAGCGCTTTACCGCGAACGATATTCAAAGGTCGGCAAATTCGAAAATCGTCCTTATGAGGGAATCCCCGAACTTTTAAAAAAACTTAAGGATGATGACAGGGTGCTTGTAATCGCATCCAGCAAGCCGACCGGTTTTGTAGAGGATATCTTAAGCAAATTTAAAATAAGAGAATACTTTGACGTAGTAAGCGGCGCCGATATGGTTGGTAAAAAATGCGAAAAAGAAGACGTCATAAAAGAAGCGCTCGATATATTAAATTTGCAAAAAGGAAGCAAAGATGTTGTAATGATAGGCGACAGGAATTATGATATTTATGGTGCTAAGTATTTCGAACTGGATTCGATAGGCGTTAATTACGGCTTTGCTTTTGATAAAAACGAGTTAAAGGATGCGGGCGCCACATATGTGGTTGATACCGTGGAAGAGCTCGACAAATTATTATTTTCATAAAAATTATTTTAGGAGAAATACAATGGGAATATTTGAAGAATTACAGGCAAGAGGACTTCTTGCACAGCTGACCGATGAAGATGAAATCAGAGAACTGGTAAATAACGGAAAAGCAGTTTTCTACATCGGTTTCGATCCTACCGCAGACAGTCTTCACGTAGGTCACTTTATGGCACTCTGCCTTATGAAGAGACTTCAGATGGCAGGGAATAAACCTATCGCACTTATCGGTGGCGGTACAGGCCATATCGGAGATCCTTCGGGCAAGTCTGATATGAGAAAGATGCTTACCAAGGAAGATATCGATCACAACTGCGAATGCTTTAAAAAGCAGATGAGCAAGTTCATCGATTTTTCAGACGGCAAAGCTATGATGGTTAATAATGCCGACTGGCTTTTAAACCTTAACTACATTGAACTTTTAAGAGAAGTAGGAGCTTGTTTCTCGGTTAACAACATGCTTCGTGCCGAGTGCTACAAGCAGAGAATGGAAAAAGGTCTTACTTTCCTTGAGTTTAACTACATGATTATGCAGAGCTATGATTTCTATATGCTCTTCCAGAAATACGGCTGCAACATGCAGTTCGGCGGTGACGACCAGTGGTCCAACATGCTTGGCGGTACAGAGCTTATCAGAAGAAAACTTGGCAAAGACGCATACGCAATGACTATCCAGTTGCTTCTTAATTCCGAAGGAAAGAAGATGGGTAAAACAGAAAAGGGTGCTGTATGGCTTGATCCCGAGAAGACATCACCTTACGAGTTCTACCAGTACTGGAGAAATGTTGCAGACTCAGATGTTCTTAAATGCATCAGAATGCTCACATTCCTTCCTCTCGAAGAAATAGACAAGATGGACTCCTGGGAGGGTTCACAGCTTAACGAAGCAAAGGAAATCCTTGCATTTGAACTTACCAAGATGGTTCACGGCGAAGAAGAGGCTACAAAAGCAAAAGAAGCTTCCAAGGCACTTTTCGCAGGCGGCGGAAATCTTGAAAATATGCCTTCCTGCACACTGACAGATGAAGACTTCAGGGACGGTCAGATTGACTTAATCGGAATTTTGGTTGCAGCAAAGCTTGTTCCCACACGTTCCGAAGGAAGAAGAACCATCGAGCAGGGCGGATGTACGGTTAATGATGAAAAGATAACCGACTTCAAGAAATCTTATACCAAGGAAGAACTTGCAGCAGGCGACTTCATCGTAAAGAAAGGCAAAAAGAACTTCTGCAAGATTACACTTTAATAATTCACACCCGATTGTCACAATTAATGACATTCGGGTGTTTTTATTTATGCTTAGATTGATTTTTGAATATTAAAACAAGTATAATTAAGTGGTCATAAAAGAAACCACGGAGAGTAAAGATGGATAACAATAAATATTTAAAAATTCTCGCAAAACAGTATCCCACACCCGAAGAAGCGGCTACGGAGATTATAAACCTCGAAGCCATTCTTTCTCTGCCCAAAGGAACCGAGCATTTCTTAACCGATGTGCATGGGGAATACGAGCAGTTTGAGCACGTTCTTCGAAACGGATCGGGAACCGTTAAGAGAAAAATAGAGGCTGTTTTAGGAGAAAAAAGTCACGAGTACAAAAAGAGACTTGCGACTTTAATATATTATCCCAAGGAAAAACTCGAGCTTATTAAGGCTGAAGGAATCAATACAAACGACTGGTACAAAGAGACCATAATGGACCTCGTGGATGTACTTAAATGTGTATCGAGCAAATATACGAGATCTAAAGTAAGAAAAGCAATCCCTCAAGAATTCAGATACGTAATAGAAGAACTTATTACCGAAAAGCAGGAAATAAACGACAAGGAAAAATATTACAAGAGCATTATAGATACAATTGTAAGAGTCGGAGAGGCTGACAATATTATTATTGCCGTTTCAACCCTGATTCAGAGAATGGTTGTGGATCATCTTCATATTGTCGGAGATATTTTCGACAGAGGTCCTGGTCCTCAGAAGATCTTGGACACACTCTGCTCGTATCATTCGGTTGACCTTGTATGGGGCAACCATGATGTTGTATGGATGGGCGCCGCCGCAGGCCATCCCGCATGTATTGCAAACGTTATAAGAATGTCCGCGCGTTACGGAAATCTTTCAATTATTGAAGATGCATACGGTATCAATCTTTTACCGCTTGCTACATTTGCTATGGAAACTTACAAGGATACCGACTGTTCAAGATTTAACCTAAAAGAAACCAGCGGCGGTGAATTCGTAAACGCTTCCGAGATTGAAAGCAAGATGTATAAGGCAATTACGGTTATCCAGTTTAAACTTGAAGGTGAAGTTATAAAAAGAAATCCTGATTTTAAAATGGATGATCAGCTTTTGCTTGATAAGATTGATTATGCGAAAAAGACGGTTGTTATTAACACAACAGAATACCCTCTGCTTGAGTGCGATTTCCCGACGATTGATAAAAACGACCCTTACAGATTAAGCGATGAAGAGGAGATGATTGTAAAACTTCTTGTCAAGGCTTTTATGCATTCGGAGAGACTTAAGAAGCATATCAAATTCCTTTACAAAAAAGGTGCTATGTACAGAGTCTACAACGGCAATCTTTTATATCACGGCTGCGTTCTTTTAAACGAAGACGGTACTTTTGCACATTCCGATATCTGCGGTAAGGATACTTACGGCAAGAGCCTTTATGAATTGCTTGAAGATTATGCGAGAAAAGCTTACTTTTCACCGATAGGTTCTTCGGACAGAATAAAGGGCGGAGATATTTTATGGTACTTATGGTGCGGACCCAAGTCGCCCTTATACGGCAGAGATAAAATGACCACGTTCGAGAGACTTTTTATCGCCGATAAGGAGACGCACAAAGAAAAGAAGGATGCATATTATTCCTTCATCGAAGAAAGCGCAGAAGTTGCGGATGCAATCCTAAAAGAATTCGGCGCGACAGGCAAATATTCGCATATTATAAACGGTCACGTGCCCATTGAAATAAAGAATGGTCAGACACCGATTAAGGCCGGCGGAAAAGTTCTTATGATAGACGGCGGTTTCTCCAAGGCTTACCACGAGAAGACCGGAATGGCAGGCTATACACTTGCCATCGACTCACACGGAATGTGGCTCGTACAGCATGAAAAGTTTGAATCCAAAGCGAAAGCCATCGCAGGCGAAACAGACATTCTTTCCGATACTCTCAAAGTCATGGATTTTGACGAGAGAATGTATGTGCGTGATACCGACAACGGCAAGAGATTAATGGAAGAAGTGGCAGACCTCGAAGAACTTCTTAGAGCTTATCAGGACGGAAATCTGACATAAATGACACAAAAACCCCGTCCCCCGGTGTCAAAATATTAACTTTAAATAGACCATCTTTTATGATAAAATATCAGAGTAATTAATGTTTTCAGAAGTTAACTGAAAGGATTGACGAAATGAAGAATATACTGTGTAAAAACTGTGGCGGAAGTATGATTTTGGACGCATCAGCAACAACTGCTCATTGTAAGTATTGCGGGTCAACCTATGTGTTGAACCATGAAGATACCGATTATTACAAGCAGTTCTATCAGCGGATGCGTTCTTTTTTTACCCTTTCAAAGGATGAGCAGGCAAGACGCCTAAAGGCTGATGAGCTCTGGGAGACTGCGGAGGATAAAAAATTCGAATGCTTGGACGGAAGAGAGATTGAGGTTAAATATCTTTATACATTCAAGGATACAGCCACAGATTCATACACAGCCAGAAGAAATATAATTTATCATTTTGATGCTAAAAACGCAGACTGCGTGGAGCAGTTCAGAAAAGCTATTTCAATGCTTGATTATCCTTCGGCCGATACCAAGAGCTTAAGCGATTTCTTCCCTCATATAAGCGGAGGATTTGAACTTGAAAACGGTGAAAGATTACTCGTTATCAAAAAGGGCGAAGATGAATATCCTTTAAGACTTTTCGGTACGCTTTCGGGAAGACATGTTGCATGGATAATAAGCCGTCTTGAAAACCTTTGCTGCGTGCTTGAATATAACGGTCTCGCACATGAAGATTTAAATATCGATTCGGTTTATATAAACCCTTACGATCATACTGCTTATCTTTACGGCAACTGGTGGAACGCAGGAAAGCACAATACACATACCAGAGGGATATTCCTTGATGTTGAGGACAATCTTATAAACTTAAGAAAGATTGCAAAGGAACTTTTAGGATTTAAGGCTGACGAAAAAGTTATTCCCGACGGTGATAATATCCCACAGGCTCTGGCTGATTTTATAAACGGAATTCCCAAGGTAAACGCTTACGAAGATTTTGCTTACTGGGATGAGATGTTAATAAAAGCCTTTGGCGAAAGAAAGTTTATAAACATGGATACCGAAGACGGTGAAATCTATAAATAACGGAGATATAAATGGGCAGAGGAAGTTACAGGGCTTCGGACTGGGCTAAATTAAGAGGCAGCATAAGCAGCTCAGTAAGCGCCGAACAAATATATTCAAACAGAATAACATTTCAGTCGCCGGTTAAAGATATTCATTCAAAGATGACCGAAGGCTGTAAGCAGATTCGTGAATCAAGAGATTCGGAAGATTCACCTGAATCAACACCCGTTATCATCGGTTTTGATGTGACGGCTTCAATGGGATATTTGGCAAAAGAACTGGCTTTGCATTCCATGAATGAAATCATCACGCATCTTTACAAAGCAAAACCGATTACCAATCCGCATATTTTATGCGCAGCCATCGGAGATTCGTTAGCAGATAAATATCCTCTTCAGGTAACGCAGTTTGAAGCGGATATAAGAATCATTGAACAGCTTTTGGAACTTTATCTTGAAGGCGGCGGAGGCGGAAACGGCGGAGAGTCGTATAATCTTTTATGGTATTTTGCAGCTAAGCATACAAAGGCCGACTGTTTCGAGAAACGTTCGAAAAAAGGATATCTTTTTACGATAGGTGATGATGCAAGTTTGGGAAGTCTCAGCACCACTGAAATAAAGCGTGTGTTCGGCGATGATGTTCCGTATGTATTATCCGATGAGGAACTATTACGTAAAGCCGAGAAAAACTACAATGTTTTTCATATCGTAATAGAAAACGAGCAGGCCGACAGCGAAGCGATTTTCAGAAAATGGCAGGAATTTATGCCGGGCAGAGTAACGGTCATTAATAAAAGAGATATATCATATCTGGCAGATATAATATACGCAATCATATCCGTATCCGAAGGAAAGACCGCCAACGAAGCGTTAAAATCCATGGATCAGGATAAGGCTGAAAAGGCAGCAGAATCTTTGGCATATATCGAAGTGCCGAAGAAAGTTAATTCGATAGTATTTTAAAAAATATAAATAAACGGAGGTTTACTATGGGAAGGGGCAGTTATCGTGCATCAGACTGGAATAAATTAAAACAGTCAAGAGGTATTACAAATTCATCAAGCGCAAGTACTATTTTTCAGACAGCAAAGGCTAAGGAACAGTATTTGCCCAAATTCATCAATGTCAGAGAATCGAGGGATTCTGAAGATTCACCTAATTCAACACCTATTATTTTAGGTTTTGACGTTACGGGTTCCATGGGCTATCTTGCAGAAGAGATTGCAAAGAACGCATTAAATGAAACCGTAACTCAGATTTATGCGAAAAATCCCGTTACCAATCCGCATATTATGTGTGCCGCATTTGTTGAGGCGGAAGATCCCGACGGACTTCAGGTAACACAGTTTGAAGCAGACATAAGAGTCGTTGAACAGCTTCTTGATTTAAGAGTCGGTTTCGGCGGAAACTGGTACAGCTATGATTCGTTGCTTTGGTATTTTGCGGCTAAGCATACTTCAATCGATTCCTTTGAAAAGAGAGATAAAAAAGGTATCCTCATCGGTATCGGTGATGAGATTGCAGACAATGACGGCAGACACATTCTTTCCAAGAAAGAGATAAAAGATATGTTCGGCGATAATGTAGGTAAGGACATTACTCTGGCAGAGGCTTATGAAATGGCCAGCGTAAAATATGAAATTATCCACATTATCACAGGAAACAATCAGGAGAAAGCATGGAAGTCATGGACCTCTCTTCCCTACATGAAGGGCAGAGTGGCTATGATTAATCCTTCCGACATAGGATGTCTCTCGGAAGTTATTACATCCATTCTTCAGTTAATAAACAAAGGTAACAGAAACGATATCCTCAGTCAGTGGCCCGATAAGATTCGTCCTATAGTAGGGGATGCAATAAAAGAAATCAGATTTTAATGAAAGCACACATTGTAATCGGCAAAAATTTCGGAGATGAAGGAAAAGGCCTTGCAACGGACTGCTTTGCTCGAATGGCAAAAGAAAACAACCAGTCGGCGATAGCAGTTCGTTTCAACGGCGGAGCGCAAGCCGGCCACACGGTAGATACTGTAAGTGGTCGGTTTGTTTTTCATGAGCTTTCATCCGCATCATTCATGAAGGTCGATACATACTGGGCAAAGGATTTTCTGCCTGATCTTTATAAGCTTGAAGAAGAGCTTAACGCATTTAAGGCGTTAACGGGTTTTGCACCTAAAATAATCGCACACCCTTTCTGCCGCATTGTTACGATAGATGATGTGCTCGTTAATATGGCAGCAGAAACCGCTCGAGGCAAAAACCGTCACGGTTCGTGCGGAATGGGTATTTATGAGGCAGTGGTTCGTTCGGAAAAACATCCGTTGTATCTGAAAGATGTTAAAGGAATGACTGCAGAGAAACTGTATGGTTTCTTAAAAGAATTAAGAGATGAGTATTATCCTGCACGGTTAAAAGAACTGCTAAAAGAGCCATCGATTACGCCCAAAAAAAATGAATGCTGTAATGTAGTAAAAGAATGGGATAGTTCTGCAAGTAATGAATATTTAGATTTGCTTAAAGAAGACAATGTTTTAAAGAATGCAGCCGAAGGAATCTGCCACGGCGCTGAACTTATTGAACTGAAAGAACATATATTTTTATCAGAGTTTGATGAAGTTATTTTCGAAGGAGCTCAGGGGCTTCTTTTGGATACCGACAATGAAGAATTTGCTCCGCATATAAGTGCATCACATACGGGTGCCAGGGCAGCAGTCGAAACCTGCTTGGAAACAGGAATAAAAGATATTGAGATTTCATATATCACAAGGACATATGTTACAAGACACGGCGCAGGAGTATTACCTTGCGAAGAAGAGTGGCCTTGCTACAATCTTAATCTTTTTGATGCAACCAATATCGAAAACCCCTGGCAGGGAATTATAAGATATGCTCCGCACGAATCTTTGGACAGATTCTTAGAAGCGGTTATTAAAGATTTGAATTCAATAGATAAAGGATTGATTTCCGATGATGTTTCCATTAAAAAATCGCTCTTTCTAACACATCTGAATGAAACGGATAATAAGATATTATTTTCAGAGAATGCTGATGAAGAGATTGATTCTTTTATGAGGAAAACCGAAATAACGGAAACGTTTGATAATTATTATTTGTCTGCTTCGCCATTTTCAGAAAAAGTACTGCCAGAATATAAAAAAATGAATGCAGGCAGTACAAAAGCCAATAAAAGTACTGCCAGAATATAAAAAAATGAATGCAGGCAGTACAAAAGCCAATAAAAGTACTGCCGGAATATAAAAAAAAGAATGCAGGCGGTACAAAAGCCAATAAAAGTACTGCCGGAATATAAAAAAAAGAATGCAGGCAGTACAAAAGTCAATAAAAGTACTGTCCGAAATAGAAAAAATAAATGCAGGCAGTACAAAAGCCAATAAAAGTACTGCCTGAAATAAAAAAAATAAATGCAGGCAGTACAAAAGGCAATAAAAGTACTGCCTGAATGAGAAAAAAAAGAAATCTGGCAGTAAACATTACAAGATATTCACATATTTATAAAAAATTATGGATAGAAAATCATTTTCAATTTTGAAGATGATTTTTTTTGTGGCATTTTGACGAATAATGATATATAATATTATGTAAATTTTTCAAAGACAAAAAACGCCCTTAAAATAAGGCTTTAGAGTCCGGAAAGGAGGGAGATTATGGCAGTAAATAAAAAAGATTTGGTTCAAAACGATTTTATTATTGACTATGGTCGTATCGAGGATATCGGTGCGAACATTGAGCCTGCCGTGCTTTATCAGGATCTAATTAAAAGAATCCGTGATTATCACCCTTCCGAGGATTTTTCATCCATCAGAGCCGCATACGAGCTTGCATACAGTGCTCATGAGGACCAGCTTCGTAAAAACGGTGAACCCTATATCATTCACCCTCTTTATGTTGCGATTATCCTAGCGGATCTTCAGATGGATAAGGAAACAATCATTGCAGGTATTCTGCATGACGTTGTTGAAGATACGGTACTTACCGTAGCCGATATCGAAAGCAAATTCGGTCCCGATGTTGCAAAGCTTGTAGCAGGTGTTACAAAGGTCACCAAAGACTTTAATTATTCTTCGAAGGAAGAAGAGCAGGCTGTTAACTTAAGAAACATGTTCCTTGTAATGGCACAGGATATCCGTGTTATTATCATAAAACTCGCGGACAGACTGCACAACATGAGAACACTCGAGCATATGCCTCCTCACAAGCAGTATGAAAAAGCTAAGGAGACAATGGAAATCTATGCTCCTTTCGCACAGAGATTAGGTATCGGTAAATTAAAGGTTGAACTTGAAGATTTATCTTTTAAATATCTTGAGCCCGAAGCTTATCAGGACCTCGTAAATCAGATGGTTTTCTCCAAAGAGGAACGTGAGGAATACATCGCCAATATCGTTATGAAGGTTAAGCGCATCATGGATGAGGCTGACATTCATGCGAAAATCGACGGTCGTGTAAAGCATCTTTTCAGTATCTACAGAAAGATGAAAAATCAGGGCAAGACTCTCGAGCAGATATACGATTTGTTTGCGGTCAGAATCATCGTTGAAGACGAGGACGATCTTTATACCGTACTCGGTTATGTTCATAAAAACTTCAAGCCGATGAACAACCGTTTCAAAGACTATGTTGCAAACCCCAAGGAGAACGGTTACAAATCAATTCATACAACTGTATTTGATACAACCGATGCAAAGGCTCCTTTCGAAATACAGATTCGTACCAGAGAAATGCACAAGGAAGCTGAATACGGTATCGCTTCCCACTGGAAATACAAGGAAGAATCGGACGGTAAAAAGGTTTCTGCCAAAGAGGTTGAAAAGAGCGACTGGCTTCGAAGTCTGACAGAGTGTCTCGAGGAAGAGGATAACGAAAAATTCTTATCTCTCATTCATGACGACCTTGATATTTTATCGGAGAACATTTACTGTTCATCACCCAAAGGACGTACCATCGAACTTCCGAGCGGTTCAACACCCATTGACTTTGCATATGCGATTCATACCGACGTTGGTAACAAGATGGTCGGCGCAATGGTCAACAATGTTCATGTCGGAAACGATTATGCCTTAAAGAACGGTGATATTGTTGAAATCATTACAAGTAACAATTCAAACGGTCCCTCACGTGACTGGCTTAAGAAGGTTCGTTCCACTCAGGCCAAGAACAAGATTAACCAGTGGTTTAAGAGGCAGCAGAAGGACGAGAATATCGTCAAAGGCCGTGAGAAGATTCAGGAATATTGTAAGCAGAACAATATCGATTTAACTTTAGTTTTAACCGACGAATATAAAAAGAGATTACTCGACAATTATTCATTTAAGGACTGGGATGCACTTCTTGCAGCCATCGGACACGGCGGTATCAAAGAAGGCCAGGCAATTAACAGAATAGTTGCCATGTACGATAAGGACCATCCGAAGGTATTTACCAACGAAGAAGTCCTTGAGTCCATAAGAAACAATCAGTACAAATTTAAAGCCAATCAGAAGAACGGTATCACGGTTAACGGAACCAACGATGTTGAAGTACGTTTCGGCAAATGCTGTAATCCTATTCCGGGCGATGATATCATCGGATTTATCACAAGAGGTCGTGGTGTTACCATTCACAGAAAAGACTGCGTGAACATGAGTCCCGAAGTACTGGCTGAAGAAGACAGACAGCGAATCATCGAGGCAGATTGGTTAGCCGAAGCAATTGAAGGTGAACTTGACAATTACCTTGCTGAAATTACCATTTATGCAAACGAACGTACCGGACTTTTATACGATGTCACGAAGATATTCACGGAAAACGATACGATGATTAATATGCTTCATACCAATGTTTCTAAGAAGGGCGTTGCGACCATGCGACTTTCTTTTAGGATCAGAAGCAAGGAAGAACTTGATAAGATCTGTGCGAAGCTTTCAGGTATTGACGGAGTAATAGAAGTCGAGAGAACAAAATAAAAGGAAAAATAAAAATGTCCCAGATTAAAGTTGGATGCCTCACCCTTGGCATGCTTGGAAACAATACTTACTTTTTACATAAGGATGGCGAATACGACTGCATTATCATAGATCCCGCAAGAGACGGTGAAATGCTTGTGACAAAATTAAGAGAAAAAGGACTGACCATAAAAGCAATCTTTTTAACACATGCGCATTTCGACCATATTCTCGGTGTCGAAGGCATTAAGAAACTCTGCGATGCACCTATATATGGCGGTAAAGACGATGCCGAAGGATTCCTTGATCCCGAGATGAATCAGTCCGTAAAGGTAAATAAGCAGATTAGCATTAAGCTTGATTACGAGCTTTCAGACGGTGACGTGGTTACTGTCGGAGGCATGACATGTAAGGTAATAGCTACACCCGGCCATACACCCGGCGGAGTATGTTTTTATTTTAAAGAAGACAATATTCTTTTCTCCGGAGATACACTTTTCTTTGAGACTTACGGAAGAACGGATTTTGAAAACGGTTCCGCGGCTGATATGCAAAGATCCGTAGAAAGACTTCTTGAACTTCCCGAGGAGACAAAGGTTTATCCCGGACACAATGAGTTTACAACCATAGAGCATGAGCGAAAATACAATCCGCTTTCAGTAAATTATTAAGAGACGAGGAAGATTACATGAGTTTGACCAAAAAGCCCGTTACGGGCATGAAAGATATTTTACCCGAGGAAATGCGAATCAGGGATTACTGTATATCCGTGATTGAAAAGACATACGAATCCTTCGGATTTTCACACATTGAAACTCCCGGCGTTGAGCACATCGAAAACCTTTGTTCCAACCAGGGCGGCGAAAATGAAAAACTTATTTTCAAGGTAATGAAAAGAGGAGAGAAGTTAAACTTGGAAGAAGCCAAGAGCGAGAACGATCTTGCAGACTCCGGACTTCGTTATGATTTAACACTTCCTTTATCAAGATTTTATGCGAACAACCAGGCAACTCTTCCCGCACCTTTTAAGGCACTTCAGATGGGCAATGTTTGGAGAGCTGACAGACCTCAGAAGGGAAGATTTCGTCAGTTCATGCAGTGCGATATCGATATCCTCGGTGAAGAGAGTAACTTAGCCGAAATCGAGCTTGTACTTGCAACAACGACTCTTTTAAGCAAACTCGGTTTTTCGAATTTCAAGGTTAAGATTAACGAAAGAAGAATCCTTAAAGCCATGGCAGCATATGCAGGCTTTGATGAAGAAAAGATTGACCTCGTATTCGTTATCCTTGATAAGATGGATAAAATCGGATTTGACGGCGTAAAAGAAGACTTGATTGCAAACGGCTTCGAAGCAGAGACAGTAGAAAAATACATGGCTCTTTTTGATGAGATGGGAAAGAATACCGATGCATCAAGTGTAGCAAATATTGACTTCCTAAAAGAAAAACTCGGCGATCTTTTGGATGAGAGCGTAACAGAGAATTTAAAAGAAATCTTCGCATCAGTTAATGCAGCAAAGACCGCAGACTTTAATCTTGCTTTCGACCCCACACTTGTAAGAGGTATGGGATATTATACAGGTACCATCTTTGAAATCGAAATGTCCGAACTTAACTGTGCAGTAGCAGGCGGCGGAAGATATGACAAGATGATCGGTAAATTCACGGGCAACGATACACCTGCCTGCGGTTTCTCAATCGGATTTGAAAGAATCATTACGATTATGCTTGATAAGGGATTTAAGATTCCCGGCGAGAGCGAAAAAATTGCTTTCCTTGTAGAAAAGAACATCAAGGGCGAAAGAATGGGCGAGATTATTAAAGAGGCAGCAGCTCTTCGAAATGAAGGCAAGGTTGTTCTTATCGCCAAAATGAACAAGAACAAAAAGTTCCAGAAGGAGACCCTTGAAAAACAGGGCTTCACGGAATTTAAGAGTTTCTACGCAGAAGAATTAAAGCACTGATATGATTAAAATTTTTGCATACAAACTGGATGAAAATAATGCGGACATCTTACTTGATAAGATGTCCCTTTTGTCATTAAAAGAAAAAGAATATGTATGCAGATACAAGTATGTAAAAGACCAGCTTCGCTCACTCACAGGAAGACTGATGCTTTTTAGTTTTGCAGACAGATATACGGATGACTGTTATAAAGAGATAAACTATATTTCAGGCACCGATGATTTTACGAAGGAAAACATGTCCGATATTTCGATAGTCGTTGACGAAAACGGTAAGGGCAGAATTGAGAACAGAGCCAACATCTTTTTTAACATATCTCATTCAAAGGATTACTGCATACTTGCTCTCGCAGACGAAGAAGTCGGCGTTGACATTCAGGAAATAAAGCCATTAAAGACCAATATACCGAAAAGATTCTTTACAGACACTGACAACGAATATATAGACCAAAATGAAGACGAAAAAATAGAAAGGTTCACCGAAGTCTGGAGTGCGAAAGAGAGTTTTGCGAAGCTGACAGGCAACGGCATAGGAGAAGGCTTTTCAACCTTTTATGAGGATTTTGAAAAAATGGTTATTATTGATGCCAAAAACGGCGAAATAAAAGCCAATCTTAAATGCTATGAAATCGATGACGGATATAAATGCTTCAGTTCAACATATGTCTAAAAAGCCCGTAAAATCGGGCTTTTTTTGATACCTGAAAATTTGATGTTTAAATTAATTACAAGTGCGGGATAAAAAAAGGACAAATTGCACAAAAATACCCTGTCATTTCTACATATCGGTGCATAGACATTGGATACCTCAACATATATAATAGTCCCGTAGGGGAATTATACGGATGTTTGTAATTATCTTTCGTAATACTCACTATAATTTCTGTGTTGAGGTGAATTACTATTATGAAGAATAAGGACAAATTGACGGGATTATATTTATTTGATGAATTCATAAATGTAGCGTCCAAACGTCTAATCGAAGCAGACAAGGATGCTTTGTTTGTGTTGATTTCTGCCGATTTTTCCAAGTTTAAGTACATTAACAGGGTTTACAGCTACAGCGCGGGCGACAAGCTTATAAAAGCTTTGGCGGAAGAGATATCCGGCCAGGAGGAATGTGTGGTTGCCTGCAGACCGTATTCGGATCATATCATCGGTCTTTTCGAATACACCAAGACTGACTGGGAAGAAGAAAAAGAAAAGTTAAAGACTCTCGAAGAAGAATTCTGCAAAGCTCATAAAAAAGAGTATTCCAAAACTTCGGTACATCTTAACATCGGTGTTTGTCTGGTCGAAGACAACAACGAACCGATTACTTCCATTATTGACAAGGCCAATATTGCAAGAAGAAGCGTAAAGGGCAATTATTCGGTGCCTTACTGTTTGTATACCCAGAAACTTCAGGTGCTTAAAGAGGCTGAATCAAGACTGATCCCGATATTTGAAAAAGCTCTTGAGAATGATGAAATTCTTGTTTACATGCAGCCCAAAATCAGTGTTAAGAAGGGCGGTATCAGAGGAGCAGAGGCACTTACAAGACTCGTGGATGATGACGGCGAACTGATTCCTCCCGAGATATTTATTCCCGTGCTTGAAAACTCAGGCAAGGTAATCGATCTTGACTGGTATGTAATGAAATATATATTCAAGAAAATCGACGAGTGGCTTGCAGAGGGAAGAAACGTGGTTCCCATCTCGGTTAACCTCTCGAAGCTTCATTTTTATCATGATTCGCTTGTGGAAGATATCATGAGAGAATTTGAAAAATATGATTTCTCACCCGAATATGTTGAATTTGAAGTTACCGAATCGGTATTCTTTGAAGAAGCCGAACTTATCATAGATAAGATTGAGCAGCTTAGAAGTCACGGATTTAAGATTTCGGTAGATGATTTCGGTGCGGGATATTCGTCATTAAACCTTATAGGTATTCTTCCCGTAGATATCATCAAACTTGACAAGGGATTTATCAAAAACTCCCTTAACAATAAAAAGGGTATGGATATCATAAAAGGTCTTATCCGTATCTTAAACGAAATCGAAATGGATATTGTCTGCGAAGGCGTTGAGACAAAGGATGAAGAAAAGATTGTATACGAATTCGGCTGCGATGCAATGCAGGGATTCTTGTATGACCGTCCGATTCCCATTGATACTTTTGAAGACAAGTATATTTTAAGACAGGTTATTTAGGTAGCTTAAAGCAATCCTTTTAATGTGTGGCTAAAAAAAGAAGTCGTCATCTGACGGCTTCTTTTAAATTATCTTTTATATTTCCGTATATTACGTAGTCTGCGTATTTGTCTCCGAATTTTTCCTCTTTGGTGAAAAGTATAAGGTTACTGCCTTTATAGTGTCCCGTGACATATTTGACTTTGGAACTCTCAAGATCCACTCCGAGAACGATGATTGTATCTGCAGTGTTGCAGCATAAAGCGGATTCGGTATAAAGGTCATTGTCAACACGCTCGCCCAAAAGCCTTATGTTTGGTCTTAACGCTCTTTTACATTCGTCACACACGGGAATCGAGCGGCTTTTTAAAAGATAGTCCACCTCGAAGGTCTTGTTGCAGTTTGGACAGTAGTTGTCGTATACGCTTCCTGCCAGTTCAACCACATTTTCGATGCCCGCAAGTTTCTCAAGCCCGAAGATGTTAAAGGACACAACCGCTTCAAGTCTTTCCTCGTCTTCGAGTTCTTTTATGATTTCATAGGTTTCATCGGGCTTCGGGAGATAGGAAATTACTTCTTTTTTGTAAAAGTTGTAAAAACGCTCTTTTCTCGATGAATATTCGCCTGCCGATAAAAGCTGCTCGGGACACATATGATACCTTTCCTCGATATCATAAAAGATATCCGAGGACCACAAATCCCTTCCGCCGCATTCTACGACTGATCCGAGTCCGGTCAGAAACACTATTCGATTAGATTGTTTTATGATTTTACGTACTGTTTCTAACATAACACATTCCCCTAACAATATTTTAAAACTATATAAAAAATTGTCAATCCGGTCATGAAATGCAGATATACTTACATAAAATCCGCTTGTTAAAGGAGGGCAATTTAAATATAATATTATCCATAAGAATTTGGTGAGGATATCGTGGATATATTTTTAAAAATCTTTATATTAGTACTTCTATTATTGTTATCGGCATTTTTTTCTTCCGCCGAAACCGCTTTTAACTGTGCAAATGAAATCAGATTAAAAAGTTTGGCGGACGAGGGGAATAAAAGAGCTGCCGCTTCTCTTAAAATTCTTAACAATTATTCCAAACTCATAAGCGGAATACTGATAGGAAACAACATCGTAAACATTGCGGCGTCGGCTTTAACGACTACGCTTGCTTTGCTTAGCGGTTATTCATGGGCCGTATCGCTTGCCACAGGTGCATTAACCATAGTGGTTCTTTTATGCGGAGAAATCATCCCCAAGCAGTGGGCCAAGATAAAAGCTGATAAAATCGTGCTTGTTTATTCATATGTTTTCAGAGTTTATCTCTTTGTATTTACCCCTGTTATTTTCCTTGTTGACAAGACGGCTTTTATTCTTATGAAAATACTGAGAATAGACACGAAAGACGATGCGCCTTCCATTACCGAAGGGGAATTGAGAACCATTCTTGATACATCACACGAGGACGGAGTCATTGAGGAAAAAGAAAAGGATATGATTATCAATCTATTCGACTTATCCGATTCAAAGGCGAGAGACATTATGATTCCGAGAATCGATATGGTGATGGTAAACGAAAAGGCATCCTACCGCGAAATCATGAATGTTTTCAGGGAAAATATGTACACTCGTCTGCCTGTTTACAGGGATTCAAAGGAACATATTATAGGCATTCTCAACATGAAGGATTTTCTTTTCGTAAAAAATCCCGAGAGTTTTAAGACGGAAGATTATTTAAGAGAGCCGTATTATACATATGAAAACAAAAAGACTTCGGATCTTTTGACGCAAATGAGACAGTCATCCTACAATATCGCCATAGTTTTAAACGAATACGGCGAAGCCGAAGGCATGATTACACTCGAGGATCTTTTAGAGGAAATAGTCGGCGAAATAAGAGACGAATACGATTCAGACGAAGAAGAATTAATAAGAAAAAAATCAGACAAAGAGTATATAGTACAGGGCAATCTTAAGCTTGATGACATAAACGATGCGCTTGATACGGAATTCGAGAGCGAGGATTATGATACCATAGGCGGTCTTATGATTGACTGCCTGGACAGACTGCCCAGGGAAGGTGAGTCGGTTGTACTTGAAAACGGTACCAAGCTTCTGGCTTTGAAAGTAGCCAGAAACAGGATTTTGTCGGTGAAAATATTCCTCCCCGACGAGAATTACGAAAAAGAGTCGAAAGAGTAGGCCGCTATTTACTTTCGGCCGTTTTTATGGCATAATATTTTATTGTGCGAAATTATCCTATAAATAAGAAAGGTTTTTATGAAATGAAAGGCAGAATAGGAAAGATAATTGCTTTAATTCTCATACTTTGCATAACCGGAGGACTCGGTTATATAGCAGTTTGCGGTGTGGGACCCCAGAAGGCGGGAAGTTACAGAAATATATCTCAGGGTCTTGACCTTGCGGGCGGTTTAAGTATCACATATCAGGTAGTCGGAGAAGAAAATCCTACCGCCGAAGATATGGCCGATACCATTGAGAAGCTGAGAAACAAGGCAGAGACATACTCTACGGAAGCTCAGGTTTACCAGGAAGGCGGTAACAACGATCGTATTACCATCGAAATTCCCGGCGTAACGGATGCATCCGCAATTCTCGAAGAACTCGGAAGACCCGGTTCGTTATATTTCATTTCCCAGACGGACTCGGAAGGCAATATCAACTATTATTACGAGATTTCCGCCGAAGGCAATCTTGTATATATGGATGAGAAATACAATAAATTCTATTTTATAAACGATACCGAAGACATGGCCGTATACTATGACGATACCACGGGAATGGCACTTCTTGACGAAAACGGCAATGTTGTAACTTACGACTTAAACGCTTTCGAAGAACGTAATATTTCATACATCCTTTTAAAGAGCATTGATCAGTTAAAGGCAGACGGCTCCATCATTCTTGACGGTACCGATGTTAAGAGTGCGAAGGCTGCAACCCAGGACAATCAGTCCACAGGTAACAAAGAAAATGTCGTAGCACTTTCTTTAAACGATTCGGGTACTCAGAAATTTGCCGATGCAACCAGAAATGCTTATTCAAAAGGTGAAACAATCGCGATTTACTATGACGGCAACTTCATATCGGTTCCCAGAGTATCCGTAGTAATTACAAACGGTGAAGCAGTTATTACCGGTATGGGAAATCTTACAGAAGCAGACAGACTTGCTTCCAAGATTCGTATCGGTGCCCTTAAACTTTCACTTGAGAAATTAAGAGACAATATCGTAGGTGCGCAGCTCGGTTCCGAGGCAGTTTCTACTTCCATCAAGGCGGCTGCAATCGGTCTTGCGCTTGTTGCGATTATCATGATCGCGGTATATTTCATACCCGGTCTTGCATCCGTTCTTGCACTTGTACTTTATACGGTACTTATCGTGTGCGTTCTTTCCGTATTCCACGATGCCATTACGCTTACCCTTCCCGGTATCGCAGGTATCATCCTTTCAATCGGTATGGCGGTTGACGCAAACGTTATCATATTCGCGAGAATCAGAGAAGAGCTTGCCAAAGGCAAGACACTTGAAGATTCCGTAAACGTCGGATTCAAGAAGGCTTTAAGTGCCATCCTCGACGGTAACATCACCACACTTATCGCAGCATTCGTGCTTATGTTCTTCGGTTCGGGTACCATCAAGGGATTTGCCCAGACACTTGCAATCGGTATCGTGCTTTCAATGTTTACCGCACTTGTAATCACCAGACTTATCCTTCAGGGATTCATGGCACTCGGTATTACAAACTTAAAACTTTACGGTATCGCAAAAGAGAGAAAGAGCATCAACTTCATAAGCAAGGGACATATATTCGTAATCATTTCACTCGTTCTTATCTTAGCAGGCTTTGTATTCATGGTAATCAACGGCGTAAGAAAAGGCAGTGCTTTGAATTATTCACTAGAGTTCGTAGGCGGTACATCAACCAATGTGGAATTAAGCGAAAACCTTTCAATCGATGAAATCGATGCCACAATCACACCCAAGGTTGAGGCAATTACCGGCGACGGAAACGTTCAGATTCAGAAGGTTGAGGGCGGCAACGAAATCATCATTAAGACCAGAAGTCTTGAGGACGCAGAAAGAGATGAACTTGACAATCTTCTTATAAATGAATTCAACGCGGTTGAAGGTTCACTTGAATCAGAGACCATTTCCGCTACGATTTCGGGCGAAATGAAAAAGGAATCTATAATTGCCGTATCAATCGCCGTAATCTTAATGCTTCTTTATATCTGGGTAAGATTCTCAGATTTCAGATTCGGTTTATCAAGTATTGCCTGCCTCGTGCATGACGTACTTATCGTGCTTGCATTCTATGCGGTTGCACGTATCAGCGTAGGCTCAACATTCATTGCCTGCATGCTGACGATAGTCGGTTATTCAATCAACGCGACCATCGTTATCTTCGACAGAGTAAGAGAGGAATTAAAAGAAGAGAAACTTCGAATCGAATCCCTCGGCTCGAGAAGAAAGAAAAAGAGAAAAGGCGAAGAAGTCAATCCCGAAAATGTGCTTGATGTAAAGGGTATTGTAAACAGTGCGATTACATCCACTCTTTCAAGAAGTATCTTTACTTCACTGACCACATTCGTTATGGTACTTCTTCTTTACATCTTGGGTGTTACTTCCATCAAGGAATTTGCTCTTCCTCTGATGATCGGTATCCTCTGCGGTACGTATTCATCGGTATGCTTGGCAGGAACACTGTGGGTATTCTTACGAAAAGTATTTGTGCCGAAAGACAGCGATGACGAAGACGAATTACCTTAAAAAAACAAGCCTTGCTTACGCGAGGCTTTTTTCACATTTTGGAAAGCACTTATGAAAAACTGGATTCTTTTAAGAAAAAGCGCCGATTATGCAGGCCTTTCAAAAGAACTGAATATAGACCCCGTTGCAGTCAGAATAATGGTCAACAGAGGAATAACCGAATTGGAAGACATGAAAAGATTTCTTTCATCGGACATTTCGGAGAGTTTTTCATATAAGGGTCTTCCGAATATAGACAAAGCAGTAGCAAAAATAAAAGAGGCCAAAGAAAAAAACTTAAAGACTCTGATAGTCGGAGATTATGATGCCGACGGAGTATGCTCAAGTGTCATCCTTATGAAAGGTCTTAAGCTCTTCGGACTTGACTGCGATTATGTGATTCCAAACCGTATATCGGACGGATACGGCATCAATGAGAACATCGTAAAAAATGCGCATTCCGCCGGTGTAGGATTTATCATTACATGCGATAACGGAATATCAGCGAGAGACTCCATAGACCTTGCTGTGGAACTCGGAATGGAAGTTGTTGTAACAGATCATCATACGGTTACAGAAAGCGAAGTTCCGACCAAAGTGGATGCAATAGTAAATCCGAAACTATGCACCAATGAATATCCTTTCCCGGATATATGTGGCGCACAGGTGGCTTTTAAGGTTCTCTCGGCGCTTTTTGATAACGATACGAAATTTGATACCATAAAAGAAGAACTTCTCGAATTTGCAGCCATAGCGTGCGTTACGGATGTAATGCCTTTAACGAATGAGAACAGAAACCTGGTCAAGTGGGTTTTGCCGAGACTTAAATGTGCATTAAATCCCGGCTTAAATAAATTAGTTGAGAAATGTGAATTAAGTGCCAAGGAAAGACTTGTAGCAACAGACATAGGCTTTAGAATCGGTCCCTGCATTAATGCCTCGGGCAGAATAGAAGTGGCCGATACAAGCGTAAATCTTTTCTTAAGCGAGGATTCTTCAAAGAGAGAAGAATTATCCGACAAGCTCCTTTCGTTAAATGCAGAAAGAAAAGAACTTACCGAAAAATGTGTTAATGACGGTGTCGGCAAAATAAAAGAAATGTATGCCGACGGCGAAATCCCTGATGTAATTGTACTTTACCTGCCCGAATGCCACGTATCCATCTGCGGACTGGTGGCAGGAAGAATAAGAGAAAATTATTATCATCCTGCGATTGTTTTCACTGATTCAAACGAAGGAATTACAGGGTCCGGCCGTTCAATCGATGAATACAATATGATTGAAGGCATTCAGAAATGCGCTGATATCTTAAGTAAATTCGGCGGTCACAAAGCAGCCTGCGGTTTATCTCTTAAAAAAGAAAATCTCGGGGAACTGATTGAAAGATTAAACAGGGATTCCTCGTTAACCAAAGATGATTTAACCGAAAAGCTTTATATTGATGCAGACATGCCTTTCGGATATGTAACCGAAAATCTGATAGACGATTTGTTTAAATTAGAGCCCTTCGGAGTCGGAAATACAATGCCCGTTTTTGCACTCAGAGATTTACAGCTTTTAAAGGGCAGAAGAGTCGGAGAAAACCACATTTTCCTTATGGTCAAAGATGCTAACGGAAATGTAAAAGAACTTAAACTCTGGCGAAAAGCCGATGAGTTTGAAGAGTTTCTTTTAGGAGCAAGAGGTGAGGGAATACTTGAAAAACTCTACGATTACAAGGGCGTAAGCCTTGTAGGAGAAAACATTCGCCTTACGGTTTCGTATTATCCCGGCATCAATGTTTATAAAGACAGACGAAGCATTGATTTTACGGTTAAAGACTATAAGTTTACATGATTCGGAGTGTGAAATGATACTTTGCGTATCTCTTAATCCCGCAGTGGATAAGATGCTCAAATTAAATTCAATAAATATAGGCAAGGTAAACCGCGCGAGTCTAGAGAGCGTGCATGCAGGCGGGAAAGCCGTAAATGTCGCGTTTGATTTGCGCCTCCAGGGCGAGGATGCATTCGTGACAGGCTTCGCGGGCGGAAAGTGCGGCAGGATAATAATCGAGGAATTAAATCAGCGTAAGATGCCTAACCGCTTTATAATGCTTGCCTCCGAAACGAGAACCAATATGAATTACATCGATTCATACGGAAACGTGACGGAGATTCTTGAGGGCGGTCATTTGGTTGATGCAAGAAGCGAAGAAGAGTTTTTGCATCTTTACATGAACCTCGTAAAAAAGGCCGACATGGTAGTCTTATCGGGAAGCCTTCCGATAGGCTTAGGTGAAGGCTTTTATGCGACGCTTACTGACATAGCAAACAGAGAGGGCGTGCCTGCGTGTCTGGATACATCAGGTCCTGCACTAATAAATGCAATATCGCATGCGCCTTTCCTAATTAAGCCTAACTTAAGCGAATTTGAAAATCTGACAAATCACAAATATGATGTGACGGCTTTAGATGAAGGCTTTAACGCATTTTTTGAAAGTACTTCGTTTAAGAAAGTAATGCTTCCGGATTTAATAGATTTGCATAAGACCGGTATTGCGATTATATGTGTCACACTCGGAAAACGCGGACTTCTTTTATTCGCAAAGAATGAAATCATAGTATGTGATGCACCCGACGTCGAGGTAGTAAATACCGTAGGAAGCGGTGACTGCGTAATGGCGGCACTTATTCATTCGCTTATGAAAAACTGTCCGTTGCTTGAATGTGCGATTTATGCATCAGCGGTATCAAGCGCACACGTTAACACATTAAATGTCGGAGACGTTGATCCTGAACTGGTAGCGAAGCTTACCAAGAAAGTTAAATTTGCATCGTATAAACCGGAATGATAGTTTGGAGGTCCATTTGTACGCTGAAGTAATAGTGGATATTTCCCACGAAAAACTCGACAGACCATTTACATACAGAATACCCGAATCGCTTGAAGCCGTAATCGAGGAAGGAAGTCTCGTAGACATTCCTTTCGGCCGCGGAAACAAAGTCATAAGCGGCTACGTAATAAGAATCAAGGATAAAAGCGATTACGATTCGGATAAAATAAAAGATATTATCGGAATTAAAAAAGGCGGCGTTAAGGCTGATGAGATACTGATTAAGCTTGCTTCTTTTATAAGAAAGACCTACGGCTCGACTCAGATAAATGCCTTAAAAACTGTTATGCCCGTTAAGAAGACGGTTAAAAGAGAAGTTCGTAAAAGAGTCATCGCCCTGATGGATAAGGACAGACTCGAATACTTTGCAAATGAAGCCGCAAAGAAGCATCGAAACGCTCAGGAGCGTCTTTTACGGGAACTCATAAAATATCCCGATATGTCTTATTCGTTCATCACGGGCAAAATGAATGTTTCCGCGCAGACGATTAATGCACTCGTAAAATATGACTGCATAAAAATCGAAGAGGAAACGGTATACAGAAACCCCGTAAAAATTGTAAATCCCGAAGATGTTTCACTTTCTTTGTCCGATGAACAGCAAAAAATTGTAGATGATGTCAATAATGATTTAGCAAATAACGAAAGAAACACATATTTAATACACGGTATTACAGGCTCGGGTAAGACCGAAGTCTACATGCGTTTAATCGAAGACAGGTTAAACGAGGGCAAGCAGGCGATTCTTTTAATCCCCGAGATAGCGTTAACCTATCAGAATCTGATGAGATTTTATGCAAGATTCGGCGACAGGGTAAGCGTCATACATTCGAAGATGACTGCGGGTGAGCGGTACGACCAGTACCTTAAGGTCAAAGAGGGCAAGGTCGATATTATGATTGGACCGAGATCCGCTCTTTTTACACCCTTTGAAAACTTAGGAATCGTGGTAATCGACGAAGAGCATGAAAGTTCCTACAAGGCAGACAATATGCCCAAATACCACGCAAGAGAGGTTGCGGCCAAGCTTTGCGAACTTACGAATTCAGTGCTTGTACTCGGCTCTGCGACACCTTCGCTTGAAAGTTATTACAAAGCCAAGAACGGCGAATACAAATTATACAGATTAAACAACCGTCTGACCGGAAATACTCTTCCAAACGTATACGTGGAAGATATGAGAGCGGAACTTAAGGACGGCAACAAATCGGTATTTTCAAGGCGCCTTAAAAAGCTCATAAAAGAAAGATTGGACAAACACGAGCAGATAATGCTTTTCCTAAACAGAAGAGGAATCTCCGGATTTGTTTCCTGCAGGGAATGCGGAGAAGTTGTTAAATGTCCGCACTGCGACGTGTCGCTTTCATATCACAGGGACGGCACTCTTAAATGCCATTACTGCGGATATGAAACACCTTTTACGAATATATGTTCAAAATGCGGTGCCGACAAGGTAAGAGGTTTTAAGGCCGGCACACAGATGATAGAGGATTTCGTAAGAAAAGAATTCCCTCATGCACTTACCTTAAGAATGGATGCCGATTCGACCAAAAAAGAAGAGGATTACGAATCGATTTTATCAAGGTTTTCAAACAGGGAAGCAGATATCTTAATCGGTACCCAGATGATTGTAAAAGGGCATGATTTTAAGGGCGTAACCCTCGTAGGTATTTTAGCCGCAGACATGGCTTTAAATGCAGAGGATTACAGAGCAGGCGAGAGAGCGTTCCAACAGCTCGTACAGGCAGGCGGCAGAGCAGGAAGAGGCGAGAATGCGGGCGAAGTTGTAATTCAGACCTATCAGCCCGAGCACTATGCTGTAATACATGCCGCAAAACAGGACTATGATGCCTTTTATGAGGAAGAAATAGCATACAGAAGAGAACTTATGTATCCGCCTGTGGGCAATCTTTTAGGAATTCAGATTACGGGCGAAGAAGAAAAGAGAGTCGTCAAACTTTCGAAGGTTATAGCCGATATGATTGACAAGCTTCCGTTCAGGGAAGAAATCGGCAAAATCGGACCTGCGAATGCGACGCTTTCGAAAAAATGCGATATATACAGAAGAGTTATATATATTAAAAGTTTAAGTTACGAAAACCTTATTTCGGTTAAGGATTATATCGAAACCGAAACCGAAAAATTCAATTTAACAAAAGAAACGGTAATGTTTGATTTTAACCCTATGAACGGGTTTTAATTAGGAGGAAAAAATGGCTTTAAGAATTATTCGCGAAATGGGAGAAGATTGTTTAAGATGCGTGTGCAAGGAAGTAACGGAGATTACTCCGAGAATCCTTGAACTGATTGAAGATCTTAAGGATACCATGTATGAAGCCGACGGTGTAGGACTTGCCGCACCTCAGGTAGGTGTGAGAAAAAGAATAGCCGTAGTAGATGTAGGCGACGGCCCCGTTGTATTAATCAATCCCGAAGTCGTTTATACCGAAGGTGAGCAGACAGGCAACGAAGGATGCCTCTCGGTTCCCGGAAAATGCGGACAGGTTACAAGACCCATGAAAGTAAGGGTAAAAACCAGAAATCTTGATTTCGAGTGGGAAGAGATTGAAGGAGAAGAACTTTTCGCAAGAGCCATGCTTCATGAGATGGATCACCTCGACGGTATTCTTTATGTGGATAAGGTTGAGGGCGAATTAATGGATGTGGAAGATCCTGAAGAAGAATAAAAGGAATAATTTATGAAAATAGTTTTTATGGGTACACCGGATTTTTCGGTGCTTGCGCTTAGAAAATTACATGAAGCGGGACATGAAATCGTACTTGTCGTAACACAGCCCGACAAGCCCAAGGGAAGAAGCAAACTATATCTTCCGTCTCCCGTAAAAGAAGAGGCAATGCGCCTCGGAGTTGAAGTTTTCCAGCCGGACAGAATTAAAAAGGCAGAGAATATCGAAATTTTAAAGCAGTATCCTGCGGATGTATTTGTAGTGGCTGCTTTCGGACAGATTTTATCTAAGGAAATCCTTGAAATGCCAAAGTACGGCTGCATTAATATCCATGCATCGCTTTTACCTATGTACAGAGGCGCTGCACCTATTCAGTGGGCTATTTTAAACGGTGAGAAAAAAAGCGGCGTTACAATCATGCAGATGGACGAAGGTCTTGATACCGGAGACATGCTCCTAAAAGGAGAAGTCGATATCGAGGATACCGATACCGCGGACAGTTTACACGATAAATTAAGCGAGCTTGGTGCAGATTTAATTGTGGATGCATTAGCAAAGCTTGAAAAGGGTGAAATAACAGCTGTTCCTCAGCCCGAAGGACCTTTGTTTTATGCAAAGATGATTAAGAAGGAAGACGGTGCACTTGATTTTAACGAAAGTGCCGAAAGCCTTGCCCTTAAGGTAAGAGCCTTCTGGTCATGGCCCGCAACCTTTGCTCTTTTAAACGGTGATTTCGTAAAAATCTGTGCAGCATATACAACCGACGACGAGAGCGGAATGGAAGTCGGAGAAGTTTGCAACGTAACAAAAGATGCCATATTCGTTCAGACCGGCAAAGGGTGCCTTGCAATCACCAAGATTCAGATACAGGGCAAGAAAGCAATGCCCGTAAAAGATTTTCTTTTAGGAAAAAAGATTTTAGTCGGCGACAGATTTACGAAGTACGAAACAGTTTAATTTAAATATGAATAAAGAAGTTGAATTACGAAAGATTGCGCTCGAGACACTTATTCAGATTGAGAAGAATAATACTCCATCACATCTTGTAATTAAGGACGTTCTCGACAAATACGATTATCTTTCCAAAACCGAAAAAGCACTTTTTTCAACCATCGTAAAAGGAACGATTGAAAGAAGAATCGAACTTGATTATGTATGCGATCTTTACTCAAAGACACCGCATAACAAAATGAAGCTTCCGATAAGAACCATTATTGAAATGGGCATTTATCAGATTCTTTACATGAATTCCTACGATACGCTGGCTGTTAATTCGAGCGTGGAACTAGCAAGAAAAAAAGGCTTTTCTACATTAGCCGGTTTTGTAAACGCAGTCCTTCGAAACATTTCTAAAAACAAAGACAATATAAAATATCCCGAAAAAGGCGATGGAAACTACCTTTCGGTAAAGTATTCAATGCCTTTTAATCTGGTGAAATTACTTGTTTCGCAATACGACGAAGATACAGTTGAAAAGATGCTTAAGGCATCGCTTGAAAGCGATTTCGTCCGTATCAGAATAAGCGAAAAAGTCAGCGCTTCCGAGAAGGAAGAAATCATCGAAGCTTTTAAGAAAAAAGGCGCCGGGATAATACCTGTTAACGGATTTGAAAATCTCTTTAACATTAAAGGTATGGGCAATATCGGCGAATATAAATCTTTTACGGACGGAAAGATTTATATCCAGGATGTCGGAAGCTACATGCTTGTAAAGAACGTACCCTTCGGTGAAAGAATTCTTGATACATGTTCGGCTCCGGGCGGTAAGAGCATCTTTTTATCCGAAAGATATCCCGATGCAAAGATTACAGCCTGCGATATTTCGGAAGATAAGATTTCGAGAATAAAAGAAAACATCGAAAGATGCAAAGCCGCTAATATTGATGTACAGATTTGTGATGCCACGGTATTTAACCCCGAATTTGAAGAGGCATTTGACGTGGTTGTAGCGGACGTTCCGTGCTCCGGTCTTGGTGTAATAGGAAAGAAGCAGGATATCAAATACAGACTCACGGACGAAAGCCTTGAAAGCCTGTATGAGCTTCAGAGAAGCATCATTGAAAATGTTTCGAAGTACGTAAAAAAAGATGGATACCTTTGCTACTCAACATGTACGGTTAACAAAAAAGAGAACGAAGAGCAGATAGAAAGATTCTTGGCTGAAAATAATTTTGAGTATGCAGATCTTTCCTTCGTTCCCGAAAATATGAAAGACAAAGTAAATAACGGATGTCTTTCGCTGATGCAGGGTATTGACGATTCGGACGGATTTTTTATATCGGTTTTGAAAAAAAGAGTATGAGAAAAAAACTGACAATTTATTCTTTTACGATTCTGACTTTGTTTTTATTTTCAGGATGCAATATTTTTAATCTTTTAGGAAATACAAACAAAACCCAGAATACGAATACAACGCAGAACACAAATGTAAATACCGATTACGGTAATATTATTAAAAACGGCGGAGCGGATGTTTCCGAGGAAAAGTACGAGTATTTTAAAAAGATTACCGATGATTATTATCAGGGCAAAACGGATTATGAACCTTTAGTTTACTGTGAAGATTTAAAGGAATCTTCCAAGGGTGAAACTTTTATTTGCAAAACGGTTAAAGCAGAAGCGCCACTAGACCCGTATTGGTCACTTGTTTGCATAAATGATGAGAGAGAAGCAGTCGGATATGTTGATGCTTTAAACCTTCCGGATTCAGTCCTGACAGATTATGTGGAAACTTCAGTGCCTGAAACTTCAGACGGAATGGGTGTATGGATATTTCCCGATTCGTACGAATTGACGCAGGATGCATTGGACGATTTTAACGAGGCCTGCAAAAACGCTAAAGAAAAGGGCGTAGATTATTCGTTTGAGCCCATAATGCTAATGGGAAATGCCCAGGGGTCTGACGGATATTATTCCGCATATTTATGCCTTAAATATTTTTCCGATATAGAGGATTCACAGTTTTTTGCGATTCTTTATTTGCGCGAAAACCCTTACGGCACCATAAGTTACCTTAACGCGGCAAGCATACTCTGGTAAGACTATATGAAAGAGATTAAGAATTTAACCTTAACTGAATTAACGGATGAGATAAAAGCCTTAGGCGAAGCAGGGTACAGGGCAAAGCAGATTTATGAGTGGCTTCATGTTAAGCTTGCGAAAGACTTTGACGATATGAGTAATATCTCGCTTGCTTTGCGTAACAAACTTAAGGAAAACTTTGAGTTTACAAAGCTGACGACGGTCAGGGTCAGCGAATCAAAGATTGATTCTACGAAAAAGTTTTTATTTGAGACCAAGGACGGAAATTATATAGAGAGCGTGTGGATGCAGTATCACCACGGCAATTCTGTATGTATTTCCTCGCAGATAGGCTGCAGAATGGGCTGCAGATTCTGTGCATCAACCCTAGACGGACTGGTTCGAAGCCTAAGTCCCGCAGAAATGCTCGAGCAAATCTACGAAATCACCAGAGAAACTAACGAGAGAGTATCTAACGTCGTAGTTATGGGAATGGGCGAGCCCATGGACAATTACAACAATCTCGTAAAGTTTGTGAAACTTTTAACTTGTCCGGAAGGCTTGAATATTTCCGCAAGAAATGTTACAGTATCAACTTGTGGGATTGTACCAAAAATTAAAGAGCTGGCTGATGAAAATTTGCCAATAACTTTAGCACTTTCCCTCCATGCTCCGAACGATGAAAAAAGGAAGGAACTGATGCCTATAGCAAACAGTTACAGCATCAGCGAATGCCTTGACGCATGTGATTATTATTTTGAAAAGACCAAGAGAAGAGTAAGCTTCGAATATTCTTTGGTTGCGGGCGTAAATGATAATGACGAAGAGGCCGAAGAACTTGCATCTCTTTTACGAGGTCATAACGGTCATGTAAACTTGATTCCCGTAAATCCCATAAAAGAAAGGGATTTCAAAAGGTCGGACAAAACAAGGATTTACGCGTTTCAAAATAAACTTGAAAAAAACGGGATAAATGTTACTATAAGAAGAGAAATGGGCAGAGACATAGACGGTGCCTGCGGACAGTTAAGAAGGCGGCACAATGAAGAAGCCCGGGGGTTAGATAGTGATAAAGGCTGTATCTAAAACAGATATAGGGAAACTCAGACAACTGAATCAGGATTTTGTATTTACTTCGATTTATCCTCTGGGTGCACTGGATAATCTTTTTCTGGTTGCAGACGGAATGGGCGGACACAAGGCAGGCGATTATGCTTCCAAATGTGCGGTCGAAACAATTACGGAAATGTGTTCAAAGAGCAGGGGCAAGAAAATGGTCACTGCAATTTCCGATGCAATAAATGAGGCAAATACAAGAATCAGAAGAAAAGCAATGGAAGACGTCAATATGGTCGGAATGGGCACGACAGCCGTTCTTGCGACCATTTCAAACGATACGCTTACCGTTGCGAATGTTGGAGATTCACGACTCTATGTTATATCCGCAGACAAGACCATCACTCAGATTACAAGAGATCATTCTCTCGTTGAAGAAATGGTTAGAATGGGCGGTATCGACAGAGTCAGTGCGCGCAATCATCCCGATAAAAATATTATTACCAGAGCAATAGGTGCTACGGGTAATGTTAATATAGACTTTTTTGAGGTTCCGTTAAGAGACGGAGATATTATTCTCATGTGCTCGGACGGACTTTCCAATATGATAGAAGACAAAGATATTCTTGAAATAGTAACCTCCGAAGAGAGTCTTGAATCAAAAGCAGCAGGTCTTATCGCAACCGCTAACGAAAACGGCGGAAGTGATAATATTTCGGTGGTTTTAATTGCTTACGAGCAGTAAGGAATGAGGTTTTTATGGTAAAGATTGGTATGGTCATCGGTGGCCGTTATGAAATACAGGAACTTATCGGCACCGGTGGAATGTCTGATGTTTACAGAGCTAAAGACAACAAACTGAATAGAAACGTTGCAGTTAAGGTTTTAAAGCAGGAATTCTCAGAGAACAGGGATTTTGTGGCCAAATTCCGCAAGGAAGCCGAGGCTGCCGCTAATCTTATGCATCCGAATATCGTTACCGTATATGATGTAGGAGAGGAAAACGGTATCTCTTATATCGTAATGGAACTTGTGGACGGCTATACCTTAAAGCAGTATATCGAGAAAAAGAGCCGTCTTACCATAAGCGAATGCATCAGTATTGCTTTGCCCATTGCTTCGGGTATTGAAGCTGCTCACAACAACGGTATTATTCACAGGGATATCAAGCCCCAGAATGTTATTATTTCAAAAGACGGTAAAGTTAAGGTGACCGACTTCGGTATCGCCAAGACTACCACATCAAATACGATTTCCAGCAATGTAATGGGAAGCGTTCATTATACTTCTCCCGAACAGGCCAGAGGCGGTTTTTCCGATGAAAAGAGTGATATCTATTCTCTCGGTATCACGCTTTTTGAAATGGTTACGGGCAGAGTACCTTTTAACGGAGACACCACGGTTGCAATTGCAATCAAGCATATTCAGGAAGAAATGCCATCTCCGAGAATCTACGTCGAAGACGTTCCCATCAGTATAGAACAGATCATCTTAAAATGTACTCAAAAGAGCCCCGACAGAAGATATCAGAAGATGAGCGAGGTAATAGAGGACTTAAAGAAGGCCTATATTTCACCTAATGAAAACTTCGTTAAGATTGATACTTATGAGCAGAATTCTGTCACCAAGACCAATCTTAATCCGATGTACAGACGTCGTGGCGAGGAAGAAGCAGCGGATGTTACAAACCCCGTAAAAGATGATGTTTCCCGTCTGAACAAACAGAAGAGAGAAGCACTTGTTCTTCCGAAGAATGTTAAAAATACAGACGAACCTGTAAATCAGAATGTTCAGAGAAAGCCTAAAGTACAGCCTCAGCCTGCAAACAAGCCTCAGGCTAATAAGCAGAAGCCTGCACAGACACAAAACAAGCCTGTTCAGACTCAGCAAAAGCCTAAGCCTGCGCAGACTCCGAGTAAGCCTGTACAGCATAAAAATACCGTAAAAAAGAACTCAAAGAAAAAATCTGAGACAACCGAAAAGATTAAGACGGTTGCAATTGCTGCAGTAGCGGTTACCATCGGTGTACTGCTTCTTATCCTTCTTGGAAAAGCACTCGGTATATTCTCCGATAAAGATGAAAAGGTACAGTTCACAACAGTTCCCGTTGTAAGCAATATGGTTTCTTCCGAAGCGCAGAAATATCTTGAAAACCATAAATTTACGGTTGAAACGATTTATGAGGATTCAGAAACCGTTCCTTCAAACAGAGTAATCAGAACAGAGCCTTCTGCAGGAAGCAACGTAGAAGAAGGCAGCAAGGTTACCATGGTTATTTCCGCTGTCAAGGATACAGGTGTTAAGATTCCCGATGTTGTTAATATGACGGAAGCCGAAGCTACCGCTAAACTTGAAAATGACGGTTTTAAGGTTACAAAGACTACCGAAAAGAGCGATACCGTTCCCAAGGGAAAGGTTATTTCACAAATCCCTGAGGCAGGCAGTCCCGGAAGCTTTGAAAGCCTTGTGACATTAACTATTTCTGACGGTACAGGCAAAGAAAAGAGCAAAATGCCCGATCTTACAGGCAAGACTGTCGAAGAAGCTACCGAACTTGTTGAAAGTGTCGGTATGAAAGTCGCTTCGATAGATGAAATTTATTCCGATTCCGTTGAAGCAGGACTTATCTGCGGACAGAGCTATACTTCAGGTTCCACGGTTAAGGAAGGTTCCGAAGTTACACTTAAGAAGAGTATCGGTCCCGAACCCAGATATTATTCATGTAATATTATGGTTCAGGCTCCCGAAAAGTATTCGGGCGGAGCTGTAAGCGTTATATTAAAGACTCTCGACGGCGAGAAACTTTATCATAACGATGCTCCCATATTCCCGCTTAATATCAACATTTCTCAGATTTATGCTCAGTCAAGAGGTGTGGTTGAAATCTCTTATACCATTATGACTACCGAAGAAACTGTTGATGAGTACGGAAACGTTGTTGTGCAGAGTGTTCCCAAACCCGATGTTATCAGTTACGAAGTGGATTTTGATTAATGACCGGTAAGATTATCAAAGGAATATCCGGGTTTTATTACGTTTATTCTTACGAAAACGCTTGCGTTTATACCTGCCGAGGACAGGGGAAACTGCGAGATAAAAAGATAAAACCCCTTGTCGGTGACAACTGCAAAATAGAAGTATCGGATGAGGAGAAAAAAGAGGGAAGCGTTCTTGACATTCTTCCGAGAAAAAACGAGCTCATTCGTCCCGCTGTAAGCAATGTGGATCAGATGATGGTCATCTTTGCGTTAAGCAATCCGAAGCCGAATTTTTATCTGCTTGATAAATTTCTCTTTTTTATCATGCATGAAAGATTAAAACCGATACTGATTTTTAACAAGGAAGATCTGGACTCCTCGGATAAAGAGGAAGTTGAAAGAATATATAAAGGCTTTGACGCTCCGCTTATTTTTACGAGTGCCAAAGAAAAGATAAACATAGATATCGTAAAAGAACTGCTTCGCGGAAAAACAACCGCAGTCGCAGGTCCGAGCGGTGTCGGCAAATCCACTTTAATCAATGCCGTTGTCGGCAGCGAAATAATGGAAACCGGCGATATATCAAAAAAGACTCTCCGCGGAAAACACACCACCAGACATACCGAAATGTTTGAGTTTGATGTGAGATGCGAGGAATCTTTTATACTGGATACGCCGGGATTTTCATCATTTTATCTTCCCACTCTTCATGAGCAGGAAAGAGCTTCGGATTATTATCCCGAGTTCTTACCTTATATGCCAAAGTGCAGATTTAATGCGTGTCTTCATGACCGCGAGCCTGACTGCGCCGTAAAAAAGGCTGTGGAAGAGAAAATAATATCAAGGGAAAGATACGAGAATTATCTTAAGATTTTATCCGAGATAAAGACTAATTACAGATACTGACAAGAGGTTAACACATGAATTACATTCTGGCCCCGTCCATACTTTCGGCGGACTTTCTGGATTTGAACAATCAGATAAAACAGGTTGAAGAAGCCGGTGCAAAATATCTTCACTTTGACGTAATGGACGGTTTATTTGTACCGAATATTTCTTTTGGAATTCCGGTTCTTAACTGCATCAAAGGTCACACAAACCTTAAGCTTGACGTTCATCTGATGATAGCAGAACCGAACCGTTATTTTGAAAAATTCAAAGAAGCCGGAGCCGAGATACTTACAGTGCATGTGGAGGCAATGAAAGATCCTGAGGCAGACCTTAAAAGAATCAGGGAACTCGGTATGATTCCTTCAATTACACTAAGCCCCGACACACCTGTGGAAAGCGTATTTCCTTTCCTTGACCTCGTAAAACAGGTACTCGTGATGACGGTTAATCCCGGTGCGGGCGCTCAGCCTTATATCGATAAGTGCACCGACAAGATTAAAGCCATAAGAGAGGAAATAATCAAAAGAGGCCTTGATGTGGATGTCGAAGTCGACGGAGGCATCAACGAAGAGACTATTAAGACTGCAAAAGACGCAGGAGCCAATGTGTTTGTAATGGGCTCATCAATCTTTAACCACGAACCGTATGAATCGGTTAAGAAATATCTTGAAATTTTAAAATAAAAAAAGCGCCGGACATCAGATCTGATGCCCGGCTTTTTGTATGAGTAGAAGGAGAATTAAAGTGTATTTTTGGTGTTTAATGCCCTTATTGCATTAAGCACTGCTATAACCATTACGCCTACATCGGCGAATATCGCAACCCACATGTTCGCGATGCCGAATGCACCGAGGATGAGACATGCAAATTTAATGATTAATGCGAATGAGATATTCTCATATACGATACGTATACACTTTCTTGATATTTTTATGGCCTGTGTGATTTTTACGGGATTATCATCCATTAAAACCACATCGGCAGCTTCTATGGCGGCGTCAGAACCCAGGGCACCCATTGCAATTCCGATATCGGCTCTTGCAAGTACGGGCGCATCGTTTATTCCGTCACCGACAAAAGCAAGGATTTCGTTTTTGCCTTTTTTGTTTATCAGTTCTTCGACTTTTTCAACCTTGTCGGCAGGCAGGAGATTGCCGTATACTTCGTCTATTCCGAGGCTTTCGCCGACTTCTTTTCCGACCTTTTCAAGATCCCCCGTAAGCATTACGGTCTTTTTAACTCCGACTTTTTTAAGCTTTGAGACTGCTTCTTTCGAATCGGCCTTAACTTCATCGGATATTACGATGTGACCTGCGTATTCGTCATCGACGGCCATGTGAACGATGGTGCCGTTTTTGTGGCAGCTCTTGTATTCAAGTCCGAGGCTTTCCATGAGTTTTTCATTGCCTGCGGCTATTTTTATATTATCGACTCTGGCGGTAATGCCGTGGCCTGATATTTCTTTTATGTCGGTTACTCTGTCGGCATCGATTTCCTTACCGTAAGCATTTTTAAGGCTTAAGGATATTGGGTGAGAAGATGCGCTTTCACAATGTGCGGCGTATTCGAGAAGTTTTCCTTCTTCCATTGTGTTGTGGTGGATGCAGTTAACGTTGAATACGCCTTTGGTGAGAGTGCCTGTCTTGTCGAATACCACATATTTTGTTTTCGAAAGATTTTCAAGGTAATTCGAGCCTTTTATGAGTATGCCTTCCTTGCTTGCACCGCCGAGTCCCGCGAAGAACGAAAGCGGAATGCTTATAACAAGTGCGCATGGACAGCTGATAACAAGGAATGTGAGGGCTCTGTATATCCATTCATTCCAAAGCGGAGAAGTATGCAGTATAAGCATTGAGAATAAAGGCGGAATGACTGCAAGTGCAAGTGCGGAAAATACGACTGCCGGTGTGTAGATTTTCGCGAATCTTGAGATAAACGCTTCGGATCTGGATTTGTTCGAGGAAGATGATTCCACGAGTTCGAGAATCTTCGAAACGGTGGATTCGCCGAATTCCTTGGTGGTCCTGATCTTAAGTACACCCGTTAAATTGATACAGCCGCTTATAACCTCATCGCCTGCCTTAACGTCTCTCGGGAGACTCTCACCTGTTAATGCCGATGTATTTAAGGCAGATTCGCCTTCTTCGATAAAACCGTCGATAGGGATTTTCTCGCCCGGAAGAACTGTTATTATATCAGAAACCGATACCTCGTCGGGCGATACTTTGGTAAGTTTCCCGTCAATCTCGACATTCGCGTAATCAGGTCTTATATCCATCAGATTGCTGATGTTTCTTCTGCTTTTTCCTACGGCGTAGCTCTGGAAGAGTTCGCCTATCTGATAAAAGAGCATAACGGCGATGGCTTCCGTATAATCACCGCTTTTTTTAATTAATGCTATTACGATGGCTCCGACTGTCGCAACTGCCATTAAGAAATTCTCGTCGAAAGGTCTGCCTTTTATAATACCCTTAAAAGCTTTCTTTAAAATGTCATAACCTATAATCACATAAGGTATCATGTATAAAATAAACCAGAAAGGCTCTTTTATGATCCCGAGCGAATAGGGCTTATCGTCAGGTCCGAGTACTTTGTATGCTATAAAAAGAAGCACCATCAAGACGGAAGATATGATTATTCTTATTAACATTTTTTTCTGCTTTTTGTTCATGGCTTAATCCTTTTTCGTCAACGGCATTGCGATTAATAAAAAAACTTAGAATTCGATATTGCAGTCGTCTTCAACCTTCTTGCAGTTCTTAAGACATTTTTTCATTACTTCTTTTTCATTAACGCCGTCTTCAAATTCAACGAGCATTTTCTGAGTCATAAAATTAACTGCGGCTTTTTTGATTCCTTCTGTTTTGTTTGCTGCGTCTTCCATAAGATTTGCGCAGTTAGCGCAGTCAACTTCGATAGCGTAAGATTTTTTCATTTTATCCTCCTTGGGTAAACGATTAAGCAATCGTTTAATTGTTCTGACATCATAATATAAGATTTATCCCGTGATGTCAACATTATTTTTATATATTTTTTAAAAGAAAATCAGACATTCGGGATATAATCGCGGGAATGGTGTTTCATTGATTTATAGCCCGATTCGTGATAATATTTTAATAACTGCGGACATTTAAACAAAAGCATTTTTTTGCATGTCTGCAGAGACAATAAAAGCAGTATGTAAAATGATTTTCTTTGGGGAAAATGTTTATAATTTTGAGAAGTATTATTCTATGGCTGAGTTTATTTTGCCGCATGAGCACGGTGAAGAAAAGGGTATGGAAAAAATCAAAAACAATCTTTCCAACAACGAGAGTTTTATAACAGTTGCAGATCTTTTCCAGCAGCTTTCAGACCCTACCAGGATAAGGATATTCTGGCTTCTTTGCCATTACGAAGAATGTGTAATCAACATATCCGCGATTCTTGAGATGTCTTCACCGGCCGTATCGCATCATTTAAGACCGCTTAAGAACAGCGGACTCATTGTTTCGAGAAGAGATGGCAAAGAAGTTTATTACAGAGCGGCAGACACCGAAGAGTGCAGACTCCTGCATAAGATGATTGAGGAAGTAATGGAGATCAAGTGCCCTAACTGACGTAATTTGCGGGTATTGGGAATTAAACATATATAAGTCACCATACCGTATATTTAATATATTTATATAAATACTATTATTAAGATAAGATAGTTGTTTTGTTATTCTAATCAGGTATGTGTGAGAGGTGAATTTTATGGCTGAAACTTTGAACTGCAGATGCTGTGGGGGTGTCTTGGATGTTAAGGGAAGTTTGTGCGTATGCAAGTTCTGCGGTGCGACGAACTTCATTTCTCTGGTTGCTTCAAAAAACATCAATCAGCTCAATCGTGCAAATAAATTAAGACAGGAACGTGAATTCGACAATGCGGCCAGAATTTACGACGTCATTTTGGTCGATAATGATCCTACAGCCGACATTCTCTGGTATCGTACGCTCTGCGAATACGGTATCGAATATGTTCCCGACCCTGTATCGGATAAATATTTTCCGACACTTCACAGAATAAAAGACGAGAGCATTTTCAACTGTAAATATTTTAATCAGGCTCTTGAATTGGCCGAAGGCACTCAAAAAGAAACACTTTTAAAAGAAGCAAAATACATAGACGAAGTTCAGAGGAAATATCTGAATATTGCGGCAAACGAAGATCCTTATGATGTGTTTATCTGCTATAAGGAAACAGATCTTGATACAGGTGAAAAGACCGAAGACGTCGAATTGGCAGAGGAACTTTACAACGAACTGACCCTAAAAGGATATAAAGTATTTTTTGCAAGGGAAACCCTTAAAGAAAAGTTAAGCATAGATTTCGAACCCTATATATTTGCGGCATTAAAAAGTTCCAAAGCAATGGCGGTAATCGGTACCAGGGCAGAGTATTTCACTTCGGTCTGGGTTAAAAACGAGTGGGGAAGATTCCTAAGACTCATGGATAAGAACCCCGAAAAGCAGATTTTCTTTGCGTGTAACGATCCCGAAGAACTGCCAAGGGCTTTTGCTGCCAAACAGGCTCAGCTTTTGGGAAAACCAAATGCAATCAAGAATCTTGCGGACAATATAGACAACTTTTTAAATCGCAATAACGCTTCTGAAACAACACAACCCCCAAGAAATATATATCAGGAAGAATTTGACAAAATCATTGAGACTAAAACACGTGAGTTTGTAAAAGACTTTCGTATGTCTGATACAGGCAAGTTGAGAAAAGAGGCACTGGATGATATCGAAAAGAATGCAGATGTGGTTGATTATTACAACAACAAAGACAGACTGACATTTGCACTGGGAATATCAATTTATCTGAGCGCATTTGTTTTTATGATTTCGCTTCTGGTTATTTTTTCGTATACATGGTTAGATTACTGGGACAGTTATGTCCTGGCGACACTTTTGAGCTTACCGCTTATAATAGCCGGGACGGCTGTATTGCTTTCATATAACTGGGTTTTGGATTTGATTACAATCTCTTTTATGATGGTTGTTTTGTTAATCTCGACATTCGGACGAAGTGAATTTACAAACTTTTTGACTTTTGTGGCCGTTTATGCTCCGATTGCGGTATATAGTATTACAAGTCAGGTTGCAGACAGTTTTAACAAGTTTAAGCATAGAAGAAGCAAGGCGAGCCTGGAAGTAAAAAAAGGACTCGAAGATATTAAAGAGATCTCAAATATGGCAAGTACTGAATTAACCGAAGCGGCTTCGAATCTGTTAAGACAGTATAAAGAGAAAAACGGTATCCTTTCCGGTATTAAAATCAAGGATGATGATTATTTCAAGGCACTGGAAAATTTTAATTACATGTATGAATCGGCTGAAAGAAAGTATAAGAAATACGTTGACGTTTCCGATTCCGAGGCCCGAAAATCTCCGGAAAAAGAAGAATCAATATTTGGTACAACCATACTGGCTTCGTTTCTGACTCCTTTTACCTTTGTATCTTATATCGGAGCAGTATTGGATATAGTACTTGACAAATACAGAGAGCGCAGACACAGATATGCAATATGGGTATTATCTTTAAATATAATTGTGATTTTGGGCGGTATAACAATATTTATCTGCACTATGAGATGGTAATAGAAGATTGCTAAAGGGGAAACCAAATGGGAAATGAGTTTTTAAACTGTAGGTGCTGTGGGGGTGTACTCGATACTTTTTCAAACCTCACCGTGTGCGAACACTGTGGCGCTACCAACTTTATATCGGATGTTGCCAACAAAAAAATCTTTCAGTTAAACCGCGCCAACAAATTAAGACAGGAAAGCGAGTTTGACAATGCTGCAAGAATCTATGACAACATACTTGAAGAGTATGGCCCGACGGCTGATATTCTCTGGTATCGTGCGCTTTGCGAGTATGGTATAGAATATGTTCCTGATCCTATATCGGATAAGTACATTCCGACGCTTCACAGAATAAATGATGAGAGTCTTTTAGACTGCAGTTTTTTTAAACAGTCAATCGAATTATGCGAAGGCGAGCAGAAGGAAACCCTCTTAAAAGAAGCAAATTACATAGATGAAGTTCAGACCAAATATCTCAACATTGCGGCAGACGAGGCACCTTATGATGTTTTTATCTGCTATAAGGAAACCGATTTGGATACGGGAGAAGAGACCGAAGACGTTAAACTGGCCGATGAACTTTACAAAGAACTAACAAAGAGAGGATATAAAGTATTCTTTGCCAGAAAAACTCTCGAAGAAAAACTCAGCATCGAATACGAACCCTATATATTTGCTGCGTTAAAAAGTGCCAAAGCAATGGCTGTGATTGGCACCAAAGCAGAGTATTTTTCGTCTGTTTGGGTTAAGAATGAGTGGGGAAGATTCCTTAAACTCATGGAAAAGCACCCTGAGAAGCAGATATTCTTTGCATGTGACGATCCCGAAGAACTGCCTCGTGCCTTTGCTTACAAACAGGCTCAGATTTTAGGAGAAAAGGGCGCGATTAAAAATCTCGCGAATAATATTGACAGCTTTTTAAACGGTAATAATACCGCCAAGACTCTGTCGTCTGATTCTGAAAGGGATAAGTTGTATAACGAAATACTTTCAAAACTTGAATCCGGTGAAGAAAATGGACCAAGGTTATTAATTAACAATTTTATTTCCCGTTACCCCGGTTATGCTCAGGGATACTGGTTAAGAATGCTTTATACAAATAAAGCCAAACCTTCAAACATTAAAAAACTGCCGCGTTATCTGTATGCAGATCCCGATTACAATAAGGCAGTCACCCTTGCAGGTGGGAATTTGAAAGAAGAGTATACACAGATTGCGGCAAGCTGTAACGGTAATCTTAAATATCAGGATGAATTCAGCAAGATCGTCAGAGAAAAAGCAATAGATTACGTAAATGGTTTTGATGAAACCAAATCGGGTCAGCAAAAAGAAAAGATTATTGAAAAGATAAGAAGAAACGTTTCAAAGGTAGATACTTATAACAACAAGCTCAGATTTTCGTTTGCAGCCGGATACAGTATTTTCTATATAGGTGTTTTTCTTTTGTTTTTGATTTCTATGATATTTGATTTATCAAATCTTTATTACATGGAAGAAATAAAATATGCCTTAATGTTCAGAAATCTTCTTTGTGCAACCATTATTTTAGCTGGAATAGCTATAGCTCTTTCGTATAATATGGTTTTGGATGTAATTACAACCGCGACATGTGCTGTACTTTTAACTATTTCCATATTTAACCCTTATGAAGGATTTTTCTGGATTGCTTTTGCTGTTTTGGGTTCGATGGGTACTTACATTTATACCTCTCAGATATCTTCTTTAAACGAAAACAAGTGGTTTAGAGAAGATGCTAGCAGAAGAATAAAAAGTGAACTCGAAAAACTGCAAAAGGTAGTAAGCACTGATGCCAATGAGGATATGCGAGAGATTGCCTTTAAGCTTTCAAAACAGTTCATGGAAGAAAAAAATATCGATTGTATAGTTGAAGTAAAAGAAGAAGATTATATAACCGAACTTGAAAAAATCAATAAAATTTATGAATATGCAGAAGACGAATATACGAAATACATAGAGGTTTCAATTCCTAAAAAAATAGATATGGAAAGCTATTTTACAAAAGAATCCGAATTGAAAAAAGAATCCGTACTGAGTACGGCTGCCGGAGTATCTATGATGTTTTTGATTGGATTACCTTCTGCTTTGGGAATCATAGATTTAACCACAGATAAGTATAAGAGGTATAAACATACCGCTTCAATCGTTGCGTTGATAGGATCGATATTATTTACTATTTTCTTCTTTTGGATAGCTGAAATGTAACAGGAAATAACTTACAAAGGCAGGGCATAAAAATGGATTATCCGTATCTTGATACGGTCATATACGATAACTTTTATGAGATGCTCAAAGGCAGATATGAAACAAAGGCCAAAACCACAGCCATTCGTTTCATGGATAGAGAGCAGATAACAGACATATCGTATGAAGATATGATAAAAGAAACTTCCCTTATCGGACTGTATTTAAAGACGCAGGGTATTGAGGGAAAGCATATCGGTATTTTTTCGGAAAACCGTTACGAATATATAACCATATATATGGCAACGGTTATGAAGAATGTTATAGTACCGCTTGACAAGGAGATTACTTCAAAGAATCTTTCCGAATGTGTAAAGAATTTTGATGTTGATTATCTCTTAGTGACCGACGAGACTAAACAAAAAACAGAAAGCGCTGAATTTTCAAAGCCTGACAATCTTAAGATTTTAAACATTGACGACGAGGATTTTAAGAAGGTATTTAAAGACAAATCGGCCGATAAAGAAAAATGCATTGAAGAATTTTTTGAATATGTAAAAGATACGGATAAAGACAGATTTGCCGTTCTTGCATCCACTTCGGGAACGGACGGGGCGATGAAGGGCGTAATGCTAAGCCAGTACAATGTCATTACAAACATTCGCGGTACGCTTGAAAACAATGTCCTTAAAAATCCGACCTTTGCATTTCTTCCGATGAATCACACATACGGATTTAACCCCTGCATTTTGGCCACGATTTATAACGGTACGACTCTTTGTTTAAACCTTAAAACAAAATACCTGCTTCGTGATCTAAGGACGTTTAATCCGTTCTTCTTTGGTGCGGTTCCGATGGTAATCGAGGGAATGTATGATTCCATCATCAGAGAAGTCAAAAAGCAGAATAAAGAAAATACCTTTAACCGTGCAATTAAAATTTGCAAGTTCTTCAGAAAATTCGGTATAGATTTAAGACATATATTCTTCGGGAAACTTATCTGCAAAAACTTACGCCTCGTGGTAAACGGCGGAGCGGCGCTTAATGCAGATTATGTGAATAAGTTTGACGAAATAGGTATTACGATTTTAAACGGATACGGCTTAACCGAGTGCTCGCCCACAATAGCGGTTTCAAGAACGGGCAACAATGTGGTCGGAAGCGCCGGAACCATTATGAAAAACATAGACGTCAAAATAGCCGAGGATGGTGAAATCCTCGTAAAAGGTCCCTGCGTAATGCTTGGATATTACAAGAACGAGGAAGCTACCAAAGCCATTATGAGGGATGGGTATCTCGCGACCGGAGATATCGGATATACGGATGGTAAGGTTATTTTTGTAACCGGCAGAAAGAAAAATCTCATCATCCTTGAAAACGGCAAAAACGTTCCGCCGGAACTTTTGGAGAGTAAGATTAATTCGATTCCCTATGTAAAGGAGAGCATAGTGGTTTCAAAGAAAGTGAACGATAGAAGCAATATCCTTTATGCGATAATAGTTCTTCATGACGAAGAAAAGCAGGAATTCCTAAAAGATGATATCGCAAACATAAATAAAGATTTGCCTTCATACATGCAGATAACCGATTTTGAGGTAAGCAAAGACGAACTAAAGAAGAACAGTTCAAAGAAGATTATAAGAAGCGTGTATGCAAATAAAAATGAATAAATGGAATACTAAAGATGTACGAAAAAATTGTTGAGATTCTAAAAGACAAATACGGTATCGAAAATGTTACGCCCGAATCGAATTTTAAAAAAGATCTGGGGCTTAATTCTTTTGATTTGATGGAACTTGCATTTGTGGCAGAGGAAATACTCGGTGTTGAGATGAAAGAAGACGCATACCGTAAGGCAGAAACCATAAAGGATATCTGCGATTATCTTGAAACGCTCGGAGCACGCAATGAAAACTGAGATTGCCGACAGTAAAAAACTTCAGAATAAATTCCTGTCTTTTCGTAAAAAAATATACGGCGAGAAGAAGCTTTATGTCGACAACAGTTTTTTTATGCTAAAAGAGATTTTCTCCGACAAGCTTCATTTCACGAAGAGCTTGAGCATTACACCATTAATGGTTGAAGATGATGAAAACAATATCCTTTGCGAGGGAATAATTGCGGTTGCAAGAGATTTGCCTGAGTATGTGCAGCTTTGTTTTTTTGAAGCACTCGAGGGAGTAAGCGAAGCAGTAAATCTGCTTGTAGACGAGGCAGGTAAAATCGGGAAAAGCAAGGGCTGTAAAAGACTGGTAATCGGCCTTTACGGACATGTGAATTACGGACTCGGTTTTCTTGATTCGCATTTTGATAAAGTCAATTCTTTTTCATCACCCGGAAACCCTTCTTTTTACAACGATTATTTCCGTTCGCTTAAATGCGAAGAGGTTAAGCTTAATTCGTATTTTACGCATTCCCTGGATGGTAGACTTATGCGCTACGAAAAGATTCTTGAGAAGCTTAACCGCGAATATGAATTTAAGAAATTCGACAAAAAGCACTTCGAAGAATATTCGAAGATGTATACGGATTTAAACAATAAATGTTTTACCGATCACAAATACTATTACGTCCGCGATTACAAAGACGATGAGGAAATGTTAAAAGAACTCTTTCTTTTCATGAAGGAAGATTCTTTGATTTTTGCGTTTAAGGACGGGAAGCCTGCGGGCTTTATCCTCTGGTACCCTGATTTTAACGAGCTTGCAAAGCCCGGCGAAGCGTTCGGTACGAAACATTATTTTAAGAATATTTTCGGTAATAAAAAAATTAAAACCTGCAAGGTTATGGAATACGGAGTACTTGATGAATATAGGGGAGTGGGTCTTCCCTTTGCTTTGATTGCGCATGTTTATTCGATACTTTCGAATTATGGTGTAAGTCAGGTTGAATCCTCATGGATACTCGCGGATAACGAAGACTCAAACAGCTTTTGTAAAGCTTTCTGCGATGAACTTTACAAAGAATACGTGGTTTATGAAAAAGAAATTTGATGACTCTTTTAAAGAATATATCTGCGAGAATCCTACGGAGATTTTCGAGCATATGAAGAATGCACGTTTTGCCGGGGAATTATTTGACGAGAGCGGAGACTTGCCTTTTCCTTTTACGCTTTCAATGCTTACTCTTTTAAAAACTGCCAATCCTTTAGAGCAGAAATATTATTACATTGAAAACGATTCGAATTACGCTTTTTTTACTGTCTATGAAAACAGAATGAATCTTTTTACATACGGAAAAGCCGAATGGTTTATGAATATTCACACTATAGCTTTCCCCTGTTCGTTGAGCAATAACGGCTTTATTACGAACAATGTAAAATGGATGCTTTCCTACATTAAGACCATAAAAGGCTGCAAGCTTGTACTTAACCTCGATGAAAAAACGGATATAAAAGGCATGAGCTTTGGCGAAACGCTTCCGACCTGCGTGTTTGCAATTCCCGAAAACATAAAAGATATAAAGACCTATATGGACTCTTTAAGAAGTCCTTACAGAAGAAGAATTAATATTGCAGTTAAAAACTGCAGCGATATAGAAATAAAAAGAATTAAGGATGATTCGATTGATATTCATCCTTTGTATTTGCAGACTTACGAAAAATCCGAATATAAACTCGAATGTTTAAACAAAGAGTTTTTTGATAAAACCGATGGTGAAAAACTTGTTTTTTTACGAGATAAAAAACCGGTCGGATTTGTTCTTTTAAAAGAAACAAAAAAAGAGCTTGTCTTTATGTTATGCGGTATGGATTATACGCCTGATAAAGACAATGCGGATTTGTATTTTTTCATGCTTTTAAAGATAGTGGAATATGCGCTTGAAAAAGGATTAAGGGTAATTGATTTCGGACAGACCTCCGAGAAAACGAAGCTTAAATTCGGAGCAGTCCTTAACAAAAAATACTTTTATGCGCATCATTCCAATCCTTTTTTAAATATTTTTGCCATGGTCGGAAAACATATGCTTGAATACAAATATGATTTTCCCGAATTCCATGTATTTAAGGAGTAAAAGTGAACGTTCTTTTGTTCAGACCGCGACCTGACAAAGAGACCATAGGACTTCAGAATGTAATGATCTGCGAGCCCTTAGAGCTCGAGTATATTTCAGCGAACATCGAGGCGCTGGGACATACATGTACTATCGTGGATATGATAATCGAAAAGAAAAACGTGCCGTACTTTGTGAAGCTTTACAATCCCGATGTTGTAGGCATCACAGGGTATATTTCGCATGTCAACATTATGAAAAGATATGCGAAAGAAGCCAAAGAAGTAAATGAAAACATAGTGACGATTATAGGCGGAGTTCATGCGGAGGTTAATCCCGCGGATTTCGAATCGCCCTACGTTGATTATATTATCCGTGCGAATGGCATCAGAACCTTTATTGATATTTTAAACAAACTCGAAAAAGAGAAAAACAATCCCAAAGAGAATGATGGCTCAAATAAGTCCGAAATAATCGGAGAAGAAGATGAAATAGAGTGTATCTATGTACCGGGTAAGAAACCTCCTAAAAAAGATACAACCTTTAATTATCTTTATCCCGACAGAGACAAGGTAAACAAATACCGTTCGAAGTATTATTACATGTTTCACAGAAACTGTACGCTTATTAAGACTTCGTTCGGCTGCCCGTATAACTGTAAATTCTGTTTCTGCCGTCAGATAATGGATGACCAGTATTTCGCAAGGGATTTGGAAGATATCGTAAATGAACTTGCGACGATTCCCGAGACAGAGATTTATATAGTTGATGACGACTTTTTAGTCGGAAGGGATAGAATCCTTAAGTTCTGCGACCTCCTCGAACAAAGAGGCATTGAAAAGAAATATCTTATATACGGCCGTGCGGATTATATTGCAGCAAATGAAGATGTAATTAAGCGATTTAAGGAAGTCGGATTAAGAGCAGTTATAGTAGGCCTTGAATCCTGCGATTCCAAACAGCTTGACGATTACAACAAGCGTACCAATGTTGCCATAAACGAAAAGGCCGTCGGTATTTTAAAGAAATACGATGTCGAATGCTACGGTACATTTATTTTGGGACTCGACTGGACCTGGGATGACTTTAATGCATTATACAAATGGATTAAAAAGCTTGGCCTTGTATTTGTAAATCTACAGCCCTTAACTCCACTTCGCGGAACGGATATTTACGAAAAATTCAAACCCAGGTTCATTGTGAGAGAGGATGAATACGAGAAGTGGGATCTGGCACACCTCGTGGTTCGTCCGGACAATATTTCCGTCAGAAAATATTACTGGTATACGATGGTTTTATATTACAGGATTACGGCTAATCCTATAAGCGGCTGGTACATGGTTAAAAAGTACGGTCTTCACGATACGCTTAAATTAAGCATTGGTGCGGTTGCGGTTAACAACCAGTATTGGAAGAAATTTATTGAAGGTGAAAAATGCAAGAAGAATTAAGAGTATTGCTTATTCGTCCCAAATACACATCTCTGGTAGCTCACCTTGAGCCCCTCGGACTTGAATACCTTATGGGGCTTGCAAGGGATATGGGCATTCCATGCGATATCCACGATGAATTCGATCATCCGTGGACATTTCGCTTTTCAAGAATGTGTCGCGTCATAAAAAAGGGCAATTACAATTACATAGGTCTTAATGCGAATGCCAATACTGTGGATTATATCAACAAGCGTGCAGCACAGCTTAAGAAAAAATTTCCCGATATCAAAATTATGGTAGGCGGTCCCGAAGCGGAGATGAACTATAAGGAATTCTGCGTGGATGATGTTGACTTCGTATATTACGACAACGGTCTGTCGACATTAAAGAAAATGTGGGAGTCTGATTTATCAAGTGAAGTACTTGATAAATTAAGCGGTATTGCTTTTAAGAAAGACGGTGAGTGGGTCATAAAAGAAAAGGGTGAACCCGTTTGCGGATTTATCAACAAGCCCGACAGAACTGCCTTTTACAGAGGTCTTAAGAAAAATTACATTTTCATGAAAGGCAAATTTGCCTTAAGCAAGGCATCGTTTTCGTGTCCTTTTAACTGCGCTTTCTGTTATTGTACGAAGATGAATTCAGGGGCTTATACAGAGCGTGACATCATGGAAGTTGTCAATGAAATCGAAGAGATTAAGCATGATAAAATCTGGTTTGTCGATGATACGTTTTTCTTCCACAAGGAGAGAGTTGAGACCTTCTGTAATGAGATAATAAAGCGTGGAATCAAGAAGCATTTCATGGCATATTCGAGAGCCGATTTTATTGCCGCACATCCCGAAGTTTTGCCTCTTGCATATGAAGCAGGATTCAGGGATATTTTAATCGGTCTTGAAGCGATAAGCGACGAAACGCTTGATGAATATAACAAGCAGACATCCAGAGACGATAACATTATGGCGATTAAAAATCTTCATGATGCGGGAATCGTATGTAACGGCCTTTTTGTAATAAACTACACGGCTACGAGAGACGATTACAGAAAGCTTATTAAATTTATTCATGAGAATAATCTTTTATGGGTTGTATTCGGAATTTTCACACCTTATAAGGGTACGGATGCCTATGATGAATATAAGGACAAGGTAATTAACTTTAAGTCCTGGAGATTGGACGGTACGCATATTACGCTTAAGCCTACCAATATGTCGTCGCTTGAATATATGCTAAGGTACTATTGGATACATGTTTTGACATATCCTAAAATAATGGTTCGAACGCTGTTTGGAACCGCATACGATACGAAGATAAAGGGCTGGTTTAAATGACACAGAAATACATGTTTGTCAGAGTACATTATGATAAAAGAGTCGCAAGCCTCGAGCCATTGGGGCTTGAGTATTTAATGGCTGCCGTTAAGGCTGAAGGGAAGTTTGGCCTTATACACGACGAAAGCATTGAAAGTTCTTTCGGACGATTCTCGAGACTTCTTAAAAAAGTGGATGATAACGGCATTACGATAGTCGGCTTTTCGATAATGTCAAATACCGCATGGTATGTGCTTAAACTCATTCACAAATTAAAGAAAGCCAGACCTGATGTAAAGATTATGGTAGGCGGTCCCGAAGTTGTAGTAAATTTTGAGGATTTTATGATAGAAGATGTGGACTACGTGTCTTTTGACAACGGTCTTGATTCTTTCAGACTGGCACTAAGAAATGACTTTGACGAAGAGGTAATCAAAACCTGTACAGGCTTTGCCGGAAAGATAAACGGAGAGTGGTTTTTAAATAAAAAGGGCGAGCCGATAAGTGATTACGGTTTACTTCCCGACAGGAGTTTCTTTTATGAGAACAGATCCAAATTCCGTGTGCTTGCAAAGGGCTGTTTTTCGATGATGAAGACCGCATTTTCCTGTCCGCAGAACTGCAAGTTCTGTATCTCAAGACAGTTTAACAGCTGTACCTACAGGGAAAGAACCGTGGAAGACGTAATCAATGAAATCATATCCATCGACAACGATAAGATATTTATTATAGACGATGATTTTCTGGTAAACAGAGACCGCGTTCTGGCTATCTGTGAAAAGCTTATAGAACTTGATTTAAAAAAGACTTTTATGATCTTTGCGAGAGCGGACAGCATCTGCAGATGCGAGGATATTTTCCCGATTATCTACAAAGCGGGTTTCCGCGATATGTTAGTCGGCCTTGAAGCGGTTGAAGATTCGACACTTGAAAAATACAACAAAAATTCGAGCGTTGAACTAAATATGCGTGCGGTTAAAATCTTACGCGAATACGAAATGGTATGCGTGGGACTTTTCGTAATCAACTACGATTTTAAGCACAAGGACTTTATGAACATCAACAAGTTCATCAAAAAGGAAAAGCTTATATGGGTGCTTTTTAGTATATTAATTCCCTTTAAGGGAACGCCCGTATATGAGGAAAACAAAGACCGACTCTACCATTACAAATACAGAAGAACGGGCGGTACGAGCGTACTGATGAAACCCTCGAATATGCCCATGCTTTTGTTTAAGCTCGAGTTTCATTTTCTTTACTATGTAAATTATCCGCGTATTTACTGGGCCGGTTTAACACATATGTTTAACAAAAGATATAAAAACAAATGAAAATACTCCTTATCAAGCCGGAAACGGTTGGGATATTCAGTTTTACATACCTTGTAGACCATGAGCCCTTGGAGATGGAATACCTCTATACGGTTTTCACGAAGGACGGCCATGAAGCTATAATCTACGACAGAAGGTATGAACCGATATCCCTAAAAAAGAAACTGAATAAGGAAAAGCCCGATGTGGTTTGCATCACAGGTTATATCACGCAGGAAAAGCTCATAAAAAAGCTTTGTGTGGCGATTAAAAAATTTAGACCTGAGGCTAAGGTTATTTTAGGCGGTTCGCATGTGGAAATAAATTACGAGAACTTTTATGATTCCAAAGCGGATTACCTTTATCTTTTGTCGGGTTTAGACAATATGTGCAGGCTCGTAAAAGACATAGAGAAAAACGATTCTTCAGATATCGAGGAAATCCCCGGTATCTGTTTTAAGAAAGACGGAGAGTGGGTAAGTAACCCCAAGATTTTCGAAACTCCCGAAGATTTGCCCGTTCCCGACAGAACGCATTTTTACAAGAACAAATTCCGTTTCAGGTATCTGTGCTTTAAACCGCTTGCGCTTGTAAAGAATTCATACAGCTGTCAGAGAAACTGCAATTTCTGTTTTTGTACCAATCGTAACGGCGGAAGATATGCATGCAGAAGCGTCGACAAGCTCGTCGATGAAATCGCATCTTTAGATGTTCCGGCTGTGCATATTACGGACGACAATTTCCTGGTAAACAGAGAGTATCTAAAGGAATTTATAAGGCTCGTAAAAGAAAAAGACATACATAAAAAATATCTTATATACGGACGTGCTGATTTTATCGCAAATAACGAAGACATCATAAAAGAACTCGCCGAGATCGGTCTCGCTCTTATTATGGTCGGACTTGAAGCCACAAATGACGAAGAACTCGATTCGTACAACAAGCATGTATCTCTCCATGAAAACGAAGAGTGTATTCGTATATTATCCGAGAACCATATTTTCTGCGCGGGACTTTTCATCGTTCATCAGGCGATGACAAAAGAAGATTTCAAAAAGCTTTACAAATGGATTGCTTCAAGGGATATTATTCCGACCGTATCCGTATTTACTCCGATGCAGGGCTCTGCGATGTATAAGGAGTATGAGGATAAGCTTATTACCAAGGACGTGACCAAGCAGGATTTATTCCACTGCCTGTTAAAGCCTGAGCATATGAGTGTAAGGCGCTTTACCTTTGAGTATTACAAGCTTTCGATGGGACTCGCGTTTAAAAACAGAAAATCACCGCTTTATGCGGATAACGAATATTTTAAGGGAATGCTTCATATCATTGCGGTAATTCTTTTAAAGATTAAGAGAGTATTTGTACTATAAATCATGAAGAAAAAACTTTTGTTAATCCAGCCGACTCCTTACGATCAGTACGGTAAGCTGGTAAAAAAGAAAAAATTATATTTTGTCGGTCTTGCGCTTCCTTTGCTTGCAGCCTTAACGCCCGATGATTTTGAGGTAGAGCTTTGCTACGAGACGATAGAAGATGTCCCCTTTGACACTGATGCGGAATTAATCGGTATCAGCAGTATGGGTCATGCGGTAATGCGTACCATCGATATTGCAAAGAAGTTTAAGGAACTCGGAAAGACTGTAATCCTAGGCGGCTACATGGTGTCCTTAATGCCCGAGGAAGCAAAGAAATATGCCGATGCCGTAATGATAGGAGACTCCGAGGAAACCTGGGGCGAGATGATAAACGATTATCTAAACGGCACCCTGAAAGAGTATTACAAAAAGAAACTGACCAAGCTTGAGACTCCGCTTCCGAAATACGAGCTTGTATTAAATAAAAGAATCGGTAATTTTTTGCCGGTTCAGGCAGGAAGAGGATGTACCAAGACCTGCAGTTTCTGTTCCATATACTGCCTTTATCACGGACAGTATTTAAGAAGAAATATTCCCGATGTAATGCGTGACATTAAGCGTATAAAAGAACTGGGCTTTAAGCAGTTTCTTTTACTCGACGACAATCTTTTTTCAGACAGAAATTATGCACTTGAACTTTGTAAGGAAATATCCAAAGTAAAAATGCACTGGATGACTCAGTGCTCTATAGATATTGCAAAGGATGAAGAACTTTTAACCGCCGTTGCAAAGAGCGGCTGCTATGCGTTAAGCTTCGGTCTTGAGAGCATAAGCCGTGAAAGTCTTGTAGGCATGCAGAAAGCCTGGGCACATCCCGACGAATATTCAAAACAGCTTAAAATCATCAGAAAGCATGGTATAGATATCTCTACGGAAATGGTAGTAGGAGCGGAAGGGGATACGCTTGAATCAATTAAGGCTACCGCGAGATTTATCGAGGATAACAAAATTGCCGTACCGAGATTTTATATATTAACACCTATTCCCGGTACTCAGTATTACGACGAGATGAAAGAGCAGGATCGAATATACAATACCGATATGTATTCCTACAATGCCTGCGAAGCTGTTCATATTCCAAAGAACATGACGCCCGAGGAACTGACCAAAGCATACTGGGAGCTTTACAACGATGTATATTCCATCAGGTGTATTTTAAAAAGAACTATCTTTAGTGACTGTCTTATAAAGAGGCCGTATAATGCGGTATTTTACCTTGGCGTAAATCTTTTTTACAGATATCACATAAAGCACGGAATCGTTCCGAATATTGTATAGGGATGAATAAAAGAGGGGGAATAAAATGAGACTGGGAACTTCTTCTCCGACAAAAAATTTTAAAAGATTATTGGCAGGGTTTCTGGCAGCAGGCACAGCATTGATTTTCTGTGCCTGCGAACTGCCGGGCGGTGAGATTAATTATGGTGATAAGGATAAAGGTACTTACCATGCACATATAGTAAGCTCTGTAGATATACCGATTGAAGTGCCTGAAGAAAAGCCGGATCCCGGATACAAAGAAACTTACGAATCTGCCATGATGAATTTTGTTGTTCCGAATGATTTTGACAAAATGGAATATTTTTCAAGGGAAGATTTTGAAGCAAAGAATCCTTCGAAAGAATATTCCTATGATGAAACTTTGGCCGTGACTGAAGCATATTTTTCATATATGGAAGAACTTTATGATACGGGCTGGCAGGTTAAGTTTAATTTTATCTGCATTAATAACGACAATCTGCCCGAACTGGTTTATGCATCCTATTCGGGAGATATGTCTGCAGCCGTATCCGTCGAATTTCATTTTTGTACGTATGATTTAGATGCCGGTGAAGTAATCGAAATCGGAAGCTTCTGTTCACTGTACGGAATGAGTCTCTTTTATGTTGAAAGGGAAAATCTTCTCTGGTATTCGGAATATAACGATTATGATTCATATTTGAACACTTATTTTGTAACTGTTAATCAGGACAATAAATTTGAACTGGTCGCATCTTTTAAGAAGGATTATCTTAATTACGATTCGAACTCTGTGGCGTATGTAAATAATATTGAAACCGATTCGGATACATGTTCGGATTATCAGGATCAATTCACTTATCTTAACAAAGAAAGAAAAGAAATCGAGTCTTATTCTTTAAATACGCTGATATCGCTCAAGGGAATCTATGAGTATACCTATAATGAATACGAATATGAGAATTACTACAAGCAGTATGAAGATGACTGGCTTGAAGCAGCATATGAGTCTTATGCCGAAGTACTTAAAGAAAAGGCAGATGAAGTAGGATATTATTTTGCATTTCTTGATGGGGACAATATTCCCGAAATGTTTGTTAAATACGACGACAGTATATGTCTCTTCAGAACCAGTGTTTATAAGGGCGATGAAGGTTTTTCAAGATATTCTTACGTAGTGACAAATTCGGAGTTTAACGGAGATATTTTCTTCGCCGATTATTGCAGGATTATTTGTAATAAGTATACGGAAAACGACAGTATGGAAAACTACAGTCTTTATGGCGGTTATGATGTATATCCGATGCAAAGATATATGCTTTCGGCAGACGGAAAATACTATTTAAACGGCTGTCCTGTTAAAAAAGAAAGATATGAGGATTTCATCGGAAGGTGGGATGAATATACATTTACCGAAATATCTGAAGATGATTTCTATTACAATAATGATGAGAAAAACGTTAAAAAGAATTTCTATGAAGCAATAAAAAATTACAATCCTTAAGTTTGGAGAATAAACGTGAAAAAATATAAACTTGCAATCTTTGATATGGACGGTACGATTCTTGATACATTAGAGGATTTAACCGATTCAACCAACTATGCATTAAGGAAAAACGGATTTCGTGAACTTGGTATAGACGATGTCAGAAAAATAGTCGGAAACGGTCTTTACATGGAAGCCAAAAGAGCCACACCCGAAGGCACAGACGAAGATACCGTAATGGCAGTGTATAACGATCTTTTTTCATATTACAAGGACCATAATGAAATAAAAACAAAGCCCTACGACGGGATAGTAGAAATCATAAAAGAACTAAAAGCGGAGGGCATTAAAACAGCGGTTGTTTCTAACAAGGCTGATATAGGTGTACAGAAGCTGGCGGAGAAATATTTTACGAACTGTTTTGACTGTGCCATGGGAGAAACAAAAGGCTTTGCGCTTAAGCCCGAGCGTGATATGGTGGATGAAATACTTCGCCGTATGAATATAAAGACAGAGGATGCCGTATATATCGGAGATTCGAATGTCGATATGGAGACGGCCATTAATTCCGAAATGGATTTCATAGGAGTATCCTGGGGATTCAGAGGAAGAAAAAAGCTTGAAGAATATGGTGTAAAAACGATAGCGGATACGTCGGAAGATCTGCTTAAAATACTGCTTTAAGACGAATTTTGGCAACTTGGTAATTTGCTTTGTACCGCTTGGTATCCGAGGTATTGATATACCACTTCCACTTAGATAAGATGTGCTCATAAAGACAATCTAAGGAGGATTAAACATGGATACATTAAGACTTTCAGGTAACGTTAACAATATCGAAGAATTAAGAAGAGAGGCCAAGATTTTACAGAAAAACGGTCTGCCTTACATGATGTCATCGGTAATCGTTTGGAGCATGGTTTTAGGCGTACAGATTTTTGCCACATCGCTTGACAAAGCAAATCTGCTTACATTTGTAAGTTCGGCTTTTATGATGCCTGTAGCGATTCTTTTCTCGCTTGTTCTTAAAGCAAAAATCTTTAAGAAAACGAAAAACCCTGTCAGCAAACTAGGATTTTTATGCACGATGAACCAGAACCTTTATCTTCCGATAGCGATGCTGACCTGTACATTCTTACCTCAGGCAATGCTTTTGATATATGCCATCATCTTCGGAGCACATCTTTTACCGTTCGCCTGGGTTTATAACTGCAAGGCATATACGGTCGTTTCGATTATCGAAGCGGTCGGCGCAATGTTCGTATCACTGTTTTTCGGTAATGCAGGAATCGCCGCTTTTATAATCATCATGCAGGCAATACTTGTAGTTTTACTTTTTATAAATGCCCGAAAGGAAAGAATTCTTAATTGAGAGTTGAGATAATTAACAATCAGACAACTGAATCGGTCAATGTCGAAATTCACTGTAAGGATATTACGGATGAAGTCAAAAGACTTAAGAGACATATAGACAATTTCTCTACCGGTATTTCCGGAACGGAAGACGGTAATACATATATTGTCTCTCCGAATGATATCTTTTACATTGAATCCGTGGACAAAAAGACATTTATCTATACCGAAGATAAAGTATTAAGCACGGATAAAAGACTGTATGAGCTCGAAGAGATACTGGATAACAGAGACTATTTCAGATGTTCGAAATCTGTGATTATCAATTTAAACAAAGTGGTCAAGCTTAAGCCCGAGATAACCAGAAACATACTTGCAACTTTGTCGAATGACGAAGTGGTGGTTATCTCCAGGCGATATGCGACGGAACTTAAGAAACTGCTCGGAATAAGGAACTGATATGAGAAGTACAAAAGATTTTTTAATATATTTCAGAAACGCAATGTCGTTTGCATTTGCATGGCTGGTAATATGCTCCGTGATACTTAATATCGCGCTAGGAAGCAAATCGATTTCAATCGCTTTTTTAATAAAACTCTTCGTTTTATGCCTCTGGGGAGTGATTACCTTCGGAATCTGCTTCCTGACAAAAAAAATGCAAAAGAGGGGATTTATCTTTTCGCTGACACTCTTTTACGTATTGTTTATTCCTGTTGAGGTTTTGATGTTTTATTTTATGGGAATGTTCTCTACAAAGGGAAACATAATAGTATGGAGTATATTTGGTGCGATAGTAGTATTAACTTATATAATCTGCCTTGTAATCGAATTTTTTGTCCTTAAGAAACGCGAGGCGGTATATACCGAAAAGGTCTTGGAATTTAAGGCAAAATCAGCCGAATAAATATATAAATACATAAAAAGTCCGATGAGGGCTTTTTATTACGAGTTAAAAACCTATTGACACAGTAGGCGAATAGGAATAAAATTCATTTTGGCAGATAAGAATACATTTTTGTTCTGCCGAAAGGAGTAAACACACATGATTTATGCAGATAATGCAGCTACAACAAAAATGAGCGATAAGGCCATTGAAACAATGGTTACGCTTATGAAAGATACATACGGCAATCCTTCGAGTCTGTATGAATTCGGACAGAAGTCCAAGGAAGTTTTGGAGGAGGCGAGAGTAAAGGTTGCAAACGCTATCGGAGCAAATCCCAAAGAGATTATATTTACCTCGGGCGGAAGCGAGTCTGACAATCAGGCTATAAACAGTGCGGCAAAGGCAGGCGCTTTAGCAGGGAAGAAACACATCATTTCTTCAGCATTTGAACACCATGCAGTACTTCATACATTAAACAAGCTTAAAAAAGAAGGTTTCGAAATCACACTTCTTGACGTACATGAAAACGGACTTATAGATCCTAAGGAAGTAGAGGATGCAATAAGAGAAGATACATGCCTTGTAACCATTATGTTTGCCAATAACGAAATCGGTACAATCGAGCCCATTCGTGAAATCGGCGAAGTCTGTAAGAAACACGGCGTAACTTTCCATACGGATGCTGTCCAGGCAATCGGACATATTCCCGTAAATGTGGTTGATGACAATATCGATATGCTTTCCGCATCTGCACACAAATTCCACGGTCCCAAAGGTGTCGGATTTTTGTATGTCAGAAAAGGAGTCAGATTATTCAACCTTATCGAAGGCGGAGCTCAGGAAAAGGGCAAGAGAGCAGGTACAGAAAATGTTCCCGGCATTGCAGCCATGGCTGTAGCTTTAGAGGATGCGGTTGCTAATCTTGATAATTATTCAAAGCTTGTAACGGCCAAGAGAGACAGATTAATCGAGGGTATATCCGAGATTTCACATTCTGCATTAAACGGCGATGCGACCAAGCGCCTCCCCGGAAATGTTAATTTCTGCTTCGAAGGAATCGAAGGCGAATCGATTTTACTTCTTTTAGACGATAAGGGAATCGCTGCTTCATCTGGAAGTGCTTGTACATCGGGCTCGCTTGATCCAAGCCACGTACTTCTTGCCATCGGAAGAGTGCATGATGTGGCTCACGGCTCATTAAGACTTACGATTGACGAGAGCACCACGGATGAGGAAGTTGAGACAATTATTACTTCGGTCAAAGAAGTGGTTGAATACTTAAGAGGTTTTTCTCCTGTTTGGAGAGATTTGATTTCGGGTAAAAGAGAATTCATTTTATAGATTGGTTTAAACGGAGGAAAACAAAATGGCTTTATACAGTGAAAAGGTAATGGATCATTTCAGAAATCCGAGAAATGTCGGAGTAATAGAGGACGCTAACGGTATAGGTGAAGTCGGCAACGCAAAGTGTGGCGACATCATGAAAATGTATTTAAAGATTGAAGATGACATCATAAAAGATGTAAAATTCGAGACCTTCGGCTGCGGCAGCGCAATAGCATCAAGCTCAATGGCTACAGAGCTTATTAAAGGTAAGCCCGTTGCGGATGCAATGAAATTAACCAACCAGGCGGTAGCAGAAGCTTTGGACGGTCTGCCCGATTATAAGATGCACTGTTCCGTACTCGCGGAAGAGGCTATTAAATCCGCACTTGATGACTATCATAAAAGAACAGGTGAATAAAGATTAAATTCATGATTTGACTTTTTTGACTTTGAGAATATAATGTTAGTTGAAAATAACCGGCAGAAATTTGCCGGTTATAAAAAGACAACAAAGTTTGTATAAACTAACTTTTAATAAATCAGGAGAGGAGAAAGATTATGAATTTAAATACAATACTCGGACTTGCAATACCTTTCTTCGGAACGACTGCAGGAGCTGCCTGCGTATTCTTTATGAAAGACAAAATGAGCGATAAGGTTCAAAGGGGCCTTACAGGTTTTGCCAGCGGCGTAATGGTAGCTGCTTCGTTTTTCAGCCTTATAATCCCTGCAATAGAGCAGTCATCTAATTTAGGCAGTATGTCTTTTATTCCGTCCGCCATAGGCTTTTCGCTCGGAATAGTATTTCTTTTGATATTAGACTCAGTGATACCTCATTTACATCTAAATACGGATAAAGCCGAAGGACCGAAGAGCAAATTAAAGAAGACAACAATGATGGTACTGGCAGTTACGCTTCATAATATTCCCGAAGGAATGGCGGTTGGTGTCGTATATGCGGGCCTTTTATCAGGCAAGACTTCGATTACCGCAAGCGGAGCACTTGCTCTTGCAATCGGTATAGCAATTCAGAACTTCCCCGAAGGCGCTATTATTTCTATGCCTCTTTGTGCGGAAGGAAAGAATAAAGGCAAAGCATTCTTATCCGGTATGTTATCGGGTGCGGTAGAGCCTGTAGGAGCGCTTATAACGATACTTGCGGTTTCGTTTATAGTGCCTGCAATGCCTTATCTATTAAGCTTTGCGGCTGGTGCAATGATATACGTTGTTGTGGAAGAGTTAATTCCCGAGATGTCTTCGGGAGAACATTCCAACGTCGGTGTAATAACATTTTCTGTAGGATTTATACTGATGATGGCGCTTGATGTGGCGCTTGGATAAAATGATATTAGAAAGGCTGCTTTGAAAAAGGCGGTCTTTTTTTATGTTAAATAATCTCTTTTATGATAAAATGGTATGCGTGATTTAAGAAAAGAGATGTTTTATGAGAATAATCAATCTTATTGAAGATACAAAAGGAAATAAAGAATGTATATCCGCTCACGGGCTTTCGTTTTATGTTGAAACCGAAAAGCATAAAATGCTGTTGGATGCAGGACCTTCCTCAGATACGCTTGAAAACGCCAAGGCGCTCGGTATAGATATATCCGAGATTGATACGGTTGTTTTAAGCCACGGACATTACGATCACTCTGGCGGTATTATTCCTTTTACGAAGATAAACGATAAAGCACTTATTTATTTCCAGGAATCTGCAAAAGAAGATTATTATGCGGATGACGGAGAGAGCGCAATTGAAAGATACAGATACATCGGAATTGATAAAAACATCGTTTCACTTTCAAAGGCAAGGATTATAAACGGTGATACAAAAATAGACGAAGAAATTGAAATATTTACCATAAAAAACAGAAGCCACAAGCTTCCTTCCACGAATAAGAACCTTTTGATAAAAAAAGCCGGTTCATTTGAACGCGACGAATTTAATCATGAGCATTTTCTGGTGGTAAGAGAAAACGGAAAATCATATCTTTTATCAGGTTGCGCACATAACGGAATATTAAGTATTCTTGATGCTTATAAGAGTAAGTTTAACGAAGCGCCCGATGTGGTTATAAGCGGTTTTCATCTAATGAAAAAGAGCGATTATAGCGAGAGTGAAATCGAAGAGATAAAAGATATTGCGGAAGAATTAAAGAAATACCCTTCGAGAATTGTGACCTGTCATTGCACGGGTATTCCCGCATTTGAAATAATGAAAAATATTTTATCCGATAAGCTTGAATATGTTCATTCGGGCGAAGAAATAATTGTGTGAGGAAAAATATGAATATATACGTTGATTTTGATGACTGCCTTTGCGAGACCGCGAGAGCGTTTTCAGACATTGCGCTTGAAATGTTTAATATAGATGTGCCGTATGAAAAAATGCGTTATTTTAATCTACAAATGGCATTTGGTCTTGACGACGAACAATATGACGCACTGCTTAGAAAAGGACACGAACCCGAAGTATTGTTGGGCTTTGAAGAAACGCCGGGTGCGGTAGCCGTATTAAACGAATGGATTGAAAAAGGAAATAATGTCTCGATTATTACAGGACGTCCTTTCGGTTCGTTCGAGCCTTCAAGAGAGTGGCTTGACGAACACGGACTTAAAAATGTAAAGCTTTACTGCCTCGATAAATACGGCAGAGAAAACTTTATGAAGAATTCTGATTTCAGTCTTAAACTGGAAGATTATTACAAAATGAAATTTGATGTGGCTGTCGAAGACTCGCCCACGGCTTTTAAGTTTTTTAACCATCTGCCGGACATCAAAGTAATGGTATTTGACAGACCGTGGAACAAAGACGCAGAACTTCCGGGGGAAAATTTCACAAGATGCTTTGACTGGGAAAGCATACGTGAAAGGGTTAAGAATTCATAAGTTCCCCGAGAGTTGTTTCGGCCCAGCTGTAATTGTTTAAATAGCTTCCCTTAAAGGTCTGCGAGTATTCTTCTTTGCCTGAGAGGTAATCAAAGAGATCGCATTTAACCTTTTCGGTTACAATACGTCTTTTGCCGTCCACGCTTTCGACTATATCCGATACACCGTATTCTTCGAGTGTATTCTTAAGACGAAGCGCAACTTTCCTGTATCTTGAGAGTGTGAGAGTATTGGCAGGCTCGTCTTCCCAAAGGAAACCTATGGCTTCCTCGCTTGTTACAAAACCGCCTTTTCTGTCTATAAGAAGAGCCAGAAGTTCCTTGGATTTTTTGTTTCTGAAAGCAATGGGTTTATCGCCCACAAATACATCGAAATATCCGAAAGTACGAATTGATACATTGCGGTTTTCGGGTATTTCTTTTTTATTGTTTTTATCATCGTCCACGGAGTAGAGAACTACGTATCTTGGCGACTTTGCATTAGTATCTTTTTGTGTGCATACCGCACGGATTTTCTTTTCGCATTCAGCCTTATAGTCAAAGTATGTGAACTCGGCCTCACCGTTTTTAAGGAAGTTTAAAAAGTCCTCGTTGTTTGCTTCACTTTTAGCAACAAAGTCCTTCCATGGCGTGTATTTCTTTGTCAGAGGAATCCATTCCTCGTTTGTGTAACCGAAGAACTCGCAAACGTTTTCACTCGCGTATAAAGGCTTCATGTATTCTTCGGGTGTTACCTCAAATGCGGCTATTCCGTCGGAGAATTTCATGATAAGGTCGTTCATTTTTTCTTTTAGCTGCAGATTCTGATTCTTTAAATCAGACATTTCCTTGCTCTCGTGCACACGTCTGCAGCAAAAATACCCTATGGATTCGGTTACTTTAATAAAGACACCGTTGTACTGTCTTAAAACATTATCCGAAGAGATTGCCTTGTATGTTATTGTAGGCGGTTTTGCATCCGGCTCGAAGAATTTCTTACTGCTAAAATCATTGAAGAAAATTCTGACCATTTCGGAATCATCTTTATCCACCGAATCGGTAATAAATTTGGTCAGTGCTTCATCGAGCGGCATGGAAATATTTTCGAAATGTCTGAACATCGATGAATTGTTGCAGTAAAGACATTTAACAGTATTATTCAACGAATTGAATTCGAAGATTTTGTCGTATACTTCGCTCAATGCCTTGATGTATCTGTTTGCTTCTGCGATTTCATCGTTTTCGAAACGTTCGCTTATATCCATAAAAGCACTCTGGAATTCTTCGCTGCCATCTTCATTGGTATGTTTTGTTACCCATCCGAATACACGAATTCTGGTTCCGTCCAATCGTAAAAGAGACATTTCGCCGGCTATAGGTTTACCCGCGGTATTTACTCTGTTTAAGAACAAAGAAAAACGTCTTCTTTCTTCGGGCGGTATGAAAAGAAAGATGTTCTGCTTGTACATTTCAGGCAGATCAAACTCGGGAGAATCTACATTAGGAATGCGAAGAAAATCAATGAGCTGTTTATTTACAAATGTTACTCTGGGATTTTTCTCACAGGTATATTTAAGGAATCCGCAGGGAGCGGTTTCGTCTAAGAAACGTAAGTTTTTATTGTCGATTTCAAATTCGGAAATGTCTGTTAAATAAGACGAAAGAATCGTTGTGTTGTTTTCCGCTTTAACACTTGTAACAGTGTCGGAAACATAAATGATTCTGCCGTCTTTTTTTATTAAATGATATTTAGCGCTTTCGGTTGTTTCAAAAGCGCTTACTTTTTCGATTAATGTGGAATAAACTTTTAGATCTTCGGGATGAACAAGAAGAGAGTACAAATCCCTGCTTTCATCAAGGAGTTCGTCTTCTTTGTAACCGGTCAGATTTTCAAAATTCTGACTCACAAATGATAAATGTGCGGTACCGTCGAAGATATATTGATGAAAGCCGTTAATTTGAAAATTAAGTATGTCATCGGCTCTTTTCGGTGTATTGTTCATTTGTTTTCCTTTTAGCAAAGACTTAGAAGTAAACGTACATAAAAATTTTATCAGAGATAAATATTCTTTTCAACTTTCACAGTCATTTTTCATAAGGAAAATTTTTATCCTCTGAGAGCCGGTTTTACGATTTTTCCGCTGATGGTTTTCGGCATTTCTTTTACGAATTCCACGAGACGGATCCATTTGTATTCGGCAAGTTTTTTATTGCAGAATTCTTTGATATCTTTTTCAAGTTTTCCGGAAGGAGTGTATCCGCGGTCAAGTACAACAACGGCTTTTATGGCCTGGCCTCGTAAAGAATCGGGAACGCCTATTACACTGCATTCAGCAACGGCAGGATGTTCCATCAGTACGTTTTCAACTTCGTAAGGTCCGACTCTGAAGCCGCCTGTTTTTATGATGTCGTCGAAACGGCCGTGAAAATAGAAGGCGCCGTCCTCATTTACATAGGCTGCGTCGCCCGTATGGTATACACCGTCTCTGAAGACGTATTCATATTGTTTTTCGTTATCAAGATACGCGGAAAAAATTCCTATACGCGGTGAATTCTTTTTGGGTACGATTACAACTTCGCCTATCTCTCCGGGAAGCGGGTTTTTACCGTCTTTTGTACGAAGCTCGATATTGTACAAAGGAGAGGGGATTCCAATAGAGCCCTCAGTTGCTTTGACTCCCTTAAAGTTTGCGATTAGTAAAGTAGTTTCGGTCTGGCCGTAACCTTCGGCGAGGGTAAGACCCGTCGCTTCGAAGAATTTACGGAATACTTCGGGAGAAAGCATTTCTCCGGCCGTAGTTGCATGCTTTAATGAAGGCATCTTTGGAATCCCTTTACGAACGAGATAACGGTAAACTGTGGGTGGAGCGCAAAAGGATGTAACACCGTATTTGTTTATGACATTACTAAGCTGTCTGGGTTCAAAATTGTCGAAATCATAAACCATTACGGCGCAGCCTGTGAGCCATTGTCCATACAATTTGCCCCAGGAGGCTTTCGCCCATCCTGTCTCTGCAACAGTAAAATGTAGACCGTTATTCTCGGTTTGCTGCCAGTATCTGGCAGTTATTATATGAGCCAAAGGGTAGGTGTAATTGTGTATGACGCCCTTTGGATAGCCGGTAGTTCCGGATGTGAAATACATCAGCATAGGATCGCTTGCGAGAGTAGGAATTCGTTTTAATACATCGCCTGCTTTTTCCGTCTGCTTTGATAAATTTATAAAACCTTCTATGTCTTCCTTGACGCAGAAGAGTTTAATATTTGATTCGTTCTTTGATGCTGCTTCTTTTATCTTTTCGGGTACTTCATTCTGAGGTGTGCAAATTATTGCATCCACCCGTGCTGTATTGATACGGTATGAAAAATCGCTTACCGTCAGCATATGTGATGCGGGTATTGCAAGTGCGCCTATTTTATGAAGTGCGATAATTGCAAACCAGTACTCGTAATGTCTTTTTAAAACAAGCATTACGCGTGAACCTTTTTTGATACCGTTAGACAAAAATACATTTGCCATTTTGTTTGAATATTTTTTTATATCCGAAAAGGTAAATATGTGTTCCTCGCCTTCAACATTGCACCAAACAAGAGCTCTTTTGTCGGGCTCTGTTTTTGCCTGAAGGTCCACAACATCATAGCCAAAATTAAAATCGAAAGGATAATCAAGTAAAAAATCGGTTAAAGTACCGTTTGCGTCAGTAATCTCGCGACAGTAAAGTTGACTGATACTCATTTTTGTTATGCTCCTGTAACGGCGAATGAAAATTCGGCTGACATGCAAAGTTTATTGTTGACCGAGGCACTGCCTTTTCCAAAATAAAACGGGTGCTTTGAACGTGTAATCTCGCAGTTAAGTTCAACAGTATCACCCGGTCTTACGGGAGAGCGGAATTTCACATTGTTAAGTCCGGTATAAACGGGAATGCAGTTTTCGGGTATTTTTCCCTGCATCAGAACGCAGGCATTCTGCGCCATCATTTCACAAAGGATGACTCCGGGAACAATAGGATTTCCCGGGAAATGTCCCTTAAGAAAAAATTCGTCTCCGCGCACATGATAGTGTCCGATGGCGGTGCCGTTAATATTTTCCGAATCTTCGATAAGGAGCATATTGTCTCGGTGTGGCAGTATTTGCATTATTTCAAGTTTGTTCATATTCAGGCCTTTCTGAATGCGAGACATGCATTATGACCCCCGAATCCAAGTGAGTTAGAAAGTGCAAGGGTTATGTCGGAATTAAGGGATTTGTTAGGAATATAGTTTAAATCGCACTTTTCATCGGGTTCACTTAAGTTGATCGTTGGTGGTAATATATTTTCTTTTAAAGCCATAATGCAGGCCAACGCTTCAATAGCGCCTGCCGCACCGAGCATATGTCCGGTCATTGATTTGGTGGAACTAACGAATGATGCCTTGGCTTTTTCTTCACCGAGTGCAAGCTTTATTGCCTGCGTCTCAAGGACATCATTCATCGGTGTTCCTGTTCCGTGAGCATTGATATATATTTTATCCTCTTCTTTATAATCTGCTTCGCTTAATGCATCCTGCATTGCTTTTGCACCGCCTCTTGCTTCGGGGTGAGGAGCGGTAATGTGATATGCATCGCAGGTTGAACCGTATCCGCAAATTTCACCATAGATATTTGCGCCTCTTTGCTTAGCGTGCTCATATTCTTCAAGTACAAGTACTACAGAACCTTCGCCCATTACGAAACCGCCTCTTCTTTTATCAAAGGGTAGAGAAGCAGCATTCGGATCACTTGAAGTGGAGAGGGCCTGCATATTTGAAAATCCTGCTATGGCAGATGCGCATATAGCGGCTTCAGTACCGCCTGTAATAACCGCATCGGAATATCCGTGGCGAATGAGTCTCATTGCTTCGCCTATTGCGTTTGACCCTGAAGCGCATGCTGTAACGGCAGGCATAACCGAACCGCGGCAGTCATATTTTATGGCAATCATTCCTGCGGCCATATTTGAAATCATCATGGGAACGAAGAGAGGAGATACACGTCTCGGTCCTTTTTCCAAAAATTTCGTATGTTCTGTTTCAAATGTGGAAATACCGCCGATACCTGTTCCTAAAATAACGCTTATTCTGTCGGGGTCCACATTTCCTTTTATGTTGCTGTCATTTAGGGCTTCTTCGGCTGCGCCCATGGCAAGCTGTGTATATCTGTCTGTTCGAAGTACTTCGTTTACATCAAGGAATTTAGAAGGGTCAAAATCCTTTACTTCGGCAGCAAGTGATGCCTTTAAATTATCCGTGTTAAAAAAGGTTACGGGTGCGATACCGTTTTTGCCGTTTTTTAGAGATTCCCAGGTTTCTTTTACATTACCTCCTACGGGAGTGATAGCACCCATTCCCGTTATTACAACTCTTTTATATTCTTTATTCATTTCTTTTACTCTTTTCCTAAAATTACATGGCGATTCCGCCGTCGACCTTAAGGACTTCGCCTGTTACATATGATGCGAATACAAGATATTCGACAGCTTCGGCGACATCATCGGTATTGCCCATTCTGCCAAGGGGTATTCTCTCAAGCAGAGGATTTTCAATCTGATTCTCGGTCATGGCTGTAGCAATAAATCCGGGAGCAACAGCGTTGCATCTGATGCCTTTGGGCGCAAGTTCCCTTGCAACCGATTTGGTAAGTCCGATAAGACCTGCTTTGGAAGCAGAGTAGTTGCACTGACCGGGATTGCCTAGGATACCGGCAACGGAAGAGATGTTTATAATGCATCCTTCGCGGTTTTTAATAAATGTTCCGGACACGTGTCTTATCATATTGAAAGCGCCCTTAAGATTTGTATCAAGGACTGCGTCGTAATCGTTTTCCTTCATCATTGCAAGAAGACCGTCTCTTGTGATACCTGCGTTGTTTACAAGGATATGAATTGTCCCGAAATCGTTTTTAATCTGTGTGACGGTTTCCTTGCAGGCATTAAAATCAGACACATCCAGACAATATGCTTTTGCTTCGACTTTGTATTCGTTTATTATCTTTTTAACAACTTCGTTTGCGGCTTCTTCGTTTCCTGCGTAGATGACCGCTATATTTGCACCGTATGAAGCGAGTTTAAAAGATACTGCTTTTCCGATGCCTCTTGAACCGCCGGTAACTATGGCGGTCTTACCTGTTAAAGCTTTTTCGTTCATGTTTATACCACCAGTTCTCCGGCTTTTTTAAGTATGGGTTCGGCTTCTTCGATTACTTCTTTTATGATGTCAGCCGCACTTTGTTCTTTATTTACAACTGCTGCAATCTGACCTGCGAGAAAACACCCTTTTTCGTTGTCTCCGTCGATAACGGCTGATCTTAATGCTCCGACACCTAATTTTTCAAGTTCTTCATCGGAGATATCGGAATACTCGGCTTTGAAATAATCTCTGGCGAAAGGAGTTCGTAAACTTCTTACCGGATGTCCGAGTCTTTTGCCTGTTACCATAGTGCAAAGATCATTGGCGTGTAATATTTTTTCTTTATACGAAGGATGGATGCTGCATTCGTAAGCACTTAAAAATCTGGTACCCATCTGAACTGCGGATGCACCGAGTATAAAAGCTGCGGCAACACCTCGACCATTTCCTATACCGCCTGCAGCGATAACGGGAAGGGCAGTGGCGTCGCAGATCTGAGGAACGAGCACCATTGTGGTAAGTTCTCCGATATGTCCGCCGCTTTCACCGCCCTCAGCTATAAGTGCCGAGGCTCCGAGCCTGGTCATAAGCTTTGCTAATGCTACGGATGCGACAACAGGGATTACTTTGATTCCTGCGTCGAGCCATTCCTTAATATATTTTGAAGGATTGCCTGCGCCCGTTGTGACTACGTCGACTTTTTCTTCTATAACGACTCTGGCCACTTCGTCGGCAAAAGGACTTAAAAGCATAATGTTTACACCGATGGGTTTATCTGTAAGACCTTTTGCGATTTTAATCTGTTCTCTTACATATTCACCGGGTGCATTTCCTGCGGCTATGATACCAAGTCCGCCGCCTTCGGATACGGCAGCGGCAAGTTTTCCGTCGGATATCCATGCCATTCCGCCCTGGAAAACAGGGTACTTAATACCCAACAGGTCGCATACTGCGGATTTGATCATGACTGTGCTCCTGCAGCTGCGGTTTTTTTCTGAATAAATTTATCGAGATCGTCAATGGTGTCGACTTTCTCATCAAGATCGATTTCAATTCCGATTTCGTCTTCAAGATTCATCAGAAGTTCTACGGTATCGAGAGAGTCGATTCCAAGTTCGAAGATTTTGCTTTCGGGTTTGATAGTTGATACATCACATCCGGTACGTTCGGAAATGATTTTTGCGATTGCGTCAAAGTACATAATTCTAGTAGCCTCCAAGATGTATTTACGGAAGACCAGTTTGTCGACCGATAACACACATTTTAAACGTGTCAAGTTCCTAAAGAATGGCATTTGCGTTCCTTAAGCGTTCCATTTGAAAATTTTTTAAAAAAATTTAAGTTGAATCAAAAAAATGCTACAATAAATACGGATGATTATATTGACCAAACGGTTAATTGTTTGAATGGATTTGTGAGGGTTAATATGGGTGATAAAAGAAAATGGAGTGCAGGCGGTTACACCTCTTTAGAAAAAGACGGTAAAAGTGTTTCTGCCGGGAACGCATACGAAAAGTATCAGGGAAAGGCAGCCGAAGGTCACGGATCGTGGGAGGTGACTACCGGAGAAAAAATTGGCATGATTTTAATAATGGTTGTATCCGTTATAGTTATTGCCACAGCTTTTGTAATCTATTTCCTGCCGGTTCCGCTCTTGGCGAAGATTGTTTCTTTTATAATTGCAGGTATTCTTTTCTTTGTATTAATCGGTGGCTTCTTACTGATTGTTGTATTACGTCATAATAAAAAGGAGCCGGGTGAAATGCATTATTATGATGTGGATTACGAATATAACAACATAACAGGCAAAGGCTATGATAATACAAAAGAAATTACAAAGGAAGAGTTTCTGTCATCGGGTGATAAATCAGACAAATAACAATTTGTTTGAAGAAAAGGCATCTGTGTGATAAAATACTTCTCGCATGTCATACAAGAGATTTAAGGAGTTATAAAAATGAAATTAGGAATCGTAGGTTTACCTAACGTAGGAAAATCCACATTATTCAATTCACTTACAAAGGCGGGAGCTCAGGCTGCAAATTTCCCGTTCTGTACAATTGATCCAAACATTGGAATCGTAACCGTTCCCGATGAGAGAATAGTTAAGTTAGGCGAACTTTACAACACAAAGAAAGTCACGCCTGCCGTAATCGAATTCGTAGATATAGCAGGCCTCGTAAAAGGCGCAAGCAAGGGGGAAGGCCTCGGCAACCAGTTTCTTGCAAACATCAGAGAGGTTGATGCAATCGTTCATGTTGTAAGATGCTTCGAAGATGAGAATATTATCCATGTTGAAGGTTCTGTTGACCCCGCACGTGATATAGAGACGATTAATCTTGAACTTATCTTTTCAGATCTTGAAATCCTTGAGAGAAGATTTGCCAAGGTTACAAAGGGCGCAAGAATGGATAAAGCACTTGCTAAAGAAGAGGAGATGCTTAAAGGTGTAAAGGCACACCTCGAAGAAGGCAAGATGGCAAGAACGTTCGAAGTTCCCGATGATGAGGATTTAATCAAAGCATTTAAGGAATATAACCTTCTTACCGCAAAGCCCACCATTTATGCGGCTAACGTAGCTGAAGACGATATGGCGGACGACGGAGCTTCAAATAAATTCGTGCAGAGCGTTCGCGAAATAGCAAATAAAGAAGGCTCGGGTACAATCGTAATTTGTGCTCAGATGGAACAGGAGCTCGCAGAACTTGACGAAGAAGAGAAGAAGGAATACCTCGAGGAACTCGGAGTAAAGTCTTCCGGACTTGATAAGCTTGTTACCGAAAGCTATTCACTCCTCGGACTTATCAGTTTCCTTACGGCTGGAGAGGACGAGTGCCGTGCATGGACCATCAAGAAAGGAACCAAGGCTCCCCAGGCTGCAGGCAAGATTCATACGGATTTTGAAAGAGGCTTTATCAAAGCCGAAGTTGTTCCTTATGAAGTACTCATAAAAGAAGGCTCACTTTCCGCAGCAAAGGAAAAAGGCCTCGTGGGACTTGAAGGAAAAGAGTATGTCGTAAAAGACGGCGATGTGATTCTTTTCAGATTTAATGTATAAATTCAAATAATATAAGAAATAATTCAGAGGATTGATGAAAAATCAGTCCTCTTTTTTTAATTTTTTTGACGATATTGGGGTTTGAGGTCGCTTTAAAGCACAAGATATGGACAATACGGTAAAATCGGGCTTTTCGGCCCTTTTTTTCTTAAAAAAAATTTAAAAAAATCTTAAAAAAACCTTGAAAAACTTTAAAGAATCTTCTATACTAAAAACAAGTGGTGACTCAGTGGAGACTTCGTGATGATTTAGTGGTGAGATAAGAGTCACAAATTGGTGAGCAGCTGGTCGATAAGACGACGGTAAAGGGTAACAAAATGGGCTTTATGGCAGAATATCAAAATAATATGGATGCCAAGGGTAGAGTGATCTTCCCTGTTAAGTTCCGTGAGGCCATCGGCAACTCTTTTATCCTTACCAAAGGAATCGACAACAACCTTACGATTTATCCGATGGATGAATGGAAGAAGGTTGAAGCAAAGTTGGCCAACCTTAAGGTTGCCAATGAAGGCGCCAGAAATTTAAAGAGACGTTTACAGGGCTCGGCCGTAACTATTGAAGTAGACAATCAGGACAGAATATCAATTCCGCAGAACTTAAGAAGATTTGCCGGACTTGAAAAAGAAGTTCTCTTCATAGGCCAGGGCGAATACATAGAAGTTTGGTCCAAGAGCAGATATGAATCCATCGATGACTTTGATCTTTCGGCAGCTCTTGCGGATATAGATTTTTAAGCAAGGAAACGCGGATGGAATTTAAACATTATTCCGTCATGCTAAAAGAAACGGTTGACGGACTGAACGTAAAAGAAAACGGAATATATGTTGACTGCACCTTGGGCGGTGCGGGACATTCGACAGAAATTCTTAAAAGACTTAAAGGGACAGGCAGATTAATCGGAATCGATCAGGACGCGGAAGCACTTGAAGCGGCAAAGGAAAGACTTAAAGATTTCGACAATGTAACATACGTCCATTCGAATTTTGAAAACATAAAAGAAATACTAAGGAACGAAGGAATAGAAAAGGTTGACGGAATACTTGCTGATCTCGGAGTAAGTTCCTACCAGTTCGATACACCGGAGAGAGGCTTTTCCTACAGATTCGATGCACCGCTCGATATGAGAATGAACAAAGAGAGCGAAATCAGTGCTTACGAAATCGTCAATGAGTATTCGGAAGACAAGCTTTTCAAAGTAATAAGAGATTACGGCGAAGAAAAATTCGCCAAGAACATAGCCAAGCACATCTGTCAAAGAAGAAGCGAGGCACCTGTAAAAACAACATTTGAACTAAACGAAATCATAAAAGCCGCGATTCCCGCGAAAATGCGAGAGAAAGGCGGTCATCCTTCCAAGAGAACATTCCAGGCAATAAGAATTGAATGCAACAGGGAACTGGAAGTGCTCGAAAATACACTGGATGACATGATTGAATGCTTAAACGATGAAGGAAGGCTCTGTATCATAACATTTCATTCACTCGAAGACAGAGCGGTAAAAAACAATTTCAAAACGAACGAGAATCCTTGTATATGCCCTCCGAGTTTTCCGGTATGTACATGCGGAAGAAAACCTAAAGGAAAAATAATTACGAGAAAACCGATTACTGCATCGGAAGAAGAACTTGAAGAAAACTCAAGAAGCCAGTCGGCTAAACTAAGAATTTTTGAAAAAATAAGTGAATGAGGGAAGATGGAATGGAACAGAGTTTGGAATTCAAAGGATTAAAAAGAAGAAACACCACATTATACACTAACTCCAATTTGGCAGTTAAAACCAACCCCAAGGAAAAAGTAAAAAGAAATCTCGAAATTTTGCCCAAAGAAATAAAAAAACACAACATATCGGGCAAATTACTCATGTCTTTATTCTATATTGTGTGTATAGGTCTTTTCATCGGGTCAATTTTGATGTATATTAGTCTGCAGGGTGATTTATCTACTTCGGTAGATAAAATCGCATCTCTTCAGTCCCAGTACGAGACATTAAAGAAAAACAACGATGCCGAATATGCTGCAATCAACAATTCCATCGACAATGAAGAGATAAGAAAAGTAGCAATCGAAAAATTGGGAATGCATTATGCATCGGAAGGCCAGATAGTAACCTACACAGAAAATTATGCTAACGACTATGTAAAAGTTCTTTCCGTAATCAATTAGGAATAAAACATGGAAGATCTGAAAAGATATCTCAAACAATTCATAATAGAAACTCCTCCTTTTTTATGGAAAAGTTTCAAAGGAATGTTTGGATTCGGAAAATTTGAAAAATACGGTAATAAAGATAATAAGAGTAACCAGCAGGTTGCTCTTATTCGCGTATTATTCCTCTTACTTATAATCTGCTTTGTCATAATTGTTTTGCGTCTTTCCTACATCGTTACATTCAAAGGTGAGGAATACAAGCGAATGGTTTATTCGCAGCGCCAGACCTCGGATATCATTATCCCCTGCGAAAGAGGAAGCATATATGATGCAAAGGGAACGGTTCTTGCCTCGAACATCAAAAAGTATATCGTGGTTCTCGATGCAAAGCAGGTAACTGACTATTCAAAACAGATGGGCAACTCTGCCTATATCGAAGCTACGGCCGAAGCTTTAAATCAGTATCTCGGTTACGACAAACAGCAAATTGTCGATTTTATCTACAACAATCCCAAAGATGCTTACGAGAGAATTTCAAAAGACGAAAACGGTAAAGTGATTGCTCTTGATGCCGAAACTGTAAAACCTCTTATGGAGGCCATTTCCGCATCAAAAGAAAAGGGCAGTACAACAAAGCCTATTTACGGTATTCAGTTCGAAGATTCGTACAGCAGAATATATCCGAACAATTCACTAGCGTGCGATTTGCTCGGATACGTTAACGACGGTAATGTCGGAATGTACGGTCTCGAGCAGTATTACGAAGAAGAATTAAAAGGTGTAAACGGCAGATCGTTCGGTTACATCAATGACTATACAAATCTTGAAAGACAGATTGTACCGGCACAGAACGGCAATTCGCTTATTCTTAACGTTGATGCTTCCATTCAGAGAATAGTGGAGAGAAAAATTATTGAAGTCAACGACAGCATGGATTACGGTGACCGTTCAGGTTCGTACAATACCGGAGTTATCATTATGGAATGCGATACCGGTAATGTACTTGCTATGGCAGGCTGGCCCTTTTATGATTTAAACAATCCCAGAGAAGTTTCCGTTGAAAAGTATTATTCGACAAAACAGATAAACGAACTGATGTCTAAATTTGCTATTCAGGAAGGATGGGTAAACGGAATATCCAGCAACATTTTTATTGAGGAAGACAAGCCTCCGTATTTTAAGATTTTAAATGAGGAAACCGGCAAGGATGAAGTTGTCATGCTGACACAGGAACAGCTTGACAAGCTTGACGACGATCTCTCGGGCTATGTCAGAGACGGTGTATGGAAGAACTTTTGTATTTCCGATACATACGAGCCGGGTTCTGTTGCAAAAACAATCACCACAGCCATCGGTCTTGACTCAGGCAAGCTCGTTCCTTCGGACAGCTTTCATTGTACGGGTCTGATTGAAGTACTCGACAGAACAATTCACTGTTCACACAGATGGGGCTGCGGCGGCGGAGATTTAAGAATGTGTCTCGTAAAATCCTGCAACCCTGCATATACGCAGTTTGGCAAGAAAATCGGAAAAGAGACATTCCTTGAGTACTCAAAAGACTTCTACGGCGTTAAAACAGGCATAGATTTAACCGGTGAAGTAAGTGCCGAAGGTCTGGTATTCACTGAGAAAACACTTAATACGACAGAGCTTGCAACCGCATCATTCGGCCAGGGCTTTAACGCCACAATGATTCAGATGATCTGCGGTTTCAATTCGCTTATTAACGGCGGACAGTATTATGAGCCCCATGTTGTAAACAGAATAGTAGATGAGAACGGATGTATAGTTAAAAATATAGAGCCCAGAATCTTAAAACAGACAGTATCGGAGTCAACTTCCGACAAGCTTAAAGATTACTGTATCGGTGTTGTAGAAGAGTCTGAAGGTACAGGTAAGAAATCAAGACCTGCAGGCTACAGAATCGGCGGTAAAACAGGTACCGCTCAGATTTCGGGTGTCGGCGGATATCAGGCAGGACAGTATGTCGTATCTTTTATGAGCTTTGCTCCTGCCGACGATCCCCAGCTTGTAATGTACGTGGTTATCGACAGGCCGAATATTCCCGACCAGTCATCGGGTGCCGTTAACCAGGCCTGCGAGCTTACAAGAGAGATTTATACGGAGGTGCTTCCGTACCTTAATATCCCCATGACCGAGCCCCTTACGGAAAAGGAATACGAAGAGCTTCTCGAAAAGGGAATTTATACATCGAATATTGTTATCGAGGAAGATGTTCCCGAAGACAACACTGATATAGCGGATGAAATGACAGGCGAAATCATCGAGCCTGCAAATTAATAAAGAGGAATTAAAGTAATGAGTGAGACGACAAAAATTATCGTAATGTTTCTGGCAGCATTTGAAATAATGCTTCTTTTGGCACCTGCGGGCCTGCCTCTTTTAAGAAGACTTAAATTCGGCCAGACCGTAAGAAATGAAGGACCCGAATCGCACCTTGCGAAAAACGGTACTCCCACAATGGGCGGAATCATGATAATGATTGCATTTACGATTCCCTGTATTTTCTTTATCAAAGATCACGAGGAGATATTTGCACCATGCGTTATTGCAATTCTTTTCGGATTTGTCGGATTCCTTGATGATTATCTAAAAGTTAAAAGAAAAAAATCGGAAGGCTTAAAACCCTGGCAGAAGATGGGGCTTCAGATTATTTTTACCGTTGCGATCATTGTTTTCCTGTACTTTTTCTCGGACATATCACCTGCTATAAAGGTGCCTTTTATAAAAGGTGTTGAATTTAACATCGGCTGGTGGGTATTACCCCTTAACTTTGTAGCAATCTTGGGAACCGATACCGGTGCAAACTTTACGGACGGACTTGACGGACTCGTATCAAAGGTTACCATCGTAATTCTTATTTTCCTTTTCTTTGCGGCAAGAATGCAGGGAAGCGCACTTGTTTATCCGATTGCGGCTTTCTCGGGTGCTTTGCTTTCATTCCTTCTTTTTAACGCACATCCCGCAAGAGTGTTCATGGGAGATACAGGCGCTCTTGCTATTGGCGGATTTGTGGCTTTATGTGCCATTGAACTTAAATTAACATTATTCCTTGTCATCATTGCTTTTGTTTACGTAGCAGAAGTTGCTTCCGTTATCATGCAGGTAAGTTATTTTAAACTTACACACGGCAAGAGAATATTTAAGATGACTCCCATACATCATCACTTCGAAAAATGCGGCTGGGCAGAAGAGAAAGTTGTAACAGTATTTACAATCGTAACAGTTATACTTTGTCTTATCGCACTGCTTGGTATGTAAATCATAAAAGAGTTGAATATGAAAGAAAACGTAAAAGAAAAAAAGAATAGTGTAAAAGAGAGACTTTTTTCCGGAAAGGAAATCGATATTTCAATTATTTTTATCGCGATTTTCTTATCGGTTTTTTGTCTTGTTTTCGTATATTCGGCACTGGCATTTGAAGAGGGTGCGAGTAAAACAATCTTTAACGTACTGACACTTAAAAGCTCTGACAGAACACTTTTTAAAACACTTATTTATATTGTTTTGGGAATAGTCGGAATGCTTGTTCTTGCTCTGGCAAATGTTAAGGGCTTTAAACAGAAGTTCCCGCTTGTAATGAGCGTTCTTTCAAATCCGATGTTATATTATATCGTTACCTGCGGTATGTTTGTTTTCATCGAGATTATGAAACATGTCGGAGCCGATGTCGGAGGTGAAAACGAAAAGACCGCGATTGTCGGAGGGGGATGGTTACTTAAGGCAAACGGTGCTTACAGATGGATCAGAATCCCGGGTCTTAATATCTCTTTCCAGCCATCCGAGATTGCAAAATTCCTGCTTATCATCTGTTTTGCCATAATTATTTACAATGCAGGAATGAGCCTTAAGTATATAAGAGGTATTTTACTGTACCTTTTCATTGCGGGAATTCCGGCATTCTTTATCTACGAATTTTCATCCGACATGTCCTCGGCAATCGTTATGTTCGGTATTCTTTTTATCATGATGTTTGTTGCGGCACCGAATCTTAAAAAGAGTCTGATAATAACAGCTGCTATGGTAATTGCGGTAATTCTTTTATTCACCGGACTTATTGCCATAAATCACGGCAAGGAAGAGTCCGATATTCATCCTTATCAGGCCAAAAGACTTCTTGCATGGCTCTATCCCGAAGATTATCCCGCATCCGCAGACCAGACCAATCAGGCTTTATATGCCATAGGTTCGGGAGGATACTTGGGCGAGGGCATCGGTAACAGTATGCAGAAGATTAAAAAACTTCCTGAAGCGCAGAACGATATGATTTTCGCGCTTATCTGCGAAGAACTCGGATTTGCCGGAGGACTTATCGTAATTCTTTTATATTTTGTACTGATTTTCCGAATGTATATGATAGCGCAAAATACCGACAACCTGTTGGAACGAATGATTGTCGTCGGGGTAATTGCCCACGTCGGGCTTCAGGTTATTATCAATATCTGCGTTGTTACAAGACTTTTCCCGAATACGGGTATTCCGCTTCCGCTTATTTCGTCGGGCGGCAGTTCAATTTTATTTATGTATCTGGAACTCGGACTCGTACTTAATATAGGCAAGTCCATAGTGAGAAAATAATGGCAAAAAAAAGAAAACTTAAAAAACCGGATATAAATACTTCTAAGATCGGATTGATATTTAATTACAATCTGACCAAGTTTATTGTTCCGTTTGTCGCTGTAATGGCAATCGGGATACTGATTTTTGCGTTCATTGAAAACTTCAAGGTCAAGACTGTAATAGTAGAGGGTTCGACACATTATACAACCGATGAAATCACAAATTACGTATTGGATTCGAAGTTTTGCAGAAATACGGCTTTCGTGTACTTAAAATATCACAACAAATCCATAAAAGACGTACCGTTCGTGGAACAGATGGATGTAAATATCGTCGACAGAAATACTGTAAAGATTCATGTGTATGAAAAATATACGGCAGGCTGTATCCAGAATCTGGGTAATTTCGTATACTTTGACAACGACGGAAAGGTTATCGAAATATCTGAGATTAAGACCGAAAACGTTCCTGTTGTAACAGGTCTTACATTTGATCATCTGGCACTTCATGAGCCTCTTCCCATCGAAAATAAAGACGTCTTTAATTCGATACTTAATATCACAAAACTATTGAATAAAAACGATTTAATCGCAGACACTATTTATTTTGACGAGAACAGAAATATCACGCTTTTCTTTGACGATGTGAGAGTAAACATCGGTGACGGTTCAAACATGAACGAACAGTTTATGACATTACCGAAAATTCTGCCTTCCTTAGAGGGCCAAAAAGGAGTTCTTCATATGGAAAAATATTCTGAAGACAACCCCAATGTTGTATTCAATATCGATACCGAAGATGAGCCTCTTTTATCAACGGAAATCAAGGATACTCCCGGCATAATTCTTGTTGAGTAAAAATATTAAAAAAACTTGCTTTATTTTACATAAAATTGTAAAATACTAATATATGTGTGTAAATTTGGCAATATATCTATAAATTGTATATTTCATATTGTGTTTAGGAGGAGTTAAAAATGTCCCAGGTTATGTCTATTGAGATTAAACCAAACGAATTTAATGTAGTTGCCCGTATTATTGTAGTCGGTGTAGGTGGCGCCGGAAACAATGCTATCAACAGAATGATTGACGATAATGTTCAGGGCGTTGAATTTATCGGTATTAACACAGACAAACAGGACTTGGCATGTTGCAAAGCTCCCAAGCTCATCGGAATCGGTGAGAGACTTACAAAGGGCTTAGGTGCAGGCGGAGATCCCACAATCGGTGAAGGTGCTGCCAAAGAGAGTGTAGATGAACTTGAAGCTGCTTTAACAGGTGCCGACATGGTATTCGTTACATGCGGTATGGGCGGCGGAACAGGAACAGGTGCTGCTCCCATTGTTGCACAGATAGCTAAGGAACTCGGTATCCTCACAGTAGGTATTGTTACAAAGCCTTTTTCATTCGAGGGTGCAGTTCGTGAAAGATACGCAGAAGAAGGTATTGCAAAACTTCGTGAATGCGTAGACTCAATCATAATCATTAAGAATGACAATATATTTAAAGTTGCAGATGACGATATGGATGCAAAGATGGCTATGAAGAAAGCCGATGAAATCTTAGAGCATTCACTTTCAGGCATCACAGACATCATCAACAGACAGGGTGATTTCAACCTTGACTTTGCAGACCTTAAGAAAGCCATGACAGACAAGGGCGACATCTATATCGGTATCGGCCAGGCTTCAGGCGACAACAAGGGTATTGATGCATGCAACATGGCTATCGAGAATCAGATTCTTGAAACTGATATCGTCGGAGCTTCAGATGTTGTTTACTATGTTCAGGGTAAGGTTAAATTCAAAGACTTTACCGGCGTAGGTAAGAGACTTCTTGAGAAGTGTGGTTCACAGGCAAATGTATTCGGCGGATTCCTTTCCGAAGACAACGGACAGGATTCATGTACCGTTACGGTTATTGCTACAGGACTTCATTCAGAACCTATTATTTCAAAGCATATCGTTCCCGATGCTTCAGCTCGTACAGCTTACAATCCTGACAGACAGAGAACACCTCTGCAGAGAAGAACGGTTTCACCCACTCCTGTGAGAAAACCTGTACAGAACACCGCAAGCATCGTTACAAGAGAACAGGGCAAAATTACAGTTCCCACATTTGTAAAGAAAACAAACAGAGAAGAATAATAGGAGCCTAAAACATGAAATGTCCATTCTGTAATCATGAAAATACCAGAGTTATCGATTCGAGACCTGTTGAAGACAAGAACTCAATCAGACGACGCAGAGTATGCGATGAATGCCAGAAAAGATTTACCACATATGAGCAGATAGAAACCATTCCTCTTATTGTCAGAAAGAAAGACAATAACCGCGAAGCATATAACAGAAAGAAAATTGAGGACGGTATCTTAAGAGCATGTCATAAGAGACCTGTATCGGCAGCTCAGATAAGAGATTTGGTTGATGAAATCGAGACCGAAATCTTCTGCAATGAAGACAAGGAAGTCGGCTCGGATGTAATTGGCGAATTAATTATGGATAAGCTCAAAGATCTGGATCCCGTTGCATACGTACGTTTTGCATCCGTTTACAGAGAGTTTAAGGATGTAAATACGTTCATGGATGAATTAAAGAAAATGCTTAATTAGGCAAAACGGGACCGCTTAATAACGGTCCCTTTTGTAATATAAAATATTTTATAGAGAAAGGGTAGAGTAATGAAAAAGATCAAAACTCTCGTTCTTTTTTGCTTACTCACTTTGACTACTGTACTGTGTGCGTGCACAGACGATAAGGCAAAGGCTTCCGAATCTATAACTATTGGAATCGCTCAGGACATTGATGACAGTCTTGACCCCCACAAGATGGTGGCGGCAGGAACAAAAGAAATCTTCTTCAATGTGTTCGAGGGATTGGTAAAACCTGATAGTGACGGAAATATCGTGCCTGCAGTAGCTGAGAGTGTAGAAGTATCAGAGGACAAACTAAGTTACACATTTAAGTTAAGAAAAGGAATAAAATTCCACGACGGCAAAGCAGTTACGATTGAAGATCTGGAATATTCAATCAACAAATTTGCCGGACGGGACGGAAGCGGAAACGCAGCTGTCAGTTCGGCTTTTTCAAATATCTCGGAAGTTAATATACTTTCCGATGATTCAATTGAGATTAAGCTTGCTTCTCCGGACCCTGCATTTCTTTCATATTTAGCCAGCGTTGAAGCTGCTATTATTCCCAAGGGAAATGCAACACCCGATACCGTTGCAATCGGTACGGGCCCTTATAAGTATGTTTCCAGAAGTCCCCTTCAGAATGTCGTATTTGAAAGATTCGATTCATACTGGGGAGAGGGCGGAAACGTAAAGAATGTAACTTTTAAGATTTGCACCAACGCCGATACCATTGCGATGGAACTCGAAGGCGGTACAATCGATATGTGCATTCACCTTACCAAGGGTCAGAAAATGCAACTCGATCCGCAGACCTTTACGATTTATGAAGGTACAATGAACCTTGTACAGGCTTTGTATCTTAACCATGAGTTTGAGCCTTTCAACGATGTTAATGTAAGAAAGGCAATGAACTATGCCGTAGATGTAAACGAGATTATGGATTATGTTTCTGACGGAAGCGGCTCCAAGGTAGGAACCAGTATTTATCCGAACTTTGGCAAATACTTTGACAAAGAACTTACCGAAGTATACAATCCCAATCTTGATACGGCAAAAGAACTGATGGCAAAAAGTGCATATCCGAACGGATTTGACATGACCATCACGGTTCCTTCAAACTATGACCAGCATGTTGATACAGCACTTGTATTAAAGAATCAGCTGGCTCAGATAGGAATTAATGCCGAGATAAAAGAAGTTGACTGGGAGACCTGGTTGAATGATGTATATTTCGGAAGAAAATACGATGCTACGGTAATCGGTGTAGATGCGGCCAATTTATCTGCTAATGCACTTCTTTCAAGATTTACGTCTGATGCATCGGACAACTTTACGAATTACAGCAATGCGGCTTATGACGAGGCATTTAAGAACGCTGTAAGCAGCGCTGATGATGAAACAGCGACAAAGTATTACAAGGAATGTGCCGAAATCTTAAATTCGGATGCAGCCAACGTATACATTCAGGACCTTCCTGATTTTGTCGCATTAAACAAAAAATTTGAAGGATATTCATTCTATCCTCTTTATGTGCTCGATTTAACAAAGATTAAGGCGGTACAGTAATTAATGGGTAAATATATAATCAAAAAGTTAATCAGACTGATTATTACCCTGATTATTACAAGTTTTGTAATATTTTTGATTTTTGAACTGGTGCCGGGCAATCCTGTATTGGACAAGCTCGGTACCAGAGCAACACCCGAACTGGTAGAGTCGTTAAGGATTCAGTACGGACTGGATCAGCCGTTTATTGTAAGATATCTTAAATTTGTAGGCGGCATATTTACACTGGATTTCGGAAAATCCTATACTTACGGCGTGTCGGTTTTCTCCCTCCTAAAAGAAAAGCTCGTAATTAATTTCTTTTTATCACTGCTGGCTCTCTTTTTTGTGGTAGTAATATCATTCCCGCTTGGCATATATGTTGCAAAACATACAGGCGGTTTATCGGATAAAATAATCAGTCCGCTCAACCAGGCATCAATGTCGGTTCCATCGTTTGTTTTGGGACTTCTTATAACTTTCTTTTTCGGAATAGTTTTAAGATGGTTTAAGCCGGGCGGATATGTTTCCTTTAATGTGAATTTTGGGAAATTCTTATACTTCCTGATTTTTCCCGCATTCGCGCTTGCGATACCTAAGATTGCAATGTGCATAAGGCTTTTAAAAGGCAATATCCTTGAAGAAGCCACTAAGGATTATGCGTTAACCGCATATGCGAGAGGAAACAACACAACAGGTCTTTTATACAGACATGTTCTTAAAAATGCGATAATGCCGACGATAACATTTATCGGTATGATAGCTGCAGACATGATCTGTTCAGGCATAGTAATAGAGCAGGTATTTTCAATACCGGGACTCGGACAGATGTTAATAAGTTCAATTTCGACCAGGGATTTTCCTGTAGTTGAGGCTGAAGTCATGATGATAGCGCTCTTTATTATGCTTATAAGTTTTATAACTGATATTATTCATGTGTGTTTAGATCCGAGGGTAAGGATTTGATATAAGCCTATTTAAGGCATTGGGGTGTACATATGGTAGTTTTCAGGGTAGATGCCAATTCTATGATCGGCAAAGGTCATATGAAAAGATGCGTCGCTATTGCAAAAGCAATCAGACTGCTGGGGGGCAGTGTGCTTTTTGTGACAAGAGAAGATTCGGATACTTCGTTAATCGAAAGTAATTTTATGGAATTTGAAACGGTTCCTTCGATGACTCTCGGCAGCGAAAAAGCAATCAATTGTCTAAAGGATATTATTTCCGAAAAGAACGCGAAAGTCTGCGTAGTCGACAGTTATGATGTTTCCAATACCGCATTTAATTCATTAAAGGAAGTGTGTAAGGTAATTCTCATAGAGGATTATCTTTATGATGTTTATGATGTTGACTGCATAATAAACTACAATCTTTATGCGGACAAGATTGATTACATGTCAAAGTATAACGGCAATACCAAACTTCTTTTAGGTATTGAATATGCGCCTTACGGAAATGAGTTTTTAGGATCATTCCGTGTAATTGACAAACATGACATCGACAGCATTATGGTATATACAGGTGAACTCGATTCTCACGAACTTGCTCCCGGAATCGTTGATTCACTTTTGGACTGCATTGATGATTCGGTCAGACTTCGTGTCGTAACATCAAAGAATGCAACTACGAGGGATATTCTTTTTAAGATGAGCAATACTTCCTCGCAGATAATTGTAGAACCTGATCTTGCAAGTTATTCGAAGTTACTAAAGGGCTGCGATATAGCGGTTACGATAGCTGATTCGGTTTGCTATGACATATTAAGCATAAATGTACCCGCGGTTGTATTCCAGAGCGATTACAGCCAGAATATGCTTTTAAAGAGCCTTACAAACACAGGTTTAATGGCTTACGGCGGGGATTATGTGAATAAGAGCAATAAATTCTACGGCGATCTCGTTGCAGGCGTTAAAAAGCTTACCGACGAGGAAGAGAGAATGAAGATTCGTGCCAATATAGCGAGCCTCAAACTCGGTCAGGGTGCGAATAATCTTGCAAAAGCAATATTGGAATATGAAAAAAATTAAGCTCAACAATCAAAAGAAGGTAGGCATCATCATAATAATATTTATGATTGTTTTCGTGCTTTTAGGTTTTTTAAACCCCAATCCTTTTGATTTGATGAATAAAGACCTGAAACTGGCAGGTCCCACTTTTCGACATTTGTTCGGATGTGACGAATTCGGAAGGGATATCTTAAAAAGAACTCAGACGGGAATGGGTATCTCGGTTGCCATTTCCGTATTTTCTGTGCTCATCGGCACTTTTTTCGGTACTGTAATCGGATCATTATGCGGATATTTCGGAGGCATCGTTGATGAAGTTTTATCTAGTATCATCGATGTCTTATTTGCCGTCCCCTCGCTTCTTTTAGCCCTTGTATTTGTATCCCTTTTCGGAAGTGGCTATTTGCAGGTTACTCTGGCTTTGGGAATAGCCATAGTGCCTTCTTTTGCAAAAATGATGCGTTCCGAATTTAAAAAGCAGAGAGAACTTGAATATGTAAAAATGGCCAAGCTGTTAAAGATACCGACGGCCAGAATTCTGTTTGTTCACATACTTCCCAATGTGACTGAAACATTTTTAAACTGTGTGTTTATAGCATTTAACAACTGTATTTTAGCCGAAGCCGGATTAAGCTTCTTGGGCATCGGAGTACAGCCCCCGTTAGCGTCAATCGGAACGCTTTTATCGGACGGAGGCGGATATATAAGGAAAGCGCCTTTTATGGTATTCTTTCCTGCGTTAACACTCATTTTGTTACTTTTTGGCATAGGATTATTATCAAGCGGAGAATCTTTCCATCATGCTTACAGTAAAAGATTTAAAGATTGAATTTTTTGATCACGACTTGCCGGAAGTAGCGGTAAAGGACGTGGATTTTACAATAAAAGACGGCGAAATACTCGGTATTGTGGGTGAATCGGGCTCGGGTAAAAGTATGACCGCTATGGCTATAGCAGGCCTATTAAACCGCAAGGATTTGACCAAATCCGGAGTAATTGACTTGGACGGAACGGATATTCTTAATTCTCCCCGTAAAAAAATCAGGGAGATTCAGGGAAACGAAATCGGTTTTGTTTTCCAGGATCCTTTAAATTCGATGAACCCCGTGCTTAAGGTCGGACCTCAGGTGGAAGAGGCTATGAGGATCAGAAAAAAGGAACTAGGCCTTTCCAAAGAAGACATGAAAAACCGCGCAATTGAGGTTATGAAAAGTGTAGGTTTGGATGATGCAGAGAGAATCTATGAATCCTATCCTCATCAGATATCCGGCGGTCAGAGACAGCGTGCTATGATTGCGGCAGCGCTTGTGTTAAAGCCTAAGCTTTTAATCTGTGATGAGCCTACGACAGCACTTGATGTAACGGTTCAAAAAAGAATAATAGATGTTTTGAAGGAACTTAATGAAAAGACCGGCACTTCGATTCTTTTTATATCACACGATTTATCTGTCATAAAAGCACTTTGCGACAGGGTTGTGGTAATGAAGGACGGACTCGTGGTTGAAGAAGGAAGCGTTAAAAATATTTTCGAAAATCCTTCAAAGGAATATACGAAACAGTTGATTTTTTAATATGTCAGAAAAAGTTTGTGAAGTAAAAAATTTAACATACTATTATCCGAAGTCGGATAAGGGCGTAAAAAATGTAAGCCTTTATGTGAATAAGGGAAGCATTGTCGGTCTTTTAGGAGAGAGCGGTTGCGGAAAATCCACTCTGGCCAAATGTATTTCTGCGCAGTTAACACCCGAGAGCGGAGAGATTATATGTAAAAAGATAGGCTATATTTTCCAGGATAATTATGCATCGCTTAATCCTGCCAAAAAGGTCGGATGGCTTTTAAAAGAGACCATAAAATACGCAAACCCCGAAAAGTATTTTGAATACGAGAAACGCATTAAAAATATTCTTGATGATGTTGAGCTTGATGAAACCGTACTGGAGCACTATCCAAGCGAACTCTCAGGCGGTCAGAGACAGCGTATAGGTATTGCAATGGCTCTTTTATCAAACCCGGATATTTTAATCGCTGACGAGCCTGTTTCTGCCCTTGACGTGACAGTTCAGAAGCAGGTAATTAAGCTTATTAAAAAACTTAATGAAAGAAAGAATCTTGCAATTCTTTTTATATCACACGATATAAAAGTGGTAAGGGAGATTTGTAATTATATTTATATCCTAAAAGACGGAGAACTCGTGGAAGAGGGAGAGAGCGAAACTCTCTTTACCAATCCTTCGAGCGAATATACAAAGAATCTATTGGACAGTTCTTATCTGGAGTAGCATATGTTTAAAAAATTTAAGCCCGATATGGACGTAAAATCGGTATATGATATTGATTTTGACGCTTTAATAGCTGAGGGCATAAAAGGATTAATATTTGATATAGACAATACGCTTGTTGCTCATGATGCACCCTGTAACGACCAAAGCGACGTGCTTGTAAAAAGCCTGATTGAAAAGGGCTTTAAACTTTTTATTTTAAGCAACAACGATGAAGACCGCGTAAAGCTTTTTATTCAGAACGTCTATATTGATTACATATATAAATCGGGCAAACCTTCCGCGAAAAACTATTTTGCTGCATTTGAGAAAATGGGCCTAAAAAAAGAAGAAGTTGCAGCAATTGGCGATCAGCTTTTTACCGATTGTCTCGGTGCAAAAAATGCAGGTATTAAGTTTATAAGAGTTGGTATTGTTTCAAAGAAAGAACCGCCTCATATTAAGCTTAAAAGAATTTTGGAAAAGCCCGTGGAACTTCTGTCTAAAATTTGATTTAAAGTTATTGTGGAATGTGGGAATTTAAATGATTAAGGTTGATAATATCAGCAAGAAGTTTATAAGGAATATTAAAACCGATTCCGAAAAAAAGTCCTTCGGCAAGAGAACCAAAGAGGAATTCTATGCCGTAAAAGAAGTTTCCTTTGAAGCAAAAGAAGGCGAAATCTTAGGTATTTTAGGACCTAACGGTGCAGGCAAAACAACACTTCTTCGAATGCTTGCGTCCTTAATGACTCCGAATGAAGGTGAAGTTAAGATTTTTAAAACTGACGGGACACTTATAGACAATCCCGTGGATAAGAAAAAATACATCGGATATCTTTCAGGCAACACCAAACTTTACAACCGTTTTTCGACCAGAGAAATGCTTAAAATACTGGCTGATGTATACGGTATGAGTAGGGAAGAAACTGAAAAAAGAATTGCATTTATCGAAGAAGTTCTCGAAATGCAGAATTTCATTGATAACAGAATAGAAAAGCTTTCAACGGGCCAGACACAGAGGGCAAATATTGCAAGGTGTCTTATTCATTCGCCCGAAATATATATATTCGACGAGCCGACCCTGGGTCTCGACGTAATCAGTTCCGACGCTATCGTCAATTTCATGAAAAAGGAAAAAGAAGCAGGCAAGACAGTGCTTTATTCCACGCACTATATGGAAGAAGCACAGTACCTTTGTGACCATATTTTTATGATTTATAAGGGCAAGAGAATAGCATACGGTACACCTGCCGAACTGATGGAAGCGACAGGCACCGATAATCTGCGCGATACATTTAAGGCTTTAATTATAAAGGAGGGCGGAAGCGATGAATAAAAGAATCATTTTTACCCTTCTTAAAAAAGAACTGACGGATATTTTCAGGGATACGAAAACCATCATTATTATGGTTATCGTACCGCTTATTTTATATCCGTTGGTTTTCCTCGGGTCCCTTCTTTTAACATCGTCTCTTATGAAGGAATCCACGGTTAAAACATATAATGTTGCAATCGTAAGCACTACCGCGGAAACTACACAGAATATACGCAGTTTGCTTGATAAGGCTCTCGTAAAACATGAATACCATTTTCATGTAGAAGAAATCAATTCTTCGGAAAATTACGAAAGATACATAAGAGATGAGAAATACGATGTTGTAATAGTTCCCGAAACAAACGAAAGCGAATATCCCGATATCACAATTTACAGTCTGACTTCATCCAACAAATCAAGCACCGCACGCTCGATGGTTGATATTGTATTCACGGATTACAGCGATGAAATAATCGAAGAGAGATTAAAAGAAGCATTCAGTGATTATGAAACATTAAAAGAAGATCCCTTCAAAATTGAGAAGGTAGATTATTCAAGCAAGGAAGAAACCACGGGAATGTTGATCGGATATATCATGCCTTTTATGATGATAATAAGCGTGCTTATGGGCGCGTTTACCGTAGCCATAGATATCTCTGTGGGTGAAAAGGAGAGAGGCACTTTAGAGACGCTTATAACGCTTCCGATCAGCAACACGCAGATGATGATTTCAAAATTCCTTGCGGTTACGATATTCGCTTTGTTTTCTGTAGCGATAAATATCCTATCGTTTGCTTTGATGGGAATATTTGTATTTAACTCGATGGCGTTTGCAAGTACATTCGTCGGAGATTTTAAATTCACCCAGTTTATTCCTTCGATTCTTATAATGGCAGTATTGCTTGTTCTTTTTACGATGTTCGTTTCATCAGTATGCTTATGCGTTGATTTTATGGCTAAAAGCGTAAAAGAAGCGAACAACCTTACAACGCCCTTAATGTTAATACTTATGACAGGCGCAGGAATGTCCGTTTTACCCGGAGTTAAGCTTAATTTCGGGCTGGCATTGGTACCGATTTTAAATGTATCCCTTCTCATAAAAGAACTCTTTATGCTTAACTTTAACCTTCCGCTTGTTATAACTGTATTCGCAGCTACGATTATTCATACAACGGTTGCGATTTACATTATGACCAGGGTATTTTCTTCGGAGAATATATTATTCGGAGAAGGCTTAAGAAGTGTAAGAATATTTGAAAAAAGAGCCAATATGAAAAAAGGCCAGATTCCGGGCGTCGGAGATATCATAATGGTATTCGCTCTTATGTTTTTAATTTCCAATTTCGCCGGAGGATTTGTGGTACTTAAATTCGGCTTTATAGGATATGCATTTTCACAGTTAATCATATTCATTGTTCCCGTGGCTTATGCATGGTATATGAGAGCTGAAATGAAGAATGTATTTTCACTTGAAATACCCGGCATAAAAGAAATGGTAGGAGTGCTTTTCTTTGTGAGCGGATCCTATATATTTAACACGGTTCTGGTATCCGTACTTTACAATGCTTTTCCTGTAATAGCACGTGATAATGATATGCTTTCTGGTGTTGTATCAAGCGCAGGATTCGTTCCGGCTCTGCTTGTGATCGGATTGATGCCCGCAATAGCTGAAGAGGCTGCGTTCAGAGGTTTCCTTTACGGTACTCTTAAGAATAAAAAATTACCCATTTTTGCAACTATGGTTATTACCGCACTTGTTTTTGCGGCATATCATATGAACCTTTTGCAGTTCATATACGTTACGTTAATGGGCCTTTTGATGTCGTATATGATTTATAATTCAAAGAGCATATTTGTTACAGCGTTTTTCCACCTTTTAAACAATTCGTTCTCAGTATGTCTCGAATATCATAAAGAATGGTTTAAAGGCATTACATTACTTAACAAAAGCAAATTTGAGATAAAAGAAATTATCATTTATGCAATAATCGGAATTGCACTTGTAGCAATCGGTTTCTTCATATCGGATAATAAAATCGGTATTTTTTCAAAACTGACTAAGAAAAATCAGAGCCAAGCACGCTAGCGAGCCGGGCACTGATGAAAAAAAGAGGGCTGATTTCAGTCCTCTTTTTCGGTAAATACTTTTCTGTAATAATCGTTTGTAATCATAAGTTTCGCATAAGTCCATTTGTTCTGAATCATATTCTGGACTTCTTTTACATAATCTTTTTCATTCACATAAACAACCGGATTAGGGGTGAATTCTTTTGTAACGGCATCGTATTCGCCTGCGGCAGTAACGAAACTGTATTTATTGCCGATAGGAATTATTACAAGTGGCATTGATGATGAAATACCGTTCGGTTCGTAATTTTTCGCAAAAATATCTCTTCCTGAATAAAGTCTTGAATCGTATTCTATGTTAAAAAGATTATCCAGTGTTGGTACTATATCAACGGAATAGCAGGGAGTATTGACTACCACAGGTTCTTCCATGGAAGCACAGTAAAGAATCAGTGAGTTCTTATATCTTGAAATAGATCTCGGCGAATCATCAATTCCTGAGAGTTCTTTGTAATAATCCACATTTCCTTCCGCCAGTGCATAAGGATAATGGTCTGCGGTAAAGCAGATTACGGTATCTTCGAGAATGCCTTCTTTTTCAAGCTCTTCTAAGATATATTTGCATGCATATTCAAATTCGAGATTGCAGGCCATATAAGCCTGAACAGGCATAGAAGAATCGGGAAATGCTTCAACAGCAGCATCTTTATTTTTCCTCGACATATAATTTCCGCCCCAGTTGTAATTGCAGTGACCGCTGACGGTCATGTAATAGGTGTGGAATGGAACGCCGGTTTCTTTATATTCGGCAATAATATCAGGAAGAGTGGCTTCCATCATTTCAAGATCAGAACTTGGCCAGTAATCGTGCTCAAGTTTCAGACCGTTTCCTATGCCCTTGTAATCATATCCGAGATTTGGATGTGTTTTATCTCTTTCGTAATAATCATATGAATTGTTGTGAAAAGCCTTACAGGAATATCCTCTGTTGCCAAGTAGTGAACCGAGAGAGTAAGGCATATATTTATCTTCTGACACAGTAAATGAATTGCCCGAATCAATCCATTCCGGAATAATCCCGGTCATATTTGCGAACTCACCTCCTGTGGTGGATAAGGACCAGTAAGGCTGATAAAAGTTATTAAAGACAAATCCTTCGGTTGCAAGCTTATAAAGAGTTGGTGTAAAATCTTTGTCTATTGCGTACGGACAGAATGCTTCAACTGACATAAAGATAAGGTTTTTGCCTTCAAAATAGCCCGTATATTCGTTTTGCATGGTTGGTTCCAACGAACCGAAGTACTCATGCATTTTTTTGGTTGTAGGATTACTCTCATTTTCTATTAATGAAGCGAAATCAATATAAGCATTGTAATCGTATACAATGGGTTCTGTTTCCGATTCGTTACTTACGTTATTTTCATTGGCAATGATATCCGGTTGATTATTATAGGATTTTGAAATTTCCGTCTTTTCGGACGAATTGATGTTATTGTCTTGATTATCATTATCACGATTATTCTGCGTATCTGAGAGTAAAGTCTCATCCTCCGGTGTCCAGAGTTCGAATTCATCGTCTTCAATGGGCGCTTCGGGAGTTCCGGCAATCAAATATTGTATATCCAGACGAAACGCGGTTAAAAGACCCGTATGAGGTATTAAAGTAAATGCCGTAAAATCATATGTATAAAAATTCGCAAAGTCTGAATTTCTGCACCATAATCCTGTAGAAAGCTGAATTACCATAAAAGGAATCAGAATAACAGGAATAAGCTTTATAGTATATTTCTTTTTCGGGATTATTTTTTTTAGGTTGAAAAAATAAACTATTAAGGGTAGGGAGAACAATGCTTCCTGTAAAGCATATTCCAAAGCAACATCAAATACCGTACCCGCGAAGTCACCCATTACCTGACCTGTCATCGCTATGGCATAGGTGATGCCGTAATACATTTTGTAAAACTGATTGCAGTCGTGTTCAACGCAGAAAACAATATATAAAAAGATAAGGATTAAAGACGATAGGATGCGCGATAAAATTACAGGCCTTATAAGCGTAAATACGAACGCAAATAAAAGACCTGCCGCAATAGAAAAAAGAACCGTTATAGCGATGGAAGAATAAGTAATGGTGTTGTAGTTGTCCAAAGCTTTCAGTAACAGTTCAAAATAGATAAAGGCAGCCGGATAAAATACTATTGCCGGAGTATAAAATTGTAATAAATTTCTCTTTTTTTTCTTTTTAGTTTTTTTATTCTCTTCCATAACGGATAATATTATACATCATCCGTGTAAGGCAGTAAATTCATTCTGTCGGTTTCTTCTTTTGCTGCATCTTCAACCTGTTCTTCATAGCCGGTTAAAGCGGCAAAAGGAGAGAACTGTGCGGCTCTGTCGTACATTGACATATGAGGTCTGGTTTTGGACTGATAATGAGGGTGATCTATGATATCGCTGTAATCGCTCATGCTTTATGACCTCCGATCTGTTCGTTTCTTTCCCTGGCAGTGGCTCCTTCAAGGAAGTTGGTGCCCTTAAGGATAGCGTTTTTGCCATATTTTCTCTTAATTTCCAAAGAAGCAAGCTGAAGGGCCTTCTCTTTTTTAAGTTCTATTTCTTCATTTTCCTTTTTCTCATAATCTACGAATAAGGAAAGCTGTTCTTCTTTGTGAGTTTCTTCAAAATTATATTCGGTGACGACATTTTCAGCGGCTATGCTGAGTCTCCTTATACAGAGCTCATGGTCAGTGATTTCTTCATACAGACTTAAGGCAGCCTCTGTAATAAGTCTTGAAGAAGAAGTGGTATGGCTTAAATTGCGGCTTCCGTGAGCGTACTTTGCAACGAGACGGCCGTAATAATCCATGCGTACTTCACCCTCGTATTTTTCCACGCTTTCGATATCCTTAAAATTCTCATAACCGATATTAAGAACAATCTGTTTTGTAAGAAGTCCCTTTGATACGAGATCAAGTGAGAGATTATCGGCCATTTCGCGCACGATAATAGCACCTTCTTCGTGTGTGTAAGGTCTTTTTAAAACCTGACCGGTACTGATGGAATTGCTCTCAGGTCTGTACTGTTTGATATAGTCAATAGTGCAGGGTTCCCAGCCCCATGCGTGGTCGATGATAAGTTCCGCATTTATACCGAATACCTTATAAAGCCGGTCTTCGTTGTATTCCGAATATCTGGCAAGTTCTCCGAGTGTATAAATGCCCATACTTTCAAGACGTCTTGCTGTTCCGGGACCGAATCTCCAGAAATCGGTAATGGGCTTGTGATCCCAGAGTATTTCCCTGAATTTTCTCTCATCCAGTTCTGCGATTCTTACACCGTCTTTATCCGCAGGAATATGCTTTGCAACGATATCCATGGCAATTTTGCTTAGGAAGAGATTGGTGCCGATGCCGACAGTCGCTGTAATATGTGTTTCCCTTAAAACATCGCCTATTATTTTTATAGCGAGCTCATGAGCCGTGAGATTGTATAACTTAAGATAATTCGTAACATCCATAAAAACTTCGTCGCAGGAATAAACATGGATGTCTTCGGGAGAAATATATCTTAAATAAATCCTGTAAATGTCGGTACTGTATTTCATATACAAAGACATTCTCGGGGGAGCGGCAATAAAATCTATCTTACAAGCAGGATTGGCTGCAATTTCATCCGCATCAAAAGAAGAGGAAGTGAATTTCCTTCCTTTAACATGACTTAAACGTTCGGAATTGACATATTCAAGCTTTTGCAAAACCTCGAACAGTCTGGCTCTTCCGGGAATTCCGAAAGCCTTAAGAGAGGGTGATACCGCAAGACAAATGGTCTTTTCCGTTCTTGATGTATCGGCCACAACCAGATTGGTTTTTAAAGGATCGAGCTGCCTTTCCGCACATTCAACCGAAGCATAAAAGCTCTTTAAATCTATGGCAATGTAACTTCTTTCTTCCATAAGAACATTATCGAACAAATGTTTGCATATGTCAAGAAACGATTTTACGAAAAGTATGCGAAATTTACACTGAAATATGGTACAATAAATAGCGGATGTATCAGAAAATAATCATGTTTAAGGGGAATTAAAATGACTAAAAATCTAGTAAACAAATTATATGTCGCAATTTTCATTCTTATTTTCATAATAATGACCGGAATCATGGTTGTCGGACTGATCAACCAGAATAAGGATGAAAAGGTTGAGAGAGCCCGCTATGAACAGATGATAAAAGAAGGCTCCAAGACTGTTTTGACCGATGCGATTTTAGAAGAAGACTTCTCAAGATATGTCGAAAAGTCCAAAGAAGGTATGAGGACCTTTGTTACACTTCTTGCATGCTTCGCGGCAGTAATTATTGCATTTGTGGTAATGATGATTTTTAACGTGATTTTAAAGGGAATGGAAGAGGGCGCGTCCTCATCGCATTTTATTATTATGCTCGCCTGTTTTATAGGCGCAATGTTTATGATAGTTTCGTTCCTCATAATATCCGTTAAATTCCTTGTCCCGAGGCTTCAGTCTTTTAATCCCGAAGAAGAGAAATATTATTTTACGGAAATTGTTTTAACTAATGCTGAAAGAATAGAAAAACAGGAAACGGTCAAAGACGGGGATTCTTACAGAACCGAAACCAGAGTTTATTATTATTTTTACACCGAAAACGGTGAGCAAATAAGCACCGACAAACTTTTATATGAAAGATACATCGGGGAAGGCATTTATTATGTGGGGAAAACCTCGAGAGGAAATATATTTTCTCTGTATCCTGACAAATATTTTGAACTGACTGAATAATTGGGGGAATAAATGATATGGACATTCTTTTTTCAAAGAATTCTTCTAAAAAAACGCAAATACTTTCCAAAGAAACAATTAAAGATCTTGCCATAACCGATTTTGTGGAAGAAGCATGTGTTATAAAAGAGGATATCGCAGTTATCGAAAAGGTACTTTCAGCTATGCCTGTTGAGGCCGAAGACATGCGCTTCAGAGTAGAAATCCTAAAAGATCTCTTTGACAACAAGGAACTCTGCGACAAATTAAGCGAATCCGTTCATGCGATAAATAAGCTTAAAAACTACAGCGGAAGCTATAAGGTATCGCGTCAGACGGAGATTAATCTCTATACTCTTTTAGAAGATCTTAGAGAACTTTCAGTATATACGAAAGTCAGCGAGGAACTTTCTGCAATCTTACATGAATTTGAAGTTAAATCCGAGGGCCTTAACAGACTTCGCGATGAACTCGATGAAACAATCAATTCAAAAGAATTTGCGGAATTAAAGACTGATATCGAGCAGATGATAGAGGATTTATCAAGCGTTAAAGGCGCACTAATCGGCGTAAACTTTACTCCGGATCTTGATATTGAAGAAGTTTCTGCCATTGAATTTGTGCCTTACAAGCTGGTTTCAAAATACACTCTGATTGAAAAACTCAATGCAATGCGTCTTATAACTCCCACGGATTCTTCAACCAGAAACGCCAGAGTTACAGATCCTTTGCTTGTTACCATAGCTCCTAAAATTCAAAAGCATTTAAAGAAGCATTATTCGGATATAAAAAAGAAACTTGAGCAGTATTCGGACTTTGATACCCGTCCGATTACGGAGATGCATGAAGGATTAATCTTTTATCTTGTAATGGCAAAATTCGGAAGATATCTTGCAGGCAAAGGTTATGATATCTGTTTCCCGGATATAAAAGACGATGAGAGAATGACCGTAAAAGGTCTGTATAATATAAGACTTGCCATAGAAGGCACCAAGGATATCGTAAAGAACGATTTTTCTTTTAGCAAGGATGAGAGAATCTTTATTCTTACAGGTCCTAACCGTGGCGGAAAGACCATTATTGAGCAGGCTATCGGACTTGCTTCTTTTATGGCAGCACACGGAATATTTGTAATGGCTTCATCTTTTACGGGCCTGCCTTTTGCAAATATCCTTACACATTTTCCTATTGATGAAAATCTTACGATTAACTATGGGCGTCTTGGAGAAGAAGCTGTCCGCATAAAAGAAATCGTCAGCAATTCCGATGATAACACACTGATACTTTTTAACGAGACTTTTTCAACGACATCGGCATATGACGGAGTTTATCTGTCAAAGGATTTGATACGTGTACTTAAAGAAAAAGGCACATATGCGATTTTTAACACGCATCTTCATGAACTGGCTTCAGATATTCCCGAAATGAACAAATGGGACGGTGAGGGCGATATTATTAGCATCGTTATGGAAAGAAAGGATGATCAGAACACATTCCTTCTTAAAAGAGCCGAGCCCGATTCATGTTCTTACGCGCATACAATTGCCGAAAAGTACGGCATTACATATGAACAGATGACAGAGAAAAATAAAGAAGAATAGGCATATGAAAACTCATATTTCTGTAATTATTCCCGCACATAACGAAGAAAAATACATTAGACGCTGCATTCATTCGATTAAGAAAGCTGCTGAACGTTTTAAAGGCAATACTGAGATTATCGTTGTCTGCAACCGCTGCACTGACAAGACTGCCCAAATAGCAAAAGAGAACGGAGCAAGAGTTCTTTTTAACGAGGACAGATGCATTGCAAAGGTCAGAAACGCAGGAATTGATGCTGCAAATGGTAAGATAATAGTTACAATTGATGCCGATAACAGAATGACTCCCGGCACATTAAACGAGATTTACAGACTCTTGAAGAGCGGCAGATATATAGGCGGCGGTGCACCAATCAGGTTTGAAAGATATTCATTCCCGCTTTGGTGCAACGATATTTTATGCCGCGTTTCTTTTATGATAACAGGCCTTTACAGCGGAATCTTCTGGGCTAAGAAAGAAACCTTTGATGCAATAGGCGGATTCGTTGATAAAAAAGCTATGGAGGATGTTGCCACGGCCAAACTTTTAAAACAGTACGGTAAGAAAAATGGCAAGAAATACACCACACTTAAAAAGAATGTGTTGATTAATTCAACAAGAAAATACGATGATCTCGGCGACTGGCTATACTTTAAACTTTTAGTAGAGAACGCGGGCACTTTTATAAAGGCTGCGTTCGGAGATAAGTCCGGAGTTGATAAATTACTTGACGAAATGTTTTATGAGTATAATGACAGACACTGATTCTGACGATAAGTAATAAGGAATATATCCCGCGGGATAAAAAAGGGATGGTTTTTCAGATGAAAAAATGTAAAGGAATTCTTATTTGTATTATGATCGGATTACTTTTTGCAGGCTGCGGAAAGAAAGAAATGACGGTAGGAAGTGCAGTAAAACAAGCTGATATTAACGAGTTTTATTATACCGTAGATGAATCAACCTATCCGCCTCAGTTTTTCAGATATTATTTCCACAAAGAAAATGAACAATGGATATTCCATTTTGAAAAGAGAGAAGCAGACCACTGGCCTTTGACGGAAGCGGATGTTACGGAATCGTGTGATGTTAATCTTACCGATGCAGAAAGAGATGAGTTCTTTTCTTATATTACCAACGGAAAGATTACAAGACGAAGCGATATGCCATTGGATAGCAGCGGTCCTTATCTTTTTGTTTACTGGACCGGTGATAAAGACGAGTATCAGGTCTTTGATTTTGAAGATTACGGAAAGCAGAAAGACTTCGAAGCTTTCTGCCGTTCTTTGATTAAGTAGCATTTATTTTAAGGAGTCAGCATGAATTTTAAAGAAATAGTGAATGCATTTTATTCGCCCACTTGTGTTGTTTCCGTAAAAAAACAGGGAGAAGGATACGGAGAAATCCGTATAGTTGACGGAAACGCCAAATACATTGAAATGATAGATATGCGTATAAAGCAGGAGCCGGAAAAGGTGGTCGGCGGTAATGAAGCCGTATTTGTACCGAATTCGCTTTATACAAATTATTTCCCTCACAACAGAAGTTTCGAGGATATCTGCTTTAAAGCAGCTGTTAAGAAAACCGAAATGCATACCTATGCTCATTTAAACAATATCGATGTCTGGTTTGATATCTATGCAATGCCTCTTGAATATGAAGACGGCGATGTATGCTACTGCACATACACAACCAAATTAAATACAAATGCGGATTCTATTTTAGATACCGTAAATGTTTCTCAGACTTCAAACGATGTTCTTAAAACATGTATTAATCTGCATAAAGCCGATAACCTTAAGGATGCAATGAAAAACGTCATTTCCGAAATACGTCAGATTTGTGATGCAGAAGGCTGTACACTGCTTTTGATGAATTACGACGAGGAAAGATATTCCATCATGGCAACGGACTATGTTCCCGGCAGTACCATCAGAAAAGTTTCCACATTTACAGACTTTTATGATATTGCAAACTCCTGGGAAAAAATGATCGGAGATGAGGGCGACTGCATTATCATAAAAGATGCAGACGACATGGAATATGTTAAGAATGTTAATAATCCATGGTATTTAACACTTGTTGAAGCAGGAGTTAAAAGTGTGGTACTTTTCCCGCTTCGTCAGGGCAACGAACTGCTCGGATTTATGTGGGCGGTAAACTTTGATACCGACAAGACAAAACGTATCAAGGAGACGCTTGAACTTGCAACATTCTTTATTGCTTCGCATATTGCAAGATATAAGGTCTTAAAGAAACTTAACCACATGAGTTATACGGATGCATTAACGGGACTTCCGAACCGTTTTGCATGTACGGATTATGTTTCGAATCTTATAAGTTTTAAAGATACTTTTGCTGTTGTTTCGGTTGACCTTAACAATTTTAAGAGTATAAACGACACACTTGGATTTGATGCGGGTAACAGCGTTCTTACAGAAATAACAAAACGCTGGAAAACTGTTACCGAAAATATCGATCCCGGTCTGAACATATACATAGCACGAATAAGCGGCGATGAATTTTATCTTGTTATAAGCGGTTATAACGGCGAAGAAGAGTTAAGAACCATTATCGACTGCTATTCTGAAGCTCTCGGAGAGAAGATGACTCTGGAAGGATACGATCTCTTTGTAACCGGCGGTTTTGGTTATGCCGAATATCCAAAGGATGCTGATAATGCAGATACTTTGATATCACATGCAAACGCAGCCATGTATCAGATTAAAAAGGCAAACAGCAGTGAGCATGTACTTAAATTTACTTCGGATCTTTTAAAAGACGAGCAGCTTTTAGAGGTTGAAAGCACTATAAGAACAGCGCTTGAAAACGAAACGGTTTATTTCAATCTTCAGCCTCAGTATGATATGAACCATAAGCTTCGCGGCTTTGAAGTACTTGCGCGTATGAAAAACAGCGAAGGCAATAATGTAAGTCCCGGAGAATTTGTTCCCGTAGCCGAAAAGGTCGGACTTATAGATCTGGTTGACGGAATGGTATTTAAGAAAGCCGGAAAGTTCTTCGGAGAGCTCATAAAAAAGACCGATCAGAATATAACACTAAGTATCAACGCATCTGTCAGACATCTTATGAAGAGCGATTTTCTGGATGAGATTAAGAATATGATGGAAAGTTATGATATACCTGCAGAAAGGCTTGAGGTTGAAATTACCGAGTCCATTATGATTGATTCCGATAAGGCTTTGCAGCGAATAGATGAGCTTAAGAATATGGGTCTTATGATAGCTATCGATGATTTTGGAACAGGCTATTCATCACTCAGTTATTTGAACAGATTTCCTGCAAATCTTTTAAAGATTGATAAATCCTTTATCGATGAAATGAACAAGAGTGATTCATCAAGACAATACGTTTCGGAAATCATTTCCATAGGACATGTAATGGGATTTGAAGTTATTTCCGAAGGTGTCGAAGAAGAGGAACAGCTTGAAACATTAAAAGAAATCGGTTGTGATTATATTCAGGGATACCTCTGGGGCAAACCTTTATCAGAGGAAGATGCAAGAAAACTTGTTTTAAATGAGAACTAAATAAAGTATAATTAAAGCCACATAAACATGTGGCTTTTTTCGTGCATTTAACAGGAGGAAATGTTATGAAGAAAATTAAATATTTTATGATTCTCGCCTGTCTTTTATGTGCGTTCGGATGCGGTAAGAATACGCAAAGTGTTGACTGGGTTTATATAACACCCGATAAGCCGCAGATTAAGATTGAAAAAGCCATAGATGATTCCGGAGAATATACAATAACTGAATACGACAGATACGGTAATAAATTGAAATATGAAATGTATAATGCAAACGGCAGTTTAAGATACTCGTCAGAAAAAATATTTGATGATAATCAAAAACTGATAAGCGAAATTGTTTTTCATGGCAATGGCACAACTTATAAGAAGAATGAATATGACAAAGACGGAAACCTCATAAAAGAATATGAGGGTGAGGACGAAAACAGTCTTCACATTGAAGCAGAATATGAATATAAAAAAGGTTTATTGGATAACCGCATATATTATAACGATGACGGCAGCATCTGGGATATTAAGGATTACGAGTATGATGACGGTCTGCTGACTAAAGAAACCGTACACAGCGAAACAGGCTATGTATACAGAACATATGTATATGAATATGATGCAGCCGGTAATAAGACCAAAATGACCGATTCCATGTACGGGCATGATGTTATGTATTTTTACGATTCCGAAGAACGTATGATCAGGGAAGAATATTATTACGAGGGAAAACTATCCGGTGTTTATGAGAATCAATACGGAGATTACGGAATAACGGATGAGTACTCATATGATCCTGACGGAAATATCGAAAGACATACCAAAACCTATTATGATGAAAAAGGTCAGATGTCTAAAAAAGTATCCGTAAATGAAAAAGGCAAGGAAACTGTTAATACCACGTTTGAATATGACGCTTACGGAAATTTAACCCATTACTGGAATTCCAGAGGATATGAAACATCCGCTAAATACAACGAGTACGGTTATCCGGTCTGGAAGCACGAGGTTTGTACAGATCCTACAAGAGATGCAGGAACCTATGATATAACTACCGAATATGAATATGAATATTTTGAATAACAATAAAATGTTATATTATATTAGCGATAAAAATTTTGAAACGGATGGAATAAAATGTTAAACCAATTTTCAAGAACTGAATTATTATTTGGCAAGGAAGCAATGGAGCATTTGTCCGAATGCCGAGTGGCAGTATTCGGAATAGGAGGTGTCGGCGGATATGTTTGCGAAGCTCTGGCTCGAAGCGGAGTCGGCGCGTTTGATCTGATAGATGAAGACAAAGTCTGCTTAACCAATATTAACAGGCAGATTATAGCTACCAGAAAAACTGTCGGAAAATACAAGACGGATGTTATGAAAGAGCGCATTTTTGATATAAATCCCCACGCAGAAGTGAATACGTATCAGTGTTTTTTTCTTCCAGAAAACGCTTCGGGTTTTCCGTTTGACCAATACGATTATGTTGTTGATGCCATTGATACGGTTACGGCAAAAATTGAGCTTGTAATGCAGTGCCAAAAATTGAATGTTCCGATTATCAGTGCAATGGGCGCGGGCAATAAACTTGACCCCACCATGTTTCGTGTCGCTGATATTTATAAAACGAAAATGGACCCTCTTGCAAGAGTAATGAGATACGAACTGAAAAGAAGAGGCGTTAAAAAACTTAAGGTTGTATATTCAGAGGAGAAACCAATCAAACCTGTTGAGGATATGGCAATAAGCTGCCGAACCAACTGTATCTGTCCGCCTGATACAAAACGCCATTGCACAGACAGAAGAGATATTCCCGGCAGCACAGCCTTTGTGCCTTCGGTTGCGGGCCTGATAATTGCAGGAGAAGTAATAAAGGATTTAACAAAAGCATACGAAAGGAAATGACATTGGAAATAAACGTAAAAGATGTAACAGCTGAACAGTTAAAAAAGTATGATGATTTAAAAAATATGATTAAGGACTTTGGAAGTGCAGCGGTTGCATTTTCAAGCGGAGTGGATTCAACATTTGTTTTATATGCGGCAAAAGAAGCGCTTGGAGCCAAAGCAATTGCCGTTTCGGCCAAATCATGCTCCTTTCCCGAGAGAGAATTAAATGAGGCAAAGGCATTCTGCGAGGCTTATAAAATACGTCATATTATCTTTGAATCCGAGGAACTGGATATCGAAGGGTTTTCACAAAATCCCGTGAACAGATGTTATATCTGCAAGCACGAATTGTTTGAAAAGATTATAAAAATTGCGGAGAAAGAAGGAATCAATGCAATCCTGGAAGGCTCCAATCTGGATGATAACGGAGACTATCGTCCGGGTCTTCAGGCTGTTGCAGAACTCGGCATTAAGAGTCCCCTTCAAAGTATAGGCTTTACCAAAGATGATATCAGAGCATTATCTAAATATCTTGGGCTCCCGACATGGGATAAACAGTCCTTTGCCTGCCTCTCTTCAAGGTTCGTATACGGAGAAACGATATCAAAAGAAAAACTAGCAATGGTCGATAAGGCAGAACAGTTGCTGCTGGATCTTGGTTTCCGTCAGGTGCGCGTTCGTATTCACGGTACAATGGCCAGAATCGAAATAATGCCTGAGGAATTTGAAAAACTGATAAGCGGGGAAGTTCGCAATCGAATTGTTGCATCTTTTAAGTCTTTCGGATTTACCTATGTAACAATGGACTTAACAGGTTACAGAACCGGAAGCATGAATGAAGCAATAAAAACACTTTGAAAGTTGCAAAAAGGCTCCTAAATTTTATGAAAAACTCGGCTATTCGCTTGAATACGTCAGAGAGGATAAAAACCCGAAATTGTCTAAATATTTCTTCTGCAAAGATTTATAAGAAAAAATCATAAAAGCACCTTGGAATATCTGAACTGCACCCCGAATGTTTTTGTCTAACATTCGGGG